>NZ_JBHVPB010000002.1:0-635491 GCF_042887565.1 Paenibacillus sp. NPDC057934
GGAAGCAATGGAAACGAGTGCGAACACGAATCCGTGAACTTCGGGCACTCGGGGTGCCGGAGTGGGCAGGATTGGCGATGGCAAACTCGCGGCGCATGTACGGTGGTGTGAGAGGACGGGGGCCCGCCGCCCCCTCCTACTCGATCACAAATGTACCTGTTTCCTAGAAATATTATTGAACCGTGTGGCTTCTCATTGTAAGCTTATGGAAAAGTGGCGGGGGGAATGTGTGGCATGTCTACAGAACCGACGACAAATCAAAGACAAGTCCGGACGCTTAATGTTGGGCCCAGAATTAGCAGGGAAAAAACCACAGTAAGGATCATGATTGTTAAATACTGCAAAGGACATGAACATTTGGGAGCCGGACGGTCCAAGGCAGAGGTAGAGGGGCAGGCGATATGCAGGGAATGCGGAGAGCTTCTAACCTATGCCTGGAAGCGGCTTGAACACTGCCGTTTCGGTGAAAATAAGACCACCTGCGGGCGCTGCCCAGTGCATTGCTATAAAGCAGATCAGCGCAGCGAGATCAAGACTGTCATGCGCTACGCTGGTCCGCGTATGATCTGGAGCCATCCACTAATCACCCTACGACATATGTTCGACGGAATGACTTCCTGACTTTTCCTGGCACGCATTCAATAGGGAAGCCGATTCATACGTCGGTTGCGTCCCTTTACCCGCTCCGGTAGCCAAAAGAACGCTAAGTACATACACAGAAACACAACGAACGCGAAGAGCTCTTCAACCAGCAGATAATAGGGATACGGGCCAAAGTAATCCAGAACAGAATACGTGCTTGGCTTTCGCATAAGGAACATGTAGTTGGACCCCAGCATAGAATTAGCGACCCAAACGCAAGCGGCGGTCAGATTCAGGCAGAGCATCGTGAAAGAAAGGGATTTCCAGCTTGGCTTGAACCCCTCAACCCACGTCATATACAAGGAAGACAGAATGATAGCCCCATGTGAGATGAAGAATAATAGGAAACGAAAGTGTGGGAAAGGATATACCAGGTTCGGTGTCAGCAGAGCAATCGACGCGCCGCCGATCCCGGCAAAATAAAGAAAGGCGTATAGTATCCGGCTACGGGTAAGCAGCATGATAGCTGACAACAGCACAGTAAGCCCACATAGCTCCAGGGGCAGCGAGGCGTCCGTTCTCCAGATTCCCTGTGAAATGTACCACCACTGAAGTCCAGCCTCCGAGGAGAGTAGAATAATGGCCAGCAGCAGACGAACGGACAGGCGCAGCCGACTCCGGGTGCGAAGAGCAAATCTGCCTCCGTACAGCAGCAGGCAAATAACGAGCACCGACGCCAGAGCCATCCAATGTGAGGCAGAAAACATGGAGAAGTCGGCATCGCGGCTGCGTCCAAAGAAAGAGGAATAACTCATAGGCAGCTCCTTGAGACGAAGTTTTTTTCTAGAAAGAAAAGTCTATTATAGTTTCATCATAGCCGATGTATGGGAGGTGGTGGAAGAGGAATGTGCAAATATTCTCATTTTCGGTCAGATATAGGAGCTAGTTCTGTTACAAGAGTTACAGCAGTAAGCGGACAGTTTCTGAAAATTCTTTGGTGTGTCGGCAAAGGTGATGCTATAATATTTTAAAATTCCAAGCTTTGGGGAGGGTTTAGAAATGTGGAAAGAATTTAAAAGCTTTGCCCTGAAAGGAAATGTGCTCGATCTTGCGGTCGCTGTCATTATCGGTGCAGCATTCGGGAAGATTGTCTCCTCCTTGGTGGAAGACATCATTATGCCTATTATCGGATTGATAATTGGTGGCATCAATCTAAGTGACCTGACCTTTACCTATGGGAATGCTGTTTTGAAATACGGAGTGTTCCTGCAGACCGTGGTGGATTTCTTCATTATTGCATTCTCGATCTTTATGGCTATTAAGCTGGCCAGCAAGTTCAAGAAGAAGGAAGCGGTTAAGGCGGAGGTTGCCGAGACCCCGGAACCGGCTCCGGAGGTGGAGCTGCTCACGGAAATTCGCGATTTGCTGAAGCAGCAGGAACGCGGTGTGTAAGTTCACTTACATAGGACAAGCGTCGAGAGTAACTCCTCGGCGCTTGTTTTTTGTTACTGTAAGGCGTCTTGATAATAAAAAGTTGTAAAGTTACGAAAAATAAGCTAATGTACAATTTATACTTGCTTTTTGCAGGGGTAAGTGTTAATTTTGTTGTAAGCAACAGCTTGATACTTCAAAATGAATAAGGTATCAATCCTTCAGGGCAGGGTGAAATTCCCTACCGGCGGTGATGTTGCTGCAAGTTAATCTTGCAGTGCTTAGTCCGCTACCCGGACCGTGCTACAGCGCGGACGGTGGACCCGGTGCAATTCCGGGACCGACAGTATAGTCTGGATGGAAGAAGGAGAGATTGGCGTTTGTCCGTTAATGGGCAGGCGTACTGAAGTGTACTTTAATATCATGTGCGTTATTTCACAATTCCGTTGTTTTTATAACGGCTATTTGCGCACAGTTTTATTGAAACTCTCAGTAAACTAACTCTCAACAACCCATCTAGTCTCCTCCTGGAGTCTGAGATGGGTTTTTTAGTTATGAGGCAGCGGATGCTGCATACAAGAAGTACGACTTACAGATCGGAGGACAGATGAAATGAATATCATGAATGACGAGTTTTACATGTCGCTTGCCCTGGACATGGCAGAACGCGCTCAAGGACAGACTGGAATCAATCCTGTTGTAGGCTGTGTTGTGGTGAAGGACGGGGCCATGATTGGGCTGGGTACGCATCTGCAACGCGGGACAGGCCACGCTGAGGTGCATGCACTGAATATGGCGGCCGGGAAAGCCGCGGGAAGCACTGCTTATGTTACGCTGGAGCCTTGCAGTCACTATGGCATTACGCCACCTTGCAGCCAGCGTCTAATCGACGAAGGCGTGGCACGGGTGGTGGTGGCTTGTGAAGACCCTAACCCGCAGGTAGCAGGACGGGGTGTTCAAATGCTGCGTGATCAGGGCATTGAAGTAGAAGTGGGATTGCTGCGCGAGCGAGCGCTTCGGTTGAATGAGAAGTTTATCAAGTATATTTTGACCAAACAACCCTTTGTCACTTTGAAAAGTGCCAGTACGCTGGACGGTAACCTTGCTACGAAAACAGGCGACAGCAAATGGATCTCTGGTGAGGCCGCACGGGAAATTGTACATACCTTGCGCCATCGCCACCAGGGCATTATGGTCGGGGTCAATACCGTGATCGCTGATAACCCGTCACTCACGACGCGGATGGCGGTTCCTGGCTTCAATCCGGTGCGGATCATTATTGACTCGGCTTTGCGAATTCCGCTGGACGCTGCAGTCGTTAGCGACGGGTTGGCTCCAACGATTATCGTGACTACAGGCTCGGCGGATGCCGCGAAGAAGGCTGTGCTGCAGGCAGCTGGCGTGCAGATTGTGGTCTGCGGCACAGGCCCACGTGTGGATCTATCGGCGGCTATGGTAGCTCTTGGCGAGATGGAGATTGGTTCCATTCTGCTGGAGGGCGGAGGCACACTGAACGGTGCGATGCTGGAGAGTGGTTTGGTAGATCGGGTAATGCTGTTCTTTGCTCCTAAGATTGTGGGCGGTGGTGCAGAAGCCAAAGGAACCTTCGTGTTCCCAGGTGTGGAGAAGATGGCCGAAGCCATTACGCTAGAAGGATTGGAAGTAGAAGTGCTCGGGGATAATGTCTGTATCAGCGGTACTCCGGTACGCTAACGCCTGAGGAGGGATAGTGATGTTCACAGGTTTAATCGAGGAAGTGGGCGTTCTGCGCAGCCTCTCCACTGGCGGTGAAATGATGGTGCTGAATATTGGCGCCTCCGTGATTATGGATGATCTGAAGATTGGCGATAGTATCGCGGTTAACGGGGTTTGCCTTACAGCAACCTCGCTGGGCGACAATTATTTTACGGCTGATGTGATGCCGCAGACTTTCCGGAACAGCAATTTGAAGGAGCTGCGAATCGGCAGCAAGGTCAATCTGGAACGGGCGATGGCAGCCGGGGGGCGGTTTGGCGGTCATATCGTGCAGGGTCACGTAGATGGCACCGGCACCTTCAAAAGCATCAAGCGGGACCAGAACGCAGTGGTGTTCGAGATTGCAGCAGACCGCAAGTCGCTGTACAAATACATCATTCCAAAGGGCTCTATCACGATTGATGGCATCAGTCTGACAGTAGTCACGGCAGGAACATCATCATTCACTGTGTCGGTTATCCCGCACACCTTGGGCGAGACGGTGCTTGGGCATAAACGGGCGGGAGATAGCGTGAACATCGAATGTGATGTGCTCGGCAAGTATGTGGACCATCTGTTGCGTTACGGATCTGCGGGACGAGAAGAGGAAGCAGAGGATATCAGCTCCGGCATAAGTCACGATTTCCTGGCAGCTAACGGATTTATTTAATACAAGATGAAGTGATTGCGAAACGATGAGGAGGATAGAATCATGAGCGAACAATCGAAACAGGAAGTAGTCCTGGATTCCATAGAATCAGCGATTTATGATTTGATGCGCGGTAAAGTGGTCATTGTTGTGGATGACGAGGACCGTGAGAATGAAGGAGACTTTATCGCCCTAGCGGAACGCGCGACCCCCGAAGTGATCAATTTCATGATTACCGAAGGACGCGGACTGGTGTGCCTGCCGATTACGGCGGAGCGGGCAGAAGAGCTGGATCTCAAGCCGATGGTCAGCCAAAATACGGATTTCCACGGTACGGCCTTTACGGTCTCAATCGACCATAAAGATACGACTACTGGCATTTCCGCAGCGGAGCGCTCCATGACGGTCAAAGCGATCATGGACCCCGATGCGAAGCCGTCCGATTTCCGCAGACCGGGTCATATGTTCCCACTTATTGCCAAAAAAGGTGGTGTGTTGCGCCGCTCGGGACACACTGAGGCTGCTGTTGATCTGGCCCAGATGAGCGGTGCATATCCGGCTGGTGTGATCTGCGAGATCATTAAGGAAGACGGCACTATGGCTCGTCTGCCGGATCTCATTGAGATTGCCCGCAAGCATGATCTGAGACTGATTAGCATCAAGGATCTTATTCACTACCGGAATGAGAAGGAGAAGCTGGTTACCCGTGAGGTGGCGGTGCGCATGCCAACCGATTTCGGTGAGTTCCAGACGATTGCTTACTCCAATGTAGTGGATGACAAGGAGCATATTGCACTGGTTAAAGGCGATATCTCCGGCGACGAGCCGGTGTTGGTACGTGTCCATTCCGAATGTTTGACCGGGGATGTCTTCCATTCCCACCGCTGCGATTGCGGCCCGCAATTCGAAGCTGCGTTGCGTCAGATTGATGCTGCCGGCAGAGGTGTCTTGCTCTACATGCGTCAGGAAGGCAGGGGTATTGGGCTGATCAATAAGCTGAAAGCCTACAAGCTGCAGGAAGAAGGACTCGACACCGTTGACGCCAACCTGAAGCTCGGCTTTCCGGCAGACCTTCGGGATTACGGCATCGGTGCCCAGATCCTGAAGGATCTCGGTTTACAACGAATCAAGCTGCTTACCAACAACCCACGCAAGATTAAGGGGCTGGAGGGGTATGGCTTGGAGATTGTGGAGCGTGTACCGATTCAGATGCCGGAGAATGAGGATAACACAAACTACCTGCACACGAAGCAGGCTAAACTTGGACATCTGCTGTCTTTTGACGACATTGAACAGAACGAGACCACTAAAGCTTAAACCGTTGATAGATGAATCAAATAAAGCAACAGGAATGATTGAAAGAATGAAGCGAACCTTATGATGTCAGCGGAAGTTTGTTCTAATTACCAAAACTCGTTAAATATAATTTCCAATAACTTACTAATGAAGGGTTGATGAATAATATGCCGAATTATTTTGAGGGACATTTAGTATCCGAAGGGTTAAGATATGGAGTTGTTGTAGGACGTTTTAATGAATTCATTACCAGTAAACTGCTGTCCGGCGCACTAGATGCCTTCAAGCGTCATGGCGTGGGTGATGACGAAGTGGATGTAGCCTGGGTTCCCGGGGTGTTCGAAATTCCACTGATTGCGCAAAAAATGGCCGAAAGCGGCAAATATGATGCTGTGATTACGCTAGGTACAGTAATTCGCGGCTCTACAACACACTACGATTATGTGTGCAATGAAGTGGCTAAGGGTGTGGCGGCGATCAACCTCAAGACAGGCGTACCGACCATCTTCGGCGTAGTAACGACCGAAAATATCGAGCAGGCCATTGAGCGCTCCGGAACCAAAGCAGGCAACAAGGGCTGGGATGCTGCGACGGCAGCCATTGAAATGGCGAATCTGAACAAACTACTCAAATAACACCTATTGACGAATCTACTAAAATCGTGCTTATTTATATGTATAAGAAGAAAGCATGAATGATATGAATCTTTCTACTTGTGTAGCGTCCTTGCGGCGCTGCACTTTACTTTTTTTTGGCGGGAGGAAGCCGCGTGACTGTATTGTACAAGCTGGAATCGTTTGAGGGTCCGCTGGATCTGCTCTTGCATTTGATTGATAAGGCGGAAATCGACATCCAGGACATTCCGGTCAGCGAGATCACCGAACAGTACATGGAATACCTGCAGACCATGCAGGAGCTTGAACTGGACATTACCAGCGAATTTCTCGTTATGGCAGCCACCTTGTTATCTATTAAAAGCAAGCTGCTGCTGCCGAAGCCTCCGGTCATCGAAATCGATGACTTTGAATATTACGAGGATGATGATCTTGATCCACGGGCCGAACTCGTACAGCGGCTGGTGGAATACCGCAAGTTCAAGAGTATTGCGGTCCAATTGATGGATATGGAAAGCGAGCGGAGCTTGATCTTCACGAAGGAGCCGGAAGATCTGGGGCCTTTCGTTCCGACCCAGCAAGATCATCCGCTTAAGGGATTACATACCGCCGACCTGATTGCGGCGTTCCGCAAAGCACTCAGTAAAGCTGCTAGAAGATCTTCCTATCAGCGAATCACAAGGGACGAGATATCAGTGAAGGACCGGATACGGGATGTGTCCGATGCGCTGCGGCGGGGTGGCCGGGGCCACAAGCTGCGCTTTTCGGCTCTGCTGGATGACGAGATGGCAAGACATGAGATCGTGGTGACTTTTCTAGCGATTCTGGAGTTAATGAAGATGAAGGCGATCTATTGCTATCAAGAGAAATTGTTCGAAGACATCGTGATGGAGTGGAGAGGAGGAGAACAATTAGATGAACTACAAGGAACTGAAATCAGTTATTGAGGGCCTGCTCTTTCTGTCCGGGGATGAAGGTTTGTCTGTGCGACAAATTGCCGAGATTACAGAGCAGCGTCCGGATCTCACCGTACGAGCGCTAGATGAACTGAAGGACGATTATAGCACGCAGGAACGCGGCCTTCAGGTCGTGCAGATCGCCGGGAATTACCGGCTGGCCACACTGCCTGCCCATGCGCCATACTTCGAGCGACTGGCTTACTCACCGTCCCGCGCATCCTTGTCCCAGGCAGCGCTGGAGACGTTGGCGATTGTCGCCTACCGTCAGCCGATCACACGTGTGGAGATTGAAGAGATCCGCGGCGTGAAGTCGGAACGGGCTATTCATACACTGAATAATAAGGATCTGATTCATGAGGTCGGACGGGCTGAGGCCGTGGGCCGGCCCATTCTGTATGGAACGACAAAGTCCTTCTTGGACAGCTTTGGGCTGGCAAGCCTGAAGGAATTGCCGGAACCATCCAGCTTCGAGAGTCCGGAAAGCCTGGAAGAGGAGACACAACTGTTGTTCAGTAAGCTGGACAGCCAAATGACCTTCGAGGAAATCGGATAGCTGCAACTTGTATTGTCTATAGATAGTGTTACAACCTAGACCGTTGTCCCATTTGGGGCAACGGTTTTTTCATGAATTCAGTTATTGACTATAGAATTTACGCTTTGTCCCTTTAATGAGACAAATTGACATAAATGAGCGGGCACCATTATAATTTTTAAGCATACTATTTCTATATGAATATTAATAGATAGAGGGTTGAGGGTTGATTTGGATGAAAAACATTCCCACAGCGATTGATCTGATCGGCAATACCCCGTTAATTGAAGTCCATTGTTTTGATGTGGGGCAGTCTAGACTGTTCCTCAAGCTGGAAAATCAGAATCCTGGCGGGTCCATTAAGGACCGGATTGGTCTGTCCATGATTGAGGATGCAGAGCGGAAGGGGCTGATCAAGCCCGGAGACACTCTGGTCGAAGCTACAGCGGGAAATACGGGGCTGGGGTTGGCACTGGCCGCTATAACGAAGGGATACAAGCTGATTCTTGTAATCCCTGACAAGATGAGCACTGAGAAGGTGAACCATCTCCGGGCACTCGGGGTGGACATCATTCTTACCCGCTCCGATGTGGAGAAAGGCCATCCTGATTACTATCAGGATTATGCCAAGCGAATTGCGGAGGAGACACCAGGCAGCTATTTTGTTAACCAGTTTAATAACCCCGCCAACCCGCTCGCCCATGAGCAAACAACCGGGCCAGAAATTTGGGAACAGACCGGGCATGATGTGGATGCCATCGTTGTAGGTGTCGGCTCGGCAGGTACGCTGAAAGGACTGACTGATTATTTTCGCAGGGTAAAGCCGGATTTGGAAATTGTGCTCGCTGATCCGGAAGGGTCCATCCTCGTCGATGTTGTGGAGGGCAATCCTCTGTCTCAGCCTGGAAGCTGGCTGGTAGAAGGGATCGGGGAGGATTTTATCCCTCCTCAGTTCGATCAAACACTGATCAGCAAGGCGTATCATGTCACCGATGAAGAAAGCTTTGCAGCTGCTCGTACTCTGTTGCGTCAGGAAGGGGTTTTGGGCGGCTCCTCCACCGGGACACTAATCAGTGCTGCTGTGAAATATGCACGGGAACAGAATGAGCCCAAAAACATTGTTACATTTGTCTGCGACAGCGGAAATAAGTACCTCACCAAGATGTTTAATGACTTCTGGATGATGGACCGGGGACTGATCCGCAAGAAGCAAAGTGGAGGGATTTCAGATCTGGTTACCCGCAAGTACTCGGAGCGTAGTGTAATTACGGTTAAGCCAGAGGATACGCTTTTGAATGCCCACGCCAAAATGAGTCTGTATGAGATCTCGCAGATTCCAGTGCTTGAAGATGGGACAGTCGTGGGCATTATTGATGAATGGGATATCTTGGCGGCTACAGAAAGCCGTAATGAGCTTGCTTTCAAAGACCAGGTTGGACAGTATATGTCTATCAATGTTGCAGCCGTTTCGATCGAAGATAATCTAGCTCAGGTAATTTCTATTCTGAAAGAAGGTCTGCTCGTTATCGTCATTAAAGAGGGAGCGTTCTACGGGGTCATCACCAAGAGTGATTACATTCATTATTTGCGCCGCAAACTATTATAAGAAGCAGGAGATGAATAGGATATGAGCCACTACGGATTTTCCACCAGAGCCATTCACGCCGGACAGGAGCCTGACCCTACGACCGGGGCGGTGATTACACCCATTTATGCCACTTCCACTTTTGCCCAGGAATCTCCCGGTAAGCATAAAGGCTACGATTATTCCAGAAGCGGTAATCCAACGAGAACAGCGCTGGAGACTTGTGTTGCTGCTCTTGAGGAAGGAGAAGTCGGATTTGCCTTTGCTTCAGGACTTGCCGCTGAGTCAGCTATTATTGATACTCTTCCGCGGGGATCACATATTATCGTGACCGATGATCTCTATGGAGGTACATTTCGCCTGCTCGACAAGGTGAAGAAGGATGCGCTAGAGCTGGAGATCTCGTATGTCGATTTATCCAATCCCGAGAACATTGAAGAGCACGTTCGTAACAATACTCGTCTAATCTGGGTGGAAACACCGACCAATCCTTTATTGAAAATAGTTGATTTGCGAAAAATCGCTGCCATTGCTGCGAAGCATAAGCTTATCAGCGTATGCGACAATACATTCCCCTCTCCCTATCTTCAGCAACCGCTGAGGCTGGGCTTTGACCTTGTTGTACATTCCGCCACCAAATATTTGAACGGGCATTCCGATGTGATCGCAGGTATCGTTGTGGCGAAACAGAATGATGATGTAGCGCAGCGGGTTGCTTTTTTGCAAAATGCTACCGGTTCCCCGCTCTCACCATTTGATGCTTTTCTGCTGCTTAGAGGCATTAAGACCCTATCGGTACGGATGGAGGCTCATTGCCGCAATGCCCTCGCCATTGCCGAATTTCTGGAGCGTCATCCAAAGGTCGAGAAGGTGATCTATCCCGGACTGAAGGCAAGTCCGTATCATGAGACGGCTAAAGGACAAATGCGTGGCTTCGGCGGCATGGTGACCTTTTTGGTCAAAGGAGGCGCGGAGGAAACAGCCACAGTCGTCCAGCAGACAAAGCTGTTCACCTTGGCGGAAAGCCTGGGCGGTGTCGAAAGCCTGATCGAAGTTCCGGCAATTATGACCCATGCTTCGATTCCCCAAGAGACCCGGGAGCAAATAGGAATTTACGACAATCTGATTCGTCTGTCCGTGGGCATTGAAGATACGGATGATCTGATTGCTGATCTGCAGGCTGCTCTTGAGCACGTGTAACGAATAGAACCTTCCTTTGAACGTTTTGTTTTCCTGTGACGCACGGTTTATTCAGCCTTTGGGGCTGGAATGAACCGTGCTTTTTGCTTTGATTAGGTGGAACGGATGATATTTTTGGACTGCACCGAATTTTTTCCAACCTTCCTTCCCATACTAAACCAATAGTTCCCATGATTAAGGATGCCTGGAGGTTAATTCGTGACATTATGGATCGCAGTTCCGATTGTCTTGTTGCTTCTTGTGATTGTACTGATCCTGTCCTCCTCCCTCCATTTTCATTTCCGGCTGTGCAGGGTGGGCAAGGATGACAGAGTGGAGCTTGACGTGACCACTTTATTTGGACTTTTAAAGCATCATTTTGAGCTTCCCAAGGTGATCTATGCGGGGATTGAGCGGGGAGTCCGGGTAAAGCTGGAGCAAAGTGGTATTGCACCCGTCAGAAGTGAGCAGGACAAAGAAGGGGATATCGACAAGGAGACCGTGGACAATTGGCTGGATTCGGTCAAAAAGGTGCTGAAAGCGACCCGTTACTTTAAAAAATGGTTCAAGGACACAGCCTCCCATGTTCATATAACCAAATTAGACTGGTCCACGGATTTCTCGCTGGAGGATGCGGCATTGACAGCTACAGCTGCAGGTGCGCTATGGGGCCTCAAATGGGGCTTAGCCGGCTGGCTGTCGCAGTGGATGAGAATGGAGCAAGGACCGCGGCTTTTTGTAAAACCCGTCTTTGAGGATAACTTTAGCTTTTCTTCAGAACTGGTCTGTACAGGAAAAGTGTCTATCGCTTATATGCTCTATGCTGCGATAGGGCTAATGCGCCGAATCTCGAAGGAAACGGGTGGTCTGCGGCAGTGGAGGGCATTGCTTAGCAAATCCCGTGCAGCCAAGGGGCATCATTCTTCCTGAGACGATACTGGTTTACATACAAACGGGCGATGATGGGGATGATATCGCTGTAGAATGATGACTTTTCCCAGAAGCCAAAGGAGGACATGAAAATGAGTGATCATCCCATTCAAGGTCTAATGCAGACTGCTATGGAAAATATCAAAGGTATGGTTGATGTCAATACGATTGTAGGCGATGCAGTAGAAACACCGGATGGTAGCGTGATCTTGCCTATCAGTAAGGTAGCATTTGGCTTTGCCGCAGGTGGTAGTGATTACCGTGTCGAAGACGACGGCTCATCAGGCAGTGTGACCGGATCGCAAGCGGGAGTCAAGCTGCTGCCTTTTGGTGGCGGTAGCGGTGGCGGGGTATCTATCCGGCCAATTGCTTTTCTCGTTGTAGGCAAGGGCGGGGTGCATATCGTTCCGCTGGATAATCAAACTCATCTGTTTGAAAAAATCATCGATGCTACCCCTGGGCTGATCGACAAAATCCAGTCCGCGTTTCAGTACAATGGCTCTGTCGCTACGACAACAACTGAAAAAACCGTAACCAAGAGCGACACTACGCCATCGACCCATTAAATATCACATCTATTGTAAGATAACTCATCAAGCTTGGCTGAATCAGGGAGATCGCCTTATCGGCGGTGTCCCTTTTTTTGGAATAAGGAGAGTTGCAACCAGGATGAGAGGGCTTCAATGAGGATTTTCAAAGAAGGATAAGCCGGGTTGAAGGACATACCTTCCCGCCTGTCCGCATACACTTGTACTATATAAGCGCTAAGAAGCCGGAGGATAAACATGAAGACAATAAACCGTATATGCTCAGTTGCTTTAATAGTATGCCTTGTGGCGCTTCTGGCGCCCTTGCCGTCACTCCGGGCGGAGCATAGCTCCATTTCTACACATGCCAGGGCGGCGGCACTGATTGATGTGGAGTCCGGGCGTATTCTGTATAGCAGCCACGGCGACGAGCCGATGCTGATTGCCAGCCTGACAAAGATCATGACGGCGATCGTGGCGATAGAGAACGGGGAATTAAGCGATAAGGTGAAGGTCGGCAAGAACGCTTTTGCCAAGGAAGGGTCTTCATTGTTCCTGAAAAATGGCGAAGAGATGACCCTGGAAAATATGCTTTACGGCTTGATGCTGCGCTCTGGTAACGATGCGGCGACCGCTATTGCTGAGCATGTGGGAGGTTCGGAGGAAGGCTTCGTGTACCTGATGAACACCAAGGCGGAGGAACTGGGGCTGAAGCACTCCCATTTTGCCAATCCACACGGACTGGATGCCGAAGGGCATTACTCCAGTGCTAATGATTTGGCCAGGCTGACCGCGTACGCGATGCATAATCCTGTATTCAAGCAGATCGTTAAGACTGAAGTGAAGACTGCAGATAATCCTTATGAGAAGTGGGACTACAAGTGGCTCAACAAAAATAAAATGCTGCGCCTGTATGAAGGGGCGGATGGGGTAAAGACCGGCTATACGAAAAAAGCGCTGCGTTGCTTAGTCAGCTCCGCTACCCGAGGCGGGCAGCAGCTCGTCGCAGTGACACTGAACGATGGGAATGACTGGAATGATCACGCTGCGCTGCTTGATTTTGGCTTCAAGCGTTATCCGCTTAAAACCGTCGTAGAACGCGGAGAAAAGATCAAGGGGCAAGAATATGTAACTGGGCAGGATTTTGCGTATCCATTCAGCTCTGGGGAAGAGGCGAGAATGGTTACTAAGCTGATACTGAACGAGCCTGCAACAGCAACAGCAACCCCAAAAACTGCTCGAAGTACAGATTTTGGACTGCGCGGTGTGTTGGTCCTCCAATTGGGCGGGCAAGAGATAGGCCGGATTCCGGTCTATCAACCTGGCACACTACCTCCCGAGCAGACACCGTATGCGAAGAAATTCAACTCGGCTCTGGCCGCGGAGTATCCGGCGCATACCTGGATCGAAGCCATTGGCAGTGCGCTGCGAGCGTTGTTTGGCCGGGTCCATCACGAATAGGGGGAAGCTGAAAGTGGGAGAGGGAGGGCTTATCCATGATTAATGGAATCTGGCTGGGGATGATCGTCATTGGCTTTTTGTTTGCAGCGGTCAATGGCCGCATGGATGAATTTACGGCAGCGGTATTTGATGGGGCGAAAAATGGGGTTACCGTAAGCTTCGGCTTAATCAGCGTGCTGGTGTTCTGGCTGGGCATTATGCGGATTGCAGAAGACGCCGGGCTATTGAAAAAAATCGCTAAGGTGCTTGGCCCTGTCGTGGCCTTTCTATTCCCCGATGTGCCCAAAGGTCATCCGGCCATCGGCTATATTCTCTCCAACATGAGCGCGAATCTGCTCGGTCTTGGCAATGCTGCGACCCCGATGGGCATCAAGGCGATGCAGGAGTTGCAGAGTCTCAACCCGGATAAGGACACGGCCACGCCTGCCATGTGTACCTTGCTGGCTCTGAATACGGCCAGCATCACACTGATCCCGGCGACACTGATCGCGATCCGGCTCAACTATGGCTCGACTGATCCGGCAGGGATCGTCGGCACGACGCTCGCCGCAACGGCGGTAGCTACTCTGGCCGCTATCGTGGCTGACCGGATGTTCAGGCGGCTAACCCTGATGCGCAAGCCGCCCAAACCGCCTGCCCAAGGGACGAATAAGTCCATTCGCGGGAGTAGAACGCTTCCTCATTCCTCATTGAAAGGGTGAACGTGTCGTGCTGCATTTTATCAGCCTTATCTCGGCTTGGGCGATTCCGGTTCTGATCACGTTCATACCGCTGTACGCCTTCTCACGTAAAGTTCCCGTCTATGAGTCTTTTGTAGAAGGCGCCAAAGACGGCTTCAGCACCGCCATCAGCATCATCCCGCATCTGGTCGGGATGATGGTTGCCATCAGTGTATTCCGCGCTTCTGGAGCGCTCGATTACCTGATGAGCTTCGTGGCTCCCTTGATGCAGGGGCTGGGGGTGCCGTCTGAAGTGCTGCCACTAGGTCTCCTGCGTCCGCTGACCGGGACCGGGTCGCTGGCTTATACCACCGACCTGATCCGTGTACACGGCCCGGATTCGCTGATCGGTATGATTGCCTCCACCATTCAGGGCAGCACGGATACCACATTGTACGTGCTGACCGTCTACTTTGGGGCCGTCGGAGTCCGCAACGGCCGCTACGCTCTTAAGGTGGGTCTCTTCTCCGATGTCGTCGGTTTCGTGGCTGCCATTGCTATTTGTCTGCTCTTATTCGGATAATGGAGTATCCAAGCAGCATTGGCCTAAAGGATGAGGCGAGCGAGGTACGAGCAGCATGGTGATGGGCAGGATAGTTGGAGTCTCCAGTAAGACCCTTTGAACAACATGGGAGGGACTCTCTCGCTCAGCGGAAAACGGCGGGGATGGCAACTTTAGTAGTACAGGCGACCAAGTGAAAGTTTGGGTTTACTGATTCACTGAACTTGTGTGTCAGCTCCACATTGTGTACGTTACATCATTTCCTAGGTCAGTTCTCGGTCCGAATCTCTTCGTATTCCCATACCCGTAATCCCCCTTTTACCAAGTACAAGATATTCACCGCAAGAGTGTCACCAGGCCTCCCTTCTGGGCATATGCTATTGCAGCAATGTGTGGAGGGAGAGATTCTGCGGATGACATACAAAGGCTTTATTCTACATCATTCCCGATGCCCGTCAATTAACGGCAAAGGCTTCGACTTTTGGATCGGGCAAGACGGGTCCATTTATGCGGCCCCGCTACTCACCGATCCAGAATATATTCATCTTTGTCTGGAAGGGGATTACAGCACAGCCGAAACTTCACCGGAGCCACAGCGCAGAAAGGACCAGCTGTTTGCCACAGGCAAACTGATTCTGGAGCTGACTTCGCGCTACCGAATGACCCCACTTCTTATCGAACCCCATAGTAATTCTTGTCCGGGTGCATTTTTTCCGTGGAATGAACTTGTGATTTATCCCTCGGGTGGTTATCATTAGTCTGAGGTGACTAGTCGAAAATGGAAAGATTACAGAAAGTTTTGGCACAAGCTGGCGTTGCATCCAGACGCAAGTGCGAGGAATTGATTTTGGCCGGTAAAGTAGAGGTTAACGGGGAACTCGTAACCACACTGGGTACGAAGGTGGACCCCGCCCAAGATATTATTAAGGTCTCCGGCAAGGAAATCCGGGGCGAGAATAAAATCTATATTATGTTTAACAAGCCCAAGGGCGTAATCACAAGCGCTTCTGATCCCAAAGGCCGCAAGGTCGTTACGGATTATTTGAAGGGCATCAACGAGCGGGTATACCCTGTTGGCCGCCTGGACTACGATACGGAGGGATTGCTGCTGCTGACCAATGACGGTGAATTCGCCAATCTGCTGACGCATCCCAAGCATCATGTTCCCAAGACGTACCTGGCCACGGTCAAGGGTGTACCACATGGTAGCGCGTTGGACAAGCTGAAGTCGGGCATCAAACTTGAGGATGGCATGACTGCTCCGGCAGAAGTCGAGTACAAGGACATTGATGAAGCTAACAAAGAAGCGGTAATTAGCATCACGATCCACGAAGGACGCAACCGGCAAGTTCGCCGGATGTTCGAGGCTGTGTCTCACCCCGTTACCCGTTTGAAACGGATTTCGTTCGGGGATATTTTGCTGCAGAATCTCAAACGCGGCTCTTATCGCCATTTGACTAAGGATGAAATCAATCATCTGCAGCAAATTGCCAAAAGTGGATTGCTCAAGTCAAAAACACCACGCAAGGACACATAAAGTTCACAATTTGGCGCCCTAAAGTTGTGACAATATTCGTTATAATGTTCATAGGATGTTCACACCTAACAACTAAAGTAACGAATTGCGTCACAGAAGGGGGCTTCATGTGTGGGCAAAGCTAGAAAACCGGTTCAGATTGTAATTTTATTACTGGTAGTCCTGCTTGGCGGCTATGCCATCGCTACCTCCGTATTTGGAGGGGACGGGAAACCCAAGGAAGGTAGCAAGGCGCCAGCCTTTGACCTGTTGGGCTTGGACGGCAAAGCCCATACGCTGGATGAGTACAAAGGTAAGGCTGTCGTGCTGAATTTCTGGGGTTCCTGGTGCGCGCCATGCGTGAAGGAAATGCCAGCTCTCCAGGCGCAGTGGGAGAAATGGAAGGATCAAGGCGTTGTTGTCGTAGGCGTAAATGTAGGCGAAGACCAAATGACTGTGGAAAACTTTGTGAAGATGGTAAACATCAATTTTCCGATTGTTATGGACCCGGGGCGGGATGCAGTACGCAGCTACGGGATTTCGCCGATGCCTACGACTTTTTTCATTAATAAAAAGGGCAAGGTGGACAGTATTCATATCGGTCAGCTTGATCTGGATACGCTGGATTCACAAATCGGGAAGTTGGTGGGCCCATGAGTGGACGGACGCCGCTAATTACCAACACCAAATGCGAATGTGGTCATCAGAACCCGGTAGGCACAGTCCTCTGCGAAGCCTGCGGCAAGCCGCTGGACGAAGCGGGGAATTCCAGTGAAAACCTTGAAATGCGTTATGACGGTGTGGCCCGCCGTTCACAGCGTTCCAACCCGAATGTTATCGACCTCGTTTGGAATTTTTTTTCATCTGTCAAAATCGCCATCTATCTGATCGTTCTGACGCTGCTTGGCTCCATGCTGGGAACTATCTTTCCACAGGAGAGTACCTTTCTCAATATTGATGCTTCAACGTATTACAAGGAACAATACGGAACTGCAGGACAGATCTATTACAAGCTTGGACTATCCCGTACCTATGAATCTTGGTGGTTCGTTCTGCTGTTAGTAATGATCGGTGCCTCGCTCGTGATTTGTAGCCTTGACCGCGTGCTTCCACTTTATAAAGCGCTAACAAGACAGAAAATCCGCAAACACCGGCAGTTCCTGACTCGGCAAAAGGTCGTGCTGGTCACGGAGATGCAGGAGGAGCCGGAGGCCTGGGTTGGCCGGATAGCTCAACCCCTAAAGAAGCGAGGCTATCGTGTCATCACGGAGGGCGGGGCGTTACTCGCCGAGAAACACCGCTTCAGCCGCTGGGGGCCATACGTCATACATATCGGCCTGATTATTTTTTTACTTGCCGTATTGGCGAGAGGGTTGCCGGGTCTAAACATGGATCAGCATCTTGCCTTTCCGCAAGGGGAGGTCACACCAATCCCAGATACGACCTATTATTTGAAGAATGAGAAATTTACCGTAGAATTCTACACCGAAGCTGAAATGCCAGAAGAATTCCGGGGCAAAAAAGTGCTGCCCAAGCTGTACGAAACCAAAGCCGTCCTGTACGAGTGTACAGCAGATTGCGAAGATCCGACTCGTACACCGCAGCTAAAAGAAGTGGCCGCACATGATATTCAGGTCAACTCTCCTTTGAGCTACAATGGTTTGAAAGCGTATCAGTTTGATTACGATCTCACCCCTGTCTTGCGTTCAGTACAGCCTGAACTTAAGGATAAGCGGACTGGGGAAGCGTACGGCAAATTCAAGCTGGAGATGAAGAATCCGCAGCGCAGTTTCGAAGCAGGACCTTATACACTTGCCCTGAAGGAGAAGTACATGGATTTTGGACTGAACGAGAGTGGGCAGCCAGTCTCCAAAACGCCATATCCCAATGCACCGGCGTTTCTCTTCCTGATCAAGGGACCGGGCTTACCGGCAGATGGTCAACAGTACTTCTATTTCCCTAAGCAGGTTGACAAGGTGCAGTTCCAGCAGGCGGGCATCAACGACAAGCTAGGTGGGGCAGATCGTTTCTTGGAGCTTGAAGTCAGCAGCATGCAGGATGTCGATTTCTCCGAATCTACGGCATACCTGAATATGCGTGTGGACCGGGCAATGCCTTTTGTATGGGTAGGTGCGGGTATAGTGATGTTGGGCCTTGTACTGGGCTTCTACTGGCAGCATAGACGTATCTGGCTGACCGCCCAGGACGGAGAACTTATCCTTGGAGGACATACGAATAAGAACTGGTTCGGATTTCGCCGTGAGATTGTATCCATTCTGGAGAAGGTAGACATGGTAGTGGATGAAAAATCATTGGACAACGGGGGAGGTCAAGCATGAGCTTACTCGATTTCAGCAGTGATGTCTTTATAGCCGCCTTTTTCTTATACAGCGGTTCGTTCATGCTATTCACGATTGCCATTATGGGCCGGAAATGGTCCGGTCGCAAACCGGAGGAACACACCGCCCGCTGGGGCCGAATTGCTTTTATCGGCTCTTCACTGGGGCTCTTATGCCACATGGCCTATTTCTTTACCCGCTGGGCGGGGGCAGGTCATATCCCAGTTAGTAACATGTATGAATTCATGACCTTCCTGTCGATGATGGTGATGGTCGCATTTACCGTGATATTTGCTATTTACCGTAAAATCTTGCTGGGATTGTTCGCAGTTCCTATCTCCATTATTATTATGGCCTATGCTGCTGTGTTCCCGCAGGAGGTTCAGCCGCTGATCCCTTCGCTGAAATCTATCTACCTGAACATCCACGTTACGCTGGCTGCTCTGGGAGAGTCGTTCTTTGCTGTCGGTTTTGCAGCGGGACTGATGTATCTGCTGCGCACCGTTAACTTCACTAGCAAGGAGAAGAATGACCGTAAGCAGCAACGTCTTGTTGAGTTTACCTTATTCTCTATTATTGTCATCATAGCCTTTCTAGGGTCGGTTTTCGCGTTCCGGGGAGCCGGATACGAATCGATTTTTGTCCGCGAGAACGTTACGATTGACAGCCCTGGGCAGGAAGATAGTACAATAGAGAGAGTGAGTTATAAAATGCCGCCGATTGTGGCACCTTACCATAGCGAAATTGAGAGCTTCCAGCCCTTCCTGGGCATAAAAAAACCGTTGTTCGAAGCGCCTTCATGGATGAATGGCGTGAACGCGGGACGGAAGTTTAATACTGTAATCTGGTCGCTCCTTTCTGGGCTAATTCTCTACGGGTTGATTCGACTGATTGTCCGTAAACCACTGGGGGCAGCCCTGCATCCCGCAATGGACGGCATCGACGCCGATGATCTTGATGAGATTACTTACCGGGCCATAGCGATAGGCTTCCCGATTTTTACACTGGGGGCTTTGATTTTTGCAATGATATGGGCTCAAGTGGCTTGGGGAAGATTCTGGGGTTGGGACCCCAAAGAGGTCTGGGCTCTTGTCACCTGGCTATTTTATAGCGCCTATCTCCATTTACGGCTTGCTCGCGGATGGCAGGGACGCAAGTCCGCATGGCTCGCTGTACTCGGCTTTTTGGTCGTAATGTTTACCCTGGTTGGCGTTAATCTGGTCATCGCCGGACTTCATTCCTATGCAGGAACGGATTAAACGGTAAGTAAATCTGCCGAAACAGCCGATAGTAAGGGTAACGTTCTACTGTATTTGATGAAGGGGTTGTTGTGAAATGGCAGATCATTTGAACAGAATTCTGGTCGTGGATGACGAAGAACGTATCCGCCGCCTGCTTAAGATGTATCTCGAAAAAGAAGGTTATGAAATTGACGAGGCGGAGGATGGCGAGATCGCCCTTCGCAAAGCAACAGCCAATGATTACGGGCTGATTCTGCTGGATGTAATGCTGCCCGGCATTGACGGGATTGAAGTTCTGACTAGACTTCGCGGCGTTAAATCGACACCGGTGTTAATGCTTACCGCCAAGGGCGAGGAGATCAACCGGGTGCAGGGCTTCGAGATGGGTGCAGACGACTATGTCGTCAAGCCGTTCAGCCCGCGTGAAGTCATCTACCGGGTAAAGGCGATTATGCGCCGGTCCTCGGCTACAGCTTTTCTATCCAAGGAGAGTAATTCCAGCAACAACATTGTATTCCCGCATCTCATTATTGAGCATGATGCACACCGTGTAACTGCTGGTGGCCAGGAAGTCAGCCTGACCCCTAAGGAATACGAACTGCTGCATTACCTGGCAATTTCACCAGATAAAGTGTTCTCGCGTGAAGAACTGCTCAAGGATGTCTGGAATTATGAATTTTTCGGAGATTTGCGCACCGTGGACACGCATGTGAAACGTCTCCGTGAGAAATTGAATAAAGTATCGCCGGAATCCGCAAGTATGATCACGACCGTATGGGGAGTGGGCTACAAACTTGAGGTACCTAAATAGGTGAACTTCTGGAGAAGCCTTGTCGGCAAGCTGTGGGTCACGATCATCTGTCTGGTTGCTGTCGTACTGATGACACTGGGACTGTTCCTGTTGCCTTATATCGACAGTAATTTTGCCAATTCCGGGGCGATCAAGCGCTTATTTATGTACACATGCATGATTGGGTTTTCTCTGACGACGTTCTTTGCCTTGTTTCTGTTCACTAAGATAACACAGCCGATGCAGCAGGTGATCGAGGCCGCTAACAACATTCGCAAAGGCGAATATGGAACCCGGCTGACCCTTGTCACCAGTGATGAAATCGGGCAACTCGCCACCTCTTTCAACCATATGGCGGCGGAGCTGGAAGAAAATATTCGCAGTCTGAATCATGAGAAGGGCCATCTGTCCAGTGTTCTACGCAGCATGAGTGATGCAGTGGTTACATTTGACATTGAAGGCCACATTATTCTGACTAATCCACATGGACAATCCTTGCTGGAGACTTGGCGTAATCTGGAGTGGGAGCAAGAAGCTGATCCCGAGCCGGGTGAAGAGATCATCAGCAAGGGAGAGGTTCCGTTACCGCTTCGTCCGCTCTTTCTGAGTACATTACAGGAAGGGGGCGACCAGCGCTCTAACGTGCATGTCCGGCAGGGTGTGTGGTCTGTACATATGGCCCCGCTATATTCCGAGAACCATATTCGTGGTGCTGTAGCGGTACTGCGTGATGTGACCGAAGAGGTCAAGCTGGAGAAAATGCGGCGTGACTTCGTGGCTAATGTATCGCATGAGATTCGCACTCCGTTGTCTATGATGCAGGGGTACAGTGAAGCACTGCTTGACGGTATGGCCTCTTCACCCGAGGAGAGCAGCGAACTGATTCAGGTCATTCATGATGAATCGCTGCGCATGGGCCGGCTCGTGAAGGATCTGCTGGATCTGGCGCGAATGGAAGCTGGGCATACAGATATGCTGAAGGCTCAGGTCGATATGAGTGAATTGCTAGAACGGGTCTACCGTAAGTTCTCTGTAAGGGCCAAGGAACGTGGCATTGATCTGCAATACAGGAAGTTAAGTGAAGAACTGTTGCTGAAGGCTGCCGATGAGGATAAGCTGGAGCAAGTACTCACGAACCTGCTGGACAATGCTTTCCGCCATACGCCTGCCGGGAAAAAGATTCTGATCGTCGCGGGGCAATCCGTACAGGAGAGCCGCCGTTATGTTGAGATCGAGATCCGGGACGAAGGCGTAGGCATTCCGCCGGATGACCTTCCGTATATCTTCGAACGGTTCTACAAGGCTGACAAAGCTCGTGTCCGCGGGGAATCTGGGGGAACGGGGCTTGGTCTCGCCATTGTTAAGAATATCGTCGAATCGCATCATGGTCATATTTCGGCTGCGAGCAAATTGAGTGAAGGAACGACCTTTACACTGCGCTTACCTGTCGAAAAACAGTAATTCTAAACAAAGCCTGACAGCACCTCTGATTTAGGAGGTGCTTTTTTGTTGAAAGGAACCGATTAATCTTGTTCATCGTGGAACAAAACACAGCTATACAGCCCCTTATCGTCTTCAGTAACACCTTTAACAGATAAATGAGTAAACCCCTAAGACCGGGGAGAAGAGCCTCCTAGAATCGGTTTTGGACAGGCTTATGGGGTATAGAAAAAGAAGCATTCCTCAGCAGTATACTGCTGTTGGAATGCTTCTTTTGTAAACTTATATTTAGTAGGCTTAGTATTCTATCACAACTGCAATATTCTGCATGCCTCCACCGACAGTCCAGAATAATACTTTATCACCGCGTTCGATTTGTCCGGTAGATACAGCCTTATGTAGAGCAACAAATGGACTGCTGGTCGAAGTATAACCAAATTCATCCCCAACATACACGGCTACGCTGCTATCAATACCGACTTTTTCCGCAACACTGAGTATATTGGGAAGAGACAACTGCGAGAAGCAGGCTGCTTTAATGGATTCCGGAGCGATGTCTGAATCAGCAAACAATGTTTTGATCGATTCGACAGCTGCTTCTACACAGATGGAATCATCAAAGGGGGTGAATTCTACATTAAATTCACCAGGAGCGACGCCCTTCGTTCCCAATTTGGCTAAGCCTTCAGCAGGGAAGACGGAATTGTACAGCACGCAGGTATCCGTTTGGTAGATAGAATCGATTAATCCAACAGCATTCTCATCACGCTCTAGGATGATCGCTGCGGCAGCATCGCCGAATCCGGCATAATATACCGGGTTATTGCGGTCGGTGTGTGGGAGGATATGATCGGACCCAATCACCAGTGCACGGCGAATACGGGGATTCGCCATCATCTGTCTACTGACCTGTTCGAAGGCTGCTGTCATACCTATGCAGTTTGCATTGCTGTCGATGCAAATAGTGCGGGAAGCGCCATTAATCAAACGGTGCATGATCACCGAGTTGGTCGGGATAATATATTCCGGCGTTTGGCTGGAGAAGGCGATAAGATCGATATCTTCGCCTGTAAGTCCCGCTTGTTCCAGCACATTGCTGGCTGCCTCAAATCCCATAGTCAGTGCATTCTCGTCCTCATTATCAATACTGTAGCGGGTTTCACGACCCAATGCCGCCAGAAGTCCACGAATCTCTATTCCTCTATCGTCAAAATGCTTGATGTAGAAATCATTACCGATTTTGTTACTCGGATGATAGATAGCGATGTCTCTGATGCGTATGCCGGCCATTGAATTGCCCCCTTATTAGTGATGAGCTGATGGATCGTTGCATGAGCAGGTAAGATACAGGCTGAATATGAAGTTGTGTGTCTTATGCAGTAACTGTAGAGATAATTTCTAGGTTATCCAGACCCGCTTTACGGCCCAGACGCGCTAATTGCATTTTAAGAATTGGGTTGTTCTCAAGAGTCAGCTTCACTTTGACAAAGCCATCCTTCTGGATCATGATGAAGCATCCCTCCAGCAGAGGTACAACATTAGGAGCGGTAACGTTAAGCTTTCTGCAATCAAAGTGCAGCTCATAGTCTGCTGGAGTGATCGGGTTAATCGTTTGCTGGTAAGCCTGAATGGACTTGATACCATCCTCTTCAGAGAACGTGCCATCCAAATCGATATTGATAACTTTCTTAACCGAATCTGTCTTCAAAATAAATTTACCCATTCGTTTCATCGCTCCTATAAATTAGTGTTATCCAAAAACTTCGATTCCGTATTTTCGGCAATCGATACTATACTTATTTTTGGGATAATTTAACTATATTAATAGCATATGATTGATAGAATTACAATGAGAAAGTCGAAAAATGTAAATTTTTGAATTTTACAGATATTACTTCACTTCTTCTAGAACTTCGAGCAACACGTTAAAGGCGCTGATTACACGCGGAGCTCCTAGAGCAGGCACCAAATGAAGCAGAACACCCTTAAGCTGCTCTTCAGTGACACCTACACTTAGCGCCATTACATAATGGACGCCTAGTTGTTCGTATTGTCCCATCGCAATCAATGCGGAGATCACGGCAACTTCTTTCCAGTCATCACCGATCGTGTTGCGCTGGAAAATGTCACCGTAGGCGGCGCCCATAATGTATTCAGCCAGATCTGGAAAATGGTCTTTAATAGGAGCCAAGGCTTTGGCTCCATACTCTCCTGATAAGTTAGCAAAGTGGTTCAGACCACTATTGATATTTTTGTCCAAATTGTCGCTCATAAATTGGCCCCCTGATTAAAGATTCACTACACGGTGTGCTGTAGGTGGTACTTCGTCACGGTCTGTCAACAGTTCGATTACGGCTACCTTGTTCAAGGCTACTGCATCTGCGATCGCAGCGGAGAATTGATCCAAAGTTTCACAGCGATATCCGGTTGCTCCAAGCGATTCGCCGAACTTCACCGCGTCCATTGGGACTTCGAATAGGGTTCCGTCAATTCGGCCCGTAGTCTTCTCCATACCCTTTAGTGCCATATCCAGCTGCATGTTGTTGACAACGATAAAAATAACCGGGATATCCTTACATGCTGCTGTATTAATCTCAGCGCCCAGCATCATAAAGCACCCATCGCCAGTCACACAGAAGATCGTTTCATCCGGTGATGCAACCTTGGCGCCGATAGCCATGCCAATTGCGTTACCCATGCAGGCAAAATAGGCATCGAACACAAAACTGCCCGGTTTTTTAACGTTATACCATTTAACGGCATTAAAGCCATGGCTTCCATCATCCACGAACACCGTGTTGTTGTATGGAATAAAATCACTCATCACGCTCATAACTGAAGCGAGGGAGAGGCCTGGAAGCTCAGGCAGTTCTTCCCGATAGTTAAAACTTGGAGTATTATGTTTGGTCACAGAATCTCTATCCAGGTGTTCAAGATAATACACAAGATTATCACGCAGATCCCCGGAGACCGGTATAGTTTTGGAGGTTAGAATTTTGCCTACAAACGTAGGGTCGCTATCAAACTGAATTAATGTTTCTGGATGATTCTCGCGTTTGAGATTACAGATGGTCATATCGCTCAGGCGGGAGCCCAGCACGATATACAAATCACTATGATTTAGCATGTCATCGCCATGCGTACATCCGCCGACACCGACAGGACCGTGATAGAGCGGGTGATCCCAAGGAATAGCACCTTTGCCACCAGGAGAGGTCACGACAGGGATGTTGAATGTTTCAGCCAGTTCGATCAGCTCTTTATGAGCCCCGGAACGGTTAACACCTTTACCGGCAATAATTAGCGGATTCTCAGCATTGTTGATAGCGTTGATTACACGGTCAAAATTGGAGATGCTGACGAGCGATTCACGCTCTGGATAAACTACCGGGAATTCTTCCAGCAGTTCAGTCTGAACGTCGAACGGCAAGCAAAGATGAACGGGACCACGGGTACCGCCCAGAGCAATAGAGATAGCATGATTGAAAATGGTGCTCAAGTTATCGCCACGTTCTACAAGTTTGCTGAACAGGGTAGCCGGTTTGAACATATCAGCTAGATCAGCCAGATATGAGGAAGAATCCTGACATTGCGGAATACCTAGTTCTTTTATGGATTGATGCCCTGTAATAAATAGTACCGGAAGGTTATTCGCCTTGGCATGGGCCGCTGCAGTAAGCAGGTTCGTGCCTCCGGGACCGGATGTTCCGAAAGCAACGCCTAGTCCGCCAGTCTTGAGTGCATAGCCTGCGGCTTCAAAGCCGGAACTGGATTCATGTCTTCCAGGAATAAACTCAATACCGTAATCCACCATCTTCAGAACTAAGGGACAAATGGATTTACCAATAATACCAAATGAATGGGTTACTCCGAGGTTACGTAGTGCCTCCGCCATATAATCTGCGACTGTCTTCAAAAAAAACACCTCTCAAGTAAATGAATTGGGTTAAGTAAAAGATAATTATATTATCGTTCTGGTAGTGCCAAATGATTAGAACGATACTAACGGGTACAAAGAAACAACAAAACCTGTGCTCGAATAATGGAGCACAGGTTGGTAGCAAAAAACCGCCACTCAGACCGCAAAATTAAGTCGATCTTCCTGGTTTTTACTGCAACCTGGCAGTCATGGCCCCGAAAAAATGAGGCTGTAGATCCATGGCTTTGCGTCATTCCTTTTCAGGAATTTTGCCCATATAAATTTTATAACTAATTATAAGAATAATTTTCCTTTACATTATATTCCTAGCTCGTCTTTGTCAATATATTTTACACAAACGAACTCGGAATTTGACGAAAAATATGAAAGAAAGTAGGAATTTAGTTTTAATTTAAAATGTATCCAAGGGTGCATTGTAAAATGGAATACGGTTACAAATAGGTCTGAAGCAAGCATTTAATCAGGAGAAAGAGCAAGATTTCATTTGAGGGATTGGTGTGAAAATGCAAATTAGATGAAAACTATTGGATGGACAAGATTAGATATTAATTGAAGAAATTAGTTGAATCAAGATTTAAGATGATGTTTTTCATGAAAGGCAATGAATCATAGTGCTCAAATTCTTTTGAACTGCACAGGAGGGGATTAGGTTGAAAGTAGGGTATTTGAGAGGGGAGTGGATAAACAAAAATTGTGGTTATAAACTTTCAGAAAGGCTTGAAAGTGATATAATACAAACGTTTCATAAATTGAAAAACTGCCGTATAAGACAGAGCTTATACGGCAGTTTTGTGCTGCAATGAATAAAAATAAAATTTTTATGACAAATTCTAAAATTTAAAAATATGAATCGTTTTTTGCAGCTGGAAGACAGCTGATGTCATTTTTTCACTCTCATCCGCAACGGATTGCAGGGCATTGATCTGTTCACTCATCGATGCAGAGACCTCTTCGGTGCTGGCTGCTGTTTGCTGAGTAATTGCTGAGATGTTCTCAATCGCTGTGGAGATCTTCAGGGCGCTGTCCAGCATCAGGTCGCTTTCCGAAGAGAAGGCGGCGATTTGCTCGGTAATGTACTGTACGCTTTGGACAATTTGCCCGAAAACCTGTGCAGTTTGAATGATCATTTCATTCTGTACCTGAACGACTTCCTCATTGATGGTAATGTTCGCAATGGCTTCCTTAATATCGCTCTCAATGCTTCGTACCAGGCCGAAGACCTCTTTGGTCGAGGCGGTGGATTCCTCTGCCAGTTTGCGTACTTCCTGGGCAACCACGGCGAACCCGCGACCATGCTCTCCGGCACGGGCAGCTTCGATGGAAGCGTTCAGGGATAAAAGGTTGGTCTGTTCCGCAATTTCGGTGATTGTCTTCGTAATCATGGTGATACCGCGAGCGTTATGGGAGAGGGCATCAATGGTATCGGCTACTTTTTGTGTAGCTTCAATATTCTTGCGCATGCCTTCCGCTTGGGTATCCACTGACTGGCGACCTTGCTCTACCAATTCCAACGTATGTATAGATTTCTTGTTCATTTCTTTGGTTGAATGTGCGTAGTCGGCGACCTTGGTCTCAATATCTTTAATAGAATCAATCATGCCAGCAATATCACTGGAAATCTCATTGGCACCCTGAGCCAGTTCGTTAGAAGAGGTTGCCACCTGAGACATGACGATCTTCAGGTTCTGATTCTTGTCTTCGATGCCGCGGCTTGCGTCCATAACCTGACGGGTAATCTGTGAAGCATCGGTCAAAATGGTCTTCAATTTATCGATCATCATATTAAAGGAGCGGCTGATATCACCCATGGAGCCATTCTCATCGGCTCTATGCGTAAAGTCTCCTTTGGAGATCGTATGGGTCACATTGGAGATGTCATCGAACGACGATGTAAGCGTTCTCTCGACAAAGCGAGAAAGAGGGTAAGTCAGGGTTGCAAGCAGGACCACCAGAATGATACCCACAACAATTTTGCCGAGAATAATAAAAGTAACCAAAACAGGGATAGAGAATAATGCGGCAACCAGGTAGCATCCGGCGACAATTCTTTGTTTCAAAGGCAGCTTGTACATCCAGTCCATAGGAAATATGTCCCCCTTTAATGTTGTGTATTGTAATATTATAGGCGATTAAAGGGGTATAGGTCTATTGTAAGAACTGACATAAATGCTATTCAGGACAACTTTTGGATAAATCCTTCCCGATAGACTCATATAGGACGGTTGTATCTACTAGGGCTTGTCGTACTTGTTCCTGTAGCACTTGCGGTGAGAGGGCCAGGACACTGGACCCATAAGACAAAAGTACCCGGCAGGCCCATTCCAGGGCGTTAAAATCGACCTCAATCTCCAGCCAACCGGGGTGGGAGGACGGGATAGTATTTTTTATAGTAAGATATCTCTCTCTCGCGAATTCTTTCATCGTTTCTTCCCGTATCAGCACGGTAGCTGGATAACTTGGCAAGGCAGATTTGAAGGCCTGAGTGGATTGCTGCCAATACTGACCAAGATCAAAATTTTCTGGACGTCTGAAAAAATCATCTGTGTGCTCCGCATGCTGCAGTCTAGAGACCCGGTAGGTCCGTAGCTCACCCATACTTTCTGCAACAACATACCAAACTCCGCGTTTGGTCACGAGTCCGAGTGGATAAATTAGCCGTTCACTGGATTCGTTATTGCGCATGTATGTAATTTTGACAACACGATCGTGCCAAAGGGCATCCTGTAGCAGCGTCAGGAAAGGATAGGCCTCATCTGAGGGATGCCAGCTTGCGCCGTCCACATGAATCCGTTGAACCGAGTCAAGAGTGGAATTGCTGTAAGGCGGGGCTGCTACAGCCTTCAGCTTGCGAGCGGCAGATGAAAAGTCCTCTTCGATGCCAAGATCGCTAAGAATCGTAGAGTCAGCAGACAGAAGGAGGGAGGCGATCTCTTTGGGCTTCATACCTGTCAGGGAGGTTCTGTAGCCCTCGGTGAGCAACCAGCCGCCTTCTCGTCCCCGCTCTGCCAGTACGGGAATGCCTGCTGAGCTGAGTGCTTCCATGTCCCGGAATATCGTCCGCTCGGACACCTCGAGCGTTTGCGCTAGATCACGTGAGGTCATTTTGCCACGATTCTGCAGCAGCAGTAAAATAGAAACGAGCCGGTCAGCTCTCATACCACTTGTCCTCCTTGAGTGTAATAGTTCAAGTTTATCATATTAATATGTCAGTTGATGTCATATATTAAATGGAATTTAAGCAAAGTGTGGTTCCATGTTCTTCAATAAAATGCAAGAAGCCACCCCCACTAAAGAGCGGAGATGGCTTCTTGTTATATTTATGAGAATAGCATTTCAGGCAGTAGCATTAACCTACAGCAGAACAATTTCCTCAGCGGTATTGATTTCTGGGAGTCCAGCCAGCTTCACCAGCACGTCTTGTGGAACGGCTTTATCAACAGTGAGCAGCATGATTGCTGCACCGCCAACGATTTTGCGTCCAACCTGCATGGATGCGATATTGACATTGTTCTCGCCCAGCAGCGTTCCTACTAGACCGATGATTCCCGGTTTGTCATTGTGCGAGATGACAATTTGGTGACCTTCCGGCGCAATATCAACCGGGAATTTATTCACTCGTACGATCCGCTCGCCATAACCTTGAAGCAGGGTACCTGCTACTAGGCGCTCCTCATCGTGCTCAGCTTTTAAAGTCACGGTGATAAGGTTCGTGAAGCCTTTTGTTTTGGAAGCTTTAGTCACAACCACATTCACATCGCGGGTCTTGGCCAGATGCATGGAGTTGACAATATTAACATCCCCAGCAAAATGACGGGAAAGCACACCCTTCACGATGTAGCGGGTCAGTGGTTGTGTGTCCACATCAGAGAGGTCTCCGGCATATTCAACGTGAATTTCGCGAATGGCTGCGTCGGTGATTTGGGTCGCAAAACTCCCGAGTTTCTCACCAAGGTTAAAGTAAGGTTGCAGCTTGTTCATCACACTTGGTGCCACTGGCGGAATGTTTACAGCGTTAATGAACGGTTCGTTACGCAGGATATTGAGTACTTGCTCCGAAACGTCAATCGCAACGTTCTCTTGCGCTTCAACGGTTGAAGCACCCAGATGCGGCGTTACGATAATTTTCGGATGGGAGAGGAACGGGTGGTCAGCTTCAGGCGGTTCCTTCTCGAATACGTCAAAGGCGGCTCCAGCAACAATCCCGCTGTCAATCGCTTCTACCAGTGCAAGCTCATCAATAACACCGCCACGAGCACAGTTAACAATGCGCATGCCTTTTTTCATTACTTCGAACTGCGGACGGGCAATCATATGACGTGTTTCTGGTGTCAGTGGAGTATGAACCGTCATGAAATCTGCATTCCGGACGATATCATCCACGGAGGCTAGCGTTACTTCAAGCTTCTCGGCACGATCAGCTGTCAGGAATGGGTCATATGCCAAAATGCTCATGCCAAAGGCTTTGGCGCGTTTGGCTACTTCGCTGCCGATCCGGCCCATGCCGAGAACGCCGAGTGTCTTGCCACGCAACTCAACCCCGAGGAAAGACTTTCTGTCCCAAGTACCGCCAATGGTCTTGGCATAAGCTTGTGGAATGTGACGGGCAAGAGCCATCATCATGGCAAAAGCGTGCTCACAAGTTGTAATTGTATTACCATCCGGAGCGTTAATAACAACTACACCACGCTGAGTTGCTGCATCCAGCTTGATGTTGTCAACGCCTACGCCAGCGCGGCCAATGACCTTCAGCTTGCTTCCGGCTTCAATGATTTTTTCAGTAACTGTTGTTTGGCTGCGTACGAGCAGGCCGTCGTATTCCCCAATAATCGCAATGAGTTCGTCTTCGCTAAGTCCTGTTTTCTTGTCAACCGTTACATCATTTGCATCCATCAACTGCTGAATCCCCAAATCACTGATCGGATCCGATACTAATACTTTAAACATGGTTTCTCTTCCTCCTTATGATTAGAAAGCTTTTTATGTTGAGGATGCCCCCGAAAGGGCGGTCCACAGTACCTGTAGTATCTTGTATTGTTACAGCCATGAAGAAGAACGCTACAAAAAATAACGAAGCAACGCGGTGTCGCATCAAAGAAATTGGATGCAGCTATTCCGCGAAAATAAGACAATAGCCCGTATAAGAGAAGAATATGGGGGCGCTGGAGATACAAAAAAACTCTCAACCCCATACTACTGCCGTAGTAAGGGACGAGAGTTGTCGTGGTACCACCCTAATTCACTGCTTCTTGTCAGAAGCAGCCTCAATGGCCTGCATAGGCCACACTGGTAACGGAGTGATCCGATTGCATCTACTTAACTTCGATACAATATCTCAGGAGCGCTAAAGAGTTCTGTTCGTCACCGGTTTACACCAACCACCGGCTCTCTGTAGACTAGCATCGTCTTTGTTCCATCATCGCTTTTGCTTGATTAATTTTTCATAATGTAACATGGTCATGCCAAATGTGTCAATAGGCTTTTGCAGGATGAGTCTTCGGTCTGCTTGAAGTGAGCCTCGTTTTTCGTTATGATGCAGTAACTGGTCTTATTCATAAAAGAACGGGAGCTGGGGAATCGTTTCCTTAGGATAATATTGATCCCGCCACTTAATGAAATCCTGTTCCTGAACAGCACCTGTAGAAATCAGCAGCGTCAGAGACGACTGAACGTCTGCGAGCTTGAGCGAGCTTGCGGTGCCGGAGTAAATCATATCGTCCACTTTTGCTGTGATGTCCTGGGGATCATACCCCGCAAATATCCCCCGGTTTAGCAGCATATCTGCGATTGTCGCATTCTTGAGCAGTAATGGCATCTTCTTCCATTGGATAAAGCTCAGTGTTTTGATCTCCTTGGTGGAGGCGGGGATTTTACTGTTGGCTCTGGCTCCCCACTTCAGCATGGAATCATAGAATTGTTTTTGTGACTGCAGGCCGAATTTCACTGCGCTAACTGTAAAAGGATCACTTTTTAGCAGCTTGGCAGTTTCCGTTCCCCCTGCACTGGCGGATACCTTACCGGAAGCCTGAGAGAAAAGGGTCAGACTTTTAAGGATATTCAGTTGAGATTGCTGAAGCAGCGGCGAATTGGTGAAAAAAGAGTCCTGGTTAACCTTTTTATGCTGTTTGTCGGCAAGGATACTCAGGTTCTTGAGCGTGGCGGCGTTTTCACGGGCATCCGTACTTCGAGCGAGCTTGTCGACTTCGATGTTCCAACTTCGCTTGAATTCCCGATAAGGCAAAAATACGTTATGATAGAAGGTAACAAGATCTTGCTGCTGGTATGATCCAGAAGATTCCTCGGGGCTCTTGGCTTTCTGGAGGTGTTCGTATTTTGCTTCAGTTTTATCTGCGCCAACCTTCACTCCCGTAAAAAAAGCGGCGAATGCAGAAATCAGGAAGAACAGAAATCCAAGGGTGTACAGCATTTGGTTTCGGGAGGTTAGATTTTTCATAATAAGTGCTCCTTTTTCTGGGAAAATAATCATTATGTATTTTGCAGTAATTGCTAAGGACGGACTCTACTTTGGGAGCTGCCCGGAAAAATCATTATAGAACAGGCAGGTTATGATGAGAAAAAAATTTAAAATTGGTGATATCAAAGTAAAAAGGGTAGAACCGCAGCAGCTTACAGACCGTCTTCTTTTGCTTAATCTCTACATTACACAAGGGCTTACGTTATTTATCGGTTTGATCTGGATTTTATTACAGAAAAGAAATCCGCTTCAAGTCATAAACCTGCCCGAAAACGCACACTTTCTGTATTGGGGCCTTGGTTTAGCTGGATTAATGCTAATTGTTGACTTTTTGTTGACATATATTGTGCCTGAGGAAACGATGGATGATGGGGGCATCAATGACATGCTATTTCGCGCCCGGCCCATCTGGCATATTGTGCTGATCGCGGCAATTGTAGCGGTATGCGAGGAAGTGTTGTTCCGGGGAGCGATTCAACATGCATTTGGTCCATATTGGACCAGTATTCTGTTCGCTCTGATTCATGTTCGTTATCTGCGGCACTGGATTCCTACGGGCTGGGTGTTCTTAAGTAGTTATGGATTAGGTTATATTTATATACACACAGGAAGTCTCTGGGCGCCTATTGTATGTCATTTCGTGATCGACCTCTTCTCCGGTTTGGTCATCCGCTACAGGAGGGAGTCATGAGCGAACAATTAAGCCGGGTTCAATCCCGGCAGAAGAAAAGTCGGAAACAGGCTTCTACTGAAGTCAAACCGTCGACCCAGGTAAACGACCATCCTACTATAGATGAGCCGGTTCGTCCAACCGCGATCAAGCCGCCGGCCACGCTTTCTCGCAAAGGCCGTCGTCGGTCGACCGTGGTTACGCCTCCCGAAAAAGGGAATGCAGGTGAAGAGTCAACCCCGTCCCGTTCCGAAACGTATTCCTCCGATCGTGTCCGCCTCAGTAAAATGTTTGTCAATTCCTTGATTTTTCTATTCGTTTTGCTGCTAGGTTTTCTTTTGACGTGGGGAATTAAAGGGGCCCCACCATTGGGTGATTTATGGTGATTTCATCCATATTGACTATTGGATTTCTTTTGCTCTTTGCAGGAGGCTCATTTGTGCTGCTGATGGTGATCAATGCGTTTAAAAATCGAATTATTGCCGAGGAAATATTTTTGGAGACGCTCCCCTCATCTTTTGATGGCTATCGGATTCTGTTCATAACGGATATTCATCGGAGGAGGCTTCCTTCCGATATGCTGACGACACTAAAAGGCAAAGTGGATGTTGTTTTCGTAGGAGGCGATCTGACCGAGAAGAATAGTCCGCTGGACCGTCTGACTGACAATATGGAACTGATGGTATCCATGGCGCCGACCTATGCAGTTCATGGAAATCATGACTATAAGGCAGACATAGACCGTGTAGATGAGATTATTCGAAGCAGCGGTGCAAGGCTCCTCCTCGATGAGAATGTTCTTATTGAACGTAAGGGAGCGGCAGTCTGGCTGACTGGAATAGACTTCCCTAAGCGGGGCGGGAAGACAGCGTATGCCCCACTACCGGCATTGTCTGGTTCGGATGCTGACGTCTGTAGAATCTTTCTGGTTCATGATCCGATGTGGTTATCACAAAGGCGTACAGTTCCAGGTGAATTGGTGCTTTCGGGACATACCCATGGAGGCCAAGTGGTTCTGCCACTTATCGGCAGCAAACGTGTGGAAAGCTTTTATGATCATTACAAGGCAGGGATGTATCCGTGGCCCCGCAATGATGGTTCAGGTGCAGCAGCCAAGGTGTTGATCAGCCGTGGCTTCGGAACGGCGCATTTGCCGATCCGGTGGGGCAGTCCTGCCGAAATGCATGTACTCACGTTACGCTGCAAGAATCCTGTGTAGCCCTTAGAAAAAGGACTGTCCCAAAACAAGTGAATTCCTCGATGAGAAGTCCATCTACTTAAAAAAAATGCACAAAAAGAACATGGCGGTGCTCAGGAGGATTCCTGAACCCCGCCATGTTCTTTTTGTAATTGACCCCCGCCTTCTTGCCAAGGAGGGGCAATCGTAAGTCAAAACCCAAACCCACTTAGTATTGAGGGGTGCCGATCTGATAAAGTCAAAGTGGATGTCATGCGGTGCTTGAACAACTGGAAATACTCCCGTTATTGATTCGAAAAAAGGAGTGTTTTCAAAAATAACGGGAAAAACTCCCGTTAATCTTTAGGGCTCCTCTCTATTTTCTTATAACAGGGGGAATTAACTGGATAATTTCCCGTTAATTCGAACAAAACCTAAGGAAAGCGGGAAAATAACGGTACTTTTTCCTGTTAAATCGAAGTCCAATCTCAGATCCAACCTCAGCCCAGAGCCTAGCTCAGAGCCAAACTCCAAAGGTAGGGTGTAAGGACTTGCACCGGCCTCTGACCAGTCCGCCATTCTGCACGAGATGCGCACGACGGCGGTTCAAGGCCCCAATTTACTTATAGTTACTGACCTTCATTTACAATTTCTGACCTTAAGATCCTGCTTTCGAGTTGGAGCCTGCTATACCGTATCCACTATTTGAATTAACATGAAAAAGCCCCCCTAGTCGTAGCAGAGTTTATGATTATCTCTGTCTACCAATAGGGGAGCTTCTTCGTTTAGAATCAACGCTGCTCCATAGGACGTTGATTTTGAACTGTCTATTTTTGAACTTTCTACCTGAAAGGGGGGAGCTCACTTTTGACACAGCGCCTTAATTTTCATAACATCAGCAAGTGTTCTATCAGTCTTCCCTTCTCAGCGCATCTTCAGTTCAATGCTGCGAGGGTCCACGAAGCTATAGCCTTTTTCCTCCAGAGTCGTTAGCAGCGTATCCAGCGCTTCGGTTGTCCATGGTAGCTCATGCATCAGAATGTTGCTTCCGGAGTGAAGCTGACTCGTTACGTTTCCAATCAATTTCTCTGTCTTGTTGCTGTTTTTCTCCTTCATCTCCCAGTCCAGGGAACCTACGGACCAGGTCATGTAGAGCATGCCATTCTCCGCAGCAACCTTTTTGCCAACATCGCCGCCTGCCCCATAGGGAGGCCGGAAGAAATGCGGTGTCTCGCCTGTAATCTCTTTGACGGCTGTCTGAACATCTTCAAGCTGCTTCTTTACGGTGTCATAAGGCTTATCTTTTAGTTCGATATGATCCCAGCTGTGATTGCCGAGAATGCCTCCCCGTTCGTAAATAAGCTTCAACAACTCGGGATGCTCTTTAACCCGGTAGCCGTTCACGAAGAAAATGGCCTTGGCATGGTGCTTGTCCAAGGTATCTATAATCGAATTGATCATTTTGGCTTCCTTGGGTCCGTCATCGAAGGTGAGGAGAACTACTTTCTTGGGTGTGCCTTCTTTATTTGGGACGATATCATAATTTTTGTTCATATGGTACAGGAGCGGAATCTCCGCCGTCTGTTCATTGCCGCTGGTACTGCCCTCCGCGTCTTGGTTTGCCTGTGGGGAAGGACTATCCAAATTTTCTTCAGGTTTCCCACTGTTGGTTGCAGAATTATTTGTTCCTGCTGGCACTACTGATGCTTCCTGTGACGGAGCTGCTGTAGGTGAATTCCCTGTGTTTTTTACTGCCTCAGAAGAGCCCCCATTACTGCTGCATGATGCCAGCAGAAAGGCGGAGAGCAGCAGCGCTATTGTTGCTTTACCCACTTTTTTCAACTCGCTTTCCTGTTATTAGACTGTATGAGCGGGAATCTTTCCGCGAACACTAGACATGATTTTACCATACAAGGAGGTTGAGGATATGAATACTTCGTCATTTTTATGCGGAGTTTTGCTGGGTGCCGCAGCCAGTATGATCATCTCGAAAAAACGCAGCGCGCTCATGTCTTCGCTAGTACAATCAGGTGCGAACGGGCACGGCGCCGGTGATCGAGCCAAGGAAAAATTATTCGGCATGGCTATGACTGGATTTGGAAATACCTCGGCATCGGGAGATCAAGGCCATGAGCAGGATAGCAAATCGGGCAAGGGCGAGCATAAAAAGTCTGAATCCCCGGTCCAGTCAAAGGAATCCAATCTGAAAATGCTGAAAGAATTTATCAGCAGCAACCCTGATGTGAAGCATGAAGTCGAGAAGATTTTGAAAGATACGCACTCAGCCATACCGGGTTTGTAACCACAAAAGACGCCTGCAGAATCATTTTGAGGATGCACATATCCGCAAAATGATTCTTTTTTATTCAGAAAGGAATACCGCTTGTAAATGGGGTGCGGATTTAATATTTATTTACGTGCATTTATGGCGACAAAATGATAACATACATACATAGTAACCATTTTTGGCTCATTACTCGGGACTCATCATACATTATAATAAATTGAGCTTGCAAAAGGAGGATCCTGTCATGAGAATAGAGAGATTAGGTCAAGATAAGATACGGATTTTCCTCACTTTTGACGACCTGAGCGAGCGGGGCATCCAGAAGGAAGATATGTGGCAGGAAGTTCCCAAAGTGCACGATCTGTTTACGGAGATGATGGATCAGGCGTACAGCGAACTTGGCTTTGACGCTACAGGTCCACTAGCCGTGGAAGTGTTCGCTTTGCCCGCACAAGGCATGGTCGTTATTGTGACCCGGGGAAAATATGATCACCATCAGTACGGTGCGTCCGGGGAGGATGAATTGCCCGAAGAGATTTACGAAATGGAAGTTACTCTTGAACAAAGCGACTCCATTGTATATGCATTCCGCGATTTTGAGGTTCTGGTTGAAGCGGCCCATGTACTCATCGGCAATATTACTTCCGGGGGAAAACTGTATTCTTATAATGATAAATGGTATCTCTACTTCGATCCGAAGGAATACGAAGAATCTGTGTTATCGGGTCTAGTGGCCGTACTGGCTGAATTTGCTGACTCGTCATCCGTTACGGACGCCGTACTGGCTGAATACGGTAAGACTGTTATGGCTGAGAACGCAGTGGAAGTGCTCTGCACGCACTTTAAGCGGCAGGAATAATCAGAGAGAGACAGGGCTGAAGCTTGCTTGTCAGCCCTGTTTTGCTTTAAGGAACAAACAGCTCTTTAGTTGAAAATTGGATTAGTGGAACTGGGCATATGCCCGGTTCTTAACATGCAGGGAGGTTGTTCGGTGCTTATCTTATCGATTATTTCGTCGGCAGTGGCGCCAGGACTTGCTCTGCTAACTTTTTTCTATCTGAAAGACAAGTATGATCAGGAACCACTACACATGGTGATTAAAGTATTTCTCCTTGGTTTTCTGATCGTTTTTCCGGTAATGATTATTCAAAGAGGACTTATGCTGGGCTGGGGCGACGGTCCGTATGTGGAATCTTTCCTCATATCGGCCGGCGTGGAAGAGTGTCTGAAGTGGTTTGTGCTGTACCATATGATTTACAACCATACCGAATTTGACGAGCCATATGATGGAATACTATATGCCGTAGCGATTTCGCTAGGCTTTGCAACAATAGAAAATGTAATGTACGCCTGGTACAGCCATGCCTCCATCGGCTCCATGTTTCTGCGGGCCCTGCTTCCTGTCTCTGGACATGCCATGTTCGGTGTAATTATGGGGTATCACATGGGCAGGGCCAGGTTCTCGAAAGGGGTCAGAACGCGGTGGATTCTGGTCATTTCACTGGTTCTACCGTGGATTTGGCATGGGATTTACGATTTTATTTTGAACACAACAGCTAACTACTGGATATGGTTTATCGTTCCTCTAATGGCCTTTCTGTGGTATGGGGGCATGGGCAAGGTTGCCCGGGCTAACAACCGATCCCCATTCCGGGTTCTGAAGCGAGAAGAAGAGGTTAATATGTAGCGAAATTGGACACACTTACTCTAAAAGCAGTTCCTCAGCAAGGAATTCCATAGAGTAGCGAGGTGTCTTTTTTTGCGAGTAAAGGTACGAATCGTTTGCAAAAACTGCGGCGAAACTTATATTTTAAGAGGCGTTAAGGAGCAGGGTGTTATCCAGACTGGCTTCAGGCAATGCTTGTGCAGCAACAGCAGTGGCTTTCATATTGAAGAGCGAATTTAAATGGCAGGAGATTGTTATGATAGAACTTTCTTTGCTGCGCTGGGGTCCCCACATTATGCGGGGATTTTTTTGTGTAAACGGTAAAGCTGGTTCTTTTTATGCATAAGACTTCTCGGTTATTGTCAAACTAACGGCAATTAGCTATCGAAAGGAGTCTTGCAGCCATATGTACAAAAGATTAAGTGCTGTAATGTTCCCCTTGACCGCGCTGCTGTTGCTTGGAGCGCTTGTGTGGGGATACCAGGAGAATCAGGAGAAGAACTCAATTTTGCTAAAAGCGGAGAACCAGTACCAGCGTGCCTTTCACGATCTTTCATATCATGTGGAACGACTGCATGGTGAGCTTGGAAATACGCTTGCGGTTAACTCTGCATCCAGCGGGACGCACCGTAAGGGTCTTGTCAACGTATGGCGGCTGACTAGCGAGGCGCAGAATGAAATCAACCAATTGCCGCTGACCTTATTGCCCTTCAGCAAGACGGAGGAGTTTCTCTCCAAAATTTCTAACTTCTCTTATAAAGCCGCAGTGCGGGATTTCACCAAAAAACCCCTTACTGATGGTGAGCTTCAGAACTTGAAGACACTCTACACCAACTCGGGTGAAATCTCGAAGAACTTGCAGGACGTACAGAACAAGGTCATTAGCAACCGCTTGCGCTGGATGGATGTGGAGACGGCGCTGGCGACGGAGAACAAGTCGGAGGACAACACGATTATCGACGGGTTCAAGACTGTGGACAAGCGGGTTGCGGAATACCCGGAGCTGGATTGGGGCCCTTCCGTAGCAAGCATTTATGAGAAGCGTTCTGTCAAGAAACTGGGTGGCGCTCCCGTAACCGCTGAGCAGATCCGAAGTAAGGCGATCAAATTCGCTGATGCCGGGCCTAACGCCAAGGTGGATGTTCGAGAGAATGGGAAGGGCACGGAGTGGGAGTCTTATACAGCCACGGTTACCGGCTCAAGCCAAAAACAGCTAATCAGTATGGATTTCACCAAAAATGGCGGCCTGTTGATCTCTTACCACAATAACCGTGAGGTAGGTCCAGCTAAGGTCTCGATGAAAGAGGCGGTAATTAAAGCAGAGCAGTTCCTGAACAAAAAGGGCTTTCCTCATATGACAGCAGTCAGTGCTGATCAGTATGACAACATGGGGAACCTGACATATGTTACCAAGCAGGGTGATGTCCTGATTTATCCGGAGAAAATAACCGTTCGTGTCGGGCTTGACACCGGGGAAGCGACCGGGTTTGAAGCCAGTGATTATGTGAATCAACATAAAGATAAACGGGAAATTCCAAAGCCAAAGCTTTCTCTGGCCGAAGCAAGGAAATTGCTGAATAAAGATTTTAAGGAAAGCTATAACCGCTTAGCCTGGATTAAGAATGATGATTCCACAGAAGTGCTGACTTATGAGTTCGGCGGAGCGATTAACGGCTCCAAGTACCGTATCTATCTGAATGCAGAGGATGGTACCGAAGAATCGGTTGAACAGATCAGAACCTCCTCAGGGGCTCAGAAAAAATAACGGATGCTCTTCCGGAAAAGAAAACCGATCAAGCAGGGCGCACCCTATAGGGCTGCCGCCCTTTTTTTCTTGCTATCACGAATATATTTCTCACCCGGGGTGCGAAAGGCCATGCTATAATCAGAATTAGAATATCTTACTAATTCATGTGGCGGTGACACCTTTGTATCCCAAAATCAACGATAATCTATACATTCAAGTCGCTTCCAGTGATGCTGTTGAAGCTGAAGTTGAATATAGATCGAGAATCGCAGAGACGGAAGATGAAGCTTTTTTGATTGAAATCCCGATGCAAGAGGGCAGCGGGCGGCTCAAGAAATTGACGGTTGGGGACGAGCTTTCAGTCTATTTTATGACAGAGGGCGGCATTAAGAATTACTTTTACACCCACGTTGTAGGTTTTAAGGAAGATGTAATCCGGATGGTTCGGGTGCGCAAGCCTGCGACAGAATCTATTTTCAAGATCCAGCGGCGGAGTTTTTTACGTGTAAGCGCAGAATTGGAATTAGCTGTAAAGAGCAGCAATGGCAGTCGATTTCTCGTGCGAACGGAGGATGTCGGCGGAGGAGGAACTTCTTTTCTGACCGATGCCAAGGTAAAGCTAGATGTAGAGGACAAACTTTCTTGCTGGTTGTTAGTTCCTTACCGCAATGGTAGTTCGGAACATGTGAATTTTGAGGGCGAGGTGGTACGGATCAAAACGCTGGAGAACGGGCGTAGTCTGGCGATGCTGAAGTTTGCCGCGATTTCGGATACCGAACGCCAGAAAATAATCCGTTACTGCTTTGAGCGTCAGTTTGATTTCCGCAACAGATAGGGCTTTTTTCTCGTGTGGTATGACCTGTGCGGTTTTGCACTGACGTACAAACTGTGGTATAATTTCATAAGTCGCAGGCAATGCCTGCTTTTTTCTTGATAATATGGGCGGGTTCTACCTTGCCGGTATGAAGTCAATGCTGATTTGAAATGTCATCGTTAGATGCTTTTCTTATGAAAGCGTGTTTGAGGAGGAATGCCCCGTTGGATAGGCAGGGTACACATATTAACGACAGAATTAACGTCGCTATCGACGGACCTGCCGGGGCAGGCAAGAGCACTGTTGCCCGATTGGTTGCCCAGAATCTTTCTTACATTTATGTCGACACAGGGGCGATGTACCGGGCGATAACTTGGTATATGATCCGTGAAGGCATTGCGCCGGAAGATGAGAGTGAAGTCAACCGAGCCGTCAACGGCATGGAGATGGAACTAATTCCGGAGAAAGACAGGCAGAAGGTGTTGATCAATGGGGAAGACGTTACCCCACATATCCGCAGTCTTCAGGTCAGCGGCCTTGTGTCGCAGTATTCCAAGATCGAGGGTGTAAGATCCAGGCTCAGCCACCTGCAGCGCCAGATGGCGTTACGCAAGGGGGTTGTGATGGACGGCCGCGATATCGGTACGACCGTGCTGCCGGATGCCGAAGTGAAGATTTTCATGACGGCCAGTGTGGAGGAGCGCGCGCTTCGCCGTTACAAGGAGCTCAGGGATACGGAAGAGGTGACTCTGCAGCAGCTTGAACATGATATCGCTCAGCGTGACCGTCTGGATGAAGGACGGAAAATTTCACCGCTGCGACGTGCGGAAGATGCAGTTCTTCTGGATACGACGTTAATGGATATCACTCAGGTTGTAGAGGCCATCGTATCACACTGCAGATCTTATGTTGACGGGGAGAGAAATCATTCATGATTTATAACATTTGCGTTGGAATACTCCGTATGATCTATGCTGTTGTCTTTCCATTAAGAATTATAGGGAGAGACAATGTGCCTAAGGAAGGCGGGGTACTGCTCTGCGCGAACCACATCAGCCTGCTTGATCCCATGACGATTGGCATTAAATTGAAGCGTAAGGTGAAGTATATGGCTAAGGCAGAGCTTTTCGAGGTTCCTGTTCTGGGCTGGCTCATCAGACAGTTAGGCGCTTTTCCTGTCAAGCGTGGCGGCGTAAGCAAAGAATCCATTAAGACGGCCCTTACTACACTTCGTAGTGGTAATGTAATGGGTATTTTCCCTGAAGGTACCCGCAACTCCGATGCCGGAGCTGCGAAGAAAGGTGCAGCAAGCTTTGCGCTCCGTAGTGGAGCAGCTGTTATTCCGGCCGCCATTATCGGCGGGTACAAGCCTTTTCGCCGGATGACTGTTGTCTATGGAGCTCCCATTGACCTCAGTTCCTTCGAGGGAGCAGGAAGTGATTCTCTGGATGCCGTTACCGATGTTATTATGTCGCGGATTCATGAGATGATGGAGACTGGCAAGCCGAGTGCAAGCTAGGTTTCGGGCATATGTCCGAGTGGTAAGATTTTAAGGTAATGATTGTTTTGAACTCTGCTCTACGCGGGTTTAAATAAATGGGGTTTTGAATCGAGGAGGGTAATCACATGTCTGAGGAAATTAGAAATCAGGAAGCTGCGGAGAACGTTGAGAACAACGAAACCGTAGAAACAACAGAAGCTGTGGAAGCTGCTGGAAACAACGAAGAAGTGACTAACCAAGAAGATCTGGAAATCATTTCTTTGAAAAAAGGCGATACCGTGAAAGGAACAATCGTCAAAATTGAAGATAACCAAGCTTATGTAAGCATTGGATATAAATACGACGGTGTGATTCCAATTCGCGAACTTTCTTCTGTACAACTTGACAATGCAGCTGCAGCTGTCGAAGTTGGACAGGAAGTAGAGTGCAAAGTTGTCAGCATCAACGACAACAAGGAAAGCCTAGTGCTCTCCAAACGTGCAATCGACAGCGAAAAATCATGGGAAGATCTTGAGAAGTACTTTGCTTCCCAAGAAGTTATCGAAGTTACCGTGGCCGACGTAGTTAAGGGCGGTCTAGTAGCGGATGTTGGCGCGCGCGGATTTATTCCGGCTTCCATGGTTGAACGTCACTTCGTTGAAGATTTCAGCGATTACAAAGGACGTACCCTGCGTGTGAAAGTCAAAGAACTTGACCGTGAGAACAGCAAGGTAATCCTGTCGGCTAAAGAAGTTCTTGAAGAAGAATTCGAAGCTAACAAGCAAAAAATCATGGCTGAGCTTACTGAAGGCCAAGTACTCGAAGGTACTGTACAACGTCTGACTCAATTCGGCGCATTTGTTGATGTGGGCGGAGTAGACGGTCTCGTACACGTATCCGAAATTGCTTGGAACCATGTTGATAAACCATCTGACGTGGTATCCGAAGGCGATAAAGTAACCGTTAAAGTACTTAAGGTTGATCCTGAAAAAGGAAAAATCAGCCTTAGTATCAAAGCAGCTGCTCCAGGTCCTTGGGATTCCGCAGCAGGCAAAATCAATATCGGCGATGTTGTTACAGGCGAAGTTAAACGTCTAGTAAACTTCGGCGCATTCGTGGAATTGCTTCCAGGTGTTGAAGGTCTTGTTCACATCTCGCAAATTTCCCACAAACATATCGGCACTCCGCATGAAGTGCTGAAAGAAGGACAAGAAGTTCAAGTGAAGGTACTTGATTTCAACCCGTCCGAAAAACGCGTTAGCCTGAGCATTAAAGAAACTGAAGAAGCTCCTGCTCCTACTGCTAGACCCGAACGCAGCAACAGCAGAGACAGAGCTCCTAAAGAAGTGCTCAACAATCCTAACGTTTCCCTGAGCAACGAAGGCCTTAGCTTCACACTTGCTGAGCGTTTCGGCGACAAGCTGGACAAATTCAAGGGCAACTAATCCCTTAACCTAGAAAGAAACGGACACACCCGTCTTTTCAGGGATGGGGAATCTAACCGGGTAAAGTAATCGGCGAACCCTCAATACGGGGGTTCGCCGATTGTGTTTTCACGGTTAGCCAATTTTATAGTTTTTTGCTATGATGAGTAACGTAAGGAAGACAGGAGGAATGAATATGGCAAGACCCGTAGTGGCGATCGTTGGGAGGCCTAACGTCGGGAAATCGACGATTTTTAATAGGTTGATCGGCGACAGATTGGCCATTGTAGAAGATAAACCGGGGATTACACGTGACCGGATCTATGGTATTTCGGACTGGAATGGTGTTTCGTTCAGTGTAATTGATACTGGTGGTATTGAAATTGACGGTGAAGACGCAATTCTGAAATCGATCCGCGTTCAGGCGGAGCTGGCGATTGAGGAAGCCGATGTCATCGTCTTTATGTGCGAGGCCAAAAGCGGATTAACGAATTCCGATGAGGAAGTTGCACAAATTCTGTTCCGCTCCGGCAAGCCGGTGGTGCTGGCCATCAATAAAGTGGATAACATGAAGCGTACGGAAGATATTTATGAATTCTACAGCCTCGGATTTGGCGATCCAATTGGTATTTCGGGAAGCCATGGTACTGGACTTGGAGACTTACTGGATGCGGTTACGGAACGCCTCCCAGAGCCAACGGAAGAGGAATATGATGAGGATGTTATCCGTGTGGCCCTGATCGGCCGTCCGAATGTCGGCAAATCCTCGTTGGTCAATGCCATCTTGGGAGAAGAACGCGTTATTGTCAGCAATATTGCTGGGACTACGCGGGATGCGATCGATACGCCATTTGAACGGGACGGTCAGCGTTACGTGCTGATTGATACTGCTGGTATGCGTAAGCGTGGTAAGGTATATGAGAATACCGAGAAATACAGCGTGATGCGCGCGATGCGTGCAATTGAACGTGCGGATGTTGTACTCGTCGTCATTAACGGCGAAGAGGGCATTATTGACCAGGACAAGCATATTGCCGGTTATGCTCATGATGCGGGTAAAGCATCTATATTTGTTGTGAATAAATGGGATGCTGTTGAGAAAGATGACAAGACGATGCAGAACTTTGAGAACAAGATCCGTGATCATTTCCTGTTCATGAGTTATGCGCCTGTAGTCTTCTTGTCCGCACTGACCAAGCAGCGCCTGCAGAAACTGCTACCTGTGGTTCAACACGCGGCACAGCAGCATGCGCTTCGGATTACGACGCATCTGATTAACGATGTAATCTCTGATGCTGTTGCCATTAATCCGCCGCCAACAGACAAAGGACGCCGTCTGCGTATTAACTATGCAACTCAAGTTGCGGTGAAGCCTCCGACGATTGTCGTGTTTGTTAATGATCCGTCGCTGATGCACTTCTCCTATGAGCGTTATCTTGAGAATAAAATCCGTGCAGCGTTTAATTTCGAAGGAACGCCGATCAGACTCTTTACACGGCGCAAATCAGACGAAGGTTAGGGGAGAAGAAGCGTGGCGCTTGAAATTCTGGTTATCGTTGTCAGCTATTTGCTAGGCTCCGTCAGCTTTAGTGTACTGCTTGCCAAGCTGCTGAAAGGCATTGATATCCGTCAGTACGGCAGCGGCAATGCAGGTGCAACCAATACCTTACGGGTTCTTGGCAAAGGCCCTGCGATATTGGTGCTGGTTCTGGATGTACTGAAAGGGATTGCCGCAGTATGGCTAGGCACCTGGCTTTTTGGCTGGGGAACCTGGGCTGCGGCACTCTGCGGAATTGCTGCCATTGTTGGACATAATTGGCCAGTGTATTTTCACTTTCGCGGCGGCAAAGGCATTGCTACTACGATCGGTGTGATGGTTACGTTTGCGTTCTGGCCTGCGCTGTCAGCCGGGATCATCGCCATTCTGGCTATTGTCATTACCCGCTATGTATCTCTAGGTTCGCTTATTTTTGTCGCGTTAACACCACTCTTTTTGCTGTTGACTGATTATACACCGCCGATTCTTTGGACGAGCATTGTTATTGCTATCTTTGCTTATTGGCGTCATCGGACCAACATTGTGAAGATCGCCGGGGGCCGTGAGAACAAGATTGGCTCCAAGGTTAAAGGAGGAAACCGCGTTGTCTGATAAAGTTTCTGTGCTGGTCGCGGGAAGCTGGGGGACGGCGCTGGCGAGTGTACTGGCAGCTAACCACCGGGAGGTTTATCTGTGGACGCGCAACCCTGATCAGGCTGCTGAAATTAATTCATCCCATACCAATCATCATTATTTGCCGGGTATCACTTTGCCAGCTAACATTATTGCGACAACGGATTTAGAGAATGCAGTAACCGGCTCAAGTGCTGTGGTTATTGTAGCACCTTCTTCGGGCATGCGGCAGGTTGCGCGCAGTCTGAAGCCTTTCTGGAAGGAAGACATGATCTGCGTGCACGCCACCAAAGGCTTCGAATCCGAGACGATGAAGCGTATGTCTACCGTAATATCCGAAGAGCTCGGCTGTCCTGAAGGACAGGTGGTGGTGCTCTCCGGGCCAAGTCATGCCGAAGAGGTGGTGCGACGCTGTCCGACAACGGTTGTTGTTGCCTCCAATGACGACAAACGTGCGGTCGCTGCGCAGGAACTGTTCATCAACAATGATTTCCGGGTATATACGAACAGAGATCTGGTAGGGGTAGAGTTGGCCGGAGCCCTTAAGAATATTATTGCGCTCGGCGCAGGTCTTTCCGATGGTCTGGGCTTTGGCGATAATGCTAAAGCCGCGCTGTTGACCCGTGGCTTGGCAGAGATCTCCCGGGTCGGGGTGGAACTGGGAGCGAATCCGCTTACGTTTGCTGGTCTGGCTGGAGTTGGGGACCTTGTGGTTACGGCCACCAGCCAACACAGCCGCAATTGGCGTGCAGGATCACTGCTGGGTCAGGGTAAGCCTCTGGCTGAGGTGTTGGATTCAATGGGCATGGTAGTGGAAGGAATTCGCACGACGGAAGCAGCCTATGCCATTTCACTGAAACTTGGTGTGCAGATGCCGATTACTGATCAGATCTATCATGTTCTGTTCAAGGAAAGAAGTCCGCGTAGGGCTGTGGAAGCGCTGATGGGCCGCGATCGCAAGACGGAGATGGAAGCTATTTCGCAGGAAACTTGGGAGCAATGGCACTCCTGATTAGGTTCACCTTTTGCCGGATTTCCTCATATGTTGTTATTGGGGATTGACGGAGGAGGGATGAGAAGTGAGCAAAAATTTTTCCAAGGACGCTTTGAACGCCATTAACAAGAAGACGGGGAAAAACATCACCGAAGGCGCCATCAAAAAACTTGCCGGTACTGTCAAACCGGGAACCACGCAGAATGAAGCCCAGCTCCGCCAATTGATCAAGCAGGTGTCATCAATGGCTAAAGTACCGGTCAGCGAGTCAACGGTGCAGGAGATAGTCAACGCTGTCAAAAAAGGTGGGGCCTCTTCAGGCTCGATGGAGTCTTTAATGAAACTGATCTTGAAAAAATAGCTTAATGGCTTGGCAAAAGAGCAAAAGAATCTGGAATCAGCAGTATTCCAGTTCTTTTGCTCTTTTTTTTGCAGAATTGGATATCATTCATGATATAATAATCTCTATATATTGCAGCCGAATGGGAGGAGCTCAGCCATGGATCCAATGACAAAAATGTGGTTGTCCCTGATTGCGATTCTAGTGATGGGATTGTCTGTATTCCTGATTACCTTTGCCCGCAGTAAGACTAAGGGCGTAGTTCGGGCCATTCTGTCGTTCATTGCTTTTCTGACAATGGTGATCGGTATTTTAGGCGGGGCAGCTTCAATTATGTAAGCCATTACATAACAACATGAACTAACTTCATAGACAAGTTCTGAAGGAATCGTATCACGATTTTGTAGGGATTGGATGTGATGATATGCCCGATACGGAGATGTCTCTGGAGCTGCTGGCTGCGCTACGTAGCGTAGCCGATTTGCTGGATTTCACATGGGAGGACAACCCTCCGATTTGGATGCTGGGCGGGAGCTGTGGGCTGCTGTTGCATGGAGTCGCGCTGGGGAGAATGCCGCAGGACATTGACCTATATGCCGACATGGGAGCCGCTGAGCAGCTTCATGAGGCCATGAGCGCATATGCCGTGGATAATCCCGAGGAAGATCGTAGCAATGGCTGTTATTCCTTGCTCAGTCATTACCGGATCGGGGAGATGAGTGTGGAGCTTGTGTGTGGTTTTCGGATGTACAGAGGGCTTTCCCGTTATTCTGTCGAGACATTCCGCTTACTGCCCCATACCCCTTTGCAAGTGTTTCCAGAGATCGGAATGATGAGGCTGATGCCACTGGCGCACGAATTGGTTTTTAATATTCTTAGGGGTCGCGTTGATCGTTATAAAGCTATCTCCTCTGTAATGAAAATGGATATGTCGCGCCATTTTCCTCCCTTGCAAGAACTCATCCAACATCATCAATGGGGACCGTCCCACATGTCTATTCTGGAAGGGCAACTGGATATTTCGAAGGCGAAAGCGTAAGGAAAGGAAGGACAGCATGATATCGCAAAAAGGAAGGACAGTAGTGTTTCAACCGGAAGGTCGTCAGGTTGTTGTAAACCAGGGAGTAACCCTCTTGGAAGCTGCCCGCAAGGCTGGTGTAACGATCGCAACACGTTGCGGCGGCAAAGCCGGCTGCCTGATGTGCAAGGTTACCGTAGATCCCGAGCAGGCAGAAGGCGTAAGACCGCCTTCAGAGGCGGAGCGGCGGAAGCTCGGAAGCGCCATCGAGCAGGGGCAGCGCTTGGCTTGTCAGGCCGCCGTATGGGGCGACGTGACGGTCAATGTGCCGGAGGACCCGTTTAAAGCTGCGGTCCGGCGGAAGCTGGAAGCCGCCCGGCGAGGGGAAGAAGACGAGCTATGGTAATAGTGAGCAGATACATTCATAGAGAAGGGGGAGTATCTTCTTGAAATACATCTTGCAAAGGAAGCGGCTCAGAGCGGCTGGACGCCTCATGGGACTGTTGCTACTGCTGTCTTTTCCTCTTTCCGGCTGTATGTATCCAGGGGAAAAGGAAGGACAGTCAGGGGGGAGTTACCGTGAAAGTGTGAAGCGAATACAGTCTGCAGTTGACGATTACCAGCAGGAAGAGGGATTACTCCCGATCCTGAATGCTGATGAGACGACCCCAAGATATGAGAAGTTCAGAATTGATCTGGACAAGCTGAACAAAAAGGGTTATCTGGACGACATCCCAACCACCGCTTTTGAGAAGGGTGGCAGTGCTTATTTTCTACTCCTGGATGAAGAAACTGATCCTAAGGTAAAAGTCATGGACCTAGTGACCGTACAGAAGGTTAATGATGTCCAGCGCCAAGTGAACCGCTATAAGTCTTCCCATGGGGGCAAACTGCCGGTAGCAGAGGAGCTATATCCTGGCTTGCATACTATCGATGCCAAGAAGGCGGGCTCGGCCTCCATTACCCTGAACAGCGTATACTCCGGCCAGCCTCTTGAATTTATTATGGATCGTGAAGGCATAGTGTACGTTGATTATGTATTCGATATTATGAACGCCATCGACAAGAACGGTGGAGAACATAAGGCGGGGCAGGATTTGCGACTTGAATTGGAGCAGGCCTCTTATTATGTTCCGGTGAAATCTCTTCCTTACCAGTGGATCAATGGTCAACCCGTTCCACAGCCCCCCAAGTTGAGTTTATAACAAATTAAACTGTTCTATGAATTATGGCTGCCCTTGTTGGGTAGCCGTTTCTTTTATGACCTTACTTATACGGTTCTATCAGGGTTTCCCTCTTCATATGATTGATGAGAAAGCTTCCGGGCGTTTGACCGGCCGACAACCTAAGCGCAGGCTCCTCCTTTTATGATTTTTATACGAATTGCGCGAAAGCAGGTCATAAATCCGTACCGGATACATATGATGATACTAGTCCAAATGCATGTCCGAGCATTCGGAGTTTAGCGCGGGACCGTACGTTCCGCATCGCCAAGCGGCTAAGCTACGAGCGGGCATACGAAGGTCCGGTTAGTGTCCTGCTTTAGGGTCATGAATACCGGCGGAACGCGAAGTCGATGCTCTGCAAGCATTTTTTCTTCGGAAGTATATGAGGAGGGGATCTCTTTTGGAAAAAGTCGATATTTTCAAGGACATTGCCGAGCGAACCGGCGGAGATATTTATCTTGGCGTCGTCGGCGCGGTCCGCACGGGTAAATCAACATTTATTAAGCGCTTCATGGAAACGATTGTCTTGCCCAACATCACGAGTGAAAGCGATCGGGTAAGAGCTATTGATGAGCTTCCACAAAGTGCAGCCGGCAAAACGATTATGACAACAGAACCGAAATTCGTCCCCAACAACGCGGTGCAAATCAAGGTCGCGGAAGGGCTGGAGGTAAACGTAAGGCTGGTCGATTGTGTCGGCTATGCAGTTGACGGGGCCAAAGGCTATGAGGACGAGAATGGTCCGCGGATGATCTCGACGCCGTGGTTCGAAGAACCGATTCCGTTCCAGGAAGCGGCGGAGATTGGCACCCGTAAAGTTATTCAAGAGCATTCCACACTGGGCGTAGTCGTCACTACCGACGGCACCATTGCCGAAATTCCTCGCATTTCATATGTGGATTCGGAAGAACGCGTCATTGCCGAACTGAAGGAAGTAGGCAAGCCGTTTGTGCTTGTCATCAACTCTACCCGCCCTCGCAGCGAGGAAGCGCAGCAGCTTCGCAGCGAACTAGCAATCAAATACGATATTCCGGTCATGACCCTTAGTGCAGCTAACATGTCGGAAGATGATGTGACTGGCGTCCTGCGTGAAGTACTCTACGAATTCCCTGTGCATGAAGTGAATGTGAATTTGCCGAGCTGGGTAATGGTCCTTGGTGAGAACCATTGGCTACGGAGCAGCTATGAGAATTCAGTTCGCGATACGGTCAAAGACATTCGTCGCTTGCGTGATGTCGATCGGCTGGTATCCCAGTTCACGGAATATGATTTTATTGAAAGAGCCGGCCTCAGCGGGATGAACATGGGGCAGGGGGTAGCCGAGATCGACCTGTTCGCTCCGGAAGAGCTGTACGATCAGGTTCTGGTGGAAGTGGTCGGGGTCGAAATTCGCGGCAAGGATCATCTGCTCCAGCTTATGCAGGAGTTCTCGCACGCCAAGCGCGAGTATGATCGCTTCTCCGAGGCGCTGGAGATGGTCAAGACCACAGGTTATGGTATAGCCGCACCATCACTGGCTGAAATGGCGCTGGATGAGCCAGAATTGATTCGGCAGGGCTCACGCTTCGGGGTCCGGCTGAAAGCGACAGCACCATCCATTCATATGATCCGCGTTGATGTTGAGTCGGAATTCTCGCCGATTATCGGGACGGAGAAGCAGAGTGAAGAGCTGGTCCGCTATTTGATGCAGGATTTCGAGAACGATCCGATCAAGATATGGGAGTCTGATATCTTCGGACGGTCACTGCATTCCATTGTTCGTGAGGGTATTCAGGGCAAGATTGCCATGATGCCGGACAATGCCCGTTACAAGCTCCAGGAAACGCTGGGTCGAATCATCAACGAAGGCTCTGGCGGATTGATCGCTATCATTCTTTAACTGAATAGACATGCTGAAAGAGCAGGGATTTTCCTGCTCTTTTTTTGCTGGTAACAGCTACTTTTATGTCAGCACAGGGCCTGAAAATCATGCAACATCCCCATTCTAGCTGATACTTTCTGCTCCTTTTTTAAGTAACGCCTTGAAATTATGGATGGGCTGTATTACTATAAGTTTGTTGCGCTTTTAGGGTCTAAGGGCGCCATTGTACTTTAATAAACGGGATTATCACGTATATTTTGCGTTGAAACGGAAAGAGTGAATGATACCGGAAATTTGCCCAGGGAGGTGAAAAGATATGAATAAATCTGATTTGATCAATGTTGTTACTGAAGCAACTGAACTTCCCAAGAAAGATGCTACTAAAGCGGTAGATGCTGTTTTTGAAGCCATCGCGGAAGCTCTGCAAAACGGTGACAAAGTTCAACTGGTTGGATTCGGAAACTTTGAAGTGCGCGAGCGTTCTGCACGTAAAGGCCGTAACCCGCAAACTGGTGAAGAAATCGAAATTCCTTCTAGCAAGGTCCCAGCGTTCAAACCGGGTAAGGCACTTAAAGACGGAATCAAATAAAGATTTCTACATATCGACCCGATTTTTCGACAAACACGATGCCGCCCTCCAAGGCGGCATTTGTTTTTGGAAGCAGTATTAGCGCAGACCAATAGGTTCAGAGGAGGATCAGAGATGACGGAGAACAAGAGTGGCGGGAACCCGCTTCCCTCAGGAAGCGACTACATCGTGATCAAGGCTAAGGAAAACGGAGTACAGGTGATCGGATTGACACGCGGTCTGGACACACGGTTTCACCATACAGAAAAGCTGGATAAAGGCGAGGTGCTGATCGCCCAGTTTACCGATCATACCTCAGCGATGAAAATCCGCGGAAAAGCCGAAATATGGAGTAAACACGGACAATTGGAGAGCGAGAGCTGAAAAGCAGGCATAGCCTGCTTTTTTTCGAAATATAAGTAAGTAGGAATAGATTTCATAAATCCATATATGAAATTGATTCAGTATGTCTTTTCGTATAAAGAGACAATGAGGCGGAAACGATGGATAAGGGGGGGCGTGCCTATGAATAAGACATGGTTGATTGGTACCTTGCTACTGCTGACTGCTGGCTCGGCTATACTGCTACCGCAGCTGGCAGATCTGGAATTATCCCTTCAGCAGGATCGTGGAGCGGTTGAGACCTTCAGTGAAGACAACAATGTAGTGCTGGATGACACTAATCTTGTGGATGCCATAGGAGCGCTCCCCCTAACGCTAACCATTGGCAGTGTTGGCTGGGAGAACGGGGTGCTATCCCTGGATTTGTTGGTAACAGGTAATGATCACGAGCCAGAGGAACTGTACCGCAATATGGCCCAGTCGGTTGCTTTTGCTATTCAGGATACGTCTAACGTGAATCAGCTGCTGCTGCGCGTTGTTGCCGAAGACAAGTGGACCCGGACCCGCAGATTACTGCTAGCCGGAGACATTCGCCGGCGGGAATGGTCGGGAGAACTGCAAAAGGAGCTTCTGAACACGGGGAATCGTCCCCTCTCGGAGCATCTCAAAAGCAGTCTCAGGATTAGCGAAAGCAACCTGTGGAAAAACCAGTTCATTTCTCCCTGACCTGGGTAAAAGAAACTAGGACGCCTTATCGTGCGTCACAAAAAAACATGTGATATAATAGACAAGATTGTGAGCAAAGATATAGTAATAACGTCAATGGCTTCGGAGGCTGAAATGAAACCGTACCGCATACCGCAACTGGCTAAACCCTACACTGACTACGACATGATTCAGCGGCACACGGAATTGCCGCCGTTTTCGGATGGCCGGAGTCATTTGTTATATATTTTTCTGAACCAGGGCTCCTCTGCTGAAGGGCAGAGCAGTGAACTGTACACGCTGGTAACCGCGCTGGCGCAGCTTGGTCTTGATACCCATGAGGGAATTGATCGCTCGGAGAATGATCCCGGTGGTGATCTCATGCGCTCCCGTCAGTTGAAAGTACTGGCTGGCGATTATTTCAGCAGCTGGTTCTACCATTTGCTGTCAAAACGCGGTGAGGTCGCACTCGTGGGGACACTGAGTACCGCCATTGCCGACTTCAATATCACGAAAGCCCAGCTCTACAGAAAGATGAAGGGCATGCTGCTTTCTGCTGATGAATATTTGCGGTACAAGGTACAGCTCAATAGGGTGCTGTTTCTTTCTTTTACACCTAAGATCGAGACCGCACTCGTCGGATTGTGGGAGAAGCTGCTTGCAGAAATCAGCCTGTGTGAGGCTCTGGCTACAGAACTGCGACGCAGCAATGCTCTCTCTCAGGCGCTAGGCAGCTACAGCTACTGGAAGATGCTGGAGACCGCATCTGAAGAGGAGCAGCGGTTGTTGCGCGGAAATGAAATCGAGCTGAAGGATTGGAAGAAGCTTATGATGAAGTATAAGTGTGATTCCCTGCTGACGGACAAGCTGCATCAATGTATTCAGTCCATACAGGGACTGCTGCAGGGAGTAAAGGATGAGGGGCTTCTTACTGAACTAAATGCCTTGCTTGATGTCTTCCTGCTGCAGATAGAAATTCCGGGACAAGCAGCCGTGGAGGGGTAATGATGACGATGGAGAAGACAACGGCTTCCGTCCAGGGGGACGGAGTCAAACCTAAAGAGCAATTTGTACATTCTGTATTCGAGAGTATTGCCAGCAATTATGATGTTATGAATGATATCATAAGCTTCCGGCGCCACAAGTCGTGGCGGAAATTTGCAATGAAGAAAATGGCGATGCGCCGCGGAGATACCGCTGTGGATTTGTGCTGCGGTACTTGTGACTGGAGTATCGCCCTGGCCGAGAAGAGCGAGACAGGCTCCGTGATGGGCCTCGACTTCAGTGCGGGTATGCTGGCGGTTGGTCAACGCAAGGTAGAGGAGCGCGGCCTACAGGACCGTATTTCGCTCGTCGAGGGCAATGCGATGGAGTTGCCGTTCGGCGATAATTCCTTCGATTATGCAACAATCGGCTTTGGCCTCCGCAATGTGCCCGATCCTGTGCAAGTCTTGAAAGAGATGCAGCGCGTGGTGAAACCGGGCGGCATGGTGGTGTGTCTCGAGCTGTCCAAGCCGATGAAACAGCCTTTCAAGGGTGTGTATTATTTTTATTTTAGGCGGATACTTCCTTTAATGGGTAAACTGTTTGCAAAGCGTTATGAGCAGTACAGATGGCTACCCGAATCATTGGCCCTGTTCCCTGACCGGGAGCAGCTGGCTGCTATTTTCCGTGAAACCGGACTGAACAAAGTGGAATCCTTCCCCTTGACCGGAGGCATCGCGGCACTACACATTGGGCTCAAGGAGAAGTGAGATGTTTAAGAAAATCGGCATCTTTTTGCAAATGATCAAGTTTGAACATACTGTATTTGCTTTGCCCTTCGCATTTATGGGCGCATTACTCGGTTCGGTGGTTATGTTTGGTGCACTGCCGTCCTGGGCGCAAATTGGCTGGGTTGTTGTGGCAATGTTTGGCGCGCGAAGCGCGGCTATGGGCTTAAACCGGTTAATTGACCGGGTTAGTGACGCCAAAAACCCACGTACAGCGGGACGAGCGATCCCGGCGGGCCTGCTCAAGATTGGAGAAGTTGTTATCTTTATCGCTTTTTCGTTCTTCTTGCTTTTCTGGGCTGCATTTAAGCTGAATCCGCTGTCGATGAAGTTATTACCGATAGCCGTCTTTTTACTTGTTTTTTATTCTTTTACCAAACGATTTACCTGGGCTTGTCACCTTATTCTAGGTTTGACAGTGGCGCTAGCTCCACTCGGAGGCTGGGTGGCAGTAACCGGAACTGTAGATCTTACGTCCATGGTGTTTTACTTCACGATCGTATTCTGGTTAGCAGGGTTTGATGTTATCTACGCTTGTCAGGATGTGGAGTTTGATACGAAGGAAGGATTGCATTCCATCCCTGTGCGATTTGGTGTGGCTAAGGCGCTGGTTATTGCTCGTGTATTTCATATTTTGACCAGTATTGGTTTTATATCTTTGTTCTTCATGACCGATTTGAGCTGGTGGTATGCAGCTGGAATGATTATTGCCTACATCATCTTGTTCTATGAGCATTATATTGTTACCCCAAATGACTTGAGTCGCTTGCAGACTGCCTTCTTCACCATGAATGGGGTACTCAGCATCGTCGTCTTCTCATTCACATTGATTGACCTGGTGGTGCAATACTATAAATGACTACTTCTTCACCTAAGAGTTTTGTTGTGGGCATTACGGGGGCGAGCGGCGCGATCTACGGCGTTCGTCTGACGGAGACCCTGCTGTCGATGGGGCATACCGTGCATCTTGTGGTAAGTACTGCCGGCTGGCGTGTATTCAAGGAGGAGCTGGGCTTCGCCGTCTCAGACCGGGAAGGCTTTTTGAACGATACGTTCAAAGGCCATCCCGGTTCTCTGCATTATCACCCTGTTGCTGATATTGGAGCTTCGATCGCCAGCGGCTCTTTTCGTGTGGAGGGCATGATAATAATGCCGTGCTCTATGGGCACACTCTCTGCAGTAGCAAATGGCGCTTCTGATAACTTGATGAGTCGTGCGGCGGATGTCATGATGAAGGAAGGACGCCCGCTGATACTGGTTCCGCGTGAGACGCCGCTGCATGCGATACATCTCGAAAATATGCTGAAGCTGGCCCGCTTGGGCGTTCGTATCATTCCGGCCATGCCGGCATTTTATCATGGACCGCAGAGCATGGATGATCTGATTAACTTTATGGTCGGCAAGGTACTGGACAGCTTGAATATTGAACATCAGTTATTTCGTAGATGGGGGGAGTAAAGAGATGAGCAACAGTGCTACTGTAATTGGGAAAATAAGCTATACCAACTCATGGCCGGTCTTTCACAACTTTCATCCTTCTTCCCTGAAATATCCTGCAAAAATGGTCAGCGAGGTGCCTGCGGTCCTGAACCGAGGCATGAGTGAAGGCAGTATTCATGTTGGCGCACTATCCTCTTTCGCTTATGCTGAGGCTAGTGACCGTCTGCTGCTGCTCCCCTCTCTGTCGGTCAGTTCAGACGGACCTGTAAGGTCCATCCTGCTATTCTCCAGGAAGCCTCTCGAAGAGATTGCGAATGGAGTCATAGCGGTTACTAACACATCGGCAACTTCGACCAATCTGCTGAAGATTATTATGCAGAAGGCCATCGGAGGACGCCCGCAGTACATAAGTGCAGAACCGGATTTGGACGCAATGATGGAGCAGGCTGATGCCTGTCTCTTGATCGGCGATAATGCCATTAAGGCTTCCTGGCAGAATGAAGGGTATGTGGTTACCGATCTCGGTGAGTTCTGGAAAAACTGGACCGGACATGGCATGACCTTTGCAGTCTGGGCTGTGAACCGGGATGCGGCACGTAACAAATTCGATGCGGTCGCGGAGATCGCAGAAGCCTTTGCTGAGAGCAAACGGCGCGGGGTGCGTGATCTGGCTCCGATTGTGTCCGAAGCCATGCGTGCGGTTGGCGGTACGGAGGCCTACTGGTATGGATACTTCCGTAATTTGTGTTATGACTTTGAAGAAAGGCAGCAGGAAGGTTTGAACCTCTATTTCCGCTATGCCTATGAAATGGGCCTGCTGCCGCAGGAAGTGAAGATGGAGCTTTGGAGCCACAATCTGCTGACACGGGTGAAGGAATGAAAAGACTGCAAATATTTGGCATGCTAAATAAAGATATGGACCAGATTGAAAAAGAACTGTATCGCAGTGTTCAGGGTGACGACGAACTGCTAACTGAGACCTCACTACATCTGCTGAAGGCTGGGGGCAAACGCTTGCGCCCAGTCTTTGTACTCATGGGTGGCAAATTCGGAACCTATGACTTGGAGAAGCTGAAGCGGGTGGCTGTGCCCCTGGAGCTGATTCACAGCGCTTCACTAGTACATGATGATGTCATAGATGATGCCGAACTGCGCCGGGGCGAGCAGACGGTCAAAGCCAAATGGGATGATAAAATTGCCATGTACACAGGGGATTATATCTACGCCAAGGCGCTAGTGATGACAACTGAGCTGAAGAATCCGCGCATTCATGAGATTTTATCCAGAGCGATGGTGGAAATGTCTATCGGAGAGATGGAACAGATCCGGGATTTTTTTAACAGTGGGCAGAGTGTACGTCATTATCTGCGGCGTATCCGCCGTAAGACAGCGCTTCTAATTGCAATCAGTTGCCAACTTGGCGCGCTTGCTGCAGATGCGGACCCAAAGATGGCTCGGTTGCTCTACAATTACGGATACAACGTGGGCATGGCGTTTCAGATTCGTGATGATCTGCTCGATCTTTCCGGGACGGAGAAACAAATCGGGAAACCGCCGGGCAGTGATATGCGCCAGGGCAACATTACCCTTCCCGTCATTTATAGCCTGGAGGATGAGCGCTTGCGGCTTCCGCTGCTTGAGGAACTGGATGCCATTCGCAAAGGGCATAGTGGGGTAGGACGTGCCATCGACCTGATCCTGTCGGGAGAGGGAATTACCAGGGCTGAGGATTTGGCTTCCCGTTATATTGAGAAGGCTCTGGCTGCGCTTGAAGCCCTGCCGAATAACAAGACGAAGCGAAGCCTTCGCGATATTGCCTTTTTTATAACAGGCCGGAACTATTAAATGATTTAAGCGTTCACATCAGCCCAGGTTTCTGCTAATATCAGAAAGTATATACTTCCTTAATTCTCATAAACACCCATCCTATGTATAGGAAAATGGAGAGTGACCCATGGAAAAAACTTATCTGATGATTAAGCCGGACGGTGTTCAGCGCGGATTGATCGGGCGGATTGTGGCCCGTCTGGAAGACAAGGGCTTTAAGCTGGCTGCTGCCAAGCTGATTCAAGTTACGGAAGAGCAGGCTAAGAGACATTATGCAGAGCATGAAGGCAAGGATTTTTTCCACGAGCTGGTGGGCTTCATTACGTCTGGTCCTGTATTTGCAATGGTCTGGGAAGGCGATGATGTGATTGCCTTGAGCCGTCTGCTCATCGGCAAGACCAAAGTAGGGGAGGCACTGCCGGGAACGATCCGCGGCGACTTTGCCAGCCACACCCCGCTTAACCTGATTCATGGCTCCGATTCGCCGGAAAGTGCGGAACGGGAAATCGCCAATTTCTTTGCTCCCGAAGAATTGGTGCAGTATAACAAAGACATCGCAGTCTGGATGTAAGTTACGGGCGGGAGGCAGGAGATAGAATGTCTGATCTTGACAATCAAACAGTAATAACAGACCCGGATTATCTCGGGTTTATCCATAACGTCAAGCAGAGCACAGGTATTGACCTGGCTCAGTACAAAGAAGCGCAGATGAAGCGTCGGCTGACGACGTTGCGGATGAAAAATAATTATAGAAGCTTCACCGATTTCTATGCGGCGATGCTTAAGGACAAGGCCTTATTCTATGAATTTTTGGATCGGATGACCATCAATGTCTCCGAATTTTGGCGTAATCCTAATCGCTGGGAAGTGCTACGGGATGTTATCCTTCCTGAATTGGAGCGTTCCAGCCGCAAGCTGAAGCTGTGGAGTGCAGCCTGTTCGACAGGGGAAGAGCCGTATACGCTGGCGATGATCTTGGCCGATAAGGGCATTCTGGGGCATACAGGTATTCTTGCTACAGACATTGATGATGGTGCCTTGGCGAAGGCGAAGCAGGGTCTGTACTTGGAACGTTCGATCAAGGATGTGCCGAAGGATGTGGCGGACCGCTACTTTGCACCGGAAGGTCCGGTTCTCAAGGTCAGTGACTCTCTGAAGAAGCATGTTGACTTCCACAAGCAGAATCTGCTGCTGGACAAGTTCGATGACGGATTCGACCTCATTATTTGCCGCAACGTGATGATCTATTTCACGGAGGAAGCGAAGCATAAGCTGTATCACAAATTCGCGCAAAGCCTTCGCCCTGGCGGATATCTTTTTGTCGGCAGCACGGAACAGATTTTCACCCCGGGTCAGTATGGCTTTGAGACGACGGAAACGTTCTTCTACCGGAAAAAATAAAGCCTTCTTTTCCATCTTTTAAGCAGCCTGCACGTATACTTTGCACGGGTTCCAGCGATACTGGATCGTAGATAGCAATCTCAGTACGAAGCGAAAGGTCGATTAACTGATGGACAAAAGTAAGGTTATTGCCGCCTATCGGCGTGGTTTCATTACCGTTCGTGAGTGCGGGCAAATTCTCGGCATGGATGATGTGCAGCTTAAGACCTTGTTACAGCTAGAGGCGGACAAAAAAGTCTTGCCCGCGGCCAGACGGCGTGTCGGTAGTTAATCTGCATCATCTGGACCCAGAGTGGCGTCGGTTATACCCAAAAGGGTATAACCGACGCTTTTTAACTTCCTGGGGGGATCTTTGCTAGGAACTGAAGTTCCTTGTCAAAGCGGATTCCCTATACTATAATGAGCAAAGATCATCAACATTTTAGCGGTTTACAGTTTAAAAGTGTGAAGGGGGAACGCAGCATGAGTTTACGCTATTTAACAGCGGGGGAAACGCACGGCCCCCAGCTTACTGCCATTATTGAGGGATTGCCAAGCAATCTTACACTGAATTTTGAAGAGTTGAATTTCCAATTGCAGCGCCGTCAAAAAGGATATGGCCGTGGTCGGCGGATGCAAATTGAGAAAGATACCGCCAGTATTGTCGGGGGTGTGCGTCATGGTTACACCACAGGTGCGCCAGTAGCGCTAGTTGTAGAGAATAAGGACTGGACGCACTGGAGAAATATCATGAACATCGAGCCGATTCCAGGCAGTGACGAAGAGAAACGCCGGGTTAATCGCCCACGTCCAGGTCATGCAGATCTTAACGGTGGTTTGAAGTATAACCATACTGACCTGCGTAATGTATTGGAGCGCTCTAGCGCGCGTGAGACGGCAGCAAGAGTGGCCTGCGGCGCGGTGGCCAGACAGTTTCTGGCAGCGTTTGGCGTAAAAATTGCTGGACAGGTTATTCGAATCGGCGAGATTGAAGCGCCAGCGAATGATCTGCCAATTGATGAATTGATCGCCCGTACAGAGGAATCCTCTGTAAGAGTTGTGGATAAAGAGACAGAACAAAAAATGGAGTCCTACATAGACAAGATCAAGGAAGAAGGCGACTCCATCGGAGGCATCGTCGAGTGTATTGTTGAAGGTCTTCCTATCGGACTAGGCAGTCATGTTCAGTCTGATCGCAAGCTGGATGGTGCCATTGCCGGAGCTGTAATGTCCATCAATGCGTTCAAGGGCGTGGAGATTGGTATCGGCTTTGAAGCAGGCAAGCTGCGCGGTTCGCAAGTGCATGACGAGATTGCCTACGAGGCCTCCAAAGGGTACTACCGGGCGAGCAATCGTCTGGGCGGTTTTGAAGGTGGCATGACTAACGGCATGCCGGTAGTGGTTCGCGGCGTTATGAAGCCAATCCCTACCCTCTACAAGCCACTGCAAAGCGTGGATATTGACACGAAGGAGCCATTCACGGCCCAAGTGGAACGTTCGGATGCTTGTGCAGTGCCAGCAGCATGTGTAGTTCTGGAGAACGTTGTAGCTTGGGAGATCGCGAAAGGCTTCCTCGATAAATTCGGTGGAGATTCCATGGAAGAAATCAAGGCTAACTATGACAACTACCTTGCCCAACTGGAGCGTTACTAGTCATGCGTAGCATCAGGGTGGAATTGGGTGAACGTTCTTATCCGATTCATATCGGCAGCGGATTGCTGGCGAAGATTGGGGAGCGATGTGCGGAGGCCGGATTCCCGGTTCGCAGCCCGCTACTTATCGTCAGCGATTCAGAAGTAGCCCCGCGTTACCTTCCAGCATTGGAAGCTGCCTTGCAGGACTATGGATATACTGTTGTTCATCACATTATTGCAGCCGGTGAAGCTTCCAAGTCGCTGGCCGTGTATGAAGAGGTAATGACCACAGCCATCCAGGCTGGACTGGACCGCCGTTCGGCGGTGCTGGCCCTGGGCGGTGGTGTTGTTGGCGATTTGGCGGGCTTCGTGGCCGCGACTTACATGCGGGGAATCGGATTCCTCCAGATTCCTACAACGATACTGGCACATGACAGTAGTGTAGGCGGTAAGGTGGCGGTGAATCACCCCCTTGCCAAGAATATGATCGGCGCTTTCTATCAGCCATCTATGGTTCTATATGATCTGGATACGCTGAATACACTTCCCGCACGTCAGGTTTCATCCGGTCTTGCGGAAGTGGTGAAGCATGGATTGATTCTGGACAGAGATTTTGCCTACTGGTGCCGAGAGCATGCGGAAGGGCTGCTTGCCCTCAATCTGGAGGATCTTGGATACGCGCTGGAGCGCGGCTGTGCGATTAAGGCTGATGTCATCTCAGGCGATGAGCGCGAGTACGGGCAACGCGCCATACTGAACCTTGGCCATACGATCGGCCATGCGATTGAAGCAGTCGGTGGCTATGGCGTTTTCCTACATGGAGAAGCTATTGCCATTGGGATGGCAGGTTCGGCGCTCCTGGCTGTGAAGCTGGGTCGTGACCAATCCATCTATAATGAGACGGTCTCCATGTTGACGTCGCTTGGACTTCCAGTTACTCTTCCTGCCCAGTACAGTGAGGACGAGCTGATGGAAGCCATGATGCATGACAAGAAATTCAAGGAAGGTCGAATGACCTTTATCGTACCGGATGGCATCGGAGCGGTAAGTATTGTTGATGATGTGCAAGCATCGCTGGTACGCGAGGTTATTGCGCAGCTTAAGAAGGAGGGAAGCCCGTGGTAAACCGGGGGATTCGCGGAGCAACAACCGTGACGGGCAATGAAGAAGCAGAGATTCTGCGGGAGACAGTTGTACTATTGCGGGAGATCGTAGAACGCAATGAAGTTATTGCCGAAGACATTTGTAGTGTCTGGATTACGATGACTGAGGACCTGGATGCTACATTCCCGGCTCGAGCCATTCGGGAAATGGAAGGCTGGGAAATGGTGCCGCTAATGTGTGCCGTTGAGATTCCGGTCAAGGGCAGCCTGCCCCAATGTATCCGTCTGATGGTACAGGTCAATACCGAGAAGGCACAGCGTGAGATTCATCATGTTTATTTGAATGAAGCGCGTAAGCTTCGTCCAGACCTATCACAGAGCAAGTCATAAATTAATGATTCGGGGTTGTCAGTGACCTCTGTCATCATGTATAGTGTAGTTAGCCGAGTATAGCAGAGTTTAGTTTAGTTGAGATGAGTATAGCAGAGTTGAGTACAGGATTTAGATGAGATTAGCTGAGAGCATAGAGTGAGAAAGATTCTTTTTTGAGTTGACTGATTACGGGGTAAGTGTATTCAGTGCAGCCATTTAAGGATATTTCTGCAAATGCGATGCTGATTATCCTATGCTCTATTTCATATACTTACTTACACAAACCTCTACTTCGGTAGAGGTTTTTTTGATTTTTATAAACCAACCATTCCCTCAGGAGGTAACCCAATGACGAATCCGAGTGTTGAACAAGTAGTGGCACTGTCGCGGGACTATAATCTGATCCCTGTCGTAAAACGGCTGCTTGCCGATATGGAGACGCCGATCCGGCTCTTCCAGCGTTTTGCTTCACGTGACCATGCATTTTTGCTTGAAAGTGTGGAGGGCGGCATCCAGTGGGCCCGGTATTCCTTCATTGGCAGCGACCCGTTCCTGTTGATCTCTGGCAAAAAGGGAGTGATCGAGGTTGAGGTTGGCGGCGAGAAAAAGCACCTGAAAGGGAAACCTATAGAGGAGCTTAAGGCGCTACTTCGTTCCTATCGTAGTCCCAAGCTGCCTGAGATGCCCCCGTTTACGGGTGGAGCCATTGGATTCTTCGGATATGATCTGCTGCAATATTACGAGAAGCTCTCCCCGCATGCTAATGATGATCTGAAGATGGATGATATCCGCTTTATGTTTTGCGACCGGATTATTGTGTTCGATCATGTGAAACAGCAGCTTCTGCTGATTGGCAACTTGCATATTAAGGACGGCGACACCGATGAAGACATTCGTGTAAGTTATGAGGCCCTTAGTGCGGGACTAGAGGAGATGGCCGAAGAATTGCAGAAAGAAGGGCCCAAGGAGAACGTCAACAAGCGCAGTCTTCCAGAAGATATTGAGCTGGGGAATATCCACTCGAATCTGACGAAAGAACAGTACATGAACAATGTGGAGCAGGCCAAGGAGTATATCCGGGCCGGAGATATTTTTCAAGTGGTGCTGTCACAACGGCTACATATTGAAACTGAGGTCTCACCGCTTCATGTCTATCGTCTACTGAGAACACTTAATCCTTCACCCTATATGTATTATTTGAAAATGGCTGAGGAGATCATCGTGGGTACCTCGCCAGAGGCGCTGGTCAAAGTGGATGGTAGCCGGGTGGAGACGCGGCCGATCGCCGGAACTCGTCCCAGGGGTACGAATGAAGCTGCAGACCGTGCGCTGGCTGCTGAATTGCTGGAGGATGAAAAAGAGCGCGCCGAGCATCTGATGCTCGTCGATCTTGGACGCAATGATCTTGGCCGGGTCTCGAAATTCGGCACTGTAAAATGCGATTCATTCATGGAGATTGAGAAATACTCGCATGTCATGCACATGGTCTCCGGAGTGTCAGGCACACTGGCCGAGGATAAGGATTTCTTCGATGCTTTCCTCTCCTGCTTGCCAGCGGGAACAGTCTCCGGTGCACCGAAGCTACGGGCGATGGAAATCATCGCGGAGCTGGAACAGGAAGCACGTGGTGCTTATGCTGGCGCTATAGGTTATCTCGGATTTTCCGGGAACATGGATTCTTGCATCACGATTCGCACCATTATTTTCCGTGAAGGTAGAGCTTATGTGCAGGCTGGGGCGGGAATTGTGTGGGATTCTGTTCCTGAGAAGGAATACGAAGAAACCATGAACAAGGCGAAAGGCATGCTGAAGGCGATCCGGATGGCAGAAGCGATGTTTCCGGCGCAGGTCAAAGAGAAGCAGGTAATCAATCAGGATTACATGTATGAATATACCCCTTGATAGAATCATTCAACTGAACAGGAGGAAGAGAGCATGGAGGCAACGAAATTGATACAATCGGGACTCGCCGGTTTGATAGAAGGCAAGGATCTTTCCCGTAACGAGGCGAGGGACATTATGGGCGCTATTATGGACGGAAAGGCATCTTCTGCACAGATTGGCGGCCTGCTGACCGCACTTCGGATCAAAGGTGAAACCGTAGATGAAATTACCGGGTTCGCGGAAGCGATGCGCGGCTTCGGCACACATGTATCCACAGAGAGTGCCCGTCTGCTGGACACTTGCGGTACAGGAGGCTCCGGTATTCATAAGTTCAACATTTCCACAGTCTCGGCGATTATTTCGTCTGCAGCTTCTGTACGGGTCGCCAAGCACGGCAATCGTTCGGCCTCAGGACGTGCTGGCAGTGCTGATGTGCTAGAGGCTCTGGGCGTTAACATCCATCTCAATGCTGAGCAGGCGCGTCAATGTCTGGACAGCATCGGCATTTGCTTCCTGTTCGCGCAGATCTATCATCCCTCCATGCGGCATGCGGCGGCACCGCGCCGTGAGTTGGGTGTTCGTACAGTATTTAACATGCTGGGGCCGCTGACTAACCCTGCTGGTGCGGACCGCCAGCTTCTGGGCATCTATGACCGCAGCAAAACAGCAACCGTAGCGACTGTTCTGAAGGAGCTTGGCTCCAAGCGGGCTATGGTCGTCAGCAGCCTGGATGGTCTGGATGAGATCAGTATCTCGGCACCGACACTGGTGTCGGAGTTGAAGAATGGTGTGGTTACTACCTATGAGGTGACGCCACAGGAGTTGGGTCTCACCATGCACCCGCTGGAAGACGTACTGGGCGGAGATGCAGCTGAGAATGCGGCGATTATTACGTCGGTACTGCAAGGCCAAGTCAGCCCATATCGGGATATTGTCCTGGCGAACGCGGGAGCCTGCATCTATGTGGCAGGTCTTGCCGATACGCTGGCTGGTGGTGTGGAGAAAGCTAAGGCAGTAGTGGATTCAGGGCAGGCATTATCCAAGCTGGAACAGCTTGTAGCGATGACGGAGGAGCTTAACTATGTATCTTGATAAGATTGTTGCCACCAAAATTAAAGAAGTAGAGACGCTGGCGGCCAGCTTTTCGCTAGCCCAGGCTGAACGTGATATTGCAGCACTGCCGGGAACCAGAGGCTTCCGTGAAGCCCTAGTGAGCCGCAGGAACAGAGGAATGGGACTGATCGCCGAAGTGAAAAAGGCGTCGCCCTCCAAAGGCTTGATCCGTGCCGATTTTGACCCTGTTGCTATCGCCAAGGGTTATGAAGCAGGAGGCGCGGATTGCTTGTCCGTGCTGACAGACAAGGAATATTTCCAAGGAAGCGGTGCTTATCTACAGCAGGTTCGCGAGGCTGTTGGACTACCGCTGCTGCGTAAGGATTTCATCATTGATGAGAAACAAATCTATGAAGCCCGTCTGCTTGGTGCGGATGCGGTGCTGCTGATCGCAGCCATCCTTACACCCGCAGTGCTGGCTTCGTTCACAGATACGGCTGCGAATCTTGGACTCGATGTGCTGATCGAAGTGCATGATCGCAGCGAGCTTGCGACTGTGTTGGATACCGGAAAAGGAACGGCCCCGCATGTGCTGCTGGGGATCAATAACCGTAATCTGCGGACGTTCGAGACCTCGCTTGCCACCACAGCGGAGCTGGCCGGAGAAATTCCGGCGGGTGTGCCGGTGATCAGCGAGAGTGGAATTGCCGGGCCTGCAGATATCGCCTATTTAAGTACAACAGGGGCGCAGGGTGTGTTGGTCGGAGAGTACTTGATGCGTCAGCCGGATGTAGAGACGGCAGTGAATGTTCTGCTGGGTCCTCTCCCCGAAGGAAAGGGCCGTGTCCGTCATGACTGAGACAAAGGTAAAAATCTGTGGACTTCAGGACGTTGAAGTGCTAAAATCTATGGAGCGCTTGCCTTTGGATTATATCGGGTTCGTCTTTGCTCCCAGCCGTCGAAACGTGACGACGGAAAGAGCCGCAGAGCTGATTGCGGAGCTGCGGAATTGGAAGACCGGCAGCATTCCCAAGGCTGCCGGTGTCTTTGTCAACCCTGAGCTGGCAGAGCTCAGAGAGTTACTTGATGTCGTGCAGCTGGATGTCATTCAGTTGCACGGGAACGAGAGCCCGGCGTTTTGCCGGGCGGTGAAGCTTGCTTTTCCAGGAGCTCAGGTATGGAAGGCACTATCGGTGCAGGAGACTGACGATGCTGCTGCCGGGAAGGGTCTGGCTTCCATTGAATTGTACGCAGGGATTGTAGATGCGCTCCTGCTCGATACCTATGATCCTTTGCAGAGTGGAGGTTCCGGCCGTACCTTTGCCTGGGAACTGATACCGGCTTACCGAGAAGCGGCTGCTGCACATAGACTGCCGCTGTTTGTGGCTGGCGGGCTTCATCCCGGCAATGTTGGGGAGCTGCTGGAGCAATACGCGCCGGACGGCGTAGACGTCTCCAGTGGTGTTGAGAGCGACGGCATCAAGGATATTATCAAAATGACCGCTTTTGTGGAAAGGGTGAAGCAATCATGACACAGGTACCGGATCAGCATGGACGTTTCGGTTCTTTCGGGGGCCGCTTCGTACCCGAGACTTTGATGAACGCACTGATTGAGCTGGAGGAAGCCTACTGCAAGCATTCGGCAGACCCTGCTTTTCAGGAAGAAATAGATTATCTGCTCAAGCAATACTCCGGGCGGGAAACGCCGCTGTATTACGCGGAACGCCTAAGCAAGCATCTTGGTGAAGCCAAAATCTATCTGAAGCGGGAAGACCTGAACCACACTGGTGCGCATAAGATCAACAACGCTATCGCGCAAGGGATTCTGGCTAAAAAGATGGGGAAAACGAAGGTGATCGCCGAGACCGGTGCAGGCCAGCATGGTGTTGCTACCGCGACTGTGGCAGCACTGCTCGGGATGGAGTGCAAGGTATTCATGGGTGAGGAGGATACTCGCCGTCAGGCCTTAAACGTTTTCCGCATGAAGCTGCTTGGCGCAGAGGTCATTCCTGTAACCTCCGGTACGCGTACGCTCAAAGATGCTGGTAATGAAGCACTCCGCTATTGGGTCAGTCATGTAGATGATACGTTCTACGTACTGGGTTCAGCGGTAGGACCGCACCCGTATCCGATGATGGTCCGCAACTTCCAGCGCGTGATCGGGGATGAGACCCGCCGCCAGATTCTGGAGGCCGAAGGCCGTCTGCCAGATCTGCTGATCGCTGCAATTGGAGGAGGCAGCAATGCCATCGGGATGTTCTATCCTTTTGTGCAAGATGAGAATGTTGGACTGATCGGTGTTGAAGCAGCGGGTAAAGGGGTGGACACGCCTTATCATGCAGCTACCATGAGTAAGGGAACCCATGGGGTCTTCCAGGGCTCGATGAGCTATCTGCTGCAGGATGAATATGGTCAGGTGCAAGAAGCCCACTCGATATCGGCAGGTCTGGATTATCCGGGGGTTGGCCCAGAGCATTCCTATCTAAAGGATATCAAGCGTGCGCAATATGTGCCGATTACCGATGCCGAAGCGCTGGATGCGCTGAAGCTGCTATGTGTCACGGAAGGTATTATTCCTGCCCTGGAGTCGGCTCATGCCATTGCTCAGGTAGTGAAGATTGCGCCAACCTTGACGAAGGATGATATCGTAGTCATCTGTTTGTCCGGTCGTGGCGATAAGGATGTAGAATCGATTATGGCGTACACGGAAGGGGCGGAAAAAGCATGACAACCGAAACGACGAACCGGATGGATCTGGTGTTCCGAAAGCTAAAGGCAGAAGGACGTACGGCGTTGATTCCTTTTCTTACCGTGGGTGATCCCGATCTGGAGACGACATTGGCCATTATCGCCGAACTGGAAGCCGCCGGAGCGGACATCCTGGAGCTGGGAGTACCTTATTCCGATCCGCTTGCTGACGGTCCGGTTATTCAGCGGGCTTCCACACGGGCGCTGCGCGGACAGGTTAATATCCGCACTTGTATGGAAACCGCGCTCCAAGCGCGTCAAGCCGGCAGCCAGCTGCCGTTCATTTTGTTCACCTACTACAATCCTGTTCTGCAAATGGGCCTGGACACCTTTTTTGCAGAGCTGGACGCTCATGAAATCAGTGGCTTGATTATTCCTGATCTGCCCATCGAGGAAGCGGAGGAAATGCGCCGCCGCAGCCGCGCCGCCGGGATTAATCTTGTGCCATTGGTGGCTCCAACCTCTAGCGAACGTATCGCCCGAATCGTGAATGGGGCCAGCGGTTTTGTGTATTGCGTATCCTCGCTGGGGGTTACGGGGGAACGTTCCTCTTTTCATGAAGGCGTCGATGCCTTTATCCAATCCGTACGCGAAGCGACAGATCTTCCGGTTGCCGTGGGATTTGGAATCTCAACTGGTGAACAAGTAGCCCGCTTCGCGAAGATATGTGATGGAGTTGTGGTGGGGAGTGCTATCGTCCGCAAAGTGGAGGATGTGATTCCTCTACTGGATAACCCTGTCACACGCCAGGAGGGGCTGTTGCAAATTCGTGAATTTGTGGCACAATTAAAACCATAACTACAATGTGGAGAGCGAGGACGGTTCATGAATCCTAAACCGAATATCGTAGACTTGCCAGTCTACAAACCAGGGAAACCTATTGAAGATGTTAAAAGAGAGCTTGGCTTAAAGGAAGTTATCAAGCTGGCTTCGAATGAGAATCCTTACGGGGCTTCGCCCAGCGCGAAAGCTGCGATTATCAAGGAATTGGACAATCTGTATCTTTACCCGGACGGGTCAGCTGTTGAATTGACAACCGCGCTGGCTGCCCATCTTGGCGTGAAGAATGATAATATTATTTTTGGCTGTGGCTCCGACGAAATCATCGCGCTGATCACTCGTGCATTCCTCTTGCCTGGGGATGAGACGATCATGGCTGATCAGACCTTCTCTGTCTATAAGAGTAATGCGGACATCGAAAGCGCGATTACAATTGAAGTGCCGCTGATCGACGGAACACATGACCTAGACGGCATCCTGGCCCGTGTTACGGACCGCACCAAGATCATTTGGATCTGCAACCCTAATAACCCTACAGGAACCATTGTAGCGCATGATGCTCTGCTTGCCTTCCTGGATGCAGTGCCTGCACATGTCATGGTTGTGCTCGATGAGGCATACTGCGAGTATGTTACCGATCCTTCCTATACGGACGGCATCAAGCTTCTTGGCACCTACTCTAACCTTGTAGTGCTGCGTACCTTCTCCAAAATCTACGGATTGGCCGCCCTGCGGATTGGTTATGGCGTTGCCAGCCCAGCTATCATTTCGCTGATCAACAAGGTTCGTGAGCCATTCAATACGACTAGAGTCTCTCAGGCCGCAGCGTTGGCTGCTCTGCAGGATCAGGACTATGTACAAGAATGTCGTCGTCTTAACAGTGCCGGCATTGTACAGCTTCAGGGAGAGTTTGAACGCCTTGGTCTGAAATCTTTCCCAGCGCACGGTAATTTCATTATGGTGGATGTACGTAAACCTGGACTAGAGATCTTTGATGCGTTACTTCGCAAAGGGGTCATCGTCAGAGCAGGTCATCAAGTGTATCCAACTTACATTCGTGCTACGGTGGGTTCCACTGAGCAGAATAAAGCCCTGATCTCCGCACTGGAAGAAGTATTGTCCGAGCAGGGTGTACGGGTATAACCGGTTACAAGTGAACTGAAATCACAGAAGGCAGGTAGTTCAAAGAACATGACGACAAAAATAGCAATATTCGGTGTCGGTCTGATCGGAGGCTCTCTGGCCCTTTGCTTTAAAGGCAAGGAGGGCCTGACCGTTGTAGGCCATGCCCACCGTCCTGAACTCGCTCAGAAATACATCAGCAGAGGCGTGGTCGACAGTGCCACGCTTTCTGTAGAGGAAGCGGCACTTGATGCCGATTTTATTTTTTTATGTGTACCGGTAGGACTGCTGGAGGAATATCTTATTCAGCTCAGTAAGCTCCCGCTAAAACCAGGCTGCATCATCACAGATGTCGGCAGCACCAAAGCCAGCATCGCCGCTTGTGCGCTCACGCTTGATTTACCGGATGTACATTTTATCGGTGGGCATCCGATGGCAGGCTCCGAGCGTTCCGGGGTGGAAGCCGCCTCTTCACTCTTGTTCGAGAACGCCTATTATGTACTAACACCTCCACCTGATGTACCGGAGGAGGCTTATCATTCATTGTCATCTCTGCTTTTACATACGAAAGCACAGATTGTAAGGCTGGACCCCGAGCACCATGACGAGATCGTTGGTGCCATTAGCCACCTGCCGCACATCATAGCTGTGGCGCTGGTGAACCAGATACATGCTTACGACAATAAGGATTCGCTATATAGCACACTGGCTGCGGGTGGCTTCCGTGATATTACACGGATTGCTTCCAGTGATCCGGTGATTTGGCGTGATATTCTACTCAACAACCGTTCCGTAATGCTGCGCCTATTAAAGGACTGGAACCAGGAGGTCGATGCTTTTATCGGCTTGCTGGAGGCCGGGGATGGAACGGGGATTGAACAGGCTTTTCACGAAGCGAACAGCTTCCGCAGTCAGCTTCCGGAGCGGCGTAAGGGCATCATCACGCCGTTGTTCGACCTTCATATTGATGTTCCGGACCATCCAGGTATTATCGGGCGGATTGCGACCGAACTCGGCGATCAGGGGATCAACCTTAGCAACGTGCAGATTATTGAGAGCCGGGAAGATGTTCCCGGAATCATGCGCCTGTCTTTCCGCCAGGAGACAGACATGGAACGAGCCAAGATACTGTTGCAGCAAAGAGACTATACGGTATATGTGTAAGAACCGGGGCGTGATGCCCCGGTTTTTTTGTGATTAAAACTCTGGAACGCTGTGTGTGAGAAATTCATGCGTGCGAGCTCTGCTGACAGGAAACCCTGATGTGTGCACTTTGGAGTGATGTGTAAACTCTGGTATGTGAAACTCAGGCGTGTGTGCTCTGATGTGCGAATTCTGGTGTGCGGACTCGGGAGAGGGGAAATCTGGAGTGCGATCTCAGGTGCGTGAACTCAGTGGTGTGAAATCGAATGTAAGGAACTCAGCTGTGTGAATTCGGGTGTACGGACTCAAGTGCTCCGAACTCCGATATGTTTATTCTAATGTGTACAACTCTGGTATTCGAACTATGTTACACAGAATTATTGCAACACAGCCTTGACCCAGCCGTCTGCGATATTGTGAAGATAAATAACAGGAAAAATTCCAGTTAAATTTGTCTCCTGACCCATATTTGGATAAATTAACGGGAAAAACTCCAGTTAATAAGTGGTATTGTTGGCTTTTTAACAAATAGGAGGCTGAATAACAGGAGAAAATCCTGTTATTCAAAGGAAAAGGGAAGCAGTGCCCAAAATAACAGGAGAAAATCCCGTTACTGGCCACAATGCAAATCACAAGTCACAAGCCACAAGCCACAATGCAAATCACAAGTCACAAGCCACAAGCCACAATGCAAATCACAAGTCACAAGCCACAAGCCACAAGCATCATCAGTCACCAACCACGCAACTACGAGCAACCATTCACCAATTGTGAGTGGCCGGGAGGGCCTACCTGCATGAGCGACGAGCTACAACCCACTACGCCCAATCAAATTCCAATCATTTCTAAAAATAGACAAAAAAAAGACCGCTTACATTATAAGCGGTTACAGTTCACAAAGAAACTTTGGAACCGTGCAGTTTTGGATAGGAGTGGAGAGAAACCATACTGTAGTTATAGTATATTGTATCCGTTTACATTCTGTCAACACTTTATTTGAAAAATTTTCTTGCTGCTGGATATTATTGTTGTCCATGTGATCAGTGAGAATAAAATATTTAGACTCCCCAGTAATAGAACAACGGCAGCCATGGACGAGAGAATAACGTCCTGGACTGCCGTTCTAATATTGAACTATTGTACCCGGTAGCTTAATCATGCGATGTCTCATCATTAACTATAATCTTCAATCAATGATATTTTTCCTTCTTTAACTTCAAATACTGACGTTCCTTTTAGTTGAAGTTTATCTCCAATCTTTAATCCGTTAGGCAAATCAACAGCCAATATTGCTTCATAATCAATGTGTATCTCTACATTGTTATCTATAGCACTGTAATCAGTAATTGTCTGACGACGACTAGAGAAAATCTTTTCAACTGAAATTGTATTAAACTAAACTGCCCGTTTCATTGATGACGCTTGGCTAATTTTAGGACCAGAGGTTTATCTTTTTTTCAATAAACCGATCTTCTATCTTTGTTATTCGTATTTTGGAATGAGAGGATACGACGTTTTTCCCAAAGCCAAGTCTATTAATGTAATCCTGTGTAGATGTGTGGTACAATAGGAAAGTATTTTTAGAGATTGCTAGTTTCGTGATGTCGTCAATGTCCTGTAGCCGGGATTTTTTTACTGCGCTGCATAGATACATGCCTTAATATTTGGGTATGTGAATATACATAGAAGTGTTGTTCGTCAGGCAATTCATTTTTTTCAGTACCACCGCAACTTTTCAAGCCCTGCCCGGTACTAATATATAGTGCTCGGGACGGGAAAGACGTGGAAGGCGAGGAGGCCGAAACTCACCATGACGGATTCCCAGTTGATCCAGCAAATCAAGCAAGGAAATACAGAATTATATTCGGAATTGATGCGGCGTTATCAGCGCAAGATTTTGGCGTTTGTGTACCATATGCTGAAGAATTCCCATATGGAGCTCATCGCAGAGGATCTCTGCTCGGAGACCTTTTATAAGGCGTTCCGTAGTTTACATTCCTTCCGGGAAGTAGATGCATCTTTTTCGACCTGGCTATATACGATCGCTCGTAATACGGTGCTTAGTGAACTTCGTAAGAACCGTGCAGGTAACGTATCCCTCGAAGAGAGTGGATATACGCCTGTAGCACCACTGGAGGTAGCCCCGGAGCAGGCTGCACTTCGCAAAGAACGGATGAACCTAGTTCGTGAAGCCATTAACAATCTTCCTGAGAAGCAGCGGTCCGCGCTGATCCTGCGTGAATACGATCAGATGGATTATCAGGAAATTGCCGTGATTCTCGATCAGAGTGTCAGCTCCGTGAAATCATTATTGTTCCGTGCCAGGAGCAGTGTGAAGCTCCAACTCGAATCCTATTTCTATGAGCCTGCCTATGATGAGGAGCAGGTTGAGAGGATGTAAGGTCAATGGACTGCAGGGAAGCGCAAGATAGTATCCCCGCTTTATGGGACGCTCCCCGCAACGACCCCCAGCGCAAATTGCTTGAGAAGCATATCGAGAGTTGTCCTTACTGCGCGGCCGAATGGGCGTTGTGGCAGGAGAGTAGTCAGTTGGTTTATGAGTTGCAAGAAGATGTTAGCGACGAGCGTGCAGAAGCAGTAAATGCAAAGGTTATGGAGCGGATTTACCTGGAAAGTCCTTGGCTTATGCCGGGTGACGGCAGATCAGCAGGGAACTCCACGATTTTCCGCCATCGGATCAGCCTTTGGATTGCCTGTTTTTTAGCGGTCTTTATTTGTAGCTTCCTTTACTTTACGTTGTTCAAGACACCAAGTAATACTATGTCTGCGCAGAGTGGGATTGTGGAGACCGGCATTGCTGGCGTTTCCCTGGATTGGCAGTCAACTTATCCCGGAATGACCTCGGAAGGCGGGATTATTGAACCTTTTGTAGTGAGCATGGGACCTACACATCCGCAATATTGGATGATGCTGTCCATGCTTGGTGTAGGGCTGTCAGTATTCTCGTTGACCCGTTTGAACCGTTATCGTAGACAATGAGAGATCCCTTTACATCTGTAAAGAGGATCTTTTTGTTTTTTTACAACAACTTTCATAATTCCACCTGCTCTCTTAAAAAGAAGACTTTTGCTTATATCCGTGGTACATTAAGAAGCAATACTATGAGGAAGGGTGATTCGGATGCTGCTGGGTTTGGTGCGGCACGGGCTGACAGATTGGAATGCGGCTGGTAGGATACAAGGGCAGAGTGATATTCCGCTAAATGACGAGGGGAAAATGCAGGCAGTCATGTTAGGAGAAAGACTATTGCAGGAGCCTTATCGTTGGGATTATTGCATTACTAGCAGTCTGTCCCGAGCGGCAGAGACCGGAAGTATTGTTGCCGAGAAGCTGGGCATTCCGCTGCTTGAAGCAGATGGACGAATCCAGGAGCGGGCTTACGGCCAGGTGGAAGGACTAACCTCGGCGGAGCGTGAAGAAAGATGGGGCAAGGAATGGAATACTCTTGAGCTCGGACAGGAGATGGATGAGCAGCTGCAGGCACGAGCACTTGACTTCATGGAGGACATTTCCGCCCGATATTTGGACAAGAATATCTTGGTTATCTCGCATGGTGGATTCTTGGCCCAACTGTACATTGCTTTATATAAGGATAAATATGTAGAGCGGATCGGTAACCTGTCACTCACTATTCTCGAGAAAAAAGGACAGGAATGGAACCCGCTGTTATACAATTGTTCACGTCATATCCTGCAAAACCAGCGTTAACCCGACCATTCGGGTTATTTTTTTTGCGTGAAAAGGAATAAAAAGGGCATTAAATCCCATAATGGTAGTAAAACGGTGAGGCGATAAAACATGAATCTGGCGGATATGCTCACTTACGCAGATATTGGTCAGCTAACCGCCATCGCGGGACGCTACCAGTGCCAATGCAAGCAGAATTCCAAGCATGATTTGATCCAAAGCATCTTGGTTACGCTGGGAAGCCGGGATTTTCTGGAGTCTTATATCCAGGGGAGCAGACCGGAAGAATTACGCTTCTTGAATACGCTGCTGTTTGATGAACGCAGTCACTTCAGTCTTGAAGATCTATTGGCGGCAGCGAGGCAGGCGTCCTTTGATGCTCCTCCAGATAAGCAAGGGAACTATCGGGAATTGGTATCGCGCTTCAAGAATGGAGGCTGGATCTTTAACGGTGCTTCACAACAAACACGGTATTTATACCAGATGCCGGGTGACTTGAAGGCACGTTTTCGGGAAGCCCTGGGCCGGCATATTCGGGAGAAGGTTGACGGGAGTCCCGAGCCTGAAGGGTACCGGAGCGAAGGTGATATGCTGGAGAGTGACCTGTTGCTGTTCCTGCGGTATATTGGGGAGAATGAGCCGGAGCTAAATCAAGAAGGAGCGCTTTACAAGCGTTACCAGCAGGGGCTGATGAATGCTCTCCATATACCGGAGCCGCTGCTTAGCAAGGGGGGGTGGAGGTTCGGATACGGAAGGGCAGGCGAACATTATCCGCCCCGGTTGGCCCTGCTATATGATTACGCCCGTCATCGTCACTGGATATCTGAGACAGGGTTCCGACTAAGATTGACTGGGGCAGGGGTGGCAGTGCTGGAAGCTGGAAAATGTGAAAGCCTGATGCAGTTATTCGCCTTTTGGTTAAGACTGTATAAAGGTGCCATACCCAATCTACCCTCACTGGTGTACTGGATCAGTACAAGTGCAGACCGGTGGGTCGGTGTTCCTTCACTGATCAGGGGAGTAGGCTGGCTAGTCAAACCGTTTTATTATGATGATGCCACTTCCATTATGGAAGGACGGGTTTTGCGGATGATGGTACATCTGGGAATGCTGAGGCTCGGAGAGAGTTCAGAAGGACCTGCCGTCATGATGACATCATGGGGAATCCAGGCTGCGGCGCCAAAGAAGCTTTTGCAGTAGAAAAACAGAAGAAGCACAACCGGAGGTAGGCACAGACACATTCAACGATGTGGAACCCATAATGTTGAACAGAGCTGGAATTGGTGAATATGATTTAGTAGGAGCCGGCTTCAATGTAACCGAAAACAAAAGAAGGCCCGAAAACACGGAATCTCTTAAACAGCGGAGGTGTATCGAATGGACAAAATGAAGGCTACCTATGAAGTGATGCTTGGACTTGCAGCAGAAATGGTGTGGGACGACGCGCTGCGAAAGCGGCGTACCGACATCTTGTACCGGGAGATTGACACGGCGCTGGCTGCGGGGGACGAGATTGCTTTCCGGAATCTGACCGCAGAGCTGAAAAACCTAGCTTAAGGATCTTATACATTTTCAGGACCCGCAAAGTACCTGAGAAAAAAATCAAGGCATCAGCCTCACGCAGTGGGGCTGTTTTGGAATATCAGGACGTACGGTGCTTACATAGGCCGGATGTCCTGATATTTCTGTTGAAGTGACTTTTATGGATTCAAAGGTAGACGATCATCTCGCACGTTCACTATAATAGGACCTGTATAATTCTTACTTAACTCTATAATATCGACAAAGGAGAGGAAGAGGATGAAATTTAGTGATTTTGACCCCGAAGTCTGGAAAGAAAATGGAAGGTTCTATGATACTTGTCTGATTCCTTTCACCGGTTTGCAGGGTACAGAGAGCCCCGTTGAGACAGCTGCCGCACTTGAAAGACTACGTGATTTTATGGACATTGTTGAAATTCCATTTCGTGGCCGAATTGTGACCTATCCCGCTTTACAGTACATGGGGGCCGGATATAAGGGTTTGATAAATGAGCTTTGTCATAAAGTCAAATCCAGTGGCTTCCAGTATGCAGTAGTGCTGACTGTGGATGTGAACCTGTCTGGGCATGAGATTATTGAAAGCGATTTAGTGCTGGCCCTGCCTAATATTGAGGTGCCTCAAGGAGGGCGTTTAAATAGCATCGTGGGGGACAGAATTCAGGAAATGTGGCAGGAATAAAAGAGACTAAAATGTGACGAAAAATCAACAATTTATAAATTTAGGCCTCATTTGGCTTGTCACAAAATAGACAATATTCTTGACGGGTTTTGGAGCCTGGGCTATGATTAGGTTGAACTTATGTGACATGTGATCTTATTCATTGAAATCGAATTTAGCAATAATGAAACAGAATAACTGAAGCGCTTTTATTTCCAAATGGGCACCCATATTCGGTCCAGCCTCTTAATCTTACGGCGATATACATTTTCTTATATATTGAAAGAGGGGGTTATATTGCAATATGAGTAGCTATAATGAGCAACAGGAGACCTGGCCCGACCAACCACCCAGCCGTAAAGAGATGTCACGCAGGCAATTTTTAACGTACACGCTCGGCGGTGCCACTGCTTTTATGGGAGTGGGTGCGATCCTCCCCATGATCCGCTTTGCTGCGGACCCGATACTACATAAGAAAGGCGCAGGGGAGTTCATCAAGGTTGTGGAAACCGGAAAAATCACCGATGAGCCACAGGAATTTACATTTGAGCTCCAGCAACAAGACGGATGGTATGCCAGTACAGCTACGCTGACGGCCTGGATCCGTAAAAATGAGAGCGGAGATATTTATGCGCTTTCACCAATTTGTAAGCATCTGGGATGTACGATTGGCTGGAATAATAACAAGGCCCACCCGGATGAATATCATTGCCCTTGTCACGGTGCGCGTTATACCAAGCTGGGCAAGAATCTGGCGGTGGCACCGAAACCTCTGGATCAATACAAGACGAAAATTGATAACGGCTGGGTATATCTCGGAGACATCGTACCGAATACCGTAGCCAACAAGGAGGCGTAAATTCAGATGTTTAAAAATGTCTATAACTGGATTGATGAACGTTTGGATATTACGCCGATCTGGAGAGATGTGGCTGACCACGAAGTTCCCGAGCATGTCAATCCGGCGCATCATTTCTCGGCGTTCGTATACTGTTTTGGCGGACTTACGTTCTTCATCACAGTGATCCAAATTCTCTCTGGAATGTTCCTCACGATGTACTATGTACCCGATATCATTAATGCTTATGCCAGTGTGGAATACTTGCAGACAAAGGTTGCATTCGGACAAATTGTACGCGGGATGCACCACTGGGGCGCAAGTCTCGTAATCGTTATGATGTTCCTTCATACGATGCGTGTGTTCTTTACCGGCTCATACAAAGCACCGCGCGAAATGAACTGGATCGTGGGCATGCTGATCTTCTTCGTCATGCTGGGTCTGGGTTTGACTGGTTACTTGCTGCCTTGGGACAACAAAGCTTATTTCGCCACCAAGGTTACGCTGGAGATTGCCAACTCGGTTCCGGTTATGGGACCTGTGCTTAAGGAATTGATGCAGGGAGGTACGATCGTCGGCGCGGAAACGCTGACCCGCTTCTTTGCACTGCATGTATTCTTCCTTCCGGCGGTATTGCTTATTCTGCTTGTAGGACACTTTATCATGATCCGCAGACAGGGTATCTCCGGTCCGCTATAAGACAAGTACTGGATCGTGGCTTAACGGTGCTGGTGATGCGGAGCAACACTTATAAGGAGGAGTACAGATGGCACACGGAGATAACTCCAAAGAAAAGGTTGTGTATGTCGGCGATTCCCGTGTACGTAGGGGAAGTGGATTCATTACGCCGCCAGACTATACTGCTTATCCAGGTAAATCGGAAGCTTTTATCCCTAACTTTCTATTAAAAGAGTGGATGGTCGGCGTGGTAGTTCTGGTCGGTATTCTAGTGCTAACCATTTCCGAGCCAGCGCCGCTGGGCTTTCCTGCAAATGCAAGCGCGACAGTCATTCCCATCCCTGACTGGTACTTCCTTTTTCTCTATCAATACTTGAAATTGCCTTATGCTTCGGGGGATTACATTGTTCTCGGTACCCTGGGTGTTACGGGCGTAGCGTTCGGCTCACTGCTTCTGGCTCCATTCCTGGATACAGGCCGAGAGCGCCGTTTCTATCGTCGTCCGATCGCCTCTTCATTGATGTTCCTGTCCCTTGCGGCCATTGTTTACCTGACCAACACCGCCTGGACGGAATACAAGCATGAGATGGCGGAGACGGGTCAAATCCCGGAAGATGTTCAGCGTGAGGAAAAAGCGGCGGAGAACCACGCCAAGGGCTTGCCTACGTCTAGTGCAGTTAAGGCTAAGGAGATTGCAATTGTGGACAAGGATGACCCAGCCATGGCGCTCTTCAAGCAGGCGACCTGTATCTCCTGTCATGCTACCGATCTGAAAGGCGCGGCAGGTCCTTCTCTCCGCGGGGTGGGGGATACCCATGACAAGGAAGCGATTCTTAAAATCATTAAAGACGGCCAGGGGCAGATGCCATCTATGCTGGAGGCTGCAACGGGTGCAGGCTTGTCAGATAAGGATATTGACGATCTGGCCGGGTGGCTTGCGAAACAAAAAAGTCAACAGTAAAATAGAGTTAACGCAAACCTGATCGTGCATGCGGTCAGGTTTTTTGTATAAATATAAGGATTTATATGTTTTATGTTAAAAATCATCCTTATATTTCTCGCTGAAACGGGTACCGTCCATTAGAGGATGGCAAGCCGTTTCTGCTTGATCTAGCATAAAGTGCCGTCGGGAGGTTAATAGTCAGAATGTCGCAACATTGGGTTGAAAAATTGTTTAAACATAGGGGAATTCTTTGGCTCTTATTCATTGTGAACCTACTCGGTACGATTTATGGGTATATGTGGTACGGCAACCAGCTCGCATACACGGCGGAGCACTATCCGCTTTGGCTGCTCCCAATGGTGCCTGACAGCCCAACGGCTAGCCTCTTCTTTACTATAGCACTACTGCTGCTGCTATATCCGCCGAAAAGCTTAAACGGGAATATTGTTCGCGGGATTGTTGAAGCGCTTGCGGTGGTCACTTCTGTGAAGTACGGGATCTGGGCAGTCAGCATTATTTTTGCCGGGGGCTATCTTGGGGATGCAATAACCTGGCAGGATTGGATGTTAGTCATTTCTCATACAGGGATGGCTGTGGAGGCTTTGTTATATGCGAGATTCTTCTCGTATCGAAAAATGCTACCACTGGCTCTGGTCTACACATTGTTCAATGATACGGTAGATTATTCCTTTGGCGTATTCCCTTGGTTGCCATCGGTGCTTACAGATCATGTGGAGCAGGTGATGTATTTTACGTTCGCGCTCACGATCTTTAGCACAGCCGCCGCCTGGGTGTTTCAGGGCAGGCAAAACCGACTCTGAGTGAGATTTAACTGAGGCGTTATTTGCTTCCTTACATCTGTTCTATCCCTTGTCCTGCTGCCATACATTTAGGGTAGGAGGGATGTCTCATGCCGAGCAGAAGGTATTGTTTGTTGATTGGCCTGATATTCTGCTGGCTGGTGGCCGGGCTGTATGGAGGGGCTGGAGCCGAGGCCCTTGGTGCCGGAGCGGATCATTCGGGTAGCGGTGCAGTGCAGAACGTTCCAGGGGTACCTGATGACGGTTCGGCTGTACTTGGAGCAAGGAGTGATGCACAGCAGCTGGAACAGGCAGCTGAAGCGCTCTACGGGTATGTGGTAGATGGTAATGTTGCCAAGGTCCGGCAGCTGACCGAGGAAATCTCGCGGATTTTTGTGTCTTCTTCCTTTGAAGGGCTGACCTCGGTGGAAGGCATCAATGCACTGTCGGCTGTAATTATAGACCTGAAGTCTGCCATTGCCGGGGTGAAAATCTCTCCTGAACGCTGGGAGTCTGCTGCCGCGAAGCTGAGGCTGGCGGCTAACAGCTTGAACCATCCTCGCCAGCCGATGTGGCTTCATTACTACAAGCTGCTGCGTGAGGATTTGAACGCGATGGAGCAGAGTGCCTCTGCTAGTGATTTGACAGCGTGGAAAACGGCGCTGGAGCGGCTGCAGGGCAGGTATGACAATATCCGTCCGGCGGTGCTGATCTCGCGTCAGCCTGAGGTTGTGAACGCCTTAGATTCCTGGTTGTCATACGCAGCGGGCGTACCGTCCCAAAGCCAAAAGCCGGAGCGTGCCCGGCTTTTGGAGATCATCTCATACGGCCAGGAGGCAGTTCGGGTGATGTTTGGCAAGGAAAAGGATGAGCCTGCCCTGTCGCTCCCGCTGGCGCCTAAGGAATACGGAGCCTGGGGGCTGCTGGCAGCCGGATTTATTATTGCCGCTCTAGTCTATGTCGCCTACCGCAAATACCGTGGCCAGAACGAGGATTGGAAGCCGGTATAGAGCGACATGTTGAGGATTGGAAGCCTATATAGAGCGACAACGTAAGGGATGGGAGTCAGTAAAAGGGTATTCCCTGAGAGCTGGAAGTCGATTTAGAGAGGGACAACCTGAAGATTGGAAATCAATACACAGGGCCCCCCTTAAAGGGGCGGGTAGTCTTTCTGACAAGGTTCAGTGGTGGAATTGAACCAGGGAAATGAAGAGGATCGGTGAGGCACGCCGGTCTTTTTTTGTGCTGATGACTAGAGTGAGGAAGGGTTTCTTTTCTAAGGTGAGCCATTTCTGGCCGGGCTTGGAGCGGATAAGAAACTAAGTGCATCCTGCTTGTACGGGGCGGTCGAGCTGATGAGGAAACTAAGTGCAATCTTGACTGGACTGAGCTAAAGGGAGTGGAGAACTTGGTGCGATCCTGCCTGTATTGAGCAGTGGTGGCAGCGAGTAAGCTGAGTTTAATCCTGTGTGGACTGAGCTGTGGAGGCAATGAGAGAACTAAGCGCAATTTTGTACCTTAATTTGTTGGAAATATAGTTTTAGAGGCATTTAGCGGCAAAAACGTATGTTAATTATTGCGATAAAGCCTGCAACAGCGAATCTCGAGGTAATTAAGGTACAGAAATGCACTTAATCACTGGAATGATAAGCTGGCGAGAAAATTAAGGTACAATACTGCACTTATTTCCGATAGCTGATGCTTTCGGCACCGCGGAATGCATTAGTTATTGACCAGAAAATTGTGATAGAGAATGGTTGGAAAGTATGTGACTCACGAACGTCGGTGTTGATGCTGGGGCTGTGGTGCGTATATGTTGTAGACAGCCCGCTAACTTTTCAACTAAAAAGCCGCTGATCTGGTTGCTTTTTGCAACCGAACCGCGACTTTTTGCTTGTTTTATCAGGCGGCTGTAATTCGTTACGTCTCCCGGAACCCTTCCCCCTGCACGTCGTGGACATCGTTGATAATAACGAAGGCGCGCGGATCAACGGATTTGACTAATTGACTGAGTCTGCGGATCTCTTGGCGGGATACCACGCAATACACCATGTATTTGGCTTGTTTGGAATAAGCACCGATGGCAGGGATCAAGGTTACGCCTCGCTCCAGCTCCTCACTAATGAGATCGGCGATCTTCGGGGCCTCGTCGCTGATGATGGTGAAGGCTTTGGCGGCGTAGGCGCCTTCTTGGATGAAATCAATGACCCGGGAGGCAATGAATACGGACACAAGGGTATACAGAATCTTTTCCCGCGAAATGTACAACAGAGAAGCACCAATGATGACGACATCAGTGGTGAGGATAACCTGTCCCATGCTCCAGCCGAATTTGCGTCCGATAATCCGTGCAACGATATCGACGCCGCCGGTGGTCCCTCCGAAGCGGAATACGATACCCAGACCAAGGCCTAGGGTCACCCCTGCATATAATGAAGCGAGAATAAAATCATGCTCTGTGCTAAACGGGTTGATCCAGCCCAGATCGATCATTTTTTCGAATAACCATAGAAATATAGTCAGAGAACCAATACCGACCCCGGTATAGACGATCTGGCGCCCGCCGAGCACCTTCCAGCCCATTAGAAAGAGCGGCAGATTAATCAGTAGTGTGGTCAGAAAGATCGGAATGTGGAATGCGTAGTTTAGCAGGATGGTAATCCCTGTAACACCGCCCTCCATCAGTTGGTTCGGAATGATAAAATACAGCAGTCCGAAGGCATAGATGGCGCTTCCCAGCATGATTGGCGCTACAGTTTTTGTAATCGCAAACAATTTGGATGAATTCATGGAATCCCTCGTTAGGCCTCTATAGGGCATTTTTCTGGTCTTGCACTTGCCTTTAATAAGTATGCCTTTTTTATCTGATCCTTAAAATTCTTAAAAAAGATTTGTCTTCAAAACGTCTTTACGATAACATAGGGGCAAACAATAGGCAAGATGCAACAGGGGGCGAAGGAACATTTTATGGAAAAAAGTCTTAATGAAATTCAGCGTGAAGTAGATGCATATATCTCGCAATTTAAGGAAGGTTACTTCAGCCCGCTGGCGATGCTGGCCCGTATGTCCGAGGAAGTCGGCGAACTGGCCCGCGAGGTGAACCATCAATTCGGCGAGAAGCCGAAGAAGGCGGATGAAGCGGACAATTCCATCGAGCTTGAGCTTGGGGACATCTTGTTTATCACCATTTGTTTTGCCAATTCACTTGGCATTGATCTCACAGAGGCTCATGACAAGGTCATGCACAAGTTCAATACACGTGATGCCGATCGCTGGACGAAGAAAAACACCGATTAGGCGAATGTATCATATGCTGTACCAAACGATCGGCACTTGAAGCCGTGAGGATGGTGCATATATGAGTAATACTGATTATATCAAAGATGCTTACCGTGCCATTTTGCGCAGCGATTTTGCGGAGGCCGTATCCTGCTTCGAGAAGGCGATTGCCGCCAGCCCTTGCGATGCGGAGGTTCGATACCGCTGTTCCATTACTTATGCGCGTAGTGGCAGATTGGATAAAGCGGTCGAGCATGCCCTTGTCGCAGTGAAGCTGGACGGCAGTAAGCCGGAATATAATCTCCACCTGCAGCATTTGCAGGCGATGAGGCTTGTCAACGAAGCCAAACGATTGCTGGAAGATGAAGAGGCAGGTACTCTCAATCCGTATCACCCCATTACATTATTAAAAGAAGCGGTCACGCTGGATCCTTTATTTGGTGACGCTTATGTATGGCTGGCCATTGCGCATAGCCGGATGAATGAGCATGTACAGGCGATCTCCGCCTTGAAAGAAGTTATTTCCTTGCATCCGGATGATGCCGGACTACGGCAATTGATGAAGGACCTACAGAAATCATTGCAGACTTATATGCAATAACTACAGAACCAGCGAAAGCGAGGATGAATTTGATATGAGCGGTAAGAAAATTAGAGTAATTGTAGCAGGTGCAGGCGGAAGAATGGGCAAGGAAGTTTTGAAGCTGGTTCTTCAGGATGAAGAACTGGAATTGGCCGCAGCGGTAGACCGGTCCTCAGCTGAAAGCGATGCAGGCCGTCTGGCTGGGTTGGAGGAAGCTGGTATCGTAGTGGTGAGTGACTTGGAGACTGCGCTTGCCAGTAGCAACGCGGATGTGCTTGTAGACTTTACGAACCCTAAAGCAGCCTATCCGCATACCGCGCTGGCTGTTAAATATGGGGTTCGTCCTGTGATCGGTACAACCGGTTTTACTCCGGAACAAATCGCCGAGCTGGACAAGCAGTGTAAGGAGCAAGGTATCGGTGGTTTGATTGCACCGAACTTCTCTATCGGAGCTATTCTGCTCATGAAATTTGCAGCCCAGGCCTCCAAGTACTTCCCTAATCTGGAGATTATCGAGTACCATGGAGACCAGAAGCTGGATGCGCCATCGGGTACGGCCATTAAGACGGCAGAGATGATCTCTGAAGTAAGGCAAGAGCTTCGCCAAGGTAACCCGTTGGAAGAAGAGACAATTGAAGGTTCACGCGGCGGCTATTATAACGGATTTCGTATTCACAGTGTCCGTCTGCCGGGCATCTTCGCCCAGGAAGAAGTGATATTCGGCGATTTCGGGCAATCCTTGAAGATCCGTCATGATTCCTATGAACGTGCGGGTTATATGCCGGGAGTCAAAATCGGGATTCAAAAGGTAATGGAATATACAGGAATGATCTACGGATTTGAGCATTTTATAGATTAGACGGGAGAGAGTACACCATGATGAGAATCGCATTTATTGCGCATGATCGCAAAAAGGATGAAATGGTTAACTTTGTGACGGCGTATGAGCATGTTTTTAAAGGGCATGAATTGTTTTCTACGGGAACTACCGGACAGCGGATTATGGATGTCACAGAGCTAGTCATTCACCGCTACATGAGTGGCCCTCTCGGAGGAGACCAGCAAATCGGGTCCATGGTGGCTCAGGATGAGCTGGATCTCATTATTTTCTTGCGCGACCCGCTGATGGCGCAGCCGCATGAACCGGATATTACGGCGCTGCTTCGTCTGTGTGATGTATACGGCATACCAGTGGCTACGAATATCGCTACCGCGGAAATTCTGGTCAAGGCGATTGACCGAGGGGATTTTGCCTGGCGTGAGCTGGTACATAAATATAAACCGGGGGTAGACGAATGAAGCTGGATATTCTCGTATTCGGCGCTCATGCAGACGATGCTGAAATCGGTATGGGGGGAACCATTGCCAAGCATACAGCAGCTGGCCTGAAGGTGGGACTGTGCGATTTGACGGCCGCAGAAATGTCCTCCAATGGTACAGTTGAGCTGCGCAAGATCGAAGCACAGCGTGCGGCTGACGTGCTTGGCGTTACCGTGCGGAGCAATCTGGGGCTGCCTGACAGAGGTCTTCATATTACTGAAGAACACGTGGCTGCGGTAACCGCTGAGATTCGCAAGTATGCACCTGATATTGTGTTCGCGCCGTACTGGGAAGACCGACATCCCGATCATATTGCTTGTTCTAAACTTGTAGAAGAAGCGGTTTTTAACGCCAAGCTGCGTAAATATATGCCGGACAAGCCAGCGGTCCCTGCGCCGCAGCTGTATTTTTACTTCATCAATGATCTAGGCCGGACGGATTTGATCGTCGATGTAACAGAACAATACGGAGTGAAGGAGCAGGCGCTGTCCTGCTACCGCTCCCAGTTCACCAAGCCAGAAGGAGAGGACGCCGTGTCAACTCCTCTGACAGAAGGTTATATCGAACGTGTTCGGTCGAGAGACATGCTGCTTGGACAGCGCAGACTCATTCCTTATGCGGAAGGGTTTGCGACAAAGGTTCCTTATGCTGTGGAAATGTTCACTGCCGGGAATGGTTCGCAGCAGTCATCGTGACGAGGCGTGACAGGGTACTTCAAAGGGAATTGCCGCCATCTTATAATGAAAGTGATTTATATTGGCGGCAATACCAGAAGTTCTTTCCTGAAGAAATTCAGCTTAAAGCAGGGGATCTTCCGTCCGAGGAATGGTGGGAATGGGACAAGGGAAGTATTCATATAGATCGTATGCTGGTGACAAGCTCCAAACTGAAGATCATTTCAGTTCATGGGGCAGGCGGTAATGGCAGGATGCTTGCACCTTATGCCAAAATGCTGCAGAACAGCGGCTACGAAGTTGTGTCACCCGACCTGCCGCCTTACGGACTAAGCCGTGTGCATTCTTCTCAATCAATGGACTACCAGCTCTGGACCCGGCTGATCTCGGATTTGATAGACCGGGAGCTGGAGCGGGATGGACGACCTGTTGTTCTACTCGGCAGCAGCATTGGTGGTATGCTTGCCTATCATGCGGCTGTACACAACAAAAAAGTAAAAGGCCTGATTGCCACCACATTTATCGACACTAGCCGGACGGAGGTTCGTGATCAACTGGCGCCCAATAAGTTGATCAGCCGATTCGGTAAATCTATGATGGATGCTTTTCCAATGGTATTGGATTCCTTGAAAATATCTGTGAACCATGTTTCGCGCATGCATTTCATTTCTAATAATAACGAGTTAAACCAACTGATTATGAATGATTCAGGGGCGGCAGGCACCAAGATCCCGTTACGCCTGTTACGAACCTTTCTGGATATGAAGCTGTCCGTTAAACCTGAGCATTTTGAGGTCTGTCCGGTCCTATTGGTTCATCCACAGGAGGATCGAATGACGCCGATTTCACTTAGCGAACCCTTTTATAATAAACTTAGGGTTAGAAAAAAATGTGTGATTTTGGAAGGGGCCGGGCATTTCCCGCTCGAATCTCCAGGTATGGAGCAAATGAAAGATGCAGTGCTTGCTTTTTTACAAGAATTAGAAAACGAATAAACAACTTTATATAAAGAAGTTACCAACATTAGACAAGAAGGGGACGCAAAGATGGACCGGTTGTTAAAGATAGGCATTACTTGTTATCCGTCTCTGGGCGGCTCGGGCGTAGTGGCAACTGAACTGGGCAAGCTGCTGGCTGAAAAAGGCCATGAGGTCCACTTTATCACTCACAGTATCCCGTTCCGGCTCGGAACGTTTCAGAAGAATATATTTTACCATGAGGTTGAGGTCAACGATTACTACGTGTTCCGTTATCCGCCTTATGATCTGGCACTAGCTAATAAGATGGCTCAGGTTGCTAAAATGCAAAATCTGGACATTCTGCATGTCCATTACGCAGTTCCGCATGCGGTTTGTGCGTTTCTCGCCAAACAGATGCTAAACAATGATATGAAGGTCGTAACCACGCTACATGGAACAGATATCACGGTGTTGGGTCAGGATGAGTCACTGAAGGATTTGATCAGGCTCGGCATTAACGAAAGTGATGCGGTCACCGCCGTGTCGCAGGACTTGATAAAAGAAACGCGTAAGGTCCTTGATATCACACGCGATATTGATCTTACTTACAATTTTGTAGACAAGCGTGTGTACTATCCGCGGGATGTAACGGATTTGCGCGGAGATTTTGCCAAACCTGATGAGAAAATTCTCATGCATATCTCTAACTTCCGTCCGGTCAAACGTGTCGGAGATGTAGTAGATGTTTTTGCTCGGGTCAGTCAGAAAATTCCTTCCAAGCTTCTGTTGGTCGGTGAAGGGCCGGATCTGCCGAAGATTCAGGCCAAAATCAGCGAGATGGGGCTAGACGACAAGGTTCGTTTCCTCGGGAAGCAGGACGAGATTGCTCAAGTTATTTCTTTGGCCGATCTGTTGCTGCTCCCTTCCGAGAAGGAGAGCTTTGGTCTTGTCGCACTGGAAGCGATGGCTTGTGGCGTTCCGACCATTGGTTCCGAGGCTGGTGGCATACCGGAATTGATTCAGCATGGCAAAACAGGCTTCTTGGCCCCGATCGGCGACACGAAGACTATGGCAGAATATGCTATCAACCTGTTGTCGGATGAAGTCATGATCGAGCAATTCAGAGCAGCTTGTTTGCACCGAGCGTGTGAGGATTTCTGCAATAATACGATCACGGACCAATATGAATCCATTTATTACCGGGTACTTGACCGTAAGGTGCCGGAATTGGGTTATGGTTCGGGAGTTAGGAGCTTCTGATGGAGTGGAAGATGGCGCCTGCCGGCATGGCGGAAGCTGCGGAGAATGTGATAGACAAGCTGGTGGAGAATGGCCATGAGGCATTTTGGGTCGGGGGCTGTGTCCGCGATGAGCTGATGGGCCGTCCGGTTCATGATATGGATATCACCACTTCGGCGCTTCCGCAGGAAGTGGTGGCGCTTTTTCCGCGGACAGTCCCCACTGGACTTCAGCATGGAACCATAACTGTTCTTAAGGAAGGTCATGCCTTTGAGGTGACAACGTACCGGACGGAAAGCGGCTATGCCGATCATCGCCGTCCGCAGCAGGTGGTCTTTGTCCGGGATCTTAAGGAAGACTTAAGGCGTCGCGACTTTACGATGAATGCCATCTGCTGTGGAGCAGATGGTGTACTGACGGACCCTTTTGGCGGTGCGGAGGATGTGAGCCGCCGGACCGTAAGATGTGTAGGAGACGCGGAGGAGCGCTTCGCAGAAGATGCGCTGCGGATGCTGCGCTGCGTGCGCTTCGCGTCCGTGCTGGATTTCTCCGTCGCCAAGAATACGTGGCGCGGGCTGCTGCGCCAGCGGGATAAGCTGGCGCATATTGCTGTGGAGCGGCTCCGCGCAGAGCTGGAGCGTATCGTAGAGGGGCCGCATCCCCTGCGCGGCCTTGGCATGCTGGCGCGCAGCGGGTTATTGCCGCGCGGCAAGGCCCCTTTCCCCTGGACCGATGCCCATCTGGCGGCAGCTGCCGCCTTGACGGCCGGGATCGGGGAACTGGAGGGCGCCCATCTGAGGTGGGCGCTGCTCCTGCATGCCCTAGGCGTGTCGGCCACAGAGGCCGATACGCTGCTGCGGGCATGGACGTTCCCCGGGACGACGCGCACCTCCGTCGTCCGTGTGCTGCGGGTCCGCGAAGCTTGGACCGCAGCCCTTGAGGCAGCGCCCGCGGGGGACCCGGGCGCTGTGGAGGCCCTGCGGCGGCAATGGATCGCCGCCGTGCTGGCCCATGGCAGCGCCGCCGCCGAAGGCTGGCTAGCGCTGCTGGAGGCGCTCCCTGCAGCAGCAGGGAGCGCCCCGGGCGGCGGCGCAGACCACGCCGCCTTCCTTGTGGCAGCGCCTGCGGATGCTGCCGCAGCCGATGGCCTTCCCCGTACTGGGGAAGGCCAGGATTTCCCGGCCATCGCGCGCCAGTGGATGGCGCAGATGCCGGTGCAGGCACTTGCCGGTCTCGCGGTGACCGGCAACGATTTGGCCGCGGCCTTGGAACAACGGCCGGGGCCATGGGTAGGGAAGCTGCTGCAAGGTCTTCTTCAGGCCGTAGCAGCCGGTGACCTGCGCAATCATCCAGAAGAATTGTTACTGGAAGCAAAAAGGATGGTAGGACATGAGCAACATTGAACGCAATATTGAATTGTTATCGCTGTCCGGATTACAACAGGAAGCTTCGGCTTCCCGTTGGGGCGGACATGTACATATGCTGAAGACTGTGGAGTCAACCCAAGAGGAAGCCAAGCGGCTCGCCGAGAACGGTGCGCCCGAAGGCACTACCGTCATTGCCGAGGAACAGACGGGTGGCAGAGGCCGACAGGGCAAGAAATGGCATTCCCCGTTCGGCAAGGGCATCTGGATGAGCGTGGTGCTTCGGCCGAGACTTCCGTTGTTGTCTACTCCGCAGCTTACGTTGATGGCGGGCGTAGCGGTTTGTCGGGCTATTCGGCGTGTATCGGGAGTGGACGTCGGGATCAAATGGCCGAATGATCTACTCGCCGGAGACCGCAAAATATGCGGGATTCTGTTGGAGTCATCCTGCTCCGAGAATGAGCTGGCCTATTGCATTGCCGGTATTGGCATTTCCGTTAATCTCAAGGAAGAGGATTACCCGGATTTTCTGAACGGAGTGGGCACCTCGCTGCTGATTGAACGGGGAGGGGTTTCTGTTGACCGTTCTGTTCTTGCAGGAGCTGTACTGACCGAGTTGGACAGTCTGTATGATTTTTATATGGACCATGGGTTTTCCCCGGTGGCCCGGTTATGGGAAGCTATGTCGGTGACGCTGGGTCGTCAAGTGGCCCGAAATACTCCGCATGGGCGAATGGAGGGTCTTGCGACAGGATTGGACGATAATGGCAGCCTACTGCTGATGGACCGCGCGGGACAAATTCACAGCGTATCCTCTGGCGAAATCGAGCTAATCTGAGACTTTGTACCATGACTTGTCACATTTTTTTCGTGTATTTACGGCAATCTTTTGATATACTATGGACAGAGGCGGTATCGGAACTTAAGCGAGCTGCACTCCGAAATAGATCATGTGTTTCTTTGGATTCACCTTCATAACTGTAATGAACGGTTACGTTGGATTCTGCTCTGAGCCGTAAGGACCGAGACAGAAGGGACGATCGCGAGTGACTCTTTTTTGCCCTTCGGACCTTTTTAGCGGACTAATGCTAAAGGGTTTTTTATTTGCGCGTTTACGCGCTATCTACTCAGGAAAAGGGGAATGAGGAGCAATGGCAGACAAACAGGCATTGAACATTGTGAAAATGAAAAAAATGAAGGCGGACGGTATTCCGCTAACTATGATTACTGCATATGATTACCCTTCAGCCCGTCTGGCCGAAGAGGCTGACATCGACATCATCCTTGTTGGCGATTCGCTGGGCAATGTGGTGTTGGGCTATGATACGACCCTTCCGGTCACATTAGATGATATGGTATACCACACACGTTCCGTAGTGCGCGGAGCACATAACACTTTTATTGTGGCGGATATGCCCTTTATGACCTACCACGGTAGCATTGACGAAAGTCTCCGCGGAGTGCGCAGACTAATGCAAGAGGGACGTGCTCATGCGGTTAAAGTGGAGGGCGGCGTTGAGATCTGTGAGACCGTTAAGCAAATTGTATCTGCAGGTGTACCCGTACTTGGACATATCGGCTTGACTCCGCAGTCCGTGAATACTATTGGCGGTTACCGGATCCAGGGTAAAGACCCGGCGGACGCACAGCGGTTGATGGATGAGGCTAAGGCGCTTGAGGCTGCTGGTGCTTTTGCCATAGTGCTGGAGCTTGTGACAGAGGAAGTAGCCGAGGCCATTTCCCGAGCCATCAGCATTCCAACTATTGGTATCGGAGCCGGACGTTATACGGATGGTCAGGTTCTCGTGTACCATGATGTACTGCGTTATGCCTCCCCTTACCGGGAGAAACGTTTTGTCAAAACCTATGCTGATATCGGAACACAAATCCGTGAAGGGATCACTCAATATGTACAGGAAGTTAAGCAGCGCGCCTTCCCTGATGAGAGCCATGTTTTCAAAGCGGATGAGACGGTTCTAGAATCATTGTACGGCACCGTGTCAAAAGGAGCGAAATAAGATGAGAGTGGTCAGAACAGTAGAACAATTGCGCGAAGCGCTGGAATATATGCGGGGCGGTGGTCATACGCCGATTGGCTTTGTGCCGACCATGGGTTACTTGCATGACGGACATGCTAGCCTGCTGCGCCGGGCAGTGGAAATGTCCGGTACAGTGGTAATGAGCATATTTGTCAATCCGCTGCAATTTGGGCCAAATGAGGATTTCGCTTCATATCCCCGTGACGAAGCCCGTGATCTGGAGCTTGCGGAGCGGGAAGGTGCGGATATCGTATTTATCCCTTCTCTGGAAGAGATGTATCCACGTCCCATTCGTACAGGGGTGTCCGTCTCTTCACTGACGAATGTACTATGCGGGGCTTCACGCCCGGGTCACTTTGACGGAGTCACTACCGTAGTTTCCAAGCTATTCAATATGGTGCAACCCGATTATGCCTTTTTCGGTCTGAAGGATGCCCAGCAAGTAGCGGTTCTTCGCCAAATGGTGTCTGACCTGAATATGAATGTACAGATTGTTGCCTGTCCTATTGTTCGTGAAGCCGATGGTTTGGCGCTCAGTTCCCGCAATGTGTATCTGTCGGAGGAAGAACGACTGCAGGCGCTCGTACTGTCACGTTCCCTGCGGGCGGCTCGTGAAGCCGTTGAAGAGGGAACAGCCAAGACGGCTGATGAAATCCGGCAATTGCTGACAACGATCATTTCTTCTTCGCCACTCGCGGTGATAGATTACGCGGAAATCCTGAGCTTTCCAGACCTTGAGCCACTGACTGGCGATTCCATTTTGACACAGGCTGATGGTGAGATCATTATGGCACTGGCCGTCAAATTCGGCAAAACCCGCCTGATCGACAATATTGTGTTTACTCCTAAGGAGGTAGCTGCAATTGTTTAGACATATGATGAAATCCAAAATCCACCGCGCGACGGTGACAGAAGCCAATTTGAATTATGTGGGCAGTATTACCATTGATGAGGATTTGATGGAAGCCGCAGACTTGCTGGAGAATGAAAAGGTGCAGATCGTGGACAACAACAACGGGTCCCGTCTGGAGACTTATGTCATTCCCGGTCCGCGTGGCAGCGGAGTGATTTGTCTCAATGGTGCGGCAGCAAGGCTGGTGCACCCTGGCGATACGGTGATCATTATTTCTTATGCGATGCTTTCCCAAGAGGAGCTTCAGGGCCACAAGCCAACTGTAGTTTTTGTAGATGAACTGAACAAGCCGGTCAAACTCGCCGATCATGAGATCCACGCGACCATAGTCTGACTGGTCTGACGAGCATGTAATCAATGGCAGGCATGAAAGGCCCTTACCTTGCGAAAAATGAAGTCAGGCAAGCTGGACTGAACTGATACCATTTTCAGTAAGGGTGGGATGAAGTCATGTTTCAACATTTATTTGCTGAAATGAACCAGATGCTACAGGAGGTCGTCACTGACTATCCTAAAGCGCAGGGTGCCCGCCGGGAAGAGCTTTTATGCAAGTATAATCTGTTGCACCGAATCAGCGACCATGTCATGGATGAATGGCTGGTCTTTGCGGAGAAGCTCAGCCATTTCCGTGACAACATGGAGCTGCCGGATGAACCTCTGGAGCCTGCTGCTCCGCAGGAAGCTCCAGAGCTGTCCATGGAGTCCTTCGTCAGAGGTCAGGGCTATTACAAGCTGCTGATGTATCGGCAGTGTATCGAACAGTTTAAGGGCGTCGTTCAGGAGTACCCGGACAGCCTCGCCGCTCGACTGTATCTCGCCATGGCCTATCTGCAGGAAGGGGAGGGCGAAGCCGCATGGGTTCATCTGAATCATATGCTGAATCTCGTCCGGGAACGTAAGCTCAAGGCGATGATCTATAATGCCATGGGTTGTATCCGGGCCTCGCAGGAGCGCTTCCCTGAAGCGCAGGAGCTGTTCGGTCTGTCTCTCCAGCATGATCCGGCCCTGCCGGAACCGACTGTGAATTTGGAAGTGTGCCGTAAACGTGGGGGACAACTCCAGTATGGCAGCCAGCTTGTCTCGCTTTTATAACCATCAGTCTTGCCACAGAAGCGATGCCTCCACTGTTGACAGCGGGGTGCATCGCCTTTTTTCGCAACTTCTGTTATGCTGATTAAGAGTCTCAAGTGAAAGGGAATAGAACTTACAATGAAATTTGCCGTGCTTGATTTTGAAACAACGGGAACCCAATCGGTGGGTGAAATCATCCAGGTGGGTCTTGCCATTATAGAAGAAGACCGGTCCATTTCCCGGGTCTATGGTTCCTACGTCAAGCCCGGAGCGCCGATTCCTCCTTTTATTACGGGCTTGACAGGCATAACCGACAGCGACGTGGCGGATGCGCCAGAGCTGGATGAGATGATGATGGAGCTTGTGCCTTTACTGGACGATGTGGTTCTGGTAGGGCATAATGTCGCCTTTGACTTCCATTTTTTGCAAAATGCATTGGATCGATGCGGCTATTTGCCGTTTCAAGGCCGTATTCTGGATACGATGGATTTCCTGAAAATTTGCTTTCCTTCGCTGACAACATATCAGCTCGGGGCGGTCAGCAGCCATTTCGGCCTTACGCATGAACGGCCACATCAGGCCGACAGCGATGCCTTGGCTACCGCGCTCGTGCTGCTCCAATGTCTAGAGGAGCTGTATAGCTTGCCGCTGCTTACGATACAGCGGCTTAGCGAGTTGTTCGCCGCAGAAGACAGCGATCTCGGCTGGTATTTCGACGGGTTGCTGCGGGAGCGGGAGATGGAGACTTTCCAGCCGGAGAGCGATTTAACTTTTTATCGGCAGCTTGCTCTCAAGATAGGCGACTGGACAGAGCTGGAGCCTCCAAGGGATCAACATGGTGCTAATCCGCTGCATTCATTATCTTTCTCCGATTATATGGATGAGGTTAGACAACGGCTTAAGGACAAGTTGCCCCATTATGAAAGCCGAGAAGCGCAGGATATTATGTTTAACGAGGTTATAACCGCACTTTCTGAGGACAAGCACCTGCTGATTGAGGCAGGGACAGGAACCGGCAAATCGCTGGGTTATCTGCTTCCGGCTATTTATCAGAGCGTTCGTAGCGAACAAAAGGTCATGGTCAGCACTCATACGATTAATCTGCAAGACCAGCTCCGGGAGCGCGATATTCCGCTGCTGACCGAAGTTGTTCCATTTCCGTTCAAGGCTGCTATCTTCAAGGGAAGAGGGCACTATTTGTGTCTGCGCAAGTTTGAACATAAAATAAATAAAAGGGACTTTACCAGCCCGCGGGAAGATGCTATCATTGCCGCCCAGATGATCGTTTGGCTGACTCAGAGTGAGTCCGGGGATGACGAGGAGTTGAACCTCGGTGGACGCGGCGGGGATTTCTGGGAGACGGTGGCAAGCGACACCGATTCCTGCCTGGGCCGGTCCTGCCCTTGGTTCCGTAAGTGCTATTACCACCGGGCCAAACATGAGGCCGGTATAGCGGACGTGGTAATTACGAACCATTCCAAGCTGTTTGCAGATGTGAAGGCCGGGCATCAATTGTTGCCAGCCTATGAGCATCTGGTTATTGATGAGGCCCATCATCTGGAGGATGTAGCCGGGAAGCATCTCGGCATGCACATGAAGCATTTTACGGTGTCACATACGCTCGGCAGACTCTACAAGGACAGCCGTAACGGACAGCTTCCGGCCTTGCGTCAGATTCTGCAAACTTCTGGTAGCGAGCAGGCTTCCGAATGGAGTGTCATCATTGACAGGCTTTATCCGGACTTGCTTACGGTAAAAGAGACATGGGATGTATTAAGCGAGAAGCTGTACACTCTCCTGCCAGAGCGAAGCGATGCGGCCGCAGGGGAAGCGGGACAGCTCGTACTTCGTCTCCAGCCGGGAAGCAAGCCGAAGGACTGGGAAGAGCTTGCGGCATTGGAGAATACAATGCACCTGAGCCTCAGCGAAGTTATCCGCAAGGGTGAGAAGATGCTGAGCGAGATGCGTGAACAGGACGGTCAGTCCAGTTCGGACAGTCTGGTGACCGATCTTGGTGGTCTCTTTAAGGATCTGGGCGCCATTCGCGAACAGGTGCGTTTCTTTATGAATCTGAACGACGTGAATGTTGTCTATTGGCTGGAAGCCAGCACTAATTACCGCAGCAAGTCCCTGCAGCTCTATGCGGTGCCTGTCGATGTCAGCACCCAGCTCAAGGAGCTGTTCTTCGACAAGAAGAATAGCATCGTGCTGACATCGGCCACATTGTCGGTCGATAAATCATTCCAATTCATGATTGACAATCTGGGGCTCGGCGAAGCTGCGGAGCAGGGGCGTCTGATGACCTCGCTGCTGCCTTCTCCGTTCAAGTACCGTGAACAGGCCCTGCTGGTCATTCCACGCGACTTCCCGAGCGTCAAGGGTAGCATTGGCGATGCCCGTTTTGTGGATACGCTGGTGCAGTCTCTGGCGGAGGCTGCGGTAATCACACGCGGACGGATGCTCGTACTGTTCACTTCTTACCGTATGCTACGGCAGGTCTATGATCCTCTGAAGGAAGCTCTGGCTTCACAGGATATCAGTGTACTGGGCCAGGGAGTAGAAGGTGGAAGCCGCAGCAAGCTGATCCGCCGTTTTCAGGATAGCAACGCTTCAGTACTGCTTGGCACAAGCAGCTTCTGGGAAGGCGTAGACATTCCCGGCGATGCCCTAACCTGTCTGGCCATTGTCAGACTGCCGTTTCAGCCGCCGAACCATCCGCTCGCGGAGGCTAAGGCTGAGCTGCTACAGGCGCAGAAGAAGAACCCGTTCATGAAGCTCTCCGTGCCGCAGGCGGTTATCCGCTTCAAGCAGGGCTTTGGTCGTCTCGTTCGGACGGCACAAGACCGGGGGATCGTTATTGTTTATGATACCAGGGTGATTGAATCCTATTACGGTAAATATTTTCTGTATTCGCTGCCCGGTCCCAAGATGGAGCATATGAAGACCGAGCAGATGGTTCCCCGAATTGCAGAATGGTTGGAGGAGGGGGGCAATTAGAGCCCCTTTCATTCCGTTTGGTAGGCGTTATTTTCAACAATCAGATTAATTTAGGAGGAGAAAACATGAAATCGGATAAAATCTCGGAGGCGGTGGTACGCAGACTTCCTGTATACCTGCGATTCCTCAACGATCTTCAAAAACGTGAAATCTCGACAGTTTCTTCTCAAGAACTTGGTCAGAAGCTGGATCTTAACCCCGCCCAGATCCGTAAGGATCTGGCTTATTTTGGCGATTTTGGCCGTAAAGGCATCGGTTATGATGTATCTTATCTCATTGAGAAGATCCGTCATATCCTGAAACTGGATCAGCAAATTAACGTGGCACTGGTAGGCGCAGGTAATCTTGGACACGCCTTGTCCAACTACAATGCTTACTTGAAGGACACGATGAAAATAAGCGCTATTTTTGATTCCTATGAACCCAAGGTAGGTCAGAAAATCAACTCGCTCACTGTACAACCAATGAAGGATCTGGGCAGCACCATTCGTGAGCAGGGCATCCGCATCGGCATTATCACCGTACCGGATACCGAAGCGCAGAATGTGGCCGATATCCTGGTGGAATCTGGCATTGAAGCGATTTTGAACTTTGCACCTGTGATTCTGAAAACGCCGTCCCATATCCGTGTCCATGCAGCCGACTTTACAACGGATTTGCAAAGCCTGGCTTATTATTTGCAGGATGGAAAGGAAGAGCTTGGGCATGAGCAACAGTAAGATTCTTATTCGTAACGGGAAGTTTCTTGTGCCTGGGACTCCTCTGTCTGTGTTGAACGGCTGTATGATCATAGAGAATGATCTCATCACATACATAGGCGAAGAAGAGCCATTCCTTGAAGAAGAGCTGCAAGTGATCGATGGCAGCCGCCAACTGTTCATGCCTGGTCTGGTGAATACCCATGGTCACGCGGCGATGTCGCTGTTGCGCGGTTATGGTGATGATCGGACTCTTCAGGTCTGGTTGCAGGAGAAAATGTGGCCGATGGAGGGCAAGTTTACCCCGGAAGATATTTATTGGGGAAGCTCGCTGTCCATATTGGAAATGATGAAGGGTGGCACGACGACCTTTCTGGACATGTATGACAAAATGGACCGGGTAGCTGAGATTACGGAGCAGTCCGGTATGCGTGGGGTGCTGACACGCGGGGTTATCGGTCTATGTCCGCCGGAGGTACAAGATACGAAGCTAGCTGATGCTGTACGGTTCGCTCGCGACTGGCATGGTAAGGCAGACGGCAGAATTACAACGATGCTGTCCCCGCATTCCCCATATACTTGCCCGCCGGAATTTTTTGTAAAGTTCGTGCAGGCGGCCCATGATCTGAATCTGCCGCTACATACGCATATGTCGGAGACGAAGCGAGAAGTGGAGCAGAACGTTGCGGAATATGGACTACGCCCAGTCGAGCACTTGGAAAAGGTAGGCATGTTTACACGACCGTCTCTAGTTGCCCATGGTGTGCATCTGAATGACGAGGAGATCGGGGTCCTGGCCCGACACCATGTCGGTGTCTCCCATAACCCTGGAAGTAACCTGAAGCTGGCCAGCGGGATTGCCCGGGTTATCGACCTGCTAAATGCAGGCGTCACCGTATCGCTGGGTACGGACAGTGCAGCCAGCAACAATAATCTGGACTTGTTCGAAGAGATGCGTCTGGCGGCGCTTATTCATAAGGGATTCAGCGGAGACCCAACAGCTATTCCGGCTGCAGAAGCCATGCAGATGGCTACGGAGTACGGTGCAAAATCGCTCTTCCTGGATGGGGTGGGCCGACTTGCTCCCGGCATGAAGGCTGACTTTCTTGCCATTGATATTGATCAGCCCCACCTCTTGCCACATACGGATCTGCTCTCGCATGCGGTATACTCAGCCAGTGCCAAAGACGTGCTCCATGTTTGGGTGAACGGAAAGCAAATTGTGAAGAACGGGGAATGCCTGACCTTGGATGAAGAGGCCATTCGTCGCAAAGCACAGGAAGCTTTTGAAGGCCTGCTGAAGCGGTAGGCAGGAATAGGCACCACCGCCGCGGAACATGTAGAAAGGAAGCTGTAACTTGAAAAAGAGGAAAAAATGGATCCTGCTAGGAGTGGCGCTGTTTCTGCTCTTGCTGCTCGGCCTAATTCAGTTCTATGCCTTTATCATGAAAGACCAATGGAAAGAACGGGATGCAGCGAAGGTGGTTGCCCAGAGCCGTGCGGGCTTGACTCTGATGGAGAAGGCCCAGAAATCGGTCTGGGATGAAAACTCGGTGTATTGGGTGCTGACAGGTAAAAATGAGGCGGGTACCGAGCTAATGGTGTGGGTTCGCTTTACAACGGACGGAAAGGTCGCTGAGGGCGACAACGTGGTATTCAGCGAAGAAGTGAGTAAGGGCACATCGGAGGCAAAAATCAGGTCCATCATCAGCGCACAGCTTCCGGATATTAAAATTCAAAGGCTGATCCCGGGTGTATACAATGGGGAATATACTTGGCAGCTTTTTTATCAACAGGCAGACCGATATTATTATCAGTTCTACCGTTTTTCTGACGGGAGTCCTATCGGAGGCCGTTTCAGTTTGCCGAAGCGCTGAGTTTGAACCTGCTTGGACACTCCTTGACGGGAAAAGTAAGGGGAAGTTAGAGGATTTAAGAAAAAACAAACAAGCGAACCGGATGGCGGTTCGCTTGTTTGCGTACAAATTGGAAATTGAATATGCTGTCTGATAATTTTCATTAACGAGAGTGCTTAACGACGATTTTTTACGGGGACTCATGGTCTAATTAGGAGGCCTGAAGTTGGATTAAAGGCATTTTTGTACCTTAAATTCTCGACTGCCAACGGTTAACGGCAATTAAGTGCAAAATTGTACCTTAAATCTTCTAAAATAATCGCAGAACCGTGTTTTTTTCGAAATAAGATACAAAAATGCCGTTAGTTAGGGAGACTGGCTATTTTTCTCGCTGTTAAAAGGATTGATGTAGGGGAATATCGGTTGAAATCAGGTGGCAGCCAATGAGCAAAAACAATGTATTACATGTTATGGAATATAAGAATTCTGGGAGGGGTTTATATATGTGAAATATCCGGATGTAAACCATTCCTATGTAAGCTTTCAGGCGAATGCTCCGCTCCTACAGTTCCAAATTCCACGTTTACTCCTCTTAGTTTTTGTGAATTTCTTTTACTAAATTTATTTTCTTACTTTCTTTTGTTCGTCTTATATATCATTTCGTATTGATTAAGGTATATCAAATAGGTTGATTAATTTATATCAGATGGTGTAGCGGTGATGATTCGAATAGATGCAGACATCACATCCACGGCCAGATATTTTATCAAAAAAAGCCGCAGAACTTAGTTCTGCGGCTTTTTTTGTCGATAAACATTAAAAAGAGGTTAGATAAATCTGTAAAAATTAGAATCAAAAATTTAAAATATATTCACACTTTTTTTCGTTTTCGTATATACACCTGTGATATACTACTATTTGTATTCAAGAGGGCATGCTGAACTGAATCCCCGAGTATAGGGATCATAGCATACCAGGACGTATTCATATTACTTGTTGTAATCATCGAGAGGAGGACGTTTCTTGAAACTGCGTCTTGTACCTGTACTACTAACGTCACTGTTGACGGCTGCCTTGTTATTTGGTGGATGGTTTCTCTATCGTGAATTCGTGGTTCAGGAACCGCTCCAAAAGATTGTGGCTGGCTATGAAGGTGTCAACAAGTCTCAGATTACTATTAACCGCGATCAGGTGACTTTGAAACTTGATCTTCAGCCAGGCACGAAAATGCGCGAACTGGTTCAATATGTTTCGACAGAAGGCAAGTCGGCTATTAACGGCCGTACGTTGAAGCTGGATGTTGATCAGCACTCCAACGCAATGCTGGATGATTATTGGAATAAAGCAATGTTCTCAGTGGCAGAAGCCATGGAGAGCGGAAAATATACATTGATTCCGTCAACGCTTGATGGATTGAAGGAGAATCATACGGAATACAAGGGTGTTATTGCAACGACTGAGATTGATGATAGCAATGTCTATGTAAGCCTGAGCAGCGGCAAAGACAGCAAATTCATTATTCTGCCGCGCAAGCCGGCCAAGATGGGGGTTTGGAACAATGCCTAAATGGACTAAAGAGGTGCTGGTGGGATTTATTCCTGTCGTATTGATTTTCATGGTATTTGTTGGTATTAATATTTTTCCGGTCATCATTGCGGCTGGCATGATCGGTGCGCTGCTGCTGATAGCGCATATGCGTGGCGGGATCGCTGTTGGTGCCGGAGCCGAGAAGAAGCGCAAGAAGGACGGACCGTCCAAGCTCACTTTTGAAGAAATCGGCGGCCAGGATAATGCCAAGCAGGAACTGCGTGAGGCATTGGATTTCCTGATTCGCCATGAGGAGATTAGCAAGTTCGGGATTCGTCCGCTCAAGGGCATCCTGCTGACCGGTCCTCCGGGAACCGGAAAGACACTGATGGCTAAAGCAGCTGCACACTATACGAATTCGGTATTCGTTGCCGCCTCCGGCAGTGAGTTTGTTGAAATGTATGTTGGGGTAGGCGCAGGGCGTATCCGTGATTTGTTCCGAGACGCCCGTGCTCGGGCTGTGAAGGAGAACAAGCAGAGCGCGATTATTTTTATCGACGAAATTGACGTCATTGGCGGTAAGCGCGAAGGTGGACAGCAGCGTGAGTATGACCAGACGCTGAATCAGTTGCTCACGGAGATGGACGGTATCTATAACAATGAGACTCCGCGTATTCTCCTGGTGGCTGCTACGAACCGCAAGGAAATGCTGGATTCGGCGCTGCTGCGTCCAGGCCGGTTCGATCGTCATATTCAGGTGGATATGCCTGATATCAAGGGCCGCAGATCGATCCTGGCTCTTCATGCCAAGAACAAGCCGCTGAGCCCTGAAGTGAGTCTCGATAAAATCGCCGAGGAAGCTTATGGCTTTTCCGGTGCCCAGCTCGAAAGTGTGATGAACGAAGCAGCCATCTACATGATGCGTGAGAATCTGACAGAGGTGGAGCATCGTCATTTGTCCATGGCCATTGATAAGGTGATGATGGGCGAGAAGACAGACCGCGAGACCAATCTGGAAGAGAAGAAGCGCGTTGCTATTCATGAGTTGGGACATGCGATCATGGCAGAACTACTGCGTCCGGGCAGTGTCAGTCAGGTTACACTTACCCCACGCGGACAGGCACTGGGTTATGTGCGGCATAATCCGCAGCAAGAGCAGTATCTGTACACCAAGGATTATTTGGAGGATCAGATCATGATCGCGCTGGGCGGAGCTGCTTCCGAGGAGATTTTCTATGGCGGGCGCAGTACCGGTTCAAGGGGAGACTTCGACCAAGCGCTGAATATTGTCGAAACGATGATGAAGTCTGGACTAACCTCCCTGGGAATTGCCAATCTGGATATGGTTACCACAGAAGAGTTAATGAAGGAAAACAGTAAAATCCTGGACGAACTTATGCTTCGGACGCGTGAAATGCTGGAGAATCAACGGAATGTATTTGATTACTCTCTTGACATTTTAATGAAAGAAGAAGTCCTTTCTGGAGAGCAATTTCGTTGTCAATTTCGTGACAGCGTCCTTTTACCGGCATAATTCTTTATGCCGGTTATTTTTTTTTACTTTTCAGGCATGCTAAGATATCATTATATGTCGGGCTATTTAAATTTTTACGACAGACAAGGTACAATACTAAGGTATAGATACCTGAAAGGATGGAGACTTTTTTATGAATTTTAAGAAAATCGGTGTCATCGGCGGCGGTACGATGGGACAAGGCATCGCAGAAATGCTCGCAGCCAAGGGCTTGGATGTAATGCTGGTGGAGAAAACAGAAGAAAGACTGGACTATTCCTATGATATGATCGAAACCAGTCTGGACAAACAACTGGAGAAATGGGCCATCACCCAGGCAGAGAAGAAACTGATTCTCGGCCGCATCCAAAAAGTGACACATTTTGCAGAGCTCAGTTCCTGTGATATGGTTATTGAGACAATCATTGAAGATCTGGAAGCCAAACAAAAAGTATTTCATCAGCTTGACCAAGTGTGTCCGAGCCACATTATCCTGGCGAGCAATACTTCCACACTCAGCTTGACTGAACTTGCCAGCTCCACAATGTATCCGGAACGCGTCATTGGCATGCATTTTATATACCCTGTAGCGAAAGTGGATCTGGTCGAAATTGTACGCGGTCTGAAAACATCAGACAAAACATTCGAAGATACAAAAGCTTTTGTAGACGAGGTTGTAGAGAAGAAGGGCGTAATGATTTATGAATCCCCGGGATTTGTAACTTCACGCCTCATTTGTTTGCTCATCAACGAAGCTATGCACGTATTGCAAGAAGGAGTCGCTTCTCCTCAGGATATTGATGATGCTATGCGGATTGGCTACCAGTTCCAATATGGACCACTGGAAATGGCTGACCGGTTTGGCCTGGATTCGGTGCAGGCTGCGCTCGAGCGGATGTTCCGCGAATATGGTGAACTGAAATACCGTCCATCGACCATTCTGAAAAAGATGGTGCGTGCGGGACAACTGGGTATGAAATCGGGCGAAGGCTTCTTCAAGTACGACAAGGATGGTGACCGTATATGAATATTCTAGTAATTAACTCCGGTAGTTCTTCTCTGAAATACCAACTGTACAACATGACTGATGAATCTGTTTTGGCAAAAGGTCTGGTAGAACGGATCGGGATGGATTCCTCCATCCTGAATCACAAGCCGACTGGCAAGCAGGAAGTGACAGAAGTCAGCGAAATCCTGGAACATAATACAGCGATTCGTAAAGTCCTTGCTATCCTCACTGACAAGGAACACGGCGTGATCGAGTCCATTAAAGAAATCAATGCTGTTGGGCACCGCGTGGTACACGGGGGCGAGTACTTCAAAGCTTCCGCGCTGGTAGATGCCGATGCCAAAACGAAGATTCGTCAGTTGTTCGACCTAGCGCCACTGCATAACCCTGCTGCAATGATGGGGATTTCCGCTTCCGAGACCAATATGCCGGGCGTGCCACAGGTTGTTGTCTTCGATACTGCGTTCCATCAAACTATGCCTGAGAAGGCCTATATGTATGCTATTCCAAGAGTGCTGTATAACAAATACAAGGTTCGCCGTTACGGTGCCCACGGTACATCCCATGATTTCGTGAGCAAAGCTGCTGCCGAGTATTTGGATCGTCCGCTTGAGGAGCTTAAAATTATCACTTGCCACATCGGTAACGGTGCGAGCGTAACCGCTGTTCAAGGCGGTGTGTCTGTTGATACTTCCATGGGGATGACTCCGCTGGAAGGTCTGATGATGGGTACACGCAGCGGTGATCTTGACCCTGCTATTGTTCCATATGTAATGAACAAGGAAGAGCTGTCCGTAGGCGAAGTGAATTCGATGCTTAATAAGCACAGTGGATTGCTTGCGATTTCGGGCGTCAGCAGCGATATGCGTGATATTATTGACGGTGCAGAGAAAGGCGAAGCTAATTCTACGCTTGCTTTTGAAATGTACGAATACCGTCTGCGCAAATACATCGGTTCTTACGCGGCTGCAATGAACGGCGTGGATGCGATCGTATTCACAGCTGGTGTCGGCGAGAATGCTTCGCTGCTTCGCGAAAGAGTGCTGAATAACCTGACGTTCCTTGGAATTGAATTGGATGCTGAAGCCAACAAAGTCCGCTCCGGCGATCCGCGCCGCATCTCGACGGCTGATTCCAAGGTACAGGTGCTCGTAGTGCCGACAAACGAAGAGCTTGTCATCGCACGCGATACACACCGTATTGTGCAAGGAATTAACGGCTAAATTAGAGGAGAGAGTGTAGGCATGGCTAACAAAAGTGTAATCAAGAAAGTGAACGAGCATGTTGGAGAAAGTGTTGTAATCGGCTGTTGGGTTAACAACAAGCGCTCCAGCGGTAAAATCCAGTTCCTGCAGCTGCGGGATGGTACAGGTTATATCCAGGGTGTTGTCGTGAAATCGGAAGTACCTGAAGAGGTATGGGATGCAGCCAAGAGCCTGACACAGGAAAGCTCCTTGTACGTGACTGGTATCATTCGTGAAGAACCGCGCAGCCAATCTGGTTACGAGATGACGGTTACCGGCATCGAAGTGCTGTACATCACTGAGAACTATCCGATCACGCCAAAAGAGCATGGTGTAGACTTCCTGATGGACCACCGCCACCTGTGGCTTCGTTCCGCGAAGCAGCGTGCAGTGCTCGTCATTCGTGCGGAGATTATCCGTGCGGTTCAGGAGTACTTCGACACCAATGGATTCACGCTAGTCGATCCGCCGATTCTGACGCCAACTTCGGCAGAAGGCACGACCAACCTGTTCCATACCAAATACTTTGAAGAAGATGCTTATCTGACGCAAAGTGGCCAGCTATACATGGAAGCTGCTGCGATGGCACTGGGCCGTGTATACTCCTTCGGGCCAACCTTCCGTGCGGAGAAGTCCAAGACTCGCCGTCACCTGATTGAATTCTGGATGATCGAGCCGGAAATGGCGTTCACCGATCATGAAGAAAGTTTACGGGTGCAAGAAGAATTCATCAGTTATGTGGTGCAATCTGTTGTGAAGAACTGCCGTACAGAACTGGAAGCGGTTGGCCGCGATGTCTCCAAGCTGGAGGCCATTCAAGCACCGTTCCCACGCATTACTTATGATGATGCCATCAAGTTCCTGAACGAGAAGGGCTTCGAAATTGCTTGGGGCGAGGACTTTGGTGCGCCGCATGAAACGGCTATTGCCGAGATGAATGATAAACCTGTATTCATCACTCACTATCCGGCTTCGTTCAAGGCTTTCTACATGAAGCCAGATCCGAATCGTCCGGAAGTCGTGCTATGTGCTGACATGATCGCGCCTGAAGGTTACGGTGAGATTATCGGTGGTTCGCAGCGGATCGATGATCCGGCACTGCTGGAAGAACGCTTCAAGGAGCATGATTTGTCCCTGGAGACGTACAAATGGTACATGGATCTGCGGACTTATGGTTCCGTTCCACATTCCGGCTTCGGTCTGGGCCTGGAGCGCACGGTAGCCTGGATTTGCGGGCTTGACCACGTGCGTGAGACGATTCCATTCCCACGTACACTTTACCGTCTATATCCATAATATTCGGCAATAACAACTGCGCCGTCCTTTCACAAGGAGGCGCAGTTTCTTATAGAATTACAAGTTAGATGGATTTTATGATAGGTTGTTTTTTTAACAAAGGGGGGCGTACATGGACAGCAAGGGATGGAATGCCTGGGGCGAAGGCGTCTCCTTCGGCTTGGAGAGCGGAATGGCCATCATTCCTTACGCGCTGCTGAAGCATTACCGCAAGCTTGGCTTGGCGGGAAGTGAGGCCATGTTGCTGATTCATCTGCTAGCGTTCAGACAGGTGGAGGGAATGGAGTTCCCGACCTTGGAAGACCTGCAGGGGGTAACCGGACGCAGTGTGTCCGTAATCGCAGGCGAGCTCCAGAAGCTGATGAAGGATGGATTTATTGGCATCGATGAGGATAATGACGAACTGCGGGGTATCCATTATGAACGCTACAACTTTTCTGGGCTATACAGCAAGTTAGGAGCTTATCTAGCGGAAGCTGCGCAGCAGGCTGGACAGGCACAGGAGCTACTGACATCGCAGCGTTCCTCTATAGACGTTTTGTCAGGCGGTGGGTCAGGCTGGAATCCTGCTTCTCTCCAGAGCAAGGGTGAAGAAGAGAGCCGAAGCTTGTTCAGTGTTTTTGAAAAAGAATTCGGGCGTCCGCTCTCCCCGATGGAGTGTGAGACGATTTCCGGCTGGGTTGATCAGGATCAGTATCCTGAGGAGTTGATTCTGCTCGCACTCAAGGAATCTGTTTTTGCAGGGAAGCTGCACTTCCGCTATATCGACAGAATTCTACTAGAGTGGGCCCGCAACCGGGTCAAGAATGCCCAAGATGTGAAGGCATACTCGCAGAAATTCCGTAATGGCGGGAGATAGATTCCCCCGTATTAAGAGAAATTGAACCGTATTGCGCTGGCTATCGCCGGCCAATACGGTTTTTTTACATATAGGATACTAATAAATGCTGTATTCCCTTTATGTTCCACAGCGAAAAAATTGACTCATAACGCAGGGGCAAGTGAAGCATGCTACGTCTATTACTGTGGGGGTTGCTGTGGAAGGAGGGGAGAGCCATCGAGGATGAACTATTAATCAGGAGAATTTGTCAGGGAGATGAGGATGCCTTCCGGCAGTTCGTGGACAGATATGCCGAGCAAGTATACAAGATCACCTACTCGGTGTTGCGCGAAACCAGGGGAGCCGAAGACGCGGCTCAGGAAGCTTTTCTCCAAATATACAAATCTCTCCCCGACTATCGTTTTCAGGGATTAGTAACTTGGATCTCTCGTATAGCCTTACATAAGGCAATTGACTCCAAACGTAAACGGGATCGCCATCGGGAGCAGTACATTGACAGCGAGAGGACACTTAGTCAGATCTGCTCGGATGATGAGGACATCCTGGCGGGTGTTGTCCGGCGCGAACGCAGAGATCGACTGTGGAATGAAGTGCAGACGTTGCCGAAGATGCATCGTGATGTGATCGTCGCCTACTATATTGAACAGAAAAATTATGAACAGATAGCAGTCCAAGAGGGGATTACATTGAAAACGGTGGAATCTCGGCTTTACCGGGCCCGGCATTGGATTCGAAAACATTGGAAGGAGGACGATTGGCTATGAGACAAGACGGAGAATTACAGCAGGATGTCGCCCGTGCACGACAGTATCTTACAGGCGAAGGAAGCCCGGAAGAGCGGGATGTCTGGGAGCAGCGACTACTGGAGGATGACGATGCGCTTCTTTGTTATTTGGAAACACTGGATGAGCTTCAAGGACAACTTCCTTCGCTGGAAAGCCCTAGTCATTTTACGGAGAATGTGATGGAAAGCTTAACCGCTGTGCAGAAGCTAGCAAAACAACATAGCGAGGACATCGGGCCATCCCAAGAAGCTCAGCGGAGAAGTCGCTGGTATGAGCAAGCGATTGTCCATTATGTAATTGCCGCTTCACTAACGCTGATCTTTCTGTCCTCTGGTGTATTTGATCGGATGCTTTCGGGGGAGCTAGGAGTGTTCATTCCAGAGGGGGAGCATTCGTCTTACAGTCAACAAATGAAGCAGGTGACCAGCGGCTGGCTGGATTATTTGATGAACGGTAATCGCAAGTGAGAGGAGAGATAATGATGCAGCAGCAAAGTAAACTGAAAGCTTTATTTATCAATATTTTCCCCGGGGTAGGTCATTATTATATGGGAGGACGTACCTCGGGCATCATCTATTTCCTGGTCAGCTTTGGCGGATTATTTCTGTCCATATTACTGGCATTGGCGAGCAGAAAAGATGAACTTGCCTTGCTCGGGTTTGTGGGCTTTATCGTGATATGGTTTTTAAGTATGGTTCATCTTCTGATTCAACTGCTAAAAGAGCCGGCTCCGCCGATTGTACTGTCGCCAGAAGAGCTCGAGAGGCTGCAATATACGCCGCCAGTAAAGAGCGTAGATAATGAACGTTTTCATGTCATTCTGCTGTCTCTTATTCCCGGGCTAGGACATTTTCAGATGGGCCTAATGCAGCGGGGGCTGTCGTTCCTGATTTCCTTCTTTGGCTTCATAACGATCCTGCTATTTTTGACCGGAATCACATCCAGTAATGCATTCCTGCTGCTGTTCGGTGTATTACCGGTTATTTGGCTGTACTGTATGTTCGATGCTGTTCAGCATATCCACCGGAAACAGGCAGGAGAACTCATGTCCGACCGGACGTTGTTCGAGGATTTGGAGGCAGGACGTGCAGGTGGACGTCGAAGTAAGGTTCTGGCGACATTGCTGGGTGTGTTTCCAGGGGCAGGGCAAATGTATTTGGGTCTGCAGAAAAGAGGGCTTCAATTGATGCTCCTATTTCTAGGCAGCATCTATGTCGTGGACTTGCTCCGCCTGTCGGCGTTGTTCTTCCTGATACCGGTCATCTGGTTCTACAGCCTGTTCGACGCTCTGCAGCAAATCAGCCGCTATGGCAGAGAGGAGATGGAAGACCGGCCGATCATTGAGGGCCTCATGAATCATCAAGGCTGGCTGGGAGCGCTACTGCTCTGTATGGGGCTATATTTTATCATTGTGGAATTCGCGATTCCGGGCCTGGATGGACTCTTTCCCCAGTGGCGGCTAGAACACCGACTCAATGTTTATTTTAAACCAATACTTCTGTCTCTGGTGCTGATTGGCGGGGGCATCAAGCTACTGCTTGGAAGCAAAAAGAGAGCACAAAAGAGATCAAACAGATGAATGGACCCACAATGTAAATGTTGACGAGAGCGGTGGATCAGCGTTGAACGTGGCCGGTAAGTCCCCTGGGTGGTCATATCCTTGTTAAGTAGACAGATGAAAAAACTACGAAGCCAGCGCGTGCCGATATTCAATTGGTGCGCGCTGTTTGAGTTTGCCTGGAATCACTATACAGGCTTTAAAGAAAGCCAGTTTAAAGTTAAAAGAATATAATTTGCTGCAAAAAAATAACGATTTTGGGGAGCCGGGCACTGAGATTACTAGTGGTAACTCGGAATCCAACCCATTAATAAACCACAACAAAAATTAATTCCCCCTCATTTTTGCTTCTTTATGAATGCGCTATCATAAAAATATGAACCGCAGACGAGTAAAGCGTGAGGTGAGAACAGGTGGGAAGCATTTCTTTTAATCATGTCTTCAAACGCTACAAAGGCGAATCCCGCCCTGCTGTAAATGACTTTCATTTAACGATTGATGAAGGGGAATTCCTTGTATTGGTCGGGCCCTCCGGGTGCGGGAAGTCGACGACGCTGCGCATGCTGGCTGGCCTGGAGGAGATTAGCAGCGGGGAGCTCTATCTGGACGGGAAATTCATCAACTATGTGTCCCCAAAAGATCGGGATATCGCGATGGTGTTTCAGAATTATGCGCTGTATCCGAATCTGTCCGTGCAGGAGAATATCGCACTGGGTCTTAAACTGCGAAAGACGGCCAAGCACGAGATTGATTCCAGGGTCAAGCGGGTAGCGGGAATATTGGAGATCTCGCATCTGCTAGAGCGCAAGCCCAGCCAGCTGTCGGGCGGGCAGAAGCAGCGGGTTGCGCTTGGGCGGGCCATTGCACGGGAACCGCAAGTATTCCTGATGGATGAGCCGCTCTCTAATCTGGATGCGAAGCTAAGGTCACAGACACGGGCAGAATTAATCAAGCTGCAACAGGATTTGAAGCGTACAACCGTTTACGTTACACATGATCAAGTTGAAGCGATGACCATGGGGTCGCGAATCGTGGTTATGAAGGATGGCATCATCCAGCAGGTTGCTCCGCCCAGACAATTGTATGATGAACCGGCTAATGTCTTCGTTGCCGGATTTATCGGTTCTCCACAGATGAATTTTATGAACGGAACGGTTGAAGTGAGTGACGGGAACTACTATTTCTCCAATAAAAGAATGCGTGTACCGCTCTCCGGGGAGAAAGGGCAGCGCTTTCAGCGTTTGGCTGGACTGACGCACAACATTATTCTCGGTATCAGACCAGAACATGTATTGATTAAACGGGGGAGTTATGAAAAGGATGATGATTATATACCTGGTGTAGTGCAAATGACAGAACAGACGGGAGCGGATTCTTATGTGTACGTGGAACTGGGGAAGATCCGGTTGATTGTAAGAACAGCGCCTGAAGTATTGTATGAGCAGGGAGAGTTAGTATCGGTGAACCTGCAGATGAACAAACTTCACTTTTTTGATGAAGCGACGGAATTAGCCATCGGGAGAGATGAGGCATGAGGCTAAAAAAGGTTCCACGGTCCATCCGAATCACTGTGCGGGTGGTAGTGACTGCAGCCATTGTCGTTATCCTGATCCTCTGGGCAACCTCCAAGGAGGAGATCGTCCTCTCCGACCGGGTGTCTGAGGCGCAAATGGTGGATTTCGACCATGGGAGCGGGCCTGCCCCTTATATTCAGTTGATTCATGGTAAGAGCGAGAAGGAACTTAGCTACAAGGAAGAGCGACAGATTATACTGAACGCGCTGACTTCCGGGGAAGCCTCTTCAGATGCGGACGTTAGTGAAATCACCAAAGATGGGGTACGTGCGCTGGCTTGGCAAAATGATCGCGGATCGGTGGATTGGCCTTTTGAGGTAAAGGAAGCCGGCTGGTATGAGCTTCATATCGATTATAAGCCGCTCCCCGGCGACAATAGCTCCGTTGTTCGCGGTGTGATGATTGATGGCAGCTATCCCTTTGCTGAATCGGAACGGATTGAACTGGAACGGCTGTGGAAGGATGCCAAATATCCATACGACCGCAATAACAATGGGATGCAGATTAGACCGCAGCAGATTGAGCTCACAGGGTGGAACAATAAGGCGGTAAGCGATTATACAGCCTCTTCAAGGCCGCTGCTGTACTATCTGGACGCAGGAGAACACAACCTGAGACTCATAGGAGAGCGGGGAGGGGTCGCTATCGGCGGCATTTCGTTCCATTCCAGAAAGCCACTACTGGCGTACGAACATTATATTGCCGCGCAGCCTGAGGCCGGTAAGCAGGAAGATTGGTACAGCATTAGGGAGACCGAGCAGTTCCAGCGCAAGTCCAGTTTATCCATCCAAACCGATCACTGGTCTGAGCCATACGTTTCTCCTGAACCTAAAGGCCGGACCACTTACAACGTGCTTGGAGGAAATCGCTGGAAAAATACCGGTGAGTGGGTGGAATGGGAGATTGAAGCTCCTGCTGACGGCTGGTATGTCATTGACATCAAGGATTACCAGAACTATCGATCTGGTTTCAAAGCCTATCGGACCATTCAAATTGATGGAGAGGTTCCCTTCGAGGAAATGCTGCATTATGCTTTCGACCATCATAAGGAATTTGAAATTAATTCACTTGCTGACAAGCAAGGAGTTCCTTACAAGTTCTATCTAAACCAGGGCAAGCACACCATGCGCATGGTGGCGGACTCCTCCAAGATGCAGCCGATCCTGATGGCCCTGAGGGATACACTGGGGCAGATTGCTGAATTCGATCGTCATATCCGGCTGATTACGGGCAACTACAGTAAGAATGCAGCCGATGCCAACGTGGATTCTACTCGAACCTGGGAGATGAAAAAATATGATCCTGATGTAGAGAAGAAGCTTCAGGCCATTGCAGACCGGCTTGCAGAGATTCGCGAGTATACTAACTTCGTAAATGAGAGCGATTCGGATTTGTCACAGTCCTTGAAATCTTCCATCTCTATTCTGAACCATATGCTCCAGGATGTGAATGAAATCCCTAGTCGGGTTAACGATTTCTCAAGTATCCAGGCCAACATCGGCACCTGGCTAACGACACTGACCCAGCAGCCGTTACTGCTAGATTACATCGTGCTGCGGACGCCGGGTACGAAGACAGGACTCAAGGAACCTACAATGCTGTCCCGTGTGCCTTATACAGTGATGGATTTTGCCCGTTCCTTCTACTTGAACTATGATCAGGACGGCAATCAGGATGACAAGTCGCTGACGATCTGGGTGGGACGTGGACGGGACTATGTCGACCAGCTTCGGGAACTGGTTAGTCAGGACTTCACACCTAGTACGGGTATTGAAGTGAATATCAACCTCATGCCTAACCCCAATATGCTGATTCTAGGAAATGCCGCAGGCGAGGTTCCCGATGTGGCGTTAGGCGTCGCTGAAGCAATGCCGGCCGATTATGCGATGCGGAATGCAGTAGAGGATCTGTCGAAATATCCAGGCTTTGCGGACGTGCAAAAGCGGTTTATTCCCGGCGTTTCCCGGGCGCTGAATTATAACGGAGGGACCTATGGGCTTCCGGAGGTACAGAACTTCCAGTTATTGTTCTATCGTTCCGATATCTTAGAAAGTCTGAAGCTGAAAGTGCCGGATACATGGGAGGATGTATTTGATATCCTGCCTACGCTTCAGGAAAACGGGATGATGATGAATTTCCCTAAAGCGGATTTCTCGACCCTGTTCCTACAAAATGGTGCTGATCCTTATTCCCGTAGCGGACAAAAATCCAATCTGTTCAGCGAAGAGGGACAAAAAGCATTCAAGCTGTGGACAGAAATGTTCACCAAATACAACATGCCGATAGATATCCCGGCTTTCTTCCAGCATTTCCGGGACGGCGACATCCCGATTGGCATCTCGGACTTTAATACGTATGTTCAACTACAGGTGGCTGCACCCGAAATAACAGGGCATTGGAAGGTGGCTCCGCTGCCAGGCATTGCTCAGTCGGACGGTCAGGTGGCCCGCTGGTCTCCTCAAGCACTAACCGCAGGGATGATTATGGAGAAGAGCGATAAGAAGGATGCCGCTTGGGCATTTCTGAAATGGTGGACTTCCGATGAAACACAGCGCAGATACGCCGCTGATATGGAATCGTATTATGGCATTGAATATCGCTGGAACACCGCCAACGTGAATGCTATGAAAGCGCATTCCTGGCCTTCTGAGGATTTGAAGGTGATCCGTGAGCAAACGCGTTGGGCTAAGAACATGCCCAATGTTCCTGGTTATTACTTCCTGGTCCGGGAAATGGATTTCGCCTGGAACAAGACGGTGTTTGACGGAATACCGGCTGACGAGTCGTTGGAAGAGGCGAGCCTATCATTGCAGCGCGAGATGGAGCGGAGGCAGCGGAACTTCGGGATCTCTGGCGCAGACCTGCATATTCCGCAGATCACGAAGCCTTTTGAATGGGAGGATACGAAACCGTGAAGACAGAAGTTGTTCCAGTCATACCGTCACCGGGGGCGGCAAAGCCGCCCTCTCCGGTACTACTCCGGTGGAGAAGATTCGTGAAGCAAATTCGGAAGGATGCGTTCTGCTATCTATTCCTGGCGCCGTTTCTGATCAGCTTTCTGATATTCATCGTTATCCCCGTCATTATGGCAGCTACATTGGGATTTACTTCTTACGACGGATTCGGTAAGCCGCATTTCATCGGATTTGATAATTACATTTCCTTGTTCACACAAGATATTGTGTTTTTGACCAAAGCGCTTCCGAATACTTTCTTGTTCGCTTTGATTGTGGGGCCGGGTGGCTATCTATTGTCCTTCCTGTTCGCTTGGCTGATTCATCAGCTTCCACTGCGTGTGCGGGATTACTATACGCTGGTATTCTATGCCCCTTCAATGGCTGGCGGAGTGGCGTTATCCGTGGTGTGGATCGCTGCTTTCAGTGGAGACCGGGTCGGTTATCTCAATAATTTCCTACTGCAGATGGGCTGGGCCGATGCACCTATTACCTGGCTGCAGAACCCGAAATATTTGCTGAAAGTCATGATTCTCGTATCGCTGTGGATGAGCTTCAGCGTAGGTTTTCTGGCGATGCTGGCTGGCCTGCAGACAGTGAATCGCGAGCTGTATGAAGCTGGACGGATTGACGGAATTTCCAGCCGTCTTCAGGAAGTATTCTATATCACGATTCCGTCCATGAAGCCGCAAATGCTGTTCAGTGCCGTCATGACGATCGTATCCACGTTGAAGGCAGGAGCGATCTCCACTCAATTGACCGGACTTGCGATTACCCCGCAATATTCAGGGCATTTGATTATTAATCATGTGGATGACTATGCCTTTATCCGATTTGAGCTTGGCTATGCCTCGGCTGTATCGGTCATGCTGCTGCTCATCAGTTATTTTGTCATGCGGTTTGCCTATCGTCTGTTTAACTCGAAAGGGGAGCAGTAGCCTATGATCGCAAGACTGCGCAAGCTCCGCCAAGTCTCGCCTTTTCAGGTAGTGCTGGTTACGGTTTTCACTGCATTGGCAGCCTTTATGTCACTGCCGATCATCTTCATATTCAGCCATGCCTTCAAGCCGAAAAATGAGCTGTTTCTGTTCCCGCCACGATTTTTAGTACAGCATCCTACGATTCACAATTTTGAAGTGCTATTGCTGCACGCATCTAACGCGACGGTGCCCTTCACACGCTATTTGTTTAACAGCTTGTTCGTAGTATCGCTGACGCTGTTCAGCGTCATTGTAGTCAGCACGATGGCGGCTTATGTACTGGCGAAGTACAAATTCCATTTCAAGGGACTGATTCTATCTTTGATTACGCTGTCTCTGATGTTTGCTCCGGAGACGGTGTCGATCCCGCGCTACCTCATCATCAACGGATTAGGGCTAAATAATACGTATTTCGGGCATATTCTGCCTTCGCTGGCCTCACCTGTTGCGGTGTTTATGCTGGTCGGTTTTATTTCTCAGATCCCGAACGATTTGATGGAAGCCGCCCGGATAGACGGGGCAAGTCACTTGGGAATCTTCACGCGAATCGTACTGCCGCTCTCTGTCCCGGCGATTGCCACCATTTCAATCCTGACCTTTCAGACCGTGTGGGGAGATGTGGAAACATCGACCTTGTTCATGCAGAAGGAAGCGATGCGAACGCTGCCCTTCTATGTTAACAGCTTGTTAAGCGGCCTGCAGAATAGCGTAGCGGGACAGAATATGGCGGCCGCAGCCGGTCTGCTTATTTTTATACCGAATCTGATCATCTTTCTGCTCTTTCAGCGCAAAGTGCTGGAGACGATGGTCCACTCCGGTATTAAATGATGTCATCAGCAAAGGAAGTCGGAATCATGAAAAAATGGCTATCCATACCCCTATTAGTTTTGATGTTCATTTCATTGCTTCCGTCCACTGCTCTAGCACGGCTCCCCTATATCACGGCTTATTATGACAGCAATCAGTCATCCTGGTTCCGAATTCAGCCGATCTACCGTCCTGCGGAAACGCTTACGATTGAGCTCGGAGACCCGGTAGATATTACGGTTGCCCCCAATGATGAGGTATACGTGGTGGATAAGGAACTGGAACAGGTCATCGTGCTGAATAATGACGGAAAGGTACAAAGAACGATTGGAGCCAGCGAAGGAAGCGGGAAGCTCGCGGCGCCCGAAGGTGTCTTCGTGACAACGGACGGGGACGTATATGTAGCCGATTCCGGCAATCAACGAATTGCCGTGTTTGATTCCGATGGCACTTATCAGCGGGAATATAAGAAGCCGGACACACCACTCCTTGGATCGGATCATTTTGTGCCTGTCAAGCTGGTGGTCGATCGGCGCGGAGTGATGTATATCCAGCTTAACTCCTCCTATCAGGGGCTGGTCCGATTAAGTCCGGAAGGAGAATTCATGGGGCACTTCGGTGCCAACAAGGCCGATCAAAACATGCTCAGCCGGCTGAAGCAGCTTGTGCTGAACAAAGAGCAGCTTGCCCAAGAGAAGCCTGCGCTTCCTAAGCCGATAACGAACGTAGCCATGGATGCTGATGGTTTCATCTATACGGCTACAGCCGGCGGGGAAGGCAAAGGAGCCATTCGCAAGCTGAATGCAGGCGGCGTGGACGGTTTCAAGAACAAAGCGATGTACAATGGCCATGGAATCGTCGATGTTGCGATTGGGCAGGAGGGATTTCTGTATAATATCGATCTGGATTCGATGCGTATTAACCTGTACGACCATACCGGAGACGTGCTCTTTGCATTCGGATTCATTGATAAAGAAACCCAGCAATATGGTGTCATCGGATACCCTACCGGCATTGCTGTAGATTCCAAGAACGCCGTCTGGATCTCGGACAGTGGCACGAACATGGTTCATAAGTATGTCCGCACCGAATTCGGAGTGGATGTGCTGCAAGCGTTGGCCTTGTACGCAGGCGGCAAATACGAAGCCAGCAAGCCTTATTGGGAGTCGGTATACGCCCGCAATGACATGTATAATGGCAGCTTTCAGGGGCTTGGAAAGGTCTACTTGCATGAAAATGATCATGCTGATGCACTCAAATTCATGAAGGTCGCCTTTGACACAGACGGTTACTCCAAAGCGTTCTGGCAAATCCGCCTGGAATGGCTGCAACAACATTTTGTGATGCTGGTCATTGGAATCATCAGCGGACTCTTACTGCTGCACTTTGGTGTCCGGGGACTGAGAGCTCTTCGCCGCAAGTACCCTACACCTTCTTCATGGAAGCAACCGCTGCAGGACATTAGAAACTTTGGCTATGTGATGATCCATCCATACGAAGGGTTCTATCGGATCAAGGAGGCCAGAATTGCGCCATGGGTTACGATAGCTCTGTTCTTGTCTGTCATTGCTGTGAAGATCGCCAGGATATACTGGACCGGTTTCCTGTTCAATCCCGTTGAACTTAGGAACGTAAATGCGCTTAGAGAATTGGCATTCTTCATTGTTCCTTGGCTCACTTGGATTATCGCCAACTATCTGGTCTGCAGCATCAAGGATGGCGAGGGCAAGTTCAGAGAGGTCGTTCAAGGCAGTGTGTATGCCTTGTCACCGTATTTATTCATCACCATTCCAGTGCTAATTCTGTCCAATCTGGCCTCTCTTGATGAGGCAGTATTGGTTCATTCGCTCGATACATTAGCGACGCTATGGATGTTGGCCATGTTCTTTGTTATGACCCAGGTCATTCATAATTTCGACTTTTTGGAGACGTTCAAAAACTCGGCGATATCCGTCTTTGCCATCGTTACCATCTGGTTGTTTGGCTTTATCGTTTTCGGATTGTCGTATAATCTCTACGACTTTTTCTATGAGCTGTACAAAGAGGTGAACTTCTATCATTAATCTAGCGAAATCACTATTCCTCAAGATCAGGTGGATTGCTGTTGCCGTATTCGTACTGGGACTTTTGGTTCTGTTCTTCTTACGGCCCTGGGAGTTGACGACAGAAGCCAGCTTCGCCAAAACCGGCATGACGATGCCGAAGGTTTCCGAGAGTGTATTGTACGAGGGCGAGGCTTGGAAACCTTCGGTGGGAGTGGATGGTTATGCTCTGGTCAGCGAGAACGACAGCTATGGCTTGTATGTTCGTCCCGATACCACGGAGATTGCTGTCCTTGATAAAACAAGCGGTTATCGCTGGACCAGTAATCCTAGTGATGCGGAGCTGAAACACGAGAACGTCAAGGGTCAATTGCTGGAGCAGTTGAAATCGCCATTTGCCTTGACTCATGTCCGTACGAAGGGAAAGGATCAGACCGTTCGCGAGTCACTGAGCAATGCGGTTAAAGACATGAAGGCGTCGATGATCCGTCAAGGCGATGGGCTGCAGATCTCCTACTTCTTCCCCTCGAAGGGTCTGGGCTTCACAGTGCAATATGAGTTAACGAAGGCAGGTCTGAAAGTAAGGGTACCTTCCAAGGGAATTAAGGAGGAGGGAGAATATGCTCTGTTCAACCTGGATATTCTGCCGTACTTCGGCGCTGCTTCGTCTCAGGATGACGGCTACTTGTTTGTACCCGATGGTCCGGGTGGACTCATTCGTTACGATACCGCACACGCGAAGTTATCCAGAGGTTATATACACCAGGTATACGGCAGCGAAATGACGAATTCCGGGAACTGGACCCGCTCCGGCCAGCGGCGGGAGACTATCGCATATCCCGTATTCGGGCTTAAGAAGAATGATCATGCTTTTGTAGCGATTATGACGGAAGGCGAGGATTCCGCTAATGTAACGGCATTGTCGCCGGGAATGAAATCCTCCTTCTTCAATGTCTTCTCCAGCCAGATCTACAGAGAAGAATATCTCTATCGTATGAGCAGGCTAGCTGCACCGAGTAAGGCTGTTCAGCAAGAAAAATTGGATCGTGACCGTGAAATCGAATATCGCTTCCTGAATGATCAGCAGGCCAACTATTCCGGCATGGCTGCCACTTACCGCGAGTATTTGCAGGAGAAGGGAACTCTGGGCAAAAAGCTGGAACCCGTCGCGCATATTCCACTCTATTTGAAGATTATGGGCGGGAACTATGAGCAGGCATTCGGACAGATTCGATATGTGGCGGCGACTACCTTTGCGCAAGCTGAGAACATTGTCCGCCGGTTGCAGGAGCGGGGAGTACCCTCGCTCCAGACCATTTACTTTGGCTGGACCAATCAGGGTGATTATAACATGGAGAAGCGGTTTCCCATTGAGGAGGCACTTGGCGGGGAGGCAGGCGCCAAATCTTTTGCCACTCATATGAAGGAAAGGGGAGTCGGCGTCAGCTTCTACGAAGATTTCTTATGGATTGACAGCCAATCTTCCTTCTCGCCCAAGCAGGATGCCATACGAGGCATCGACGGAACGGCGTTTGTGGATGGAGACTGGTATGTCGCAAAGCCCATATACACGGCTGTAAGTGCGGCGAATACCATCAGTAAACTGAAGGAAATAGGTGTGGAGGGTATTCACTACAGTGCCATCGGGGAGTTACTCCTCAACGACTATGAGTCTTCCGGTATTCGTACCAGAGATTATACGAAGCAAATCTATACCGAGCTTTTGAATTATACGCGCAAGGAGCTTGGAACAGCCGGAGTGTTCCGGGGCAATGCTTATGTGCTTGGAGCTAGTGATTATATTGACGGCTTGCCCTCAGAGTCCAGCTATGACTTTATGGTTGATGAGACGGTACCCTTCTATCCGATCGTTCTCCACGGCTTCGTTCCCTATACCTTTGAAGAGGGAAATCTCCGCGATGATGAAGAGGTGGAGTTTCTGAAGGCGATTGAATATGGGGCTTTGCCTTCGTTCTTCGTGACCCATGACGATTCCCGTAAACTCAAGAATACGGGGGCGAACTTCTTGTACAGCAGCAGCTTCGGCAAATGGGAAGATCGAATACTGAAGGAATACGAGAACTTCGATGCTTTAAGCAGCTTGTATTCGCAAAAGATCACCTTGCATGAGCGTCTGGCAGATCAGCGGTACGCAACCATGTATGAGGATGGAACAAGGGTAATCGTGGATTACTCCACGAAAAGCTTCAAGGTAGAGAAGGGAGCGGGCACCTATGAGTAAGTTGACCGTGCACAGAAGAGAAGCGCTCCGTTATCATGTGAAGCAATACGGAACCGGGCTAATGTTCATGCTGCCTTGGATCATCGGGTTTCTTATCTTCGTGGCGATTCCGGTTGGCTGGTCGATCTATATGTCGCTGCACAAGGTAGCTGTCGTACCGGGAGGCTTCCAATATACATGGCTAGGGTTTCAGAACTACAAGGACGCCTTTCTGAAGGACAGTGTTTTCCCGATTGAGATGATTACCTATTTTCAGGAAATGGTGCTCATGGTGCCGATCATCGTGATCTTCGCCCTGCTTATCGCATTGCTGCTCAATCAGCAGTTTCCGGGGAGATTTCTCTTTCGTGCGTTGTTCTTCCTGCCTGTAATTTTCGCTACAGGTCAGGTGTTGTCCGAGTTATTTACACAGGGAGCAGGCGACATTCCGTTTCTAGAGCAGTACAATCTGGAGCCGCTTGTTCGTGAGTATGTGGGTGGGGACCTGGCTCTTACCGTGATGGAGGTTCTGGGACGTATCGTCCTGATTCTATGGTATTCCGGTGTACAAATATTAATCTTTATCGCCGGATTTCAGACTATATCACCCTCTATCTATGAAGCCGTGCGAATAGACGGAGCATCACCGTGGGACAGCTTCTGGAAAATTACCCTGCCGTCTAGCCTGCCATTTATCAGTCTAAATATGCTGTACACGATTATCGATCTGTTTACATTCCCGCTTAACCCGGTGCTGGCGCATATCAGGGAGAATATGTTCAAGGTAAATACCGGTTACGGCTATGCCAGTGCGCTGGCCTGGATTTATTTCGCCTTTATCTTTGTATTGATCGGTATTGTGCTGGCATTGTTCAACCGGAGTTTGCGACAGAGGGGGAGAAGGTCATGAGTGATCCTGTTAGAATACGGGGGCTTCAGCAGCGAATCAAGAGCGTCATGTGGAGCCGGAACAGTCAGCGGTTCAAGATGGTCCTGCTTGGCAGGAACCTGTCTGACGGATTGATCGCCAAGCTAATCATCTATATGCTGTTGTCCATTGTGGCGTATCTGTACCTGCAGCCGCTACTGCATATGATTAGCACCATGTTCATGACGGTTAGCGATCTGCTTGATCCCGCCGTAAAGTGGATTCCCAGAGAAATCACATGGGAGAACATGACAAAAGCGATAGAAGGTCTGCAATACCCGCAAGCGTTGTTTAACACAGCGACGATTGCTCTAACCTGTTCGATTGCTCAGGTGCTCGTGTGCTCCATGACCGGCTATGCACTGGCAAGACTGGCAGTACCATTCAAAGGTTTTATCACCGCGATGGTGCTGTTGACCTTCCTCATTCCGCCACAAGTAGTCATCATTCCGCTTTACGTCATCTTCAGTAAATTAGGATTGCTCAACACGATGTTTGTCTTTCTTGTTCCGGCGATCTTCGGCCAAGGGCTTAAGGGAGCATTATTCATCTTAATCTTCAGGCAATTCTTCCGGGCACAGCCGCCCAGTCTGGAGGAAGCAGCGAAGCTGGACGGAGCCTCTGTCATCCGGTTATACGTTCGAATTATGCTTCCGCTTGCTCGTTCAGCTTGTCTGGTTGTTTTTCTGTTCTCCTTCATCTGGTATTGGAACATGTATTACGAGCCGTCTATGTTTCTGGCAAAGGGCTTCACGCCATTGTCGATTCGCCTCGACAATCTGGAGAACGTCCTGAACCCTTCGCTGCTCGGAAATAAGAACAATATTAGCAATCCGGTGACTGAAGGAACGAAGATGGCTGCCGCTTTCCTGATTATTTTTCCGCTCATGCTGATCTTCATGTTCTTGCAGCGCTGGTTTATTACAGGTATCGAGAGAACCGGTATTGTGGAATAAGCCGAAGTGATAGGTCAGATGAAGTGAAAATGAAAGTTCTGGAAAGGGGGAATGCTGGGCAAACGTAGAATGACTGGTACACCCGTCCAGGTTGGCAAGCATAATCATTCAATTTAGGGGAGGAATAGCTTTTGAAAAAGAGAACTGTAGCCTCATCATTATTGGCCGCTGTGTTTATGCTGTCACTTGTATTATCCGGGTGCAGTGGCAGTACCAATACCCAAACTGCGACTAATACACCTGACACGAGCCCGACGGAAGGCGCTGTCAACAACACACCTAAGGTGGAAGAAAAGCATGATCCGGTTACGCTTCAGATCATTTCCTGGAAAGATAGCTACAATGATCTCTATAAAATGTTCGAGGAGAAATATCCGTGGATTACAATCGAACAAATTCCGGTCAATTCTCAGCCGATCATGGAGATTATCGCATCTATGGAGGCGGCGGGTACCCCAGCTGACATTACAGAGATTGACTCCGACCTGATTTCTTTCGAGCAGAGTGGTCTCATTGAAGATCTTAGCCCTTATATTGAGAAGAGTGAAGTGTTCAAAACAACGACATTCCCGGATGGATTCTTCGACACAATGATCTTTAACGGTAAGAAGCTGGCGATTCCAATGGTTGACGTTCCGATGTGGGTGCTAGTGAACAAGGATCTGCTTGCCAAACACGGGGTTAATATGCCGGCCAATGACTGGACCTATGATGATTTCCGCAGTATTGCCAAGAAAGTGACGGACAGCAATGCTGGAGAATACGGAATCACTACGCAAGCAGAGATTCAAATGCGGATGCTATCGACCAAGGCGATTGCCGACGGATATGCAGCCAATCTGCAGTATTTGAATGAAGATTTGACACAAAGCTTGCTGAGTACCCCTGACATTATGAATGAAGTCAAATGGTTCCAGGAACTGGTTACGAAGGATGGTTCCATGCAGTCTAATGCAGATTCCGAAGCAAGCGGTAGTGTAACCAAAGAATTTATCAACGGAAAAACGGGATTCGCCATCGGTGGGGACTGGGTACTCCCGAACCTGAAGGAGAAGGCAACCTTTGAATGGGATGTTCTTCCGTTCCCGAAAGGCAAGGTAAGCCAGCCAGGTTATACGATTTACGGACCATTGTCGCTCTTGGCCGGATCGAAGCATAAGGAAGAAGCCTTCCTGTGGCTGGAGTTCCAGTTCTCTAAGGAAGCCCAGAAGTGGAAGATCGATCAAGGGGCAAATGCTTCGGTTGTTGATGATGAACTGACTGCTTATTATGACCAGGCCGAAATTTGGAAAGACAAGAACATCGAAGCCGTTAAGCTAGCGCGCGAAAATGCGAAGATTCAGCCAGGCCTGACGGTTCCGGGCTGGAGTGATTATAACTGGAATAATATTTTGAATGATATTATTTTCGGTGACCGTGATATTAACGATATTATTCCAGAGACAGAAACGTGGAACAAGAAGACCTTGGAACTACGTGAAAGCCTGAAATAATTTGAAGCAGCAGAGGTATGAAGCCACGAGATGCGTATAAAAGGTAACGGAAAAAGTGACGTCCCTAGTCCAGCGTAAGCAGGCAAGGGACGTTTTTTATTGCCAACAATTTATAAAAGCACTAGATACTTTTGAATTATCTTATATCTGAAAGGATGAACTTAAGATAAGTTTATTAATGTACTTGTAGTTTCAAGTGCCTATATTTTGAAAACGCTACCAATTTAGGGGTGATTCAGAAACTCCACTAGAAGGGAAGGGAAGCAGGATGCCGTCCATTCATCCTTGGAAAGTGAGAATACTGACTTTGGTATGTGTGACGATGATCGTAATATCGGCAGGGTACTTCTTCGATAAGACTTCGAGCACGGGGAGAGTAGATTCTGAAGAATGGATGAAGGATGCGAAGGCTGAAGTGACACTGAAAATGTATTTCGGTGGGGAGAAGAAGGCGGCTACTGATGAAGTGTGGCGAGAGGTCAGTCAATACGTCAAATCAAAGGGGCTGAATGTGAAATTCTCGGTGAACTTCATCCCATGGACGGACTATTCCAGTAAGTTGCTGGCAATGGCTGCGGCAGGCGATCGCTGGGACCTGAATTTTGATTCAGATACTTCTTTCCGGCAGATGGCTGCCCGTGGTTCATATTTGCCGCTGAATACCTTGCTTCCTGAATATGCCCCTCATTTGAATGAACGGTATAAAAGCGATAGAACGCTTCTGTCTACAACACTCGATGGTGATATTGTCGGCTTGCCCTGGGCGATTAAGATGAATCAGCGCCCGTATGCCGTGTGGCGTGCTGATCTGGCAGAACTTGCGGGCATTGCCCCTCCTTTGAATTCCATTCAAACGGTAGAAGAGGTTGACACGCTTCTCCATCAACTCAAGGAAGCTTATCCTGACAGGAAGCTGTCTCTTGTGACAGCTCTGCCTTTTTATATGGTAAGAGAAGAATGGCTGGACCTTGGATTCTATGGGCTGGGATGCTACATAGGAGATCCTGAGATGAAGGTCAGGGCCATTGAACAACAGCCGTTCTATTTGGAGGCCGCGGAGATGAGCAGGCGTTGGAATCAAGCGGATATTCTTAATCCTGATTCTATACTGGGACTTGAGGATAGTGCGAATCAATGGCGGAGCGGGAAGCTGCTCTTTACGATTACATCCCATGAATGGGCGTTGGCTGCAGATCCTGGGTTCATCGATTCGACTTATCGGCAGCAAATATCGCTGCTGTATCCGAAGAAGCGTCAGGTCAACCGCTCTTCGTCCTCTAATGTTATTGCTATTAACCGCAATTCAGAGCACCCGGATTTGGCATTGCGCTTTCTTGATCTGCTCGAGACAGACAGAACCCTCTTCGATCTTGTGATTTATGGAATGGAAGGGAAGACGTATAAGTTAGAAGGAGATACTGTTGGTTATCCGGATAATTTGAATTTTTCGACCAGTAATTATATGGATTGGGGCGGACAATGGGGGTTCTGGAAGCCGCAATTTTTAAGGCCAACCGAGACCTATCCTGGAGATTTCTGGAGAGAAGAAGCTGCATTCGCCAAGCTTCCTCAAAATGTGGATTCACCACTTGGCGGCTTAATGTCTGACTATAAGATTGACAAGGAGCTTGAAAGAAGAGATGAGCTTTATGAAGAACTCGGAAAGGCCATTGAATTTGGCATGGCGGGAAATACAAGCGACGCGGTAGCAAAGTACAGGCAGCGACAAATGGACAATGGACTGGAAACCATCATCGCAGAGGTACAGCGTCAAGTGGATCAATATTTATTGTTCAATCGCTAGGCACTAATCATTGGGGGAGGCCGCATAATGTTCAGTGTGCTGATTGTGGATGATGAATTTGAAATACGTGAAGGGCTGTGCCTGCAGGTGCCTTGGCATGAATATGGAATAAGCTCTGTTACCCAGGCTGCGAATGGAGAAGAAGCGCTGCGCCTGGCTGAGGAATGCCGTCCAGATCTGATTATTACCGATATCAAGATGAGAGGCGTGTCGGGGTTGGATTTACTTCGGCAACTACAGGCGATAGAAGATTATCACTGGAAGGCGATCCTGATCAGCGGATATAACAACTTCAGTTTTGCCAAACAGGCTCTTCATTTAGGCGCGATGGACTACATATTGAAGCCGATCAGTATGACCGAGCTGGATCAAATCGTCCGCAAGTCCATTGAGATCCTTACGATGGAACGAATGGAACAGAAGAGGCTGGCTCATATCAACGACCAGATGCAGTTTGCTCTGCCCAAGCTCCGTGAGGAGCTGCTCCACGAGATTGTGGAGAATGAATATGATCCATGCCGGGAGACACGAATATCCCACCGCCTGAAGACACTGAAGCTGGGCTGGATGCAAGAGATGGGGCTGCAGCTCATGATTGTAGAGGCAGATAATCTGCGGGCTCTTACGAATCGTCATGGCGTTGTTGATGAGAAGAAGCTGATCCTGTTCGGGATTGGCAATGTGGTCAACCAGACGCTCGGTGAGGAGATTGGCGCGACATCCGTGTTGTTTAAAGATAGCCATGAGCGCTGGATAGCGATTATTAGCTATAGCGGCTATGAAGCGACGGAGAGGTGTTTATTGCTGGCAGAAAAGTGTCTGGAGCGAATCAATCAGTTCGTCAAGGCTCACGCCAGTATTGCGCTCAGCCCTCCGGTACATGAGCTGCACCAGTTGCATCGAATGTATTCGCGGTGTGAGGAATATTTGAAGCGGAAGGCCCAGCAAGGAGGCAACCGGCTGTTTATGGAGGAGGGCGAGGAAGAAGAGGGAAGGATCTATGAGAAGCCTTCAATCCGGGAGCCTAAAGCCGTCATTGACCTGGTGAAGTACGGCAACGACGAAGAGATCCGTGTGACGCTATCCGATTTCGAGGATATGGTTCAATCCTGGGGTTCGCTTGATCTCAGGGATGTTCAGCAGCACATCTTCACCTGGCTGATGGAAGTGTACCGCGCAGCCGCAGCAGTAGGCTGGTCTGACCGGTCATGGGAAAGGGACCCTATTGCGCTATGGGATAGGCTGGAGCAGTATGATACGCTGCAATCTTTGCAGGAACAGGTTAAGCAGTGCCTGTTGGCATTGGCTGGCGATTTTCGAAAAATGTCAAACGCTTCAAGTCAGATCGTTCAGGAGGCGGAGCGCATCATTCGTAACCGGTATACGGAGAATCTGTCGCTGCAACTCGTTGCGTCCGCGGTGCATGTTACTCCGGTATGGCTGAGCAATCTGTACAAAAAAGAGAAAGGGCGAACCTTTCTGGAAGAGCTGACTCAGGTGCGGATCAGCAAAGCTAAAGAAATGCTGGGTGAGAGCATGCACAAAATCTATCAAATCTCTTATCATGTCGGCTACAAGGACCCGGTTCATTTCTCGAAGCTATTCAAAAAGCATGTCGGGATAACGCCTAAGGAATACCGGCGGATGAGAGGCATAGTGGATGATTAGGAACTTGCTTAGTTTAACCTCTTCCCTGCGGAATCGGATGATCCTGATCTTCTTCGCGATAACGATAGTTCCGTTTATTCTCTTCTCCGGATATGCGCATACGAAATCTGTCGAGGGGATTAAACAAGCTAATGCGGCTTTCTCCATGAGCTATCTTGAACAGGCTGAGATGAATTTGAGGACCTATTTAAATCACCTGAACGATCAGATCAATAATTTAGTTGGGGACCGGGATTTGCAAAGATTATTGGAACGGCAGCCGCAAAATATAGAAGAGGAGCAGGCGGTTTCTATTGAGCTGCTGAGCATCGTTCACCAGAAAGGGCAGCATCTGGATGCGCTGCGGCTTCGTGTTTTTCCGCTGCATCCGGAGCAGTATCCCACGTATATGAGAGCGCTGGGGGAGGACTCCACGATCCGTACGGAGAACTGGTTTCATCGTGCTTCCAGCAGTTCGGTGCCCTTTTGGCAGTTAACGATGAACAAAGGCCCAGGCCGAACTCCGCTGCTTCTATACATAAAAACCTTTACCAGCTTACACAATCGAACACCGCGCGGCATCGTGGCAGTCGATCTTGCAGATCACTACTTCAATCGTTTCTTTATTCCAACGAAGCGATTGAACGGACAGAAATTTCTGATTATCAATGAGGACGGACAAGTGATTTTTGATTCTGCCAGCAATGAGTGGACTGGAGAGCAGTTTCCTTCTCCAAAGCTGCTGAAGCAGCGCAAACTGTACAGTGAGGGAGTGGATACCTATACCATCCATGATCGCGAGCAATTGGCAGCCTATGTGGGGATGGATACCTTGCCTTGGACCATCATCAGTCTGACACCAATGCGGGAGTTGACGGAGCCCGTAACGAAGCTGAATCGGCTGCTGCTCTTTTTCCTGGTTGCGTATTTGATCTGTTCCGTCTGGGTGCTGGTGTATATCACCCGGAACTTCACCCAGCCGGTCCTGCGGCTTGTACGGCTAATGCGGCGACTGGAGGAAGGGGAATTCCACATGGATATTCCTCATCAGGGGAGGAAGGATGAAATCGGCTGGCTGTTTCGCGGGTTCCACAGCATTGTGCGCACGATTGATGAACTGATCCAGGACTCCGCGCGGTCGGAACGGGTGAAGAAGGAGCTGGAGTTCCAGGTCCTTAGCCATCAGATCAATCCTCATTTTCTCTATAACACACTGGATTCTATCCGCTGGAAGGCGGAGAAGCATGGCCAGAATGATATCGGTGAAATGGTATCTGCGCTTGGCAATTTGCTGCGGCTCAGCCTGAATCAAGGCAAGGATATTACGACCGTTGGACGAGAGATTGAGCAGGTCAAGGCTTATGTCCTGATTGAACAGGCCAGAATCGGTATGCCGCTGCGGGTGTTGTATTTTTTTGAAGAGGAGCTGCTGGATCTGCAATTTATACGCTTGCTCCTACAACCGCTGGTGGAGAATGCTATCCAGCACAGCATACGTGACAACTTCGAGCATGGGAAGGTTGTATTGTCAGGGCGAATTGAAGGGAAGGATTTATTGATCAGCATTGCGGATAACGGCAAGGGCATTCCTCAGTCCGTTCTGGATGACCTGGAGCAGGATTATTCTGAGCAGCGAACGGGAAAGGGTTCCGGAGTCGGACTTCGCAACGTGAATGAACGTCTCAAAATCACCTTTGGAGATCACTATCGGTTGCAGATTGAGACAAGGGAAGACAAGGGAACCCGAATTACGATCAGGCATCCGATTCTGGACGATAATTTCACTGACAAGACTGATGATGCGCAGGAATAACCGCCGTGTTGATTTGCTGATGACCTGAGTGGAGCCTCATCTAATCCCGCTTCGTTGTATCGTAAAGGATACCCTTTTTACGTTATAAAAATAGTAAAGCGGGCGCTTCCCCCCTTATGGGGGAAACGTCCGCTTTACATGTTTGGGTTATAGCTGCTTATTTCTGCAGATTTAAGCCTAAGGAAAATTCTATTGCTGGAGTTCTTTCTCCAGCGCCGTTCCCATTTCGCGGGAGCGTTCAGCGCAGCGGTTCACCGCAGCGATGACGGTCTCGAAGAAATCACCGCGCTCTAGCTCTTCAAGCGCCGCCTGGGTGGAACCGTTCGGCGAGGTAACCTTCTTGCGCAGGGCCGCCGGTTCTTCACCGGTCTGCTGCACCATCCGAGCTGCGCCGAGTACGGTCTGTACCGTCAGCTCCGCACTCTGCTCGGAGGATAGCCCGCCACGGATACCGGCGGCGATCATGGCCTCCATCATGTAATAGATGTAGGCAGGACCGCTGCCGGAGATGCCAGTCAGCGTCTCCATGCGTTCCTCATCAATGACGGTTGTGATGCCCACCGCATCGAAGATGTTAAGTGCCAGACGGCGGCTGTCTTCATCCACTTCTTTGGAGAAGGCCAGGCCGGTTGCGCCAAGCCCGATGGAGCTGGAAGTGTTGGGCATCGAGCGGACAACAGGCTGCGGAGTGCCCAGCAGCCCTTGCATCGTGCGGATGGACATTCCGGCAATCACCGAGATGACCAATTGGCCGGGAGAGAGCAGCGGTCCCAGATGGCGCAAGGCCTCTGCGGTATCCTTTGGTTTCATAGCCAGCACAATCACGGGAGCGCTGCGTAGATACCCGTTTTTTTGCTCAGGGTCATTCGACCCCTGAATGCCGTAGCGGGCCCGAAGTTCAGCCAGACGTTCGTTGCTGCTGCGGTTCAGCATGATGATATTTTGCGAAGATACCACATTGCGGTTAATCAAGCCGCGGACAATGGCTTCAGCCATGGAGCCCGCACCGTAGAACACGATCTCATGATTAAGCAATGGAATGGATTGCTGTTGACACATAAGGTTAACGCCCCTTTTAAAAATGAATTTAGCCCCGGATCTGACCGTTGCCGTATACTTTATATTTTGTGGATGTAAGCGCTGGGAGTCCCATAGGACCACGGGCGTGCAGCTTCTGCGTGCTGATGCCGATCTCAGCCCCGAACCCGAATTCGAAGCCGTCAGTGAAACGGGTGGAGGCATTATGGTATACGGCAGCCGCGTCGACTTCTTGCAGGAAGCGGGCTACATGGTCGGTAGTTTCGGACACGATACACTCCGAATGTTTAGTTCCGTATCGTTCAATATGCCCCATTGCTTCATCCAAATCCCCGACGATTTTGATGTTCAGAATATAATCGTTATATTCTGTCGCATAGTCTTGCTCCGTTGCTGGAAGCGCCCAAGGCACAAGAGCTACTGTCTCTGGACAGCCGCGCAGTTCTACATTGGCCTCGCGAAAGGCTTCAGCCAGCGCTGGCAGATGGGCCTGTGCGTAATCCCGATTTACAATCAAGGTTTCCATGGAGTTGCAGACGGAAGGACGCTGCGCCTTGGCGTTAAGGCTGATATTAATTGCCATTTCCGGATCTGCATCTGCATCCAGATACGTATGGCAAATCCCGGCACCAGTCTCAATGACAGGTACGGTAGCATTCATTACCACGTTCTGGATCAAAGAGCTGCCGCCGCGCGGGATGATGACATCCAGCAGACCGTTCAGCTTCAGCATTTCATCGACAGAAGCACGGCTAGGGTCTTCGATCAGTTGCAGGGCATTTGGCGGGAGGGCTGTCGTGGCCAGGGCCTTATGTAGCACTTCCACGATCTTTCGGTTGGAGGAAAGGGCGGAAGAGCCGCCGCGCAGCACAACTGCGTTGCCGGTCTTCAGGCAGAGTCCTGCCGCATCCACTGTGACGTTGGGACGGGCTTCATAGATGATGCCGATCACGCCAAGTGGCACGCGGATTTTCTCAACGGACAGGCCGTTCGGCCGTTCAAAGGTCTCCAAGGTATCACCTACTGGGTCAGGTAGTACGGCAATCTGCCGCAGCCCTTCTGCGATTCCCGCAATCCGATGCTCATCCAGTGCCAGCCGATCCAGCATCGATTCTGGGGTACCATTCTGACGTCCGCGCTCCAGATCTTCGGCGTTGGCGGCGATAATCGCAGCGGCTTCATGCTGAAGCGCTGCAGCCATCACGAGCAAGGCTTCATTTTTCTGCTCGGTGGTCAATTTAACTAAGGCCCCTACGGTCTCCTTGGCCAAGGTTACTTTGTTTACAACTTCACTCATCATATTTCCCCCCTGATTATAAATAGTATGAAAAAGACCCTCTTATCTCAGCGTAATCCATTCGTCGCGGTGGATAACCTCCAACCGGTGAACCTCCCCGAGCTTCGGTACAATTTCGCGGCTGGGTAATCCTTGGATGCTGCGAAGCTGGCTGTCGTCATAATTGACAATACCGCGCCCCAGCAGCTGGGCGTCAGGTCCCAGTACCTCTACAACATCACCGGCATGAAAGCTGCCGTCAGTCTGCTTGACCCCGATCGGGAGCAGACTGTGACCGCCGTTAAGTAGAGCCTCAACGGCTCCTGCATCAATATGCAGGGTGCCGAGTGGGGTGGACATGAAGCCCAGCCATTGCTTCTTAACCGGCAGAGAAGAGAGGGTAGTGGCGAAGTAAGTGCCTTTGCCGGTTCCATCGGCCGCAAGCCTTAGATCACCCGGCTCGGCTGCCCTGCCGATGAAGACTGGGACACCGCCACGCGTCGCAATCTTGGCGGCATCGATCTTGGAACGCATGCCCCCAGTACCGACACTGGAGCCAGCTCCTCCTGCGATCGCGTAAATCTCGGGCGTAATCTCATCTACATGATGATATTTCACAGCATCCGGTGTTTTACGCGGATCACCACTATACAGGCCGTCCATATCCGTAAGCACCAGCAGGTGGGAAGCCTTGAGCAGATTGGCGACTAGTGCCGACAGCGTGTCATTGTCGCCGAACTTCAATTCATCGACAGAGACCGTGTCATTCTCATTGAATACAGGCACAGCCCCTTGCCGGAGCAGCTCTTCCACGGTCATGACGGCATTGTTCATGGCTCGGCGGCTGCAAAAGTCAGTCCGGGTGAGCAGGATTTGCGCTGCGATGATACCATGCTTAGTGAAAGCCTCTTGGTAGGCCTGCATAAGCAGCGCCTGACCTACTGCGGCAGCGGCTTGCTTCTCATGCAGCAGCCGCGGGCGCACCGGGTAGCCGATGCTGCGGAACCCGGCGGCTACCGCTCCGGAGGTGACCAGCAGCACCTCCGCACCCCTCTCGCGCAGTCCGGCAATCTCGGCTGCAAAGAAGGCAATGGCGGCGTGGTTCAGGCCGCCCTCCGGTCCGGTCAGCGAGCTGCTGCCGATTTTGACCACTATTCTTGTCGTCACTTTTTGCTTCACTTCCTCAAGGTTAATAAGGATCTTCTGAACTCTGGGTAAATGCAAAAAAGCCCCCATCCTTAGACTTAGCAAAGGACGAAAGCTTGAATTCACTTCCGCGGTACCACCTTCATTGATGAGGGTTCATCCGACTTCATTCTCATAACGGGAGGGTCCGTCCTGCTGCGCGCAGGCCGCTCGGGGGTAGGCTTCAGAACGAAACCGCGGTAAATTCTCTCAGCCTTACGGAATTTACTCTCTGGGCGCGGGTGGACTCGTTCTTACTGGTCCCGTCAGCACGTTTCAGTATTTGTCCTATAGAATAACATGGGAAAGGGCGGTTTGCAAAGGGTGGACGACCTATTTATTTTAGGAGACTAAAGTGTCCTGAAAAAGATGTTTATCCTCGGGGGGAACGGGTAAAATACTTATAATCTGTTACCAGGAGGTGGATGAAACTTGAGTAAAGACAACAATGTCCAACAGGAACAGAACCAATCCGCAAAGGAGTCTGCAGAGATTCAGAGCAATACGTTGCGCGAGTTCATCGAGGACAAGACGGGCAATCCCGGAACCAAAGGACTGGTGGACGAAAGCACTGCACGACTCTCGGATGATCAGAACCGCTTGATTACTCAGCATAATTTACGTAAATAAAGCTGCAGATGTTCTTCTGATAGATGATCAGGGGAAGGAAATCGCAGAGACACTCTATATGGTGAAAAATATGGAGACCAAAGAAGCCGCCGGACAACCTTGCAAGATGTCCGGCGGCTTTTCTCATTTGTAAGGACTCGACAGTGAACGCCGAGTCCATCTCACAGCAGGGGGTAGCATTCTTTGGATAGTATGTTGTTATATTTCTTCATCCGTGAGAGCAGCCACGGTTGTGCGAAACGTCTTCATAAAAGCTTCCGCTGCCTTGGAGAGATAACGCCCGCGGCGGTATGCAAAGACCAGCGTCCGGCTCGGTACAGGCTCAGCCAGCGGTAGGTAGACAGGCACAAATTCACTGCGTGGTGCCCGGGCGATGAAATGAGGCACAAGTGTAACCCCCATGCCTGTAGCCACTAGTGACTGGACGGTCTCCATATTATTGCTCTCAAAAACAATCTTCGGCTCGAACCCCGCCTCTTGGCACAGCTCAATGGTCAGCTTGCGAAAACCCTGGCCTTCCTTCAGTACAATAAAAGGCTCATTCTTCAACTCCTCCAGCGAAGTGCGGACTCCATCCTTGCTGCGGGCTGCGAGAGGGTGATCGGCGGGAACCGCCAAATCAATCCGTTCCTCTCCCAGTACTTCGTAGGCCAGTGCGGGAACCTCTAAAGGGAGGGACAGCAGGCTAAGGTCGGTTTGTCCACCAGCGGTCAGCTTCTCCAGGTTCATGGAGGAGTCCTCAAGCAGCGCAATTTCAATCTCCGGATAGCTTTGCTTGAAGATCGGCAGCACATGCGGGAGCAGATGCGCGCCGGTAATCGGCATACTGCCAACAACGACACGGCCGGAACGCAGCTCCGAGATATCGGACATCTCCTGGCGCAGCAGTTCCACAGCATCGATAATGATCTGGGCCTGCTCCACAAATTTTGCTCCGGCATGGGTCAGCTCGACCGAGCTGGTATTCCGCTGGAAGAGCAGAACCCCAAGCTCCTTTTCCAGCTTGGACAGTTGCTGGCTCAGGGAAGGCTGAGCGATATGCAGCTTCTCTGCTGCCCTTGAGAAATTTCTTTCGGCAGCGATTTGCAGCGCATATTGTAGTTGTCTGAATTCCATATCCTAAAACTCCCCGGTATCAAATCAATTCTCTTATAAGTATAACCTATGACTATAACCTTTAATATAGGAATCATGCTGCCAGCCACGATGACTCTTGCTGATTCCCTCACTTCTTTGGTTATTTCGCTGTGTTCTTTTTGTTTTACGTCCTGAAAATCATTTTAACGTTCCGTTTATATTAGAACGCTTTTAATTGAATGATATAGAAATTAATGAAAATTTTCGGCGAGAAATAGGAATGCCCGGCGTTTTTTCTTTACGTATCCGTTCGATTCGGTTAATACCAAACTTATATTCGGACGGTATCTTATAGATGTGGGAACGATCTCACACCTATAAGCGGAGGTAAGCTATGAGCAATATCAAAGAGATCGCTCTTCTATCGGGTGTATCCAAGTCTACTGTATCCAGAGTGATTTCGGGACATGGTTATACAAGCCAGGAGGCTAAAGACAAGGTTCTGAAGGTGATTCAGGAGCTGCAGTACAAGCCGAATGCGATCGCTAGAGCGATGGTCTTGCAGCGTACGCATAATATCGGGATTCTGATCTACCGCAGGGATTATCCCATCGTATCTCATCCCTTTTACGGTAAAATCATCGACGCCATTCTGGCAACAGCTGCAAGGATGAATTACTCCGTATTTGTAACGACGGACCATGAAATGTCGCTAAGATCCGCCGATTTCATGATGGAGAAACGGGTGGACGGGCTGATCTTGATCAGCCGCCTGGAGCAGAATGTGATCGATCATATTAGTAAATTCGACGTTCCTTATGTAATGGTTAACGGCTCCACGAACGTGGACGGTGTGGTTCATATCGTGAACCGGGATCAGGAAGGGGGGCGGGAGGCTGCCCGGCATTTAACCGGCCTTGGACACCGCAAGATCTTCATGCTGGCCGGTCCGCAGGACCATCGAAGCCATCATTTGCGGCTGGAGGGGTTTCGGGACTATATGCAGGAGCATCACCTGGATTTCTCGGAAGACGCTATTGCCTATCCCTTAGCCTCAACATTCGAAGCAGGCTACAGAGCGATGAGGGAACAGTGGGAGCATTTTAGACAAGGGGCTTACACTGCAGTATTCGGCACTAACGACATGATCGGGCTGGGAGCTATGAAATTTTTGCACGAGCAAGGCCTCAGCGTCCCGGAGCAAGTGGCGGTAATGGGCTTCGATGATATTGATATTTCGTCCATCACGAACCCGCCCTTAACGACCATTCGAGTAGATACCCAGCAAATGGGCCATGTTGCCTGTGTCATGCTGGACAAGCTGATTCGCGAGAATTCTGTGGAAGAGACAGTACTGGAGCTTAAGCCTGAACTGGTGATCAGGCATTCTACATCACACCAGGCCACCTAATGATTGGAAGGAGCAGGACATGTAATGAAGTGGTATTTAAAATCACTGGGTCCAAAGAAAATTATCGAATTTATCGCACTTATCATATTCGTGATCTTTTTCATGGGACCTCTGTTGAACCTGGCCATTCTCGCATTTACAGGGAACTGGAATTACCCGGACATGATTCCTAGGGAATGGTCACTGAAATGGTGGAAGTTTGTTTTCCAACAGGAGGGAGTCTCGCAGTCTATCGCTCTCTCCTTCCTGATCGCTACCATCGTTACTGCCGTATCGATCGTGCTTTGTGTTCCGGCAGCGTATGCCTTTGCCCGGATTCGTTTTCCGCTCAGCAAGTTCTTCCTGTTCTCGTTCCTGCTGACGCATGCCTTTCCCAAAATGGGACTCTACGTCTCCATCGCAGTGCTGTTCTATAAGCTTGGTCTGATGAACACGCTGCTCGGCGTCATTCTGATTCATATCATCAACGTGCTGATGTACATGACCTGGATTCCGACCTCAGCGTTCCGTAATGTCCACACGGCGCAGGAAGAATCGGCCCGCGACGTAGGGGCAAGCCCGTTCAGGGTCTTCCGCAGCATCACGCTGCCGATGGCGATGCCAGGTATTATCGTCGCTTCAATCTTTACCTTTCTAAACTCTCTAGATGAAGCGCAAGGGACTTTCCTCGTCGGCGTACCCAATTTCAGAACGATGCCTGTTGTGATGTATGGCATTATTAGCGATTACCCGGCTTATGCGGGCGCAGTCTTCTCAATTATTCTGACAGCTCCGACGATTATTCTACTGCTGGCGGCCCAGCGTTTTGTCAGCGCGGATGTTCTGTCGAGCGGCTTCCAGATCAAATAAACTGACGTGCAGGACAGGAGGACATTATGGGAATCCAATTATCCATTCAGAAACTGACAAAACGTTATAAAACAGGCGATGGAGTAAGCGACATTTCACTGGATGTCGGCAAAGGGGAGATGGTCACCCTCTTGGGACCGTCCGGCTGCGGCAAGACAACATTGCTGCGCAGTATCGGCGGTTTCCTTGATCCAGATGCCGGAGACATTCTGATTGAAGGCAAAAGTGTGCTGAAGGCACCGCCGGAGAAACGTCCGACCTCCATGGTCTTCCAGGGCTACAACCTGTGGCCACATATGACTGTGTACGATAATCTGGCGTTTGGTCTGAAAATCCGCAAGATGAAGAAGGCAGAACGTGATCAGGCGATTGAACAGGTGCTGGAGCTGGTTCGTCTGCCTGGGGCAGGGAAGAAATATCCTGGACAGCTGTCCGGCGGTCAGCAGCAGCGGATCGCCGTGGCCCGCTCACTGCTGCTGAAGCCTGCAGTGCTGCTGCTGGACGAGCCGTTCTCGGCACTGGATGCCAAGCTGCGGCACGAAATGCGGGAGGAACTGCGCGAGATTCAAGCTGACCTCGGTCTGACGATGGTCTTTGTCACACATGACCAGGAGGAGGCCTTATCGATCTCTGATCGGATTGTGGTGATGAATCATGGACATATCGAGCAGATTGCCACTCCGCAGGAAATATACGATGAGCCCAAATCACTATATGTGGCCCAGTTTATCGGGAAAATGAACTTCTTGAAGGGGGTGGTTGCTGAAGGCGGGATTAAGGTAGGGGAACTGAATTTCCCGAACCCTAACAAGCTTTCAGGTAAAGTTACGGTGGCTGTCCGGCCGGAAGATATTCAGTTCGGTGGCGGCGCAGAGAGTAGACTACAGGGGACGATTAAGCAGATTATGGTGCTTGGTCATTATGCCGAGGTGTCGGTCGATGTTCAGGAACATGGCACGGTACGTGCATTCCTGGCTCGCGACGAGGTCAGAACGCTTCATCATGGTCAACAGGTGTCGGTAGGCTTTGCCAAAATTCTAGCATATCCGGAACAGTAAAATAAGCAAACACTCAAGGAGGAAATTAGTTCATGTCTAACAAGAAAACAGCATTCACCCTTTTGACAAGTTTGGTTCTGGTCGGATCTTTACTCGCAGGATGTGGAGACAAGAATAGCAATGATTCGGCTGCTGCCGGCAATGGTGCTACGGCTGAGCCTGCTGCTAAGACGACGGAGTTCTCCTTCTATTACACAGGTTCCCAGAACGTTGATGATCTCTGGAAAACACTGATTCCGATGTTCGAAGCGAAGAACCCGGATGTTAAGGTCAAGCCGGTATATGTCGCTTCAGGCACAGGCGCTCAGCCTACTTATGACCGCATTCTGGCTGCCAAGCAGGCGAATAAAGGCTCAGGCGACATCGACCTGTACGAGGACGGCATTGATTCCGTCAACAAAGGCAAGAACGACGACATCTGGGATACGCTCAGCGAGAGCAGCATTCCTAACCTGGAAAATGTAGATGAGAATACCCTGAAAGATGTCTCCAGCCTGGCTATTCCTTATCGTGCTTCCGCGGTACTGCTGGCGTATAACAGCGACAAAGTGAAAGACGCACCGAAGACATTGGACGAGCTGTATGACTGGATTCGTAAAAATCCGGAAAAATTCGCTTACAATGATCCATCCACCGGCGGCGCAGGCAGCTCCTTCGTAACTACAGCCCTCTATAAATTCTTGCCTGAAGAGGCCATCCATAACTCTGATCCAAGCATCATGAGCCAGTGGGGTCAAGGGATCGACCTCTTGAAGGATCTGGGCAAATACGTATATGGCAAAGGCATCTATCCTAAGAAAAACCAAGGTACACTTGATCTCTTGGCTAGCGGAGAAGTGGATATGATTCCGGCCTGGTCTGATATGGTACTTGATCAAATCTCCAAGGGTCAGCTTCCGGCAACAACAAAAATGCAACAGATTACACCGGGCTTCAACGGCGGGCCAACTTACCTGATGGTACCGAAGCTGTCGGAGAAGAAAGACGCAGTATACAAATTCCTCGACTTCGTTGTTTCGCCAGAAGCACAGACTGAGATTGTCAACAAAATGCACGGCTTCCCGGGCATCAAGCTGAGCAACATGCCGCAGGAGATTCAGGATTCCTTCAAAGGTGCTTCGGAAGGCTACCGTACCTTTAACCTTGGTGACCTGGGCAAAGAAATCAACAAAAAATGGCAAAGTGAAGTTGCTGCTCAATGAGTAAACAAGCAAGAAGGGGGCTGCTGGGGATTTCCCTGGTCCTCCCTTCCTTTCTCATTCTGGTGCTGATCGTTGTCCTGCCGATTCTGGGATCTTTGAAGGAAAGTCTCACGAATCACAGCGGCGGTTACGACCTATCCAATTATAAGTATCTGTTCACAGATAAACTGATGCGCTCGAATATTATTTTTACGCTAGAGGTGACCATTGTTTCCACACTGCTGGTCCTGGTCATTAGCTATGTACTGGCTGTGTACATGCGCTTTAATCAGGGCATGGCGGTCAACTGGATTCGGCGGATGTATATGATTCCGATCTTTATTCCTTCCGTCATTGCTACCTACGGTCTAATTCAATTGCTGGGCAATCGGGGCTGGGCGGCGCGGATACTCTATCACTTTGGGTCTGAAAGCTTTCCGCGGATTATTTTCGATATGAAGGGGATTATTATCGCAAATCTATGGTTCAACATCCCGTTCACCACAATGCTTCTAGGTTCAGCCTTATCCGCCGTACCGAATTCCGTAATTGAAAGTGCCAAGGATGTGGGTGCAGGGAAGCTCCGTATTTTTTTCAAACTGATCCTTCCATTGACGTTCAAAACGCTGCTGGTGGCCTCCACCTTCGTATTCATGGGTGTGATCGGCTCGTTTACGGCACCATTCCTGATCGGACCTAATGCGCCGCAGATGCTCGGGGTCTCGATGGAGCAGATCTTCGGAGTATTCCAGGATCGTCAGCTTGCCGCAGCAACTGCATTCTTCACCTTCTTGATGTGTTCGTTTGTCGGTTATTTCTATATTCGCTCCATGATTAAAGAAGAAGGAATGCGTTCATCATGAAGACTGTTCTCGTAGATGCGCAAGGAAAAGTAACTCCCGCAGGCTCCAAATCGCATATTGTGTACCGTTTCTTTGTTCCAAATGGCGCAGAGCGGCTCGGCATTCATTTCAATTACGGGCCCAAGTATTTAGAAGATCAGGAGAAGGCTAAGCTGCTGATCGAGCAGGGAATCGACGCCTATTTTGAGGCTGAATATTTGGAGCAGGCAAAGTCACGTTGGCAGTCCTGCCTGCCGTTGCAAAATCTAATCACCGTATCTGTCGATGCCCCTGACCGACATCGCGGGGCCGCTCACAGGCATGACCGGGAGCAACTGCATGTTCTATCGCGGCATGAGGCCACTCCGGGACTAGTACAGGGTGAGATCATACCTGGCATGTGGGAGGTCACTTTAAGCCTGCATGCGATTGTGACCGATGTCTGCGATTATACACTAAAGGTCTGGGTGGAAGAGGAGGATGCGCAATGAAATGGGTAGCTTGCGAGCTGCACACACATACATTCCACAGCGACGGTCGGCAATCACTGGCTGAGCTTGCAGCAGGGGCCAAAGATCTAGGCTTCGATTGTATCGCATTGACGGATCATAACACGATGACAGGGCTTGCGGGTAAAGAAGAGATTGAACGTGAGACAGGGCTTTCAATCATATCGGGGATGGAATGGACTACATTCTTCGGTCATATGGTGACGATTGGACTGGATGAATTTCTCGACTGGCGCCCGGTCGGCCCGGGTGATATCCATGCCGGACTGTCACGTGTTCATGAACGGGGCGGCCTTGCCGGAATGGCGCATCCGTTCCGCGCCGGCAGTCCGATGTGTACAGGCTGTTATTGGGAGTTTGAAATCAGTGACTGGAACGATATTGATTATATTGAGGTATGGTCAACAACGTTTGCACCTGTGAAAAATAATAACATCCGCGCCTTCCGGCTATGGACGGAGAAGCTGAATGAAGGCTACCGGATTGCCGCGACGTCCGGACGCGATTGGCATCACCAGGACCCTACGGACGATCCGTTGTCCGTAACCTATCTTCAGCTTGAAGAAGGGAATGCACCTATCACCGCGAAAGCAGTAAGGGCCTTATCAGCTGGCCGTGCCTCTGTTACACTGGGGCCGCTGCTTGAGCTTGAAGTGACTTCGCGCGGGACGACTTACGGTATCGGTAGTGCTGTGCCGGGAGGCAGAGCGTCTGGAAACACATCTGTTGCCGCTGTGTCGGCAGATTTTCAGGTGCGCAAGGGTCACTGGAAATTGGAAGATCAGCGTTATACACTGAAGCTGGACAGCAACAACGGAATACTGGCTGAGGAAATCATTACATCAGATGCTCCACGGCTTGAAGCCGAGATCCCGGATGAAGATTTGCTGTGGATTCGGGCTGAGCTTTGGGGAATGGTGAATGGTGTGCGTACGATCATTGCCTTTACCAATGCAGTCTATTTCGATTGAAGCAAAGGAGCGAGAAAATGACTGGACATTTTCCATGGATTACAGCTCATACAGGATGTATGGATACTCTTGACAACACTTTAGCCTCTGTGGAAGAGGGAATCAGGCTGGGAGCAGATATCATAGAGGATGATATCCGGGTCACCCGGGATGGAATCGCGATTCTGGCTCATGATGATATCTGGCAGAGCGTTGATGGCCGTACCATTCAGGTCTCAGCATTAAGCTTCGAAGAGCTTCAGAGTGTAGAAGTGATAGTGGACTATGCCGGCAAGACGGGAAAGATGACTTTCTCGAGGCTGGAGGATCTGCTGCTGCTGATTAAAGGTTCAGGCCGAACGGCGAATCTGGATCTAAAAGTTGATGAAGCCATTGATGCAGCGGCAGCTTTGGTGCATAAGCATGATATGCTGGGTCAAATATTCTTGTCTGGCTGTGGGGCGGATCGGGCCCTGCTGGCACAGCAGCGTCATCCCGAGCTTAAGAAGCTATTGAACGCCGATGAGGAGCATTTTCTGAACCAGACCTACGAGGAAGCTCTGAAACAGACTGTAAATGATGCTCTAGCGGCGTCCTGCTTCGGGATTAACATCTATCATGAGTTCGCCCAGCCGGAATTAATCGAGCAAGCCAAAGCGAACGACCTTAAGGTCTATGTCTGGACCGTCAATGACGTCTCGCTAATGGAGCATTATGCGGCTCTTGGTGTGGATTCCCTAACCACACGGGCTGTGGAAGGTCTGGTACAACTGAAGAAGAGTATGAAGCAATAATGAGCCAAGGTTCAGCCTTATATAAAGCAGGCTGGACCTTTTTGTGCGTTGTAAGTGACGATCCAGATAGAGGTTTTTCTCGCTTATAGTCCACACCTATGAATCCTATAGTTTTTATATCTTGGAATAATAAACAGCCTGATGTTATATTTAGTTCATTCAAGAGAGACTCCACACTCTCTTCCAATGAACGATTAAATGATGAGGTGAAATTCATGAGCAAGAAGACAATGTTTGAGAAAATTTGGGACAATCACGTTATTCATCAGGAAGAAGGCAAGCCTAGCATTCTGTATATTGACCTTCACTTAGTTCACGAAGTGACTTCTCCACAAGCCTTCGAAGGCCTGCGCCTGGCTGGCCGTAAGGTTCGTCGTCCTGAGCTTACGTTCGCGACAATGGACCACAACGTACCTACCAAGGACCGTTTTAACATCAAAGACCCGATCTCCAAACAGCAGATCGACACGCTTTCCCAGAACTGTCGTGATTTCGGCGTGAGACTGTTCGACCTTAATGATATCGACCAAGGTGTCGTACACGTTATGGGGCCAGAAATCGGCCTGACTCATCCTGGTAAAACGATTGTCTGCGGCGACAGCCATACTTCCACACACGGCGCATTCGGCGCACTGGCGTTCGGTATCGGAACCAGTGAAGTAGAGCACGTAATGGCAACCCAGTGCTTGCAGCAAGCTAAAGCCAAGACGATGGAGGTTCGCTTCACAGGCAAACGCAATCCTGGTGTAACTGCGAAAGACATGATTCTCGGCGTTATCGCTAAATATGGTACTGACTTTGCTACTGGTTATGTTATCGAGTACACAGGCGAAGCGATCCGTGAGCTGTCGATGGAAGAGCGCATGACTGTCTGCAACATGTCGATCGAAGGTGGCGCGCGAGCTGGTCTGATTGCGCCTGACCAGACTACATTCGATTACCTGCGTGATCGCCAGTATGTACCGCAAGGTGCTGCTTATGACGCTGCAGTTGAGACCTGGAAAGGGCTTGTAAGCGACGAAGGTGCAACGTATGACACTATTGTTGATTTTGATGTGGAGACCCTGATTCCACAAGTAACCTGGGGCACAAGCCCGGGTATGGGTACTGACATTACATCAACTGTACCGAATCCAGCTGATTTTACAACTGAAAATGAACGCAAAGCTGCTGAAAAAGCACTTGAATATATGGACCTGATTCCAGGTACACCAATCTCCGAAATTGGCATTGACTATGTCTTTATCGGCTCTTGCACCAATGGCCGGATTGAGGACCTGCGCGCTGCTGCACAGGTTGCCAAAGGCCACAAAGTATCTGATCAAGTAACGGCTATCGTCGTTCCTGGTTCCGGACGTGTTAAAATGCAGGCGGAAAAAGAAGGTCTGGATAAAGTATTTACGGAAGCGGGCTTTGAATGGCGTGAAGCAGGCTGCAGTATGTGCCTTGCGATGAACCCGGATGTACTGCAGCCAGGACAACGCTGTGCATCGACCTCTAACCGTAACTTTGAAGGCCGTCAGGGCCGTGGAGGACGTACGCATCTTGTATCTCCTGCAATGGCTGCCGCTGCGGCAATCAAGGGTCGTTTTACTGACATTCGTGACTGGAACTATAATACAGAAGCCGTCAGCTCATAAGAATCAGATCTAAGCGGGAGGGAACTAACATGGAAGCTTTTAAAAAATTAACAGGAATCGTTGCACCGGTGGACCGGGTCAATGTAGATACGGATGCTATTATTCCAAAGCAGTTTTTGAAACGGATTGAACGGACTGGATTTGGACAATTTTTATTCTACGAATGGCGTTTTGACGAAGAAGGAAACGACAATCCGGCATTTGAGATGAATAAGCCGCGCTATAAAGGTGCGTCTGTCCTGGTCTCTCGCGCCAACTTTGGTTGCGGCTCCTCCCGGGAGCATGCGCCGTGGGCAATTATGGACTATGGCTTCAAGACGGTAATTGCTCCGTCTTATGCAGATATTTTCTATAATAACTGCTTCAAGAACGGTATTCTGCCGATCAAGCTGTCAGAAGAGCAAGTGGAAGATCTGTTCCAGCGGACGGCTCAGTATGATGGTTATGAATTGCACGTAGATTTGGAGAATAAGGTTCTAAGTGATGATCACGGCTTGAACATTGCTTTTGACCTGGATGAGCACCGTCGCCAGTTCCTGCTGCAAGGCTTGGACGATATCGGTCTTACTCTTCAGCATGCGGATGAAATCTCTGCTTACGAAGAGCGTCATGCTGCTAAGTTGTTCGGTTAATGCTTTTCCTGACGACTCTATGATTTAGGTTGGTTTATATTAAAACTTTTCCATTTTAACAAAAACTTCTATTTCCGACATCGGAAATAGAAGTTTTTTTGCTATAATCGATATATTCATTGCCTATAGAGGCAACTTTTGGAAGGCTTCTGTCGTCTGAAAGGTCATGGAAGTACGGGAATCCAAATATCAAAGGAGAGAAAAGGATGGGGAGAGCCACCCGCTTACTATTTTCGCTACTTTTGCTGCCGCTGATGTTTCTGTCATTATCCATCCATGATGCTGCCGCGGCAGGAAAAGGACAAGGTAAAATCGTTCTGGACAATAAAGAGCTTGCACTGCCCAAAGGGATTGCCATTGAGAACGTGAACGGAAGTGTGATGATCCCAATACGGATTGTAGTAGAGAATTTAGGGTTTGAAGTGCTGTGGGAGCAAGCCTCTCGCAAAGTGACCATAAAGCAAGATTTTAAAAGCGTAGAACTTATCGTAGGCAGCAAAACGGCTAATGCCGACGGGGTGCGCCTGGATTTGAATGCAGCACCCAAACAAACCGGTGGCACGGTGTTGGTACCCATCCGATTTGTCAGCGAGCAGTTTGGTCTAAAGGTGGGCTGGGACAACCGTAGCAAAATCGTTTATTTAACCGGAGGAGCGCCAACTCCACAAGTAGCAGCACCCACACCAGTACCATCACCCACAGCTCCGATTCCGTCAGTCACGCCGGGAAATCTGGACGGGAGTATTCCGGGCACAGTCGTTCCAACGCCTTCCTCAGCTGCATCTGTTCCGGGCAACGACGGCACTCTTGCTGGTGCACCACAGGTAAAGGGTGCTGTATTTAGTGAGAATAAACTGGTAGTTGCTGTTGAAGGAAGCGTCAAACCAAGCATAACGGTAATGAATAACCCGGCACGTATAATTGTAGATTTACCCGGCGCGGTTTTTGCGCCGGAATTTGCAGGAAGCTTGCAGCAGGGAGTGGCTGGTAACGGTAGCCCGCAGGGTAAGCTGGATGTCACCGGATATCCGCTCCTATCCGAGATCAGATACGCTTTGTTCAGCGTCAATCCTTCTATAGTAAGGTTTGTTATTCAGACAGCGGTCAGTCAGCCTTACCAGCTAAGTACGGATGAAAACACCGGTCTGGTTACCATCGATCTCAACACGCAAGGTGTTCCCTGGAATGGCGGCGGAACAGCCGGGAATACAGGCAAACCGGTAATCGTTCTGGATGCAGGGCATGGCGGTTCTAAACCGGGGGCGGTCAGTATCACGGGGCGATTGGAGAAGGACTTTAATTTGGCTGTGGTCCGTAAAGCGGGAGCATTGCTGGAACAGGATGGACGGATAACAGTGGTATATACCAGAACTGAAGATGTCCATCTAGAGCTGCAAGATAGGGTAGTGCTTGCCGAGGCGGCTGGCGCGACGCTTTTTCTCTCGGTACATGCCAATTCTCTGGAGACATCTTTTCCGAACTGGAACAAAATCAACGGAAGTGAGACCTATTACAGTCGAAGCGAGAGCCTGCCTTTTGCACAAATTATGCATAAGCATCTTCTTGCCGGAACGGGATTTAAGGACAACGGAGTTCGCTATAAGAGCCTTCATGTAACCAGGGAGACACGCATGCCCGCCGTGCTGCTGGAAGCTGGATACTTGACCAATGTAGATAATGAAGCTGCGCTGTATACAGACTACCTTCAGAATAACCTTGCGGGAGAGATTGCAGCAGGGATAAAGGAATATCTTGGACTGTAGATTAGGGCTGAGGCCACAGGGATTCTACAAATCTCAGTTCCCCTATGGAATATATTCGCAACTTTTGTAGAGTGACGGCGTCTAATAGATGTCGAAGGTTGCTGGTCGTCAGGTCAACAAGAACGTCTTTCTCAGGCGGAATACTAGATTCTTAGAGGTGGAGAATGAAGAAATTTGGTTTTATGCTGTTGCTGTTACTTTTTGTACTGATCTTGCCAGAAAAAGGACATGCCGCTGCCACAGGCAGCAAGATTATTCTGGACGGCAAGGAAATTACGGCGGAACAAGGAGCTACTGTTGAAAATGTGAACAGCACGGTTATGGTCCCGCTAAGAATGATTGCAGAAAATCTTGGCTACAAGGTGGACTGGGAGCAGAAGAGTCAGACGGTAACCATTTCTGATTCATTCAAGACGATCAAGCTCGTGGTCAATCAGAAAACGGCTTCTGTCGATGACAAGAACGTCACCCTGGTGACTGCTCCGTTACTGCGCAGTAATACGACGCTAGTGCCGATCCGTTTCATCAGTGAACAGTTTGGTCTAATGGTTGATTGGGACAATTCGCAGAAGATTGTAACATTGACAACACCAAACGCTCCGGACGATAACGGTTCCCAGCCGGAGAACCCAAGCAACCCGGGAGATGGGCAGCCTCCTGTGGACCCTACTACGAATCTGGCCCAGGTAAATGGTTTGAGTTTTAACGAGAACCGCTTGACCATTGCTGTCGATGGCAAAGTCGAGCCAAAGGTATCGGTGGTAACCGGCCCGGACCGTATTGTTGTGGATCTGCCGAATGCTACCTTCTCAAATGTTTTTGCTACAGGACAAGCTCTTGATTCCAACCTGAATGGTAGTCTTGCAGTTACTGATTATCCCGATGTGTTGGGGATTCGCTATTCCTTGTTTAATACGAATCCTTATGTTGTCCGCTTTGTTATTGATTTGACCCGTTCGAAGAATTACAGTGTGAGTGTTACAGGCGATACTTCGAAGTTAGTGGTTATTGACCTCAATGCGCCAACTACAACTGATCCTGCCACCTCTCCAGGGAATAATGGCAGAAAGCTAGTTGTGCTGGACGCAGGGCATGGCGCCAAAGATTCAGGTGCTGTAGGTGTAACTGGAAAGTATGAGAAGAACTTTAACCTGGCTGTCGTATTGAAGGCTGCCGATCTGTTGAAGAAGGAGAATAAGGTTGACGTAGTGCTCACACGAAGTGACGATACGTTTATCGAGCTGAAAGATCGTGCAGCCCTAGCGAACAATCTGAAAGCGGATCTTTTTATCTCCGTTCATGCCAACAGCGGTGCGTCCTCCTCAGCGAGCGGAAGTGAAACCTATTATCAACGTGATGCCAGCAAAGCATTGGCAAACGTGATGCATAAATACCTTGTACAAGCTACCGGCATAAGTGACCGCGGCGTACGCTATGGCAATTTCCATGTCATACGGGAAACAAAAATGCCTGCGGTGCTGTTGGAAGTAGGCTACCTGAGCAACAAGAGCGATGAAGCCCTTTTATTCAACGATGCTTTCCAGAACAAAGTTGCCGCTGGTATTGTCAGCGGAATCAATGAATATCTCGGAATAAAATAACAGCTTAACGGCAGACTAGCGCCGCACAGTTATTTCTCGCCTGTTTCTCGGCCCGAAGGCTGTGTGGTACCGGTCTGCTCGTATTCATCTAAGGGGGTATTAGGAATGATGAACAAGAAATTAGGTTACGCAGGAATTGCTGCGCTGCTTCTATTTGTAATTGCCGGATGCGGCGATAAACCGACGTCTGCTCCAGCCAATGGAAATGATTTGGAGCCTACCGTTGTGAACGGTGCTGGAGAGAACGGCAGTAATAATAATACAGCAGGTGAAGAAGACCAGGTGGTTCCGAGTACTTCGCCTGAAGCAACAGAGGAACCCGCAAATGATACGGTCAACAGTACTCCTGCGCCAACTGCCACAGAAAAGCCGGCTGCTGTGGAGAAGCAAAGCCAAAGCATCGACGTCTATTATACGGATCCACAGCTATTGGATCTTGTGGCTGCGAAGGCCACTATCCATTTTGCCGATCCAGTAGAGAAATATAGAGATGCCTTCAAAGCGCTGCAAAGTAGCGATAATCAAGAGCAAATTCCGCTGTGGGGCAAAATTGAACTGAAATCGCTCAAATTCGAGGATGGACAGATCCTTATGGATATTCATAAACCACAAGAAGCACAATTGGGTGCTGGTGGGGAGTCTATGGCGATGTCCGCGCTAGCCAAAACTTACTTCCAATTCGACGAAGTGAAGAGCATTGAAATGCTGGTGGACGGACAGAAAGTTGAAAGTCTGATGGGCCATGTCGATCTGGAACATCCCATGACCAGAGAGAACAGCTTGTAATACGCAGGAATTCTGCAGCTGCTTGGCGAAGTACCTAGGTACACAACAATCATGGGTTATTGAGAGGAGAACAACCTATTGTCCAGACAAAAAAGATTGAAACGTAGGGTGAAGGCTTATTCTGCCAAAGCGGTTTCGACCGTTCTGGCGGGGGTTATGGTTCTGGGTGGAACAGGCGCGGCTTTTGCAGATAATTCTGCGAGCACTACAGCCAACCCGCCAGCGAATCAGAGCAATGTCTCCGCCCCTAGCGCATTTAGCGATGTAAAAACAGGCTTTTGGGCCGAAAAGCATATTTATAAATTAGCGGGGCAGGGGATTATTGTCGGCAACAACGGCTTGTTCCGTCCTGGCGACCCCGTAACCCAGCAGGAAGCTGTATTGATGGCACTGCGTTTCATGAAGCAGGCGGGCAATGCGGACCCTAATACACAAACCGTTCTTCCAACGGGATTTGAGGTATCGAATTACTACAAGTCCTACGTGGTTTATGCACTTCAGCAAGGCTTACTTGATAAGACTGCTGAATTGACAGCAGATAACAAAACTTCCTGGGGTGAGCGCAAAGCTTCCCGGGAGTGGATCGCAGAACTGCTGATCCGTTCACTCGACAAGAGTGCGGATGCAGTAGCGGCAGGGAATGCGTCGACGGGATTTGCTGATGATGCCAAGGTGTCCGCGAACAAACGCGGTTACATAAATTTGGCGGTTAGTCTAGGTCTGGCGAATGGGCTGGATGGCAACCGTTTTGATCCGCAGGGTGCTGTAACCCGTGCACAGCTGGCGACGTTCTTCAGCCGGGCAGAAGCACAGTCAGGGCTTGTATATGACAATACTGTGCAGGGCTATATCAGTGATCTGAAGAATGACAGATTATCTGTCTATGATAACGGAAATACGTCTGTGCATGGACTGAACGCCAGCACTGCATATTTTACCAGCACCTCCGAGAATCGAATCAATCTTAGCGATCTTCAACCGTACACGAAGGTAACAGTTATTGGGGCTACTTATAATGCTTCTTATGTGGAGATCACTGATCCGACACAACTAATTGAGAGCCTGACGGGTAATTTTGCTATGGTGGCTCCAGGCAATAAGTTATTCCTGAAGACATCCGCTGGTTTTCCAGAATATTATTATGACGATACAACGATTTTCGTCGATGCCAGCGGCAATAAAATTGAGCCGTCTTCGCTTGTGGCCGATAGTGTCCTAACATTGACACGGGAAACATACAGCGGTTCTCACAAGGTAGTAAAGGTCCAGGTCACCTCTGGTGTGATCAATAAGACAACAACAGGTACAATTCAAAGTGTAAACCTTACGGACAAGTCCATAACTTTCAAAAATGCTGCCGGTGTTCCAGAGACTTTCAAATGGGAAGATGGTAACTCATTGTTCAGCTCCCAGAACAGCGTTCTGCAGCCTGCTGATTTAAAGGTGGGTGCTGCAGTCAAATACACGATTCAAGAGAATGTAATCCGTACTGTAGAGGTTACCGAGGGAGTTGAGCGTACCGTTCAAGGCATGCTCAACGAGATTAGCGGTACAACCGTTGTGTATAAGAAAAAGGATGGCGGACGCGAGGTGAAGCTGCTGGCGGCCAAGCCGGCGATTGTTATTCCAGGCGTCACGAATCCTTCCAGTGATGATCTGGTGGCAGATGCCACTGGAGGAGACAATATACAGCTTACACTGGGTAGCGATGACCAGGTCACCAAGATCGAGGTCCTGAGCCGGCAAATCGACCAGTTCAGCGCGGCGACTATAGTAGATTATAATTCCAAAACACAGCTGCTGACGATTAAGGATGCGAGCGGCAAACCGCATGTCATTCAGCTAGATGATAAAACCAAGCTGGCATTTGACGGAATTGCTCCGAACCTGACGACAGTTGGAACCAGATTGACTGAGGGCCGTAAGGTAAACTTGAAGGCGCTGGGCATGCGGGCTCTTTCCCTGGAGCTTCTAACCAAATATGAAGGTACATTGACAGCCGTCAATACCTCCTCCAGAACGATGGTCATTAAGGTCAATGCCGGGGAAAGTCTTACTCTTCCTTATCCGACTTCGGTGGAGCAGTTTGGCAACAGCAACGCTACGATTTCCGATGTGCCCATTGGCAGTGGGGTAACGGCAGCACTGGGTACCAATCAGGATATCATCGCTGTACTAAAAGTGAAATCTGTTCTGCAGCTCGAGACTTCGATGGTCAATTCGGGTACCAACCGTATTGCGATTAAGGTCAATGGAAGCAGCAGCGAGATCAACACTACTCAGTTGCCTCTGAGCAACGAAGCCGGGCAGACCGCGAAGCTGACCGATATGAAGGCCGGAGACTTTGTGAACGTGACTTTTGAAGGTTCGACTCCACTTGCCATTCAGACCGTCAAGCTTACCACAGGCCCAGTTAACGGGGTGGATACGACAGCGGGCACGCTGACCGTGAAGGATTATTCAGGTGCCGTACAGACCTTCAATACTAGCAGCGGAATTAAAATTACTAGAGATGGCACAACAACGACGACCCTTGGAAGCTTGACTACAGCTGACCGGATTGAAGCCCGGAAAGATGCCAATGGTTCCACGATTGTACGGGTGCTGTCCCAAGCAAGCCGTATCTTCTCGCGTTACGAGGGTGCGTCGAACGAGATTGTAGTGAAGCGTGATAACATGAACGATAATTCCAATCGTTTCCGGGTGGCACCCAATGCATATATTCATCAAGGTGACACGACATTATCCGTGCAATCTCTCAAAGAAAATGATAAGATTATAATGTATTTCAATAACGATGTCGCAGTGGAAGTTGTGAAACAATAATTGCGAGTGGTGGATTTCCGTGAGAAACACCGTCTTGACGCAAGGGTTTGCCTGCGTCAAGACGTTTTTTTTGAAATATAGCAAGGTATGGTTATCCTTATCTATAGTTATGCATGATCCGTTCTTTCATGAGTTGAAATGTATGGAGAACTGCGCTATAATACATACTTTGTTTATATTTCCTTACATCAAATGGGAAGCGCTGGCATGTCCAGCGTAAATTGTGAAGCGGAGGGACGCTATGAAGGTTGCAGAAGTCCGCCACATTCTGGATACGATGGGTGACTTGTTTCCTGATGCGCATTGTGAGCTGAATCACAGCAACGCTTTTGAATTAACGATAGCCGTGCTGCTCTCAGCCCAATGTACGGATGCTACGGTGAACAAAGTGACCGTAGATCTGTTCCAAAAGTATAAGACTCCCCTGGACTACATCTCCGTACCGATAGAGGAGCTGGAAGGGGATATCCGGCGCATCGGCCTGTACCGCAACAAGGCAAAGCATATACAGAGTCTATGCTCCATCCTGATTGAGCAATATGGGGGAGAAATTCCTCAGGCTCATGATCAATTGGTTACACTGCCAGGTGTTGGTCGGAAGACTGCTAACGTGGTGGTGTCAAATGCTTTTGGTGTGCCTGCGATTGCTGTAGATACGCATGTGGAGCGGGTCGCGAAGCGGCTTGCCCTGGCAGGCTGGAAAGATTCTGTGCTGGAAGTGGAGAAGAAGCTGATGAAGGCGGTGCCGAAGGATGAATGGACGCTGACGCATCACCGGATCATTTTTTTCGGAAGATATCACTGCAAGGCCCAGAACCCGGGATGTCAGGTTTGTCCGCTTCTTGATGTATGCCGTGAGGGAAAGAAACGTATGAAATCGTCTGTGATCAGGAAAGATAAAGATCATATGCGAAAGAGCAAAGAGTTAGAGATGAAGAAGAGGATGGGATAGAGATGAAGTGCATTTCTGTGTACACTGACAATTTTGAAGTGTTTTCGGATATTTTTGACCGCGTAGTGGATAGCCCACTGGAAGAGAACGAAGAGCAGGAAGTTGAAGGCATTACGATCAGCCATTCCGGCGAAGTGCCTGAACACTACCTGGAGCGTATGTCACAAAAGCCTGAGGTAGTTGTCATGAGAGACAAATCCCGTGGTTTGACTATTCTCCAGCACGGCAAAGTATTCGAAATTCTGCTGCCTGAATTGGAAAGTGCATAACACATTCGGGATGTTCTGTGATTCATCCGTAAATGAAGGAGTCTGCCCCCTGGGCAGGCTCTTTTTTCGTATGAATAGGCACCCATTATGAAGAAGTTAGAGCTGTGGCTCTCTAAAGTGATGGTGGAGCGAGAGTGGGCATAATCTAACGTTATCAGCCTCTCTCACTTTATTTTCAAATCATTGCTCAGAGGGGGTGAACAAGGATGCTGAATAGGGATGTTGAGGAAGATTCATCAGATCGCTAAACGTCAGGGCAGTTCTGGTCTGTTCGTAAGGGATTATAGGTTATTTTGTAATTAGTGTGTATTTGATTTGTGGCAGACCGGTGATAAAATGGAATTATTCTATTCTTGCAGATTATAACGGGTCTTGCCAAGTATAACGGGAATAAATCATGTTATTTCGGCACTTTAGGTGCAGATTTGATATATAACGGGAATTTCTCCTGTTGTTCCGACATATTTGCTGCTATGTGAATCTGTTGATTGTTTTAACTGGATAAATTCCTGTTATTTGGATGTAAAAGGGAGTTTTCTGTGAATTAGCGGAAGTTTTTCCCGTTAATTCACTCAGTACGATTGGACTATAAGGCTAGAGTAGAGGTGGAGAGCGGATGGGAACGGAACAAGCCAAAGCAGAGAGAAAAGCCAGTAATGAAACAATAGCAGAGAGAACAGCCAGTAATGAAACCACAGCAGAGAGAAAAGCCAGTAATGAAACAATAGCAGAGAGAACAGCTAGTAGTGAAACCACAGCAGAGCTGTTGCAATTGAAAAAATTGTCCGAACGTTGGGGTGCAGGTGAGACTGGGCAGATTTTTGGTGATTTGCTGGAAAAAGAAAAGGCGAATGAACTGACGATTGCTTTTTGCGGACATTTTTCCGCTGGGAAATCCAGTATGATCAACAAACTGTGCGGAAGTACGGTGCTTCCCTCTGGCCCTGTTCCTACAAGTGCCAATATTGTATCGATCCGTAACGGTACCCCGCGTGTACTAATCTATCCTCGGACCGGAGCGGACGGGACTGAGGTGCCTTGGGAAACAACTCAGGAGCGGTTGCAGGAATACTGTCGCGATGGTGGGGAATATTCGGCGATTGAGGTCTGGGAGGATGCATCACTACTTGGTTCCTATGGGGTCTTGATGGATACGCCGGGCGTGGATTCTACAGATGACGGGCACCAGACAGCGACGCGTTCGGCACTTCATTTAGCGGACGTTGTGTTCTATGTTATGGATTATAACCATGTGCAATCGGAGAATAATCTGGCCTTTGCCAAAAATCTCAGTGATTGGGGTAAACCGTTATATCTGATCATCAACCAAATTGACAAGCACCGCGAACGGGAGATTTCCATCGCGGAATATCAAAAGCAACTGGAAAGCGCTTTCCATCACTGGGGGATTAAGCACAGCGGGATGCTGTTTACTTCGTTGAAGGTTAAGGAACATCCGCTGAACCAATGGGAAGAGTTGCTGAAGCTGATTACAAAGTTACTGTCCTCCAGGCAGGAATTGCTGCAATTCAGCTTATCGCGTTCCATTCATCATACAGGGGATGCTTTGCTGACATCGTTCCGCGAAGAGCAGCGTGAAGAGCGAGAGCAGTGGATGCAGCAACTGGATGGTACGAACCGTGAAGCCGTAGAGCGGGAACTGACTTCCCTTGAACAGGAGAAGAAGGCTTTGAAAGACCTTCCTGAGCACTCTAGGCAGCAGCTTCGCTCGTCACTGGAAAATCTGCTAGGTAATGCGAATCTCATGCCCGCCGATGTACGGGAGGCGGCTAGCGCTTATGTGGAGAGCATGAGCCCGGGATTCCGGCGGGGGCTGTTCTTCACCGCAGCCAAGCGGGAGAAGGAGCAGAGCGGGCGGCTTGCTGCCTGGCATGCGCTGCTGACCCGCGAGGTGTCCGCCCAGATTGAGTGGCATACAGGGCCACTTCTTCGTGAATGGGCGGAAGCTCTGGAGCTGTGGAGTGAGGAAGACGACACGAAGTTGAAGGCGGTCTTCCCGGCGGTGAGCCAGGAGTGGCTGGCAGCCTCGGTGAAGCCGGGGAGCGGACATACGGGTGAGGCGCTGCTCAATCTCTGCCGCAGTCTTGCGGCAGAGATCAAGAGCCGCTACCGCCGCGCCGCGCTGGATCTCGGCGATGAGCTGCTGGCGAAGCTGCCGCCGCTCATGGAAGAGCGGCGCGCAGATCTTGCGCGCCGCGAAGAAGCCCTCGCGCAGCAGGCATCCGCCGCTGCTGCGCTCGCCGCCCTGGACCGCGCAGCGGAGCTTCGCGCGGCCGAGCTCGCGGCGCTGCTGCCGCCGCGCCGCAGCCTCACCCCCGGCACCCTGCCGGAGGTGAGGACTGCCCAGCACGCGCCTGCCGCAGAGGCGGCGCGTGCTACCCGGCCGCAGCTGCACATAGCGGCCATTCCTTCCGCCGCCCCAGGCTGGGCGGCGGGAGCTGTGTCGCCGGCCGGTGGACGGCGACGGTTGTCCGCAGCCGCCGGTGCATTGGCGGCGGCAAGCGAACTGCTGCGCGGCGAGCCGGCCATGGCCTCAGCCGCGCGCAGCCTGGCGGCGCGGGCGGAGGACCTCGCCGGTGGCCGCTTTACACTGGCGCTGTTCGGAGCGTTCAGCGCCGGCAAATCCTCCTTCGCCAACGCCTTGCTGGGCGAAGAGGTACTGCCCGTGTCTCCTCATCCCGCCACGGCGGCGGTCAACCGCATTTTGGCGCCGGAAGGGGACTTCCGGCATGCCAGCGCGGTAGTGACCATGAAGTCGCAGGCTGATGTCTGGGATGACATCACCCATTCCTTCAGCGTGCTGGGGCTGGGTGTGCCGCAGCCCGAATCCTGGAGTGCGGCGTTGTCCAGTCTGCCCCTAGGGGGCATTCATCCCTCCGCACTGCCGCATGCCGGTTTCCTGCGGGCCGCAGCCGCCGGCTGGAAGGAAGCCGAGCCGCTGCTTGGAACCGTACGGACCGTTGGACTAGAAGAATACCGGCAACTGGTTGCAGAGGAGACGCGGGCCTGCTTTGTACAAGGTATTGATCTGTATTATGCCTGCCCGCTGACCGAGAGCGGCATTGTGCTGGTAGATACCCCTGGGGCGGACTCCCTGCATGCAAGGCACACTGGCGTCACTTTCGGATATATGAAGGAAGCCGATGCCATCGTATTTGTCACTTATTACAATCATGCCTTTTCCAAGGCCGACCGAGGGCTGCTGGCACAGCTGGGACGAATCAAGGACAGCTTCGCGCTGGATAAAATGTTCTTCATCATCAATGCCTCTGATCTGGCTTCTGGAGAAGAAGAACTGGAAGAGGTCCGGGTACATGTGGTCCGAAATTTGCGGGAAGGTGGACTGCATGCACCGCGCATTTATGCGCTGTCGAGTTTGCTTGCGCTGGAGGGAAAAACTTCAGGCGACCGTGATACTTACGAGAGTTCCCGTTTTCAGCATTTTGAGCAGGCCCTCTCTCAGTTTGCTGGTGATGAGTTGCCTCAATTATCGCTTGCTTCCGCGAAGGAGAGCCTGGCCTCAGTCGTCCACCGTGCAGAGGAATGGCAAGCTTTGGCTTCCCGCGAGGAGAGCCAGCGTGAGGCGGAAGCCATCCTGCTGAAGGAACGAATGGGGCATGCGGAAGAACGGCTGGTTCTTCTACAAACCGAAGCCCGTCCAATCCACAGTCTCCGCCGTGAAGGAGAAGAGCTGCTGTACCATGTGCGGCAGCGGATCGGGTTCACCTTCGGCCGTTTCTTCCAGGAATCCTTCCATCCTTCATTGCTGCGCGAAGAAGCCGGGAATCTGAAAGAAATCTTCTCGGCTTGTGGTGCGGAGCTGTGGCGGACGGTGCAGCGTGAACTGGAGCAGGAGCTATGGGCGACGACCCTTCGGCTTGAAGCGGCAGGGAACAGGTTGGTCCATGAAGCAGTGGCAGCTGCAGCAGCTGAGTTGCCCTTCATGGAGGGTGAAGCTCAGCTGGTGGATGATGAAGAAATCCGCTGGAGCTCACTGACCGGGATGGAATTGCGACTTCAGCCAGTACAGTGGACTTCCTTATGGGGAATGTTCAAGTCCCCGCGTCAATTCTTTGAAGGCGGCGGGCGGGACAAGGTCAAATCTGCAGTGGAGCCGCTATTGAAGGAGGCCGTTGCCGTTGCCGCGGCTGCCCAGGAGCCCAAACTGCTGGAACATTACGCGGTTAACGCCCAGGCAGCCCTGAACATCGCTGCGGATCGGCTGCGTGAAAGATTATCCGAACAGGAGGAAGCCATGTCGAATCTTCAGAAAGGGGGTGATTCGGCGGAGCGTTGGGGCGAATTGGCCTTACAATTGCGACGAATTGGAGAAACTTTCGACAATATACCGCGATGAAAAGTGAATATTGTAGTAAATTGTCGAAGAACACTTGCAATCTGGTGGATGATGGATGAAAATAAAGAAGTCTGAAAAATACATGGATACTGTCACTTTTGCTGAAAAAACCAGAAAGTGCCAGTCAATTGCCGAAAGAGGTTGAAATCGACAATGTGGGGAGCTCCTTTTTCAGCTCAAAGCCGCAAGCTGCTGCTGCTGGGCAGTGGTGAACTGGGTAAGGAAGTTATTATTGAAGCTCAACGCCTTGGCGTAGAGACCATTGCAGTAGATCGTTATGAGGGTGCTCCAGCCATGGGAGTGGCTCATCGCTCCCATGTGATTGACATGCTGGATGCGGATGCCCTTAAGGCGCTGATCCGTATGGAGAAGCCGGATGTCATTGTACCGGAGATTGAAGCCATTGCGACCCATGCTCTTCAGGAGCTGGAGGATGAAGGCTTCGTGGTTGTGCCGACGGCACGGGCAGCCCGGTTGACGATGGACCGTGAAGGCATTCGCCGCCTTGCCGCAGAGGAACTCGGTCTGCCAACTGCAGATTATCGCTTTGCGGATAGTTTGGACGAGCTACGGCAGGCTATCGCTGAACTTGGCACACCTTGTGTGATCAAGCCGATTATGAGCTCTTCCGGTAAAGGGCAGAGTGTTTGCCGGAATCCAGAGGATGCGGAGCATTGCTGGGACGTCGCTTTGGAAGGTGCAAGAGCTAAGGGAACCAGAGTCATCGTAGAAGCTTTTGTGACTTTTGAGAGTGAGATTACCTTGCTGACGGTTCGTTCGGTGTCGGGAACTGTATTTTGCCCACCCATCGGACATATTCAGAAGGACGGCGACTACGTGGAATCATGGCAGCCTCATCAGATGGACGAAGGTCAGCTAGCGGAAGCGCAAGCCATTGCCAAAGCGGTAACCGATCAGCTCGGCGGTCGTGGTATCTTTGGAGTGGAGTTGTTCCTAACGTCTAAAGGCGTGTTGTTCAGTGAAGTATCACCAAGGCCGCATGATACCGGTATGGTAACCATGGCCACACAGGATTTATCTCAATTTGCAGTACATGTCAGAGCCATTCTGGGATTTCCGCTGGAATGTGTTCAATTGCTCACACCCGGAGCATCGGCGACACTTAAGGCCGAGATTGCGGGACAAGCTTTTGCAGTAACCGGACTGGATGAGGCGCTCGCGCTTCCCCGCACGCAGGTCCGGGTGTTCGGTAAGCCGGAAGCCCGGCTCGGACGGAGAATGGCAGTAGCTTTAAGTGCGGCTGAAGATGTGGAAATTGCACGGACGGTCGCCAGGCAGGCAGCGTCTAAGCTTAAAGTGGAGGTATATGAGAATGGACAGTAGTACCCTAGCACCAGTACTGCAAATTCGCAAATGTGGCATGGAAGATCTGGAAGAAATAACAGCCCTACTACGGGAACTCGGTTATCCGACAACGGTTAATGTAATGAAAGAGAGACTTGAAGGCATGGAGAACAACCCTCTCCAATGTACACTTGTTGCTGAACTAGATAACGAAGTAGTGGGAATGATCGGCCTCAGGCAGGTAAGCTCCTTTTCCAAACAGCAGGAATCCATCACAGAGATTACTGCGCTCATCGTTTCGGAGGAAATCCGCGGCAACGGACTCGGCAAAAGACTAGTAGCTGCTGGAGAAGAATGGGCGCGTCATAAAGGCTGCTGCAAGCTGTTTTTGAGAAGCGGCAACCGTGTGGAACGTGCGCCAGCACATGCTTTTTACAAGCACATCGGGTTCGAAAAAACAGCAGGATACCGCTTTAACAAAGCGCTGCTATAATATTTCTGCGTTACCGATCATACCCATCCCGGATTGCGGGATGGTTTTTTTTTATTATCCACGAAATTTCTCCGCTCATAAAAGGCCATAACATAACTTAACCATAGATTAGACCGCATGAATCAGATAGAATGTACTTACTTACTGCACACCAGCGTTATAAAATAAACTTGAAGCAAATCACAACAGTGTGAGAGTAGCTTTATAACAAAACCAACCCAAAGAGGGATGATGCATGTACAAATTGATTCTTGCCGAAGATGAGGAAGATGTAAGAGAAGGAATTATCGGGCAGATCGACTGGGAGAAGTACGGATTTGAGGTTGTGGATCAGGCCGAGAATGGCCGGGAAGCGGCCGATGCTATTGACCGGCTGCTGCCGGACGTTGTGGTGACCGATATCCAGATGCCATTCATGAACGGATTACAGTTAGCCGAGTGGATACGCAGTCGCCATCCCAATACGAAGATCATTATTTTAACGGGGTTCGATGAGTTTGAATATGCCCAGCGGGCGATTAAATTGCAAATCGACGAATATATTTTGAAACCGTTTTCATCACAGGAATTAATAGATGTGCTGCTGAAAGTGAAGGGGTCGATAGAGTCGGAGATTGCGGAGAAAGAGAATATATTCGTGCTGAGCGAACATTATCGGAAGAGCCTTCCGGTCCTCCGCGAACAGTTTCTGTCCTCGCTGGTATCACGCCGACTAACCCGTTCCGAAATTGAGGAAAAGCGTGCAGAATACGACATTCCGCTGGAAGGACGATTGTTCCAAGCGTCAGTTATCAGTGTGGATTACATCCGGCATGGTGGCAGGGAGAACCCGGAAGCAGGCCGACCTGTATCGCTACGGGACACAGGTGATCGCAATTTGCAGCTCTTTGCTGTCCTAAATATTGCCGAGGAAATATGTGAGAAGCATGATTTCGGCAAAGTCTTTATTCATCGGGATAATGTAGTGCTACTATCTGTCAGCTCTGAGCAGGAAGAAGCAGAGATTACAGGCAAGACTTTCATGATTCTGGAGGAGATCGGACAGAATGTCCAGCGCTTCCTGAAGCTGACGGTTACTTCGGGCGCTGGTACGGTATGCCAGTCACCGGAGCTGCTGTTTAACTCCTTTGGGGACGCCTTGCAGGCACTGGACTATCGCGTGATTCTGGGGAATAACCGGGTGATCTGGATTGAGGATGTGGAGTCGAGATCGACACAAATGCTGGATTATGATGACCTGAGCCAGCAGTCACTGATTCGCACGATCAAGCTGGGAACGGTTCAGGAGCTGAAGACGGTAGTGGACGGGTTGTTCGCCGGGCTGGATATTGCCCAGGTTTCCATGCAAGATTATCAGATTTTTTTGCTGGAGATCATGACGTCCATTCTCCGGCTCGCGAAAGAAGCTGGCAATGAGACCGCGGAGCTATTTGGCTCGGGGCTTTCATCTTTAACGGATATGAACAAGTTCAACAATGTCGAAGAGGCGAAGCAGTGGATCATCAACTTGTGTACCCAGATCATGGACTCCATCGCGCTGGAGCGACAGTCGAGCTATAAGCAGCTTATTGATCAGGCCAAGGATTATATCCGCGATCATTACGAGGAATCCGACATCTCCATCGGGAAGGTCTGCCAGCATTTGCATATTAGCACGGGGTATTTCAGCAGTATTTTCAAAAAAGAAATGAAGACGACCTTTGTGAGCTATCTCTTGCAAATCCGTCTGGAAGCCGCCAAAGAGCTGCTTCGCTCCACCGAGCTCAAGGCGTTCGAGATTGCCGAGAAAATCGGTTTTGCCGACCCGAACTATTTCAGCTTCTGCTTCCGCAAGAAATATGGTTTTTCTCCCAAAGAGTACAAGAATAGCGCCAGAGGGGGATAAGGCATGTGCAGGGAGAAATCTCACTTCTTCCCACTGCGTCCACAGCGGCCTTTAAGAGGCAAGGTTAAATTATCCTCCAAGCTGCGCAGTATCCAGTTGATCATTACTGTCACGTTTACTTTTATCGCGGTGCTTGTAGCCGTTCTTGTCAGTTTTATGCTGTACAACAAGTTCGCCAAGACCGCAGAAGAGAACGCCAATCTGAACATGCAACAGATCATCGAGCAGGTGAACTACAACTTGGAGCTGTATGCCAAGGGGATGCGCAATATTTATGAGAAGGCAGAGGCGCAAATTACGCTGACTCCGGATATTGGTGCTCCCATGCTCAAGGAACGAATGTCCACGCTGCTGGAATCCCGGGAAGATCTGGTCTCTGTCGCTTTGTTTACACCACAGGGCGAATTGGTCCTGAACGTACCGGGCCTGGAAATGCGCCATAATACGCAGCTGGAGAACCAAAGCTGGTATACCTCACCCCGCCGGACTTCAGAAATCTCCTTCTCGGCCCCTCACATCCAGAATCTGTTCAAGAGCAAGTATACATGGGTCGTGTCTATGAGCAAGCTCATTCAATACCGTGAAGCCGGAGTGCTCAAGACAGGGATTCTTCTGATTGACTTCAACTTCGGTACGATTGATGCACTCAGCAAACAGGTCAAGCTTGGCAAAAGAGGCTATGCCTACATTCTGGATTCCCTTGGCAATATTGTGTATCACCCGCAGCAGCAACTGATCTACGCGGGGCTGAAATATGAAAATGTGGAGCCAGTTCTGGAGTATGCTTATCGAAGCTATCTGGATGAACCCACTGGTGAGAAACGATTTATTACCGTGCGTACACTGGCCGAGACGGGATGGAAGATTGTCGGTGTAGCGTATTATGACGAGATCGTGACAACAAAGCGGGACCTGAATCAGTTTCTGTCCTGGTTCCTGGCTGTTGTAATTCTATGTGTAATCATCGTCTCAGTCCTGCTGTCTGCCCGGATTGCAAGCCCGATCCGTAAGCTGGAGCGTACGGTCAAGCAGGTGGGAGAGGGTGATCTCAATACCCCTATCAATGTCAGCGGGGCTTATGAGGTGGAGCAGTTATCCAAGCGCTTTAATCTCATGCTTCAGCGTATCCGCCAGTTGATGGAACAGATTATCTACGAACAGGAAACGAAACGTAAGGGCGAGCTTGAAGTGCTGCAATCCCAGATCAACCCGCACTTTTTGTACAATACATTGAATTCGGTCATTCGGCTCGCGGAACGCGGGAAAACCGATGAGGTGGTCACGATGATCCATTCCCTCTCGAAGTTTTTTCGCATCAGCCTTAGCAAGGGCAAGAATATCATTACCGTTCAAGAGGAACTGGACCATATCCGCCATTATTTGGTGATCCAAAGCTTTCGGTTTAAGAACAAATTCAAGTACGAGATTCACGCCCAGGATGAAGTATTGCAATGTCAGACCATCAAGCTTATATTGCAGCCCATTGTAGAGAATGCCCTGTATCACGGGATTGAGATGATGCCGGATGAGGGGCTGATCTCCATTAGGGCAGAGCTTCAGAACAAACTGATCGTTATTACTATCAGTGACAACGGCCTTGGCATGTCTAAAGAGACGCTAAGTACGGTCCTCACGGGTGTATGCAAGGTTGAGAGCGGATCGGGTGTTGGGGTGCGCAATGTGAACGAGCGAATTAAGCTCTATTACGGGCGTGAATTCGGCATTTCTTTTGAAAGCGCTTTAGAGGAAGGGACTACAGTTACGCTTACTTTCCCTGCGCTGGTGTCCCGTGAATTCGATGATGAGAAGGAGGGGGAAACTCAGGTATGATGTCAAAACGCTTTTGGCTAATCCTGTTCTGCTGTGCTGTGGCAGGGTTCACTCTCAATTCTTGCATAAGTTCGCCTCCTGATTACATCAGCACGGCCAAGACCCGGAGTGTCCATATGATTGTCAAAATGAGCAGAGGCGATTACTGGAATACCGTGAAGCTGGGAGCAGAGGCAGCAGCCCAGGAATTCAACGTCAAACTGACATTTAAAGCCCCAGATTCGGAGAGTGACATCGACGAACAGATCGCGATGGTGGAGGACGCAATCAATGAAAAAGCGGATGTCATCGTACTCGCGGCCAGTAGTTACATGGGACTAGCGCAAGTAGTGGATAAGGCAGCGGTTTTTAATAAAATCCCCGTGATTTCGGTGGATGCCGAGGTGGGCTCAGCCAGAGTCTCCACATATATTGGCTCCAATGGATATGAGGCTGGGCAAAAATCAGCCGAGCGTCTGATTAAGCTGCTGGACGCACACGGAGAGATCGGGATCATTAACTTTACGAGTTCATCGGAGAATGTCCAGCCGGTTGCGTCTACCGCAATAGATTTTGGTGCGAGGGATGCAGATGAACGGGAAAGAGGTTTTTTAAACTATGCCGCCCGCTATCCCAATATCCATGTTGTCGAGATTGCCTACACCCCCTCTAATATAGCCAATGCTGAGGAACTGACCAGGGAAATGTTGAACCAGCATCCTAGATTGAGAGGCATGGCTACCTTGAATGAAACAGCTTCACAGGGAGCGGCTAAGACGATTCAGCAGCTGGGACTAAAGGGGATCAGAATAGTGGCCTTTGACAGCTCACCATCTATGATGGAGCTGCTTCAGGACGGGACGGTCCAGGCTACAGTAGTGCAGAATCCGTTCAGCAATGGCTACTTGGCAATAAAGCACGCAGTGGAGATTCTCGAAGGCATCAAAGTCCCGGAACGAGTGGACACGGGAACCAAAATTATAGATTTGGACAATATGCTATGGCCGGAAAACCAGAAGCTGTTGTTCCCTTTTGTAAGATAATCAGGCTGATAGCTGGTGCGCATGAATGGAGGAGAGTATGAGCCCCGTAATGTGTTCACCGGCTTTTTTATGCCTTTTGTACATGAGAATTTTTATAAAACAGAGTAGTATTCTATATTCGCAACCGTTTTCAAATAAAGCATAATGTAGATATTCCCAGAGTGAGCGGGGAAAATGACAAAGAAATCAATCAGGAGGTCAATGAATAATGAAAAAAATCACTTCTGTATTACTAGCCAGCGCTATGCTGGGTGCTGCTCTTGCAGGTTGTGGAGGCAATAATAATTCTGCTAGCACAACTAGCTCCGGGGGCAACTCTGCCGGTACTACCAACACAACAAGTTCTGGTAACAACGGAGGAAAAAGCGCGGAGACACCTAAAGTTGGCGTAGCCATTTACAAATTCGACGATACATTCATGACAGGTGTCCGTAACGCGATTCAAAAATCGGCTGAAGGGATCGCCACTGTGGATATCGTAGACAGCCAAAATTCCCAGCCTACACAAAATGACAAGGTTGACTTGTTCGTCACCAAAAAATATAACGGCATGCTGATCAACCCGGTTGACCGCACCGCTGCCGGCGTAATCATCGATAAAGCTAAAACCGCAAATATTCCAGTCGTGTTCCTAAATCGTGAACCCCTCCCGGAAGATATGAAGAAATGGGACAAGGTCTACTATGTAGGCGCTAAAGCCGAAGAATCCGGCACAATGTCCGGCCAACTGATCGTTGACTATTGGAAAGCACACCCTGAAGCGGACAAGAACGGTGACGGCGTGCTCCAATACGTAATGCTTAAAGGCGAGCCTGGCCACCAAGATGCTGAGCTCCGTACTACGTATTCGATTCAAGCGGTAGAAGATGCAGGGATCAAGGTTGAAAAGCTCGCTGAAGATACTGCGATGTGGGATCGTGTAAAAGGCCAAGAGAAAATGGCTGCATTCCTCGGTTCCCATGGCGACAAGATTGAAGCTGTGTTCGCGAACAACGATGACATGGCTCTCGGCGCGATCGAAGCATTGAAAGCATCTGGATACTTCACTGGCGACAAATACATGCCGGTAGTCGGCGTTGACGCAACTGCTCCTGCGGTTCAAGCTCTGCAAGATGGCACGATGCTTGGTACGGTTCTGAACGATGCGAACAACCAAGGTAAGGCTGCAATCACTGTGGCTTCGTTACTGGCAAAAGGCGAAACACCAACCAAAGACAACGTAGGCTTCGATATCACTGATAACCAATATGTCTGGATCTCCTACAAGAAGATCACCAAAGACAATGTTGCGGATGCGAAGTAATCAATGTATTAGTGACATTCTTAAAAAGATAAACACGGGGAGCGGCTATCCGCTCCCTGATATTCCTTACGGGTAGGGAACAGGATGGAACCGCTGTGCCTCTCATGGAAAAGAAAAAAAGTGTAGGGGGCGTAACAACATGGCTCAAGCCGAGTTTTTGCTGGAAATGAACAATATCTCCAAAGAGTTTCCTGGCGTCAAGGCGTTGGATGATGTCAGCTTGAAGGTTAGACCTGGATCGGTTCATGCTCTGATGGGTGAGAACGGTGCCGGTAAATCTACATTAATGAAATGTCTCTTCGGAATCTACGCGCCGGATGCCGGTGAAATCTATCTGAATGGCGACAAAGTCTTCATTTCAAGTTCCAACGATGCGCTTAAAAATGGAATCTCAATGATACACCAGGAATTGCATCCTGTGCCGTTCCGCAGTGTGATGGAGAACATCTGGCTAGGGCGTTTTCCGACCAAAGGCATCGGACCGATTCAATTCATTGACCACAAAAAGATGTTTACGGATACAGAAAATCTTTTTAAAGATCTGGACATTGACCTGAAGCCCGAGACTTTGGTGGGTAAACTGTCCGTATCCAAAATCCAATCCATTGAAATCGCGAAGGCTGTCTCTTTTCATTCCCGTGTCATTGTGATGGATGAACCTACTTCGTCCTTGACCAGTGTGGAAGTGGAGCATTTGTTCCGAATTATCCGGGATTTGAAAAAAAGAGGCGTAGCTATTATCTATATATCGCACAAAATGGAGGAAATTCTCGAAATCTCCGATGATGTCACCATCATGCGTGACGGTAAAAAGATTGGTACCTGGCCGGCCGCGGAGATGACCACCGATCTGATTATCTCCAAAATGGTAGGCCGTGATTTGACCAACCGCTTCCCTGAGCGCTTCAATGTGCCGAGTGAAGTCTATCTGAAAGTGGAGGGTTTGACTTCAACGGAAGAACGTTCGTTCAAGGATATTTCTTTCGAGTTGCGGCGTGGTGAAATTTTGGGAATTGGCGGTCTTGTCGGGGCGCAACGTACAGAAGTTATAGAAGCATTGTTCGGTCTTCGTAATCTCAAATCAGGTTCCATTTCGATCAAAGGAAAGCAGGTCAAGATCAATTCGCCTAAAGATGCGAAGAAACATGGCCTTGCGCTTTTGACGGAGGAACGGCGTGTTACGGGTATTTTCCCGGTATTATCTGTGCATGAGAATGGAGCCATTGCTAACCTTGACCGCTACCAGAAGCCTTATATGCTGCTGAACGGGAAGAAGAAAAAAGCAGAAGTCGACAAAATGATCGAAAAACTCCGCACGAAAACACCGACGACCAAGACCCAAATAATGAACCTGTCCGGCGGTAATCAGCAAAAGGTACTGCTGGCCAGATGGCTGCTTACCGAACCGGAGGTTCTCCTTCTGGATGAGCCAACACGGGGGATCGACGTAGGTGCAAAGTTCGAAATTTATACGATCATCGCGGATTTGGCGAAGCAGGGCAAGAGCATCATTATGATTTCCTCGGAAATGCCAGAGCTGCTAGGCATGTCCGACCGGGTCATGGTTATGTCTGAAGGGAAACTGACAGGGATCTTAGAAGGCGAGCAGGCTACGGAAACGGAAGTTATGCGACTCGCCGCACAGCACTAGGTTAGGGACAGATTAGCTTGTGAAAAGAGTTGAAATTCCCATAACAAGGTTATTATTACGGTTTTAGTTACGCGAAGCGTAACAGATTATGCTTACGATGGGAGTTACACTACGTGTAACTTTAAGGAGGAACAACTAATGAACGTTAGAAAAGCTCAGTCCTTTGTCACCCAAAACGCCATCTACATCGTATTGGTGTTGCTTATTCTGGGAATAGCACTTTATGAACCTAGTTTTATCTCTGTGAATACTCTGCGTGACATTATGATTCAATCATCCACACGGATTATCATCGCGCTTGGCGTTGCTTTTATTCTGATTACAGCCGGTACAGACTTGTCTGCAGGACGGGTCGTTGGCTTCACGGCGGTGATATCTGCTTCGATGCTGCAGATTCCCGATTATTCACGTCGCTTCTTCCCCGATCTACCGCAACTGAATGTCCTGCTTCCTATTGCGATCGCTATCATCGCAGGTCTTATCTGTGGACTCATAAATGGTCTAGTCGTCTCCAAGCTCAATGTACCACCGTTTATTGCCACGCTGGGCACAATGGTTATCGTGTACGGTCTTAATTCCTTGTATTTTGATATGGAGCCCAACCAGTCCCAGCCAATCGGCGGTCTGCGTCCCGACTTCACCAAAATTGGTTCCGGCTTCTTCGGCAGCGGCCAATATTCGATACCATTCATAGTCATCATAGCCCTGGTCGTCGCAGCCATAGTCTGGGTAGTCTTTAACAAAACCAAACTTGGCAAGAACATGTACGCTATCGGTGGTAACATTCAAGCGGCCAAAGTATCCGGTATCGACGTATCCAAGAATTTAATCTACATCTATGCGATTGCTGGTGCCCTCTATGGTCTGGCGGGTGTTCTTGAAGCTGCAAGAACAGGCGGCGCTACGAACAACTATGGCAACATGTATGAGCTTGACGCCATCGCAGCCTGCGTAGTCGGCGGTGTATCCACCACGGGCGGTATCGGTACCGTGCCGGGCGTTCTGGTCGGGGTTATCATCTTCACCCTGATCAACTACGGTCTGACCTTTATCGGCATCAGCCCGTACTACCAGTTGATTATCAAAGGTCTGATTATTATCGCGGCAGTGGCGTTTGATATGCGGAAGTATTCATCGAAAAGATAATCGGGCTTGAGGATAACGTTGTGACTGCGGGGAGTGCTTGAACTTTCGGCCGTTGTTGTCTCCAGATTTCTTCGATTGAAACCACTGAGCGCGGTTGAAATCTGGAGACCGCGTATGCTTTCGATCCGAGCTTTCCTGCGGAAAGCTTTTGGACGGACGCTACACTCCTACAGTTCCAAGCCTCCCCTTCGTCACGTCTCGATCCTCTCGCTGAGGGGGCAGGGCAGTACAAAAGCGTTTGCTATTTCTCGCAAACGCTTTTTTGGTATTTCGCTTGCTGGGCTCCGAAATGAACAAAAATGATATTAAAAACACGTTTCACAAATCGTTACGAAATGATGTGACTTAAATCACACAGATGAGGTCTTTTCTTTTCATATACTTGACATATTCCAAGTAGATGAAAGCGAGGACTGCTTTATGCTTAGCGAAAAGACAATAAAAATCATACAATCTACGGTTCCAGTACTAGAAATACACGGTACGGAGATCACCAAGCGGTTCTACCAATTGTTGTTCAGCAGTCATCCTGAACTATTGAATATTTTTAATCATGCGAATCAAAGCCAGGGGAGACAGCAAGCAGCCCTCGCCAATGCCATATACGCCGCGGCTAAACATATCGACAAACTAGAGACGATTCTCCCGGTAGTGAAACAGATTGCCCACAAGCATCGCAGTCTTGGCGTGCAAGCAGAGCATTACCCTATTGTTGGACAGAACTTGCTTACAGCCATTAAAGATGTTCTAGGTGATGGTGCGACGGACGAGATTATTCAGGCCTGGGGAGAGGCATATGGAGTCATTGCGGGTGTCTTTATCGAGGTAGAAGCCGAAATGTACGGGCAGGCACAACAGCAGCAAGGAGGATGGACAGATTTCAGAGCCTTCCGGGTGGAGCAAAAAGTGAAAGAGAGTGGCGTTATCACCTCCTTTTATCTAGTGCCGCAGGATGGAGGAGAACTAGCTTCCTTTGAGCCGGGACAGTACGTTAGTGTAAAAGTGGAAATCCCAGGGGAGATCCATACACATATTCGTCAGTACAGTCTATCCGATGCTCCGGGTAAACCGTACTACAGAATTTCCGTTAAGCGTGAGGATGCGGGGGCTGGTCGGCCAGCGGGGAAAGTCTCGGTGTTCTTACATGATCAGGTCAAGGTGGGAGATGTGCTATGGTTGTCTGCGCCTGCTGGAGAATTTACACTGGATCAGCAGGATTCCCGACCAGTTGTACTTATAAGTGGGGGCGTGGGATTAACACCACTCGTTAGCATGCTAAGTACTTTGATTGCTGCGAAGACGGAGCGTCAAGTCACTTTTATCCACGCCGCTTTGAATAGCGATGTGCATGCACTCAGACGACAGGTAGTGGAACTCTCCGAGCGCTCTCAGAACATCCATACCTATTTTTGCTATGAAAAGCCGACAGCCCAGGATAGAGAACAGAAGGCTTATGATAAAGAGGGCTATATCGACCTGCCTTGGTTGAAGCAGGTAGTTTCTACCCAAGACGCGAGCTTTTATTTCTGTGGCCCCGTTCCGTTTATGCGGACTGTACATGGCCTGTTGAAGGCTTGGGGTGTTCCTGCTGCAGATGTTCATTATGAGTTTTTTGGACCTGCCGGCAGCTTGGAAGAGGATGCAGACAGCTCCAAAGAGGACGTTTCACTACAGTGTTAATTTGTGGAATGAGACTCTGATTTTATCTGGCTGCGCAGCAGGCGGTTAATCGTCTCACGGCGAAGTCCGATGAATTGACCGATCTCATCTTGTGTCAGCACATCGGTTAACGTGGCTGGTGAGATATAGACTTGGAACCAAGATTGCAATTTCTGAAGCTTCTCCCCGGGAGAGACGGTGGTAAGCTGATCTATTCGTTGCTGCATGATCCGCAGCCTATCCTGCAATTGAATGGCGATTTCCCGATAGCGGTCAGGGTTTTGTTCCAAATGCTGATACCACTCTATTTCGGGCAAAACTTCGATTTCACAAGTGACAAGCGCAATGGCTGTACCGTAATAGGGGTTAGAACTGATCAGCGAGTGATGCGGAATGATCTCTCCCGGTACAATGAGATTGACCAAAATCTGTGATCCATCTTGATGGAGCCGCACTATTTTTAACATGCCACTTTTTAAGTGATATAGTGGTCCGGAATCGCCTTGCCTGAATAATGTTTCACCTTTATGTAGTATCATAATTAACCTCCGTAAATATAAAGAAGCGAAAATCGGGCTAACTGATTTTCGCTTGTATTCTTTTTTAACAGTATAACAGGTTTGAAAGCATCGGGTTCGTGGTGTGTGAAAGAAGTGTTTGAATGCTAAAGGTGGAAAAAATTAACATTTTATTCTTTGGATCAGGCATAATTTTGTTTAATCTCGAGGAACGAATGGATGGTAGAGGAATTATGTACGACAACCTGCTAGTTGAGCCTGACCGTCAAGTGAGTGTGGACGATGATTTGGTCTTGTTTATAGAGGATAAGCGAACGGGGAAGCTTGGGACTGTGTAGGTGCAAAGTGCTCGTCTGAAAGTAGTTTTCCATAGCAAAGCTAGCATTGAAACAGGAACTGTCGACAGATTTTAACCACTAGAAGTGGTGTATTCCCTTCGTCAGTCGTTTTACTGTGAAAAAAGAGGGGCACCTCCCCAACTAACAGCATTTTCGTACCTTATTTTTCTTTAATATAGGCAAAAGAGGTGAATAAGGGTATTATTGTATCTTAATTTTCGAAAAAGCACGCTGAACAGGGTATTCTGGAAGATTTAAGGTACAAAAATGCCGCTAATTTAACTTGAATACATTTTATATAAGCATTCTCTTTTCTTGGCTATGTTTGTTTTTTTATGCGTTCTATATAGACGGCGGTACATTCCAGAAATGTGAAACAACAGCGAGGGAAGTAATCTTCCGTTCACATAGCATTCGCTCAGTCGCCCAGCCACTAGCCCATCCAACTGTTAACGATTTAGCTGTCAGAAAACCGCAGCCAATGGTTTACTTTTTATCTGTAGGCCCCGCATCCGTAGGGCGGGGCCGTTCCCATTGCACCCGCCCACAGCGGGTGTATTTGTGTTGTTTACACTCGCAGGAAGCAGAGTGCCAGGCTGAAAGCAGGGGAGGAAACGGGAGGGATGCGGAGAAGCGAAGCGTTCGCCTGAAAGCTTTCCGCAGGGAAGCTCGCTTCGGAAGCATAACCTCGCCTCATTTCAAACGTAATGGCGGTTCAATCCAGAAATGTGAGAACAACAGCGATTGGAGCAACCCCCCGTTCACGGAGCGCCCGCCCAGCCGCACAGCCCACCACTAGGCACATGCCCAACCGATTTCCATGCGAATAAATGACACACAAACGCCCGCATTCCCATATCCTATAGGCAAATGCCTGTGTTAAAGGGGAGCGACTGAATGCTGAGGATCAAGCTGAATGAGCTGAGGGGCGGCGGGAGCGATGGCAGCTTCATAAAGGCCGATGTGTGGAAATGGGACGGGATTGAGTGGAGTGAGTATATCGTTCAGCAGGAAGAAGAATTCATTCGGGCGGATGACGACCTGTTCGTTAGTCTTCCGGCTGAACCAGGATTATATCGTGTGGACTATTCCAGCAAGTCCTTGGAGGCTCCGCTGGAGCAGTCTGAGGTGCAGATCAAGGAATTGCGGACGATAACCCTGCATCCGGCTCCTTTCAAGCTAAAAGATGGGACACTTTGGGGGTATATCAACGACGAAGGAACTACAGTAATTGAGCCCCGTTATGAGTATGCGGAGGATTTTCAGCCTAATGGGTTGGCTGTGGTCCAGCTGAAGGACAACAGCGGCCTGATTGACAATACCGGGCAGGAGCGGGTGAAGCCGGTTTATTCATTTATCGGGCCTTTTTTAGAGGGCCGGGCCGTCGTTTCCGATGCGAAAGGGTATACCTTTATTGATGAGCAAGGCCATGAAGTGACTTCTGCGCGGGTAGATTATCTGAATTCGCTCCATGAAGGCCGTGCTCTTTTTTCAAAACAGGGGTCGGGTCAGGCATCGCGTTACGGTTATTGGGATCGTCAGGGCAAAGAAGTGCTCCCTGCGGTTTATGAGGATGCGAGCGATTTTATGAACGGGACCGCGCTGGTGAAGATCGCCGATGGTGAATACGCGCTCATTGACCCCGATGGGCATCGTCTTTACACGTATAAACATCCTTTCGTAGGCAGTCCAGGGGAAGGTCTGCTGTCCTACCAAGAGACGGAGAATGGGAAATACGGATATTTGAACAAGGATGGAAGTGTGGCTATTCAGCCGCAATTTACGGCCGCACTACCTTTTTACGAGGGCCGGGCGGTAGTGAATACAGCGGAGAACTTCGGGAATGCATACGGTCTTATTGACAAGCAGGGACGAATGATTATCCCGGCCAAGTATTATGAGCTCCAGCAGCTTGGAGAGGGCCGGGTTGCATTAGGAACACCCATATATCCCTCACAGCCGTATCGCGGTTCCCGATACGTGATTGCGGACGCAGAAAATGGCCGGATTCTTAATACCCATACCCTGCTCGGCGTGAATAATTACCATGAGGGTCTGGCCTCCGTCTATGACGCCAAAGAAACCTATTTTATTGATAAAAGTGGCAGGAGGGCAGCTCAGCCTCCGGTGATTCCAGGCACGGGAACCCTCAGCTTCAGCGGGCGCCTGATTCGGGCGAATATTGATCAGCGTACATCCTATTATGACCGCAGCGGCAAACAAGTTTGGCGGCAGAACGGCGTTATTCCCCTGCGTGCCCCATACTCTGTACTTGAGAAGAAATATAAGCCGAATTTTGATTATCTGGTGTATTATCCGGTTGTGGAGGGGATCTCCAATAAGGATGTGGCCAGGGAGGTTAATGACAAGCTGCGGAAGCTTTCGAAGGCGGAAGATATCGGCAGTGGCGGTCCTTCACAGGATTTTAGTTATACCGGTGACTTTTCTGTATCCTTTTTCCGCAAAAATCTGCTGGTGTTGGAGCTGAACGGCTACCGATTCCCTTTCGGGGCAGCCCACGGCATGCCGACCAAGATCCATACCCATATCAATCTGCGTAATGGCAGATTTTATACATTGCGTGACTTGTTTAAGCCGGGAAGCAAATATGTAGAGAAGCTGAGTGAAATTGTCGGAAAACAGATCGAAAATGACCCCCAGTATTCGTATGTGTTCCCTGGTACCTACAAGGGGATTGCTGCCGACCAGCCGTTTTTTGTAGATGAGGATGCGCTGTCCCTTTATTTTGCACCGTATGAGATAGCACCTTATTCTGCAGGGTTTCCGACCTTCCGTATTCCCTATGCGGAGATCATGGGTCTGATTTCGACAGAAGGCGAATTCTGGCAGTCCTTTCATTGAGATATTGCAACCATCGAATGCTCGCTAATCAGGCGTGCATTCTTTTTTTACGGCCAGACATACTTCCTATCGCTCGAATATTGTCAGAAATTAGAAGCGCACAGCAAAGTGATGTGTGCTACAATGACTGAGGAACTTATTACAGTTTTGTAATTATTGCAGCCACGTTGTCCTGGCATACCGCACACCACAACACAACACAAGAATAGGGAGATGGCAGAATGAAGAGCAGAACTTTAAGAGCAATGATAGGCGGAAGTGTAGCAGCTGTTATGGCGCTTAGCATTACTCTTCCATTAACGGCCAATGCGGCCAGCAGTGTACAGGTGACTACCACCACCACAACCCTCAGCTATGATGAACTATTGAAATACCTTAGCAATTTAAATATAAAAGGCTTTCCTTTTAATTTTGACAATGTTACCGGCGTGTCCAAGCCTCAAACGACACCAGCGCCTGTAGCGACGCCAGCACCAACACCGGCTAAACCGGTGGCAACTCCAAAACCAGCACCTACAGCACCACCGAAAGCTACCCCGGTTCCGGCCAAGCCAGTGCCAACTCAGGCACCAGCTGTGGGACAAGCAGGTACGTATGTCCAGCAAATTGTGACACTCGTGAACAAGGAGCGTGCGGCAGCAGGACTGTCTCCAGTAAGCGCGCTGGATAGCTTGAATAAAGTAGCAGCTACAAAAGCAACCGATATGCGGACTAATAACTATTTCGATCATACTTCCCCAACCTATGGATCACCTTTTGATATGATGAAATCCTTCGGAATTACGTACAGAGCAGCAGGCGAGAATATCGCCATGGGTCAACGCTCTCCGGAAGAAGTAATGACAGCCTGGATGAACAGCCCGGGTCACCGTGCCAACATCCTGAATAAGGATTTTAACTACATTGGTGTTGGTTTTGACAACAACTATTGGGTGCAGGAGTTTATCGGAAAATAGAATGTTTGGCCTAGTATTACATGCATCGTTCTCCCGGCAGAGCCGGGGGGACGATTTTTTTTATAGTTTTGGTCGAAATTGGCGGTTATTTGTATACTGTATATTTGCAAATTATGCATAGAAGAATTATGTTTATCTACATAGTTAAGAACTTTGTAAAATGTGGAACAATACAGAATAGTACGGCATACGGAGGGATAGCTTTGAATGATTCCAAATGGACCTGGCGCGGTGTAAGCCTGATCTCCATAGCAACAACTATTGTTTTGATCGCTGGCTTTGGATATGCAGTAAGTGACATTCTCTCTCCAAAGGGTGATGTTCCGTTGACATCCTTGCCACAGGCGACGCCTGCGCCCCAGAACGGAGCGGTGAAATCCTTTAAAGTGGTAGCTCTAGGAGATTCCCTTGCCAAGGGAACCGGGGACAACACCGGGAATGGCTATGTGAAGAATACGGTAGTAGGTTTGGCTGCAAGTGGAGTGTCGGCTGAGTTGCTTGGCAATATGGGGATCAACGGGCTGACAACAACTGGGCTGGAAAATAAACTGAAAGACGCTGGCGTACAGTATTCACTGCGTCAGGCTAATGTGATCCTGCTCTCCATCGGGGGTAATGATCTGTTTCGGGGAGCCGATCTGCTGCAAAATGGCGGTGCCGGGAATACTCCGGCCGGATCTTCCACAGGAACGAAGCCGAGCAATGCTGCCGGTAATCAGGCAGGTGAGGGAACAACGACCGGTACTTCCGGGGGAAAAGAAACGAACGACTTGACTCCGGAGGCGCTGCTCGCCGCGTTGCCGGAAGCTGCCGAGAGACTGGGGAAGATTTTGAACACCATTACAGAGATCAACCCGGCAGCACAAATCTATTACGTGGGTCTCTATAATCCGTTCGGTGATATTAAAGAAATGCTGATTCCGGGTAATCAAGCGGTAACGGCCTGGAACAATGCTGCGATGGATATCATCAACAAGAATAGCAAGATCACGCTTGTCCCTACCTTTGACCTGTTTAACAATCATTTGGACAAATATCTGTCCTCGGACCATTTTCACCCCAACAGTGACGGGTACAAACGGGTCGGGGAGCGGATTGTACAAGCTATTCAATAAGATGAATGAGCGCATGGAGCAAGACCGACATGATGTAATAAGGAGCAATGTGGCATATGGCAAAAGACATGAAGGATGGCCCTGGAACAGTGGTTCTCTCCGTTGACGGAGTCCGTAAGAGGATCGGCCGCAAATGGATTATTGATGATGTGACCTTTGATGTGCGCGAAGGTGAAATTTTCGGTTTTCTCGGACCTAACGGAGCCGGAAAAACGACAACCATCCGCATGCTTGTAGACTTGATCCGCCCCAGCGAGGGGAAGATCACGGTATGCGGCTATAACGTGAATAAAGACCCGGAGAAGGCGCTGCAATATGTGGGCTCCATCGTCGAGAATCCGGAAGTCTATACTTATCTGACAGGCTGGGAGAACTTGCAGCATTTTGCCCGGATGCAACCGGGAGTAGATGAAGCCCGGATTGCCGAGGTAGTCGACACCGTTCGGCTGGATCAGCGTATCCATGATAAGGTCAGTACATATTCGCTTGGGATGAGGCAGCGTCTCGGAATCGCGCAGGCGCTGCTGGGCCGTCCAAGGCTGTTGATTCTGGATGAACCCACCAACGGGCTGGACCCTAAGGGAATCAAGGAGCTGCGTGAATTCATCCGTAACCTTGCCGACGGGGGTCTTGCAGTATTCGTATCCAGCCACCTTCTCAGCGAGATTCAATTGCTGTGCGATCGGGTCGCCATTATCAGCAAGGGCCGTGTGCTTGCCGTGGGCGGAGTGGATGAGTTGGTTGCTCGTAACTCCCCATACGTCTTATGGGAGCTGGAGCCTTTTGACAAGGGGAGAACGTTACTGGCCGAACGGGCAGATGTCATATTGGCTGATCCTGCAGAGGTTACTCTTGATGATACGGTGATCGCGGGCATGGGTCCTAACTCATTGATTACGGTCATGGATGACAGTCTGATCCCAGAGATCGTTGCTGTGCTTGTCATGGCTGAAGTGGAAGTTCGGGGCGTGCATAAAATCAACCCGACACTGGAACAGCTATTCCTGAAACTGACGGAGGGTGAGACCATTGATTAACCTGTTGCCACTCATCCGTAATGAGTGTCTGAAGATTATTAAAAAGAAGCGTTTTTATGTCATTCTGTTGATTCTGGTCGTGCTGGTGCCGATGTTTACTTATGCTCAAATGCGGATCGCAGAACGCAGTCGTGATAAGTTCAATTCGGACTGGAGGCTGGAAATTCAGCAGCAGATTACAGACAATGAGAATTCGCTCGGGAGTGACCGGATTCCGGAGGAATGGAAATCGTATCGGAAAATCTTTGTGCAGCAGTTGCAGTATTATCTGGACCACGATGTGAATCCAAACGAGCCGAGCGGTGTGACCTTTACTCGTGAATTTCTTGACAATTCGGTGTCGTTGTTCATTCCTCTGCTGATTATGGCGGTAGCCTCAGACCTTGTATCGGGCGAAAGAACCACAGGAACGATTAAAATGCTACTGACCCGTCCGGTCAAACGCTGGAAGGTGCTTTTCAGTAAAATGACGGCGCTCTTAATGTTCGTTTCGCTGATCGTATTGTCGACCTTCATCATCAGCTACCTGATTTCAGGTCTGGCGTTTGGGTTCAAGGGCTTTAATGTGCCTGTCTTTACGGGTTTCCAGATCAGTGGTGATACGGTAGATATGTCAGGTGTCCATGCAGTGCCGCAGTGGAAATATTTGCTGATGCAGGGTGGATTGATCTGGTACGTCAGTGTAGTTGTTGCGCTGTTGGCCTTCATGGTCTCTGTACTCGTGAGGAGTACGGCTGCAAGTATTGTCGTAATGATGGCAGCGCTGATCGCCGGAACCATCCTGACGAACATGGCGTCTGCCTGGACGACAGCTAAATACTTGTTTATGGTCAATTTGGGATTAACGGGATATTTGTCTGGAACACCGGCGCCGATTGAGGGGATGAGCCTGTCCTTTTCCTTGATTGTGCTCGCTATTTGGGCCGCTGTTTCTGTGATCATTTCATTCGCCGTCTTTACGAAACGGGATATTTTGAATTAGAATGTACAAAGTGAACGAAAACGTTTGTTTGCATTTACAGGTTAAAGTGAAGTGAAGAGAAGGAGGAGCATGAATGCTCGAACAGATCGATATGTTTGCAAAAGTCTCCAGTGAAGGCGGAACAGCCCCGACTGGATATGATGCTGACGACATTCAGGTGCTCGAAGGTCTGGTTGCGGTCCGCAAACGGCCCGGCATGTATATCGGCAGTACGAGTTCGTCGGGACTGCACCATCTGGTATGGGAAATAGTGGATAATGCCGTAGATGAGCATTTAGCCAAATTTTGTTCCAAGATTGAGATTACCCTGCGCAAGGACGGTTCGGTAACCGTAACGGATAATGGACGGGGCATACCGACAGGAATGCACAAGACGGGTGTCCCCACACCTCAAGTCGTATTTACAATGCTGCATGCGGGTGGCAAGTTCGGTGGCTCCGGTTATAAAAAATCGGGTGGACTGCACGGCGTTGGCGCCTCAGTAACGAATGCATTGTCTGAATGGCTGGAAGTGGAGATCTACCGGGATGGTAAAATCCATCGTCAGCGCTTTGAATATTGGGTGGACGACAGCGGCAAGGAGCATGTCGGTGAGCCGGTGACCGGCCTCGACATTCTGGGGAACACGAACAGAACCGGTTCGAAGATTACATTCAAGCCGGATATTCGTGTCTTCCAGCACGGCATTGCGCTGAATTATGATACGCTCTCTGAACGGGTACAGGAAATAGCTTTCCTGAACTCCGGGCTGAGAATTATATTGACGGACGAACGCAGCGGCCGCCAGGATGAATTTTTCTACGAAGGCGGCGCAAGTCAATTTGTGCAATATTTGAATGAGGGTAAAGATGTCCTGCATGACGTCATTCATTTCAGTTCTGAGAAGGATGATATTGAGGTTGAAGTTGCACTTCAGTACAATGCGGGGTATACAGAAACCATTGCCTCTTTCGTCAACTCGATTCCGACACGGAGCGGGGGAACGCATGAGACAGGCTTCAAGACAGCCTACACCCGGGTCATGAACGACTATGCGCGCCGCACGCAATTGCTCAAGGAGAAGGATAAGAACCTTGAGGGCAATGATTTGCGTGAAGGGATGATGGTTGTCATTAGCATCAAAATGGCCGAGGTAGAGTTTGTGGGCCAGACGAAGGACCAACTCGGAAGTTCCTCGGCCCGCAGTGCGGTGGATTATATCGTTGCCGAGAACATGGCGCGTTTTCTGGAAGAGAACCCGCAGGTGGGACAGAGCTTGCTTAAGAAGTCGATTCAGGCCTCCAAGGCACGTGAAGCAGCGCGCAAAGCCCGTGACGAGATCCGCAGCGGCAAGAAGCGTAGCGAAAGCTCAAATCTGGGTGGCAAGCTGACCCCGGCGCAATCCAAGGACTTTTCGCGGACCGAATTGTTTATTGTGGAAGGTGATTCCGCCGGCGGTTCAGCCAAGCAGGGCCGTGATTCCAAGATTCAGGCCATTCTGCCGCTGAAAGGCAAGCCGATGAATCCCGAGAAATCTAAGCTACTGGACATTCTAAAGAATGATGAATACAAAGCGATCATCGCCGCTATTGGAGCGGGGATTGGTACCGAATTTGCGGTAGAAGACAGCAATTATTCCAAAATCATCATTATGACTGACGCGGATACGGACGGCGCGCATATCCAGGTGCTGCTATTGACCTTTTTCTACCGCTACATGAAGCCTCTGATTGACGCAGGTAAAGTCTTTATTGCCCAGCCTCCGCTCTACAAGCTGACCCGCAAATCCGGCAAGCTGGAGACCGTGCGTTATGCCTGGACTGACGAGCAGTTGCAGAATTATTTGAAGGAATTTGGCAAAAATTTCGAACTGCAGCGTTACAAAGGTCTCGGGGAAATGAACCCTGACCAGCTGTGGGAAACGACGATGAACCCAGAATCGCGCACACTACTGCAGGTACAAGTAGATGATACCGCCAAGGCTGAGCGCCGGGTATCGACACTGATGGGTGATAAGGTCGATCCGCGCAAGCGTTGGATTGTAGAGAACGTCGATTTCACCGAGATTGTGGAGTAGTAGATTGAGGAATAGAAGGTGAGTGCCAATGAGTAGTTTATCAGAACAATTTTTGCCGGCTATTCTGGAAGAGGTCGTCGGTGACCGCTTTGGCCGGTATTCCAAATATATCATTCAAGACCGGGCGATTCCGGATGTTCGGGACGGTCTGAAGCCGGTGCAGCGTCGTATCTTGTACGCGATGTACGATTCAGGCAATACGCCAGACAAACCCTATCGTAAGTCTGCGAAAACTGTAGGGGATGTAATGGGTAACTATCATCCACACGGTGATTCATCCATCTACGAAGGCATGGTGCGCATGGCGCAGCCTTGGAAAATGGGGCATGTACTGGTGGACGGGCACGGCAACTGGGGTTCGATGGACGATGATCCGGCAGCGGCAATGCGTTATACCGAAGCCCGGTTGTCACCAATTGCCATGGAGATGATGCGCGACATTGAGAAGCGTACGGTACTCTTCAAGGACAACTTTGATAACACGGCCAAAGAGCCAGTAGTTGTTCCATCCCGTTATCCGAACCTGTTAGTGAATGGTACTAGCGGAATTTCCGCTGGCTTTGCAACCGAAATTCCGCCGCATAACCTGCGAGAGGTCATTGACGCGTGCATCGCGGTGATGCAAAAGCCGGATATCGCGCTGGAGGATGTTATGACCTTCATCAAGGGGCCGGATTTCCCTACAGGTGGCACCATTATGGGCGGTGAAGGCATCATGGATGCTTACCGGACCGGTAAAGGCCGTATCTACCTTCGTTCCAAGACCGAGATTGAGAACCTGCGCGGCGGCAAGCAGCAGATTGTTATCACCGAGGTTCCATTCCAGGTGGTGAAATCCCGGCTTGTAACGAATATGGAGAACATCCGCCTTGAGAAAAAGGTGGAGGGGATCGCCGAAGTCCGCGACGAAAGTGGACGTGAAGGGCTGCGGATCGTGGTCGAGCTGAAGAAGGATGCGGATGCTCAGGGGATTCTGGCGTATCTGCTTAAGAAAACTGATTTACAGGTTACCTACAATTTTAATATGGTGGCCATCGTCGATAAAGCGCCACAACAGCTCGGACTTAAAGCCATTTTAGAAGCTTATATCGGTCATCAACGCGAGGTAGTTACACACCGGACCCAGTTTGATCTGGAGCGGGCCGAGGATCGTGCCCATGTATTGGAGGGGCTGGTTAAGGCACTTAACATCCTGGATGAGGTAATCGCCGCGATCAAAGCATCGAAGAACCGCCAAGATGCCCAGAACAACCTGGTCTGGATGTTCGGCTTTACTGAACGTCAGGCGGACTCTATTCTTACGCTCCAACTGTACCGTCTGACCAATCTGGAGATCACATCGCTCCAGAAGGAGCTTGATGAACTGCAGGCACGGATTGAGAAACTACGCGGTATTCTGGAGAGCGACAAGAAGCTGATCGCCGTGATTCGCAAGGAACTGCTGGAGATTCGTGAGAAATACGGCATCGACCGCCGCTCCATCATTCAGGAAGAAGTAGAGGAGATCAAGGTCAGCCTTGAGGTCCTTGTCAACGCGGAAGATGTGCTGGTAGCCCTTTCGGCAGATGGTTACATCAAGCGGACCAGCCTGTTGTCCTTTACCCGCTCAGGCGGGGAACGCCAGACTTCTGGCGTTAAGGAAGGCGATCATATCGTCAAGCTGCTGGATCTGAACACAAGGGACAACCTACTTATCTTTACACGTAAAGGTCAATACTTCCTCTTGCCGGTGCATCAGATCCCGGACTTCAAGTGGAAGGAACCGGGGACGGCTATTGTCAATGTCATCGGGCTCGCTAAGGGCGATGGCATCGTCAGTGTGTTGCCTGTGAATAACCTGGATGATCCGCTGACCAGTCTCGTCTTCGTCACCCGTAAGGGCCAGGTGAAGCGTACGGAGCTCAAGGAGTACTCTACAAGCCGTTCCGGCGCAGTAGCAGCATGCAAGGTGGGTGCAGGTGATGAAATCATTACAGTGGCTCCTAGCCGGGGTGACAAGGAACTGGTACTGATCACCCGTGAGGGCATGAGCATTAGGTTCCGCGAGAATGAAGTGAATCCTATGGGCCGAGTGGCCTCTGGCGTGCGGGGAATTCAACTGCGCGAAGGCGATGAGGTGGTGTCCTGCTTCTGGGTTAGCGAAGATGAAGGTGAGATTTTGACGATCTCCGACTTGGGATATGCCAAGCGTTCCTTGCTCCTGGATTATCCGTCGCAAAGCCGTGGCGGCAAAGGCATGCCGACGTTTGAATTCAAGGAAGGCAAGCGAGTACGTCCGAATGGCAGCCGCTTGGTAGGTGCTTTTTACTGCAAGGAGCCAGTGGGACTGCTTGCTATTACGCGTGACGGATTGTCACATGTCTTCTCCTCGGAATCAGCACCACTGGGTGAACGGAAATCGACCGGCAAGCAGATTGTGTCTGTAGAGAAAAAGGATGAGATCATCACCTTGTTCCCGGCCATTCAATAATAGATCTACTTACCTTAGGGATTGCAGGTGTGGAAAAGAGTCTCTCCCGAGGTAAACATAAAGGAAGATACGCTGATTTGAAGGTGTACAGATTTGAAGGCGTTGATTTGAAGATGTTGCTTTGAAGATGTTGCTTTGAAGATGCTCTGACTTAAATATGCTTTGTTTTGGTGTCCGCCTGCTTTCCTCGAGAAAGCGGTTGGGCACCATTTTTCTTAGAAAGAGGGTGGAAGTTGCGGCTAATGGGATTATTTATTTTCCGAGTTAGCAGGAAATGGAATCTCTTTCTCGAAAATGTAATATAAACCGGTAGGGAAATACCAGAACGACAGTAACGCAAGGAAAGGAAGGAATACGTGTGCACGCCACTGAATTCAGTAAGATATGGCATAAAATTTTGAAAGACTATAAGCTTCATATGGACAGCAAGCTCGCCCCGACGCTTACCGATGCCCAACTAACTGTACTGGAACTGCTTCAGGAACGTGATGCGATCAAGCCTTCTGATCTGGCTCCGCATCTGGCAACCAGCCCGGCGGCGGTGACCATGCTGCTGGACCGGATGGAGAAGCATGACCTTATCGCAAGAGAACGTGATGGAGGGGATCGCCGCATTGTCTGGGTCAGCATTACAGAGACAGGTAAGCGCGAGTCCGCACGGGGGCTGAAGGTCCGCAGCGATTTTTTTGCTGAGGCCCTGGACCCGATCTCGTCCCATAACCAGCAGCTGCTCCTGTATCTGATGGGCAAAATGGTTGTCGCTCCAACCCCCGCCCCAACGCCGGAGGGCTCCACTCCGTAATATCACAAATTTATAGGTTGGCGAGCTCATTGTATCGCTCAAAGTGAACATGTTATTCGACAATGATCAAAGAAGCATCTCCGAAATATTAAAGCACTGTAGCTGAGGGATGCATGAGTTGAAGGTTGCATGAACTGAGGGATGCATGAGCTGAAGGTTGCACGAACTGAGGGTTACATGCATTGAGAGTTTCATGAAGTGAGGATGGCATGAACTGAGGGTTTCATGAACTGAGGATGGCAACTGAGAGTCTCATGAACTTAAGGAACTCATGGCTGAGAGATCCTTGCAACTTTCGAAGTATATCAAACTAACGAGCACTTCAACAGTTCGCAAGAACTTAGTTTACTTGGAATGATGAATTGCAATGATTATCAGATTTTTCTGCTGGCGGTTGTTTGTCGATGGAGATCCATGAAGTAAAACAAGACCAATGAAGTAAAACAAAACCAATTAAGTAAAATAAAACTAATGAAGTAAAACAAAACCAATGAAGTAAATCAAAGATCATTAACGGGAATAACTCCTGTTAATGAAGCGATAATATAGTTATTTTAGAAAATAACAGGAAAAACTCCCGTTAATATGGCTGATAGAGAGACTTATTGTGTCAAGTGAGGCTAATAACAGGAGAAAATCCTGTTATTTTTGCTGTAGGCATCGATTTAAATGAATTAACAGGAGATTATCCTGTTAATGTTTCTCCTTTGGCTTATGGTACTAAGTTTTGTGAGAGTTGCAGCCTTTACAGGCTGTGCAATTAATGTAAGCGTTCAATAAGATGATTATCAGATCACCTTAACCTTACTCTATCCTCACTGTTGGATCAATATAACTTCACTGTAAGCTCGAAAGCTGGGTTTTTAGAAGTAGCAGTGGTACGTACAAAAGCAGAAGTGCGAGGATTAGAGTGGTACGAATAAAATCAGCAGTAGCATCGGCACCAGCTTTACCCGTATTACCAGCGGCACAGAATTAGCAGAGTACTAAACATTTATCGTCGCTGAGCATTAGTCTACACAAAAAAAACAGGCCCTCCTTAACGGACGGCCTGTTTTTGCAATTCCTTTGTCCACAGGTTCCAAGGGAAGTTCTGTGGCGGCAAGGAGATTAGTTCGATTTCATCTTTCGTCACCGGATGAGGGAAGGCAACCACTGACGACCAGAGCGCAATCTGCTGCCCTGGCTTGTTCACAGCGGCGCCGTATTTCTGGTCGCCATACAGCGGGCAGCCGATTGAGCTGAGCTGAACGCGGATCTGATGCGAGCGTCCAGTGAGCAGGTCGATCTTCAGCAGGCTATAGCCCTCCGCGGTGCCGAGCACAGTATAGTCGAGGATGGCTTCTTTGCCCCCCGGTGTACCTTTACGTACCACGGCTACGGTGTTGGTGGAAGAATCCTTGAGCAGCGTGTCCACAAGCCGTCCGCTGAGAGCCGGAGGCTTCCCATGCACCACCGTAAGGTATACCTTACGGAAGCTGTGGGTACGAACGCTGTCCGACAATCTGGACGCGGCCTTAGAGGTCTTGGCGAAGATCATCGCGCCGCCAACAGGGCGGTCCAGACGGTGAACTAGCCCCATATAGACGTTACCCGGCTTGTTGAACCGTTTCTTGACATCTTCTTTGAGCAGGGTAAGCACATCGTTATCCCCCGTGGCGTCTTCCTGTACGGGGACGTTCACCGGCTTGACGATGCCCAGCAGATGGTTATCTTCATACAGGATTTCAAAAGCAGAGGAGACGCTGTTAGCGTCATCCTGTCCGCCTTGTGTATGCGGGGCCACGGGTTAGGACTCCCAGCGGCCCAAGATGCCGCAAGGCAGGTTCAAGCCGGAAGAGGTAATCGGCAAGCCGATTTCACCGGAAGTGATTTTCCCGCCATAGCGTTGTCCCATTGTCATGGAGAGCATGTTGCTCAGCACGGTCGGCGAGATACCTGTAGTGTAGGAATTAATGAGCATAAACAGCGGATTGTCACTCAGAATCTGCATGCAGCTTTCCAGGAACGGGTACAGGCTTGATTCCAGCTTCCACATTTCACCGCCAGGTCCTCTTCCATAGGATGGCGGGTCCATGATGATGGCATCGTATTTGCTGCCACGGCGTTGTTCACGCTGTACGAATTTGAACACATCATCCGTAATGAAGCGAACCGGACGCTCGCTAAGGCCCGATAGCTGTACATTTTCTTTAGCCCACTGCACCATACCTTTGGCTGCATCCACATGCACGACGGAAGCGCCTGCGCTGGCAGAAGCTACAGTAGCTCCACCGGTGTATGCGAACAGGTTCAGCACCTGGATCGGACGGTTCGCCGATGAAATCTTGTCCATCATCCAATTCCAGTTGGCAGCTTGCTCAGGGAATAATCCCGTATGTTTGAAGTTGGTAGGACGCAGGTTGAACTTCAGATCCCCGTAGCTAATCCGCCAGTTGTCGGGGATGGTCTTCTTCATTTCCCATTGTCCGCCGCCTGCGGAGCTGCGGTGGTAATGTCCGTGCAAATCGCGCCACTGATACGTCTCATTGTTAAGCGGCCAAATGATCTGAGGGTCTGGGCGGCGCAGTATGATATCGCCCCAGCGTTCCAGCTTTTCTCCGCCACCCGTATCAATGACTTCATAGTCTTTCCAATCACTTGCTATATACATTTCTTTATCCATCCTTCAAAAATTCATTTAGCCTTTATTGTACAACATTTCGCCGCATAGCTACAAACAAATTGGCCCGGAGTTCCACATGTATTTACAGTTGTACGCTGGCGCTGGACTAGAGGGTTGTGTATGATCAGATTAGATTATCCTGCATCATCCCCTGCACAGACTATTACTCGGCCATCGGACCGGAAAGGAACGCCTATGTACAAGCTTGCACAGCTCTATCACCCGATCACGGCAACGCCGGCGATGACCAATGAAATTCCGCCCGTCAAACTGCTGGCACCCTACATCCGCTGCTTCTGGGGAACAGGGGATACGTCGGTGTCCTGGACACCTGCACTGCCTGCTGATCCCGAAATCATCATCCCGGATACGTGTATGGACATCATTTGGGATTTGGATGAAGATACGGGCCGAAGCAGCATGCTTTTTCATGGGATTAATGATGCGCCCTTCACAGTACCGTCAGAGCGGGTGACAGCGGGTGGTTCCAGGTTTGCGATCCGGTTTTACTTTTGGGGTGTGCATTATTTCGCGGACGATCATCTACGGGATGTTCTAAATGCCCATGTTGATGTCGAGGCTTATTTTGGCACCTTTAGACGCGAGCTGGGGGAGCTGTTGACGCATACAAGCACAATGCCAAGCAGGATTGCAGCTGCCGAGGCTTATTTGCTGCGTAGGTTGGAGAATCGCTGTAGAACGAATGACAACGTGATGAATGCCGTGTACACCATCCTTCAATCAAGAGGTGTCGTTACTGCCGAGGAGCTGCAGAGGCGTTCAGGACTCAGCCAGCGCCAATTGGAGAGATTGTTCCGTGAATATATAGGGATTTCTCCCAAGAAAACCGCGGATCTGGTCCGCTTTCAGAATACATGGCAGGAACTGTATCATCGGACTCGTGAAAAGCTCAATATGCAGGATCTTGTGTATGCCTACCGCTTCAGCGATCAATCTCATTTCAATAACAGTTTTAAAAAATATGCCGGAAGAACGCCCCTTGAGGCACTGGCTGCCGCCGGGCGGTGATGTCGTTTTTTTGCAATACTTCACTGGAAGAATCGGTTACATTAGTGATGAGAGTTCGAAAGAAGTGAAAATGTCATCTACACATTTGAAAGGGGAATCTCTTATGATTTCAGCATTCGAAAGTATCAATATCTACACGAAAGACACCGCCGCGTTGACGGCATTTTACCGTGATGTACTGGGAATTCCGGTACCCTTCGAGGGCTATGGCAATTTCGATGGCGCCAAAATCGCTTTTGACAGCAGACAGCCAGGCATTATCGTCTGGGACGAGAACAAATGGGACAAGCTAACTACAGGACAGGTCAATCTCGTATTTTCCTGTAGCAATCTTGACGAAACTTATGCCGAGCTAAAGTCCAGAGGACTGGACTGTAAGCCTCCAGTTGTCATGGAATACGGTGGCAAGGAAATGAATTTCCGCGATCCGGATGGCAATAGCATCACCTTGCTAGAGGGTGCATACTAACTTTCTTTTTAGGTCGGAATAACATCTCCACGGAGTCTTGGAAACCGGGTTATTTTCAGGAAAAATAAAATTGTCGGCTACTCTGACCAGAGTCATCTGGGGTGGAATGGCCGGCTTTTTTTGGATTCAGACAACTAGTTGTGAAGGGGGAAGTATTATTTATAGTTGACACTGATAATCATTATCAAATAGAATGGTTATGAAAATGTTAACCGTTTGTTTATAGCGATAAAGTTGGATTGGGGAGGAACAGGTTCATGGTTAAAGTTTTAGTAGCGTATGCCAGTCTTACTGGAAATACGGAAGAGATTGCTGAACTGATCGTAGAAGGAATAAACCAGGCAGGCGGAGCGGCTGTATTGAAATCGGTCACCGACTGTAATGCTGATGAGATAAAAGAATATGAGGGTGTATTACTGGGTGCCTACACATGGGGCGACGGTGAGCTGCCGGATGAATTTCTTGATTTCTACGAGGAGATGGATGAGCTGAATTTGTCTGGCTTCAAGGCTGCGGCCTTTGGAAGTGGCGATACCGGGTATGAGATTTATTGCGGCGCTGTAGATATCATTGAGCAGAAGCTGACGGAATTGGGCGCAAAGATCGTGCAGGAGAGTCTGAAGATCGAATACGGGCCGAGCGCTACTGAAAAAGATGCTTGCCGGCAGTTCGGACGTCAATTCATCGAAGCCTGCGCGGCGGTTTCATAGGGATGGGCCGGCTGGCAGGCAGTATGGCAGCAAGCGCAGGAAGCGAACCAATTGCACAGTACAGCCGTCTGCATGACTACCGGATGGAGCATATTATGCAAGGCGGATCGGTAAAACAAGGCAAAGGCGCGCTGGCGACAGGACTTCCCCGCTGGCGACAGCAGGTTCAGTATGCGGTAGGGCATACACTGAACGATTTCTACAGTCTTCAGCCCGAGGTACGCAGGGAGACCCCTGTACAGTTTCTACTGGAACGCCGGTGGCCGCCCAAGGGTGAGGCGTTTCCATCACTGCTGCATTATTGGGATGTCAAGACTACCGTCGCGGATGAACTGATGCGGATTGTCTCTGTCAATCATCTGCAAGAAATCCCCGTGATGCTCTATGAGCAGTGGTTCGTTCCTGTCCCTGAATTGGAAGTAGACTTGTCGATGATCTTTCAGCTGGGCTGGAATTCCGGGACACCGGGACGTAGCCTCAGCATACAGAAATTCATGGTCAACGGGAACGAGGACGTGATCACCGGATTTCTACATATGGCCAACGTGTTTTGCAACCAAGCTTACGGACAGCCGCCGGAAACGGTGGAAATCTATTCGCTACTGGACGGACGCAAGCATTCCTTCGATGGCGGGGCAGTTTCATATGCGGAATCCCTGGATTATGTACGTTTATTGTCGGTGTTTCTGGAACAGGCAGAACAGGCAGACCGAGTCGTTTGCTCCAGTAACCGCAGAAGTGACAAGAATGAGGATACCTGCGGACGTTACGGATTAATGTAATGGAGTATAGGTCTATGTTTCTCATCAAAATAACAAAGAACCCTCTTTCTACCGGTCCTAAGGACCAGGATAGAAAGGGGGTTTTGCTTGCATTTTATTCTTTAACAGGCGCGATTAGCACAGGCTTAGATTTATCCAATAAACCGGTAATAGTCCTGCTTGTTCAAAATTACAAAACCGCAGCTTTCATACAGTTTTAGCGCGTTGGGATTATCCAGCGCAACTTCCAGATTGACGCCATTGTAATTACGTTGCTCGCGCTCAATCGTCTGCAGCAAGGTACTGCGTCCGATTCCAAGACCCCGCATGGTCTTATCCACAGTAAAGCCATAAATCCAGGTCTCATTATTTTCTGTATTCAGACGCATCTTGCCTACAGGCTGTCCGTCAAGTTCAATCATGATATGCTCCTCGGCCGCATCATGCTTGTTCAATTCGGCGGCTTCCTCCAGCGTCAGGCCGAAACCATCGGCATCCAGTTGGTTGAGCAGGGGAGTCTCATCGGCGCGTGCCGGACGCAGATTCACAGAGGTTCTCGCTGAACTGTCTCCACTGCCATAGCGCTTGGCGGCTGCGCCGTCCCATTTCATCTGATATTCGGCATGATTAAAAGCCAGCGGCAGTGTACCAAGAAATCCTGCTCCCGAGGTAGAGGCCCCAGGCGCATTCAGTAGAATCTTCTGGATCTCCTTGGATTTGATGATATCCAGTGCCTGATTCCATAGCTTTGTGAAAATCCCCCGTCGCCGATAGCCCGGACGAACCATTCCGCAGATTTCCACCTCGCTGCCAAAAGCATAAAGCCCAATAAATCCAACGAGCAATCCGTCCTCGTAGCTTACAAGCCATTCCGCTCCACCGGGAGCAGAGCCTAAGCGCAATGATTCCCAGTTCAGCTTGAGCGAGATGCCATCATACTGCTCGCATTTTTGTTGCAATTCTTCTATATCTTTCAATGTGTTCTTTGTAGTCAAACCCGTTCCCTCCAAATGTGACGGTATCCCGCCCGATTATAGTAGTTCTGGGGAAACGGGGACCGGCCTTCAGGAAGACCGGCTTCCGTCTCCGCTCAGTACATCCTGATACTCAGGATGCTTCTTGAATTGATGCGCAGCGTAGGAGCATTCCGGTACTATTTTCAAATGCTCCGCACGCGCTTTGTCCACGACAGCCTTCACGAGATCTTCACCAGCACCTTGGCCGCGCAGCTCCTCGGAGACAAACGTATGGTCAATGACCAGATCTCCAGTAGTTTCATCAGCTGCATATGTAATCTCGGCAAGGTCTTTGTCGTCACCGGCAACAAAAAAACGACCTTCTCCATGTTGAATTTTCATCTTATAAATCAGCCCCCGTTAAGTTAATGCCTATATTTTACTACTTCTGTTTTCAAAAAGCGAGAGAAGCGCACACAAACCGAATGCTTGCGCGTTCGCCGGGATATACAATAAGATAAAAGCACTAATCTGGCACTGAACAGAAGCTGCACAAGGAGGAATACCCGTGAAATACGAGGTTGAGGTTCAATTTGAACCTGTCTATGAATTACTGAACAGCGTACATACGTTTATATGCAGGAAGTCCTATAAGAAGATTGATCTGGGCCAGGTTTGGGCGGTGGAAACGCGAAATGTCCTGAGTAAGGAACTGCTGAACCTTCTGGACGAGACGGAGCTGAATAATGATTGGAAGACGCTGAACCTGCTCATTTACCAGTGTCCATGTAAGCAGAGTGTGGAAAGTGTTCTGGACTGGATCGAAGGGTTGACGGTCGGGGAAATTTACGAGACCCTTTCGGAATATGTCACGGTCTTTCCTGCACAGATGGAGGCGTTTCGCGGGAAAATGCTTTTTTTACTAAGAGAGTGGAACGCACAGTATTTCAGCCAACAGAAGCCAGAGGTTATCCGGCGGCTGCAAGATCATGCGGATCAAAAAAAGGAAGAACTGAAGGCGTCGGCCCCTGGAGATTTTATTAATCAGACTACGAACGGCTTTTATTTTAACCCCATAGACGGGCTTCAGAGGCTGGTACTAATTCCGCAGTTTCATTTTCAACCAGCCAACATCATCTACCACTATGGTAAAATAACGATCTGTCATTATTCCGCACGGATTTCACTGGCCGAGGAGGACGCGCTGTCTCCGTTCATGTACCGGACGATCCGCAGTTTGGGGGAGAAGAGTCGTCTACGGATACTGCAATCCCTTAGTGGAGAGCGTAAAACCTTTACCGAAATCGTCAAAGATGCCGGCATCTCCAAGGGAATTGTGCATGACCATATTTTTAACTTGCGATGCGCGGGTCTGCTGTACGCTTATATTGACGGAGAGAATGTAACGACTTATAGCTTGCGTTTGGACGGGCTGCACAAGATGAATGAGCAATTGCTGGAGTATTTAAAATAACTTCATATTTCCATGAACAATAGGGCGCCCTGGGCGCTCTTTTTGTTTTATCAGGAAGATATTGAAATATTTAAATTCTTTATAAACAGAAAAAAAATTAAGTTCTCTATTTACAGAACAATAATTTCTTTCTATAATGTGAACTATCGGTTTTTAAACATACTTAGTGGGTAGGAATAATTGTTATTACTGAAAACCACAGAAAAACAGGGAGATGAGTCCATGAAACAACGATTAATGCTGATCACTACATTACTGCTTACCGGTTCACTGCTACTGTCCGCTTGCGGAGGCAACAATGCCAACACGGCCGGAAACAATGCAGCTAAAGGGAATACGGGAACAACGAATACAGCTGCAAATCAGACAGCCACCGCGAATGCTCCGGGGGGAGAGGCCGTACCGACAGGGGCGCTGAGCGAACCGTTCACAGCCACCGATTTGTCTAAGCTTCCGGCTACCGCGCAGAAGCGCAATGATACGATTATTGTAGGCTTGACCGATCCTAGCGGGGCGTTCACCCCTTATTTTCAACAAAGCGGATATGACGGTAACGTCTCCTCCTTGCTCTATGCCTCACTCGTAACGGTGGATGATAAAGGTGTGCCTATACCAGAGCTGGCGGAGAGCTGGGATATATCGGAGGATGGACTTACATACACTTTTCACCTTCGCAAAGATCTAAAGTTCAGCGACGGCTCCCCGTTGACTGCAGATGATGTGGCGTTTACCTGGACGATTCAATATGACAAGACTTATGATGGCGGCTCCCAGCTACCGACGCTGAATGTGAAGGGTGGCAAGGCATACAAAGATGGCACTGCTCAAAGCATCGAGGGCATCAAGGTCATTGATCCACAGACGATTTCAGCCACACTTGAAGTACCTAACGCGACAGCGCTGGTGACCCTGGGCTCGAACGTACTGTCGAAAGCTTACTATGGTAAGGACTACAAATTCGGCCATCTCGAATATATCAAGAAGCTGCATGAGCATCCGCTTGGCGATGGTCCATACAAGCTGGAGAAGTTTATTCCGGGGCAGGAAGTCCGTTTCGTCGCCAACGAGAATTATTTTAAAGGCAAGCCACAGACGGAACATTTCATCTACAAAACAACTGAAGGTGATGTATGGCAGTTCCTGGAGACTGGAGAAGTGGACTATGCTTCGTTCAGTGCAACAGAAGAGAATATCGACAAGCTGAAGGGTCTGGGTTTTGTGAACATCATTCCTTATACGCCAAGCACCTATGGTTATATGCAAGTCAATCTGAAGCATGAGCAGGTAAAAGATAAGCTGGTGCGTCAGGCCATTGTCTACGGTCTGGACCGGCAAAGTATCTATGTAGATGCTGCCCAAGGTGCAGGGTCAGTCGCCAATATTCCAGCTTCGCCGATCTCGTGGGCCTATACGGAAGAAGGCATTAATCCATACAAATATGATCCGGAAAAAGCTAAACAGCTCCTGGATGAAGCAGGCTGGAAGGCAGGAGCTAATGGAATCCGTGAAAAGGACGGCAAGTCGCTGTCGATTCATTACTTGGGCTCGAAGAGCAAGAACACGGATATTTTTATCGCTGTAGCCAAGGAGAACTTTGCAGCGATCGGCATTGATTTCCAGCCGGAAGTCTTCGCTGACTTTAACTCGCTTGTCTCCAAGGTGGAAGGCGGGGATTATGATCTCGTTTCCTTCTCTACCAGCATGCTGACCGATCCATCCGAGGGCTTTATGCAATTCTTTAACGGTGAAATCAAGGATTACGATAATCCAAAATTCCTAGAGCTGTACAACAAGGCGCTGGCGACCACAGATATTGAACAGCGCAAAGCGGTGTACAAAGAGCTGTATCAGCTTTTCAACGACGAACTGCCGATTATTTTTACCAACTACAAGAAGACAGTGTATGCCTATAACGGCCGCATCGGCAATCTCACCGTCAGCCCGTACATCGGACTTGCTGGTAGCCTGCCGGAATGGACGCTGAAATAAAACAGCAAACGTCCCCTGCTTGCACCACTCCGGGCAGGGGATGTTTGATAAGGAGCCTGTCATGAGCACTTATTTAACTAAACGATTGCTGTACATGGTCATTATCCTGTTCGGGGCGTCGCTGCTGATCTTCTGTCTGTACGCGTCGACACCTGGGGATTTCATCACCGGCAACATCAAATTGACAGCGGAACGTAAAGCCGAGCTGCGGGAGATCTACGGTCTCAATAAGCCTATGCTAGAACGTTATGGGCTTTGGATGAAGAACGCGCTGCATGGTGACTTTGGTTACTCGCTGGCTCAGCAGAAGCCAGTTCTACAACTGTTCAATGATTATATCTGGAATTCATTTCTCCTGGCTGCTGTATCCACGTTTCTAACCTGGGTGATTGCGGTCATTATCGGCGTAGTCTCGGCCTATAAGCAGTATTCCTGGTTCGATACTTTGGTGATGGTGGCGATCTTTGCGGCGATGTCGCTTCCGTCCTTCTTTATTGGTCTCTTCCTTATCAAGATTCTGGCCGTGGACCTAAAATGGCTGCCGCCGGGCGGAATCATAACGACAGGCAGTAATGCCACCGGGTGGGAATACATCAAAGAAGTCGTGAGGCATATGGCACTGCCGGTGATCGTCATGACGCTGCTGGGACTCGGCTCACTAACCCGCTATTTCCGCAGCAATATGATTGATGTGCTGAGACAGGATTATATCCGCACAGCCCGGGCCAAAGGTCTGAGGGAACGCAAGGTGCTGTTCACGCATGCGCTTCGCAATGCCCTGCTTCCAGCGATTACGCTGGTTGGATTCGAGCTTCCGGCGCTGTTCGGCGGATCGTTGATTATCGAGAAGATTTTCAATTGGCCAGGCATTGGCCAGCTATACATGCAGTCCTTCGGGCTGAGGGATTATCCTCTGCTGATGGGCTTTACGATGTTTATTGCAATATTGACCGTAATCGGAACGCTGCTATCGGACTTGCTCTATCGCATTGCCGATCCGCGGGTCCGGTTGCAGTGAGGAGGGACTACATTGGCTGTTAACAGCAGTTTAGCTCCGGTACGCCGGGCAGGGGCAGCAAGCGGGAGGTCCTCATTATTCAGGCAGTCTGTGCGGAGGCTTCTCCATAACAAGCTGGCGATGTCCGGATTTGTGGTTGTCCTGTTTATGTTCGCGCTGTGTTTTGTGGGACCGCTATTCTCTCCCTATACGGACAACAAGATCAATATGGCGATGATGAACAAGGCACCTGGGCTGAAGCATTGGCTCGGGACGGATGCCTTGGGCAGAGATATCCTGACCCGTGTCATGCAGGCCGGACGCATATCACTTACAGTCGGGCTGGCTTCTATGGTCTTGTCCGTCTTTATTGGCGCCCTTCTAGGGGCGGTGGCCGGGTATTACCGTGGCGTCGCTGACCAGATTATTATGCGGGTCGCTGATCTATTACTTACTGTTCCCGGCCTGCCGTTACTGTTCATCTTCGGTGCGTTGTTGTCGGAGTGGAAAATTCCGACGGATTATCGTATGTACATCGTCATGCTGATGCTCAGCATTGTGAACTGGCCGGGGATGGCCCGGATGGTCAGAGGCCAGATGCTCAGCCTGCGTGAGCGCGAATTCATGCAGGCAGCCGTAGTGCTGGGCCTCCGTGACCGGCGTAAGCTGTTCAATCATCTGCTGCCCAATATCATTCCGCTGCTGATTGTTATGGCTACGCTCAACATTGGCGGGGCGATACTCAGTGAATCCGTGCTCAGCTTCTTCGGTCTGGGCGTTATGCCGCCTACGCCGACTTGGGGGAACATGATTGATGCCGCGAACAATATGATTGATTTTCAGCAGCGGCCATGGTTGTGGATTCCGCCGGGACTTTCGATTTTCGCTACAGTAATTGCTATTAACATATTCGGGGATGGTCTCAGAGATGTTCTGGACCCGAAACAGAAGAGGTAGGTGACCAGCATCATGAATGATCTAATGCGCATAGACGGTCTCAGTACGCACTTCTTTACGGAAGATGGGGAGGTCAAGGCCGTCGATGGCGTCAGTTTTCGGGTACGGGAAGGAGAGACGGTCTGCATTGTCGGTGAGTCCGGCTGCGGGAAAAGCGTGACTGCCATGTCCATCATGGGGCTTGTCGAATCGCCGGGCGGCAGAGTCACCAGCGGCAGCATTGAGTTTCAGGGAGAAGACCTGCTGCAACTGGATAAGCACACACTGCGTAGCATGCGTGGTCATGAGCTAGCAATGATTTTCCAGGAGCCAATGTCTTCACTGAATCCGGTGATCAAGATCGGGGAACAAATCATGGAACCGCTGCGGGTTCATCTGAAGCTGAACAAGAAAGAGGCACGGGCCAGAGCTATCGAACTGATTACACAGGTTGGTATTTCCCGACCCGAGCAAATTGCAGACAGCTATCCGCATGAACTGAGCGGCGGGATGCTGCAGCGGATTATGATCGCCATTGCGATTTCCTGCGGTCCGAAGCTGCTCATCGCCGATGAACCGACCACAGCGCTGGATGTGACGATACAAGCGCAGATTCTGGACATGCTGCGGCAGTTCAAGGCCGACTCGGGTATGTCCATTCTGCTGATCACGCATGATCTTGGCGTGGTAGCGGAGATGGCCGACTATGTCATCGTGATGTACTCCGGGAAGATCGTGGAGGAGGGTGAGGTCGTCGAACTGTTCAACAATCCTAAGCATCCGTACACTCGGGGATTGCTCAAATCCAAGCCGGTGATCAACCAGCGGCAGGAGGAGCTGTACTCGATTCCGGGACAGGTGCCGAATCCCCTGGAGCTTGCACCGTCCTGTTACTTTCATGACCGCTGTGAACACTGCATGCCGGTGTGCCGCAGCAAGCAGCCTGTACTACAAGACGTTGGCAATGGGCAAAAGGTGTCTTGCTGGCTCTATGAGGAGGCGTTAGTCCATGCCTGAGGCGTTGCTGGAAGTGAATCATTTGAAGAAGTATTTTCCGATTACGAAAGGACTGCTTAACCGCACAGTGGGTCAGGTGAAGGCAGTGGATGACATCAGCATCCGGCTGCAGCCGGGGGAGACCTTCGGGCTGGTCGGAGAATCCGGCAGCGGCAAAAGTACAGTCGGACGCACCATTCTCCGCTTGACCGAGAAGACGGCCGGCGAGGTCAAGTTCAAGGGTGTGGATATCCACACCCTGCCGCCTGAAGAGCTACGAGGGCTGCGGCCCAAGATGCAGCTGATCTTCCAGGACCCGTACAGCTCGCTGAATCCGCGGGTGCGGGTAGGGGATGCCATCGGCGAAGCGCTGCTGGATCACGGGTTATGTCCCCGCAGCGACGTACGCGATCTGGTGCTGGAAACGCTGGAATCCTGCGGATTATCGTCATACCATATCGACCGTTTCCCCCATGAATTCTCGGGTGGTCAACGGCAGCGGATCGGCATTGCGCGGGCGCTGATTCTGAATCCCGAGCTGATCATCGCCGACGAGCCGGTCTCTGCGCTGGATGTATCCATTCAGGCCCAGATCATCAACCTGTTCAGCAAGCTGCAGCAGAGCCGGGGATTGACGTATTTGTTCATCTCCCATGACCTCAGCGTCGTGGAGCATCTATGCTCTACCATCGGAGTCATGTATCTTGGCTCCATGGTCGAGACGGCATCCCGGGACGAACTGTTCCGTCATCCGCTGCATCCCTATACCAAAGCGTTGCTGTCAGCGGTGCCGATCCCGATTCCGAAGCTGAAGCGGGAGAGAATTGTATTGAAGGGCGATATTCCAAGCCCGGCGAACCCGCCATCCGGCTGTAAATTCCATACGCGTTGCCCCTTCGCGGAAGAGGTCTGCCGCTTACAGGTTCCTGTCTTCCGGGATGCCGGGGGCGGACATTTTGTAGCGTGTCATCTGGTTTAGGTGTGCCAGTCGGGTTAAGCTGTTGCAGCTGAGCTAACAGTTGTTTTGTTGCACGGGCTGAGCCAAAACTGTTGCTGCGATAGCTTTAGCTACCACGGTCGGGTTAACAAGTGTCACAGTAATAATAGCTGTTGTAACTTCTACTGTGCCAACAGCCACGATACGCTAGAAGTCGCACCAGCCGGATAACAGAACAATGTCAAAAAATATAACAACAATATTGTACCTTATTTTTTACAAATTCGTAGGTAAACGGTGATTAAGTACATTTTTGTACCTTAAAATACCAAAATTGACCCATTTAAAGTATTGTTGTAGAAATTAAGATACAAAAATGTCGTTATACTCCTCTAGCTTAGAAACAGTTCCAATATAAGATACAAAAAAGCAGTTAGTTGCTTCATCCCTGCTAAAAAAATGATACAATGGGTGTTATTACCTACGAACGGGGGATGGAGAGACATGAGGGTGACACTTGCAAAGGCTGTGGAGTCAGACGCGGAGGCTCTTCACAACATTCAAGTCCAAGCTTTTCTGCCTTCGTTGGAAAAATATGAGGATATGGATACTAGTCCTGCTAATGAAGGCATTGAAAAGGTGATGGACAGAATTACGAATCCTCAGGGCGGGTTTTATAAAATTGTACTGGACGATGTGCTTGTCGGAGGCATACGCGCGACTTGGAAAGAGGATGAGACCCGGATGTGGGTAGGGCCGCTGTTTGTCCTTCCTGAATACCAGGGAAAGGGAATAGCTCAAAGAGCGCTTAATCTGATCATCGAAATGTTCCCGCAAGCGGCCACTTGGGAGCTAGCGACGATTGCAGAGGAAGAACGCAACTGTTGGCTGTATGAGAAAATGGGCTTCGCAAAGACGGGGGAGCACAAGGTGCTAAATGATAAAGCAACGCTTGTCTTTTATCGGCGGATAGGGTAATTGCTTAATGATTAATCCGTTTATTCGGGGTTTTATCTGCGGAAGGAGAGAAGTAGAATAAACTTATTTATGGATATTTTTATCATTTATGACTTTTTTGACTTGTCCCATCTGCAGTGCTATACTGATTCCAATGCAGCTAAATATGGTTAATAAGAGACTGATTAGACATACATATCTAATCGGTCTTGTTTTTTAAATCCCTACTTAGGAGGAATTGTAATGAATACAACAGTACGTTTGACCGAAAGATCCGGCAAGGCTGCTTCCCAGCGGCGTAAAGGTTTTGTACCGGTCGTTGTCTACGGTGCAGGTTCAGATACGCACTCCTTTTCTGCGGATGCAAAAACGATTAACGAAATTCTAAGCAAGAATCCACGGGCGATCCTGAAGCTTGAACTACCGGGCGCAGGTGCCAAAAATGCTGTGATTCAAGAAGCACAGCGTCAGCCGCTGTCGCGTAGTCTGCTGCATGTGGATTTTCAACAAATTGATATGAAGGCAGAACTGGATACGAAGGTCGCCTTTCATTTTACAGGAGACTCGGCTGGTGTGAAGAGCGGGGGCGTGCAGCAGGTAGAGCTGTATGAACTGGATATTCGCACACTGCCGGATAAGTTGACGGCAACGTTCGATGTGGACATCAGCGGCCTGGAGATCGGTGATCAGCTGCTCGTCTCCGACCTGCCGAAGCATGAGGGCTGGGAGGTACTGACACCGGAAGATACGCTAATTATCCGGATCGCACCGCCGGTAGCTACAGAGGCGTTAGCCGAAGAAGCTGGTGAAACGGCCGCAGACGCTGCTGCCGAGGCCAAGACTGAGGAATAAGGCAGGCCGCGTATGTGGCGTTGGAATAGGTTTAAATCACAGGAGCAGGCAAATCTCTTCGGGGAAATACCTGCTCTTTTTGCGCTAATCAGAATAGGAAGATTTAACGATGATTTTAAAGCAAAGCATCATATTCGTGTTTTCCATAGTGTGACTGCGTGACTCTTCAAAATATTCTTCTACAACGTATTATCCTTGGTGTTAAAGGCTTGAATATACTTGTTCTGATCACTCCTGAACGACTCTGTATATCTCTGATGCGTATATTCTCCAATGATCTCACGCCAAAATAAAACCGCAGCTTCATTAGATGACATCTGGGCAACTTTCCAGTTAGCCTTGAACGAGTCAAAGGCCAGTTTGGCTGCTGCTCTTCCCAACCCTTGTCTCCTGAATTTCCGGAGAATCATAAAATCATAAATAACGTGGGTAGGATCAGGATCTGTATCCTGATTCTCGAATAACACAACAAGAAATCCGGCAATGTGTTCACCGGAGGTAATGAAGAACGGATTCCAACGGGAATCCCGCCAATAATGCTCCAGGGAGATGTCATATAAACCACTCTCATTTATCTCTTCCCCAGTAAATGGACTGAAGTCATGAAGATATAACTGATAGAGGTTGTACAATACCTTTTGTTTGTCTTCTGGTACAAGGAGTAATTGAACCATTCTCTTTCCTCCTATTTAGGAGCCTGTGGCCAATCGGGCCTACCTCTAAAAGGGTCGTCCAAACATCCGGTATGATCCCCGCAGTGGTGCATAGCCAAGGCGCCGGTTGATCTTCAGGATCGGAGCGTTAGTGGAATCGTTGTCTGTTCGGATGTAATCTGCACGGACTTGTCTGGCCAGCTGGACGGCCTTGAGTTTAAGTCCTAGCCCGACTTTACGGCCGCGATAGGCACGGCTTACCCCGGTATATTCATGATACATGCCGTTGGTTTGCTGATTGTGCAGCACATTCGATACCCCGACATACTTGTCGCCATCCGCAGCAATAATCACCTGATCTGGCGCATAACCATCTAGCATCAAGTGCCATTTACGCCATTCTTCAATCACGGGAAAATCACCGGTATATCCTGGAATATCAAACGCAGTTTCCTTATACAACTCATAAAGTTTCTGCTCAGAGACTTCGCCAGATTCCTCCGCGAGTGTCGTGAAACGCAGACCGGATTGCTCCAGCGACAAAATGACGCGTTCCTCGTCAAAATTCTCCCAGTCCACCTTCGCTATGTCCAGCACGGATTGAAAAATATGACGTTCCTGCTCAAAGCCCCGGTGTGCAGCAAAGCTAAGAGAATCCGGCTTATCGTCCCAGACCTGAGCAACAAGGGTGGAGGCTCCAAGCTGACGGCCCCACTTGAGGGCATGATCCAACAGCTTTTGTCCGATTCCCTGCTGGCGGTGCTGCTCGGCCACGACCATCAGGTTCACCAGTTGGCCTGGCTCCGTCCAGGGCGCACGCCAGCAATTGACGTACCCGAGAATTTCGTTCGTTTCATTCACTGCAACATAGCGGGTTCGGTCATAGCCTGCAAGTAGCCCCTGTTCATCTTTATAGGTATCACCAACCTCGTAGAGTTTAGCATCATCCTCCGCAAGCTGCTCGGCAGTGGTTGGCTCCGCCCACTCCGTATTAAGCAATTTGGCCAGACCGGTATAATCTTCCGGCAATTGTAAAGGCCGCAGTGTAATTGACATTGTGTTCCCCCCTTCATTTCTTCTTTCATTATGGCAGGTCTGAAAAAAGGAATATATGGAAAAAACCAATATAACAAACTCTACCCATCTCTACCCATCTCCCAACCCAGACACCATAGGGAGATGTACGCCTTGAGGAGCCATAAAATCATCCTCAGGGCGGAGGTTTCTCCGCAGTGTTCTGGTATAGAATCAGGATGGAAAAACGGGAGGAGAAGTGTAAATACATTTAGGTTTAGATTTACAACGTAACAGTGTTATGTTACGATGATCGCGAGGAGTGATCAAGATGGAAGAAGATCAGATATCCAAGAAGGATTTGCTGGATTTAACCGGCATATCATACGGACAGCTCTACCGCTGGAAGCGGAAGCAGCTGATTCCTGAAGAATGGTTTATCCGCAAATCAACCTTTACAGGGCAAGAAACCTTTTTTCCTAGAAAGATGATTCTGGCCCGTATTGATAACATTGTAAGTATGAAGGACGATCTTTCGCTGGATGAGCTGGCGGACAAATTATCTTCAGTCCCGCCGATCAGCAAGGCATCAATATCAGGTGAAGAATTGTTGGAACGTAACATTGTTTCGTTATTGGTGCTAGATCGCTTCGGCAAGCATCCGGAGGCTGAGGAGAAATACACGATTGATGAAGTGATGTATCTGTTCGCCATTGACAGTCTGCTGAGCAGAGGAGAGATGAATCTTGAAGAAGCAGATTTGCTCTTCCGTACCTTGCATGAGAATTCGGCGAGATTGGAAGGGAAGGCATGGGAGCTGTTTTTTGTCCGCAAAATGGGCGTGACATCTTTCCTGCTTACAGTTGCACCTGCTGAACTGTTCTTTGACGAAGGGGTGCGGTTAGTTAACCGAATCACCGTAGCGAATCTTATGGAGCAGTTAAGAGGAAAGCTTACTTAATGGAGGGAATGAACATGGTGAAGCAACATGGTGATTTGGTCATTGCTGGCGTAGGCGGGGCCTCTGGAGGCACGTATGATACGGTTAGGCTAGATGGCGTAGCTACCGTTAACGGTTCGGTGGAGGCGCGGATTTTTAAAGGGAATGGTCATGTTCATCTGAAGGATGATCTTCGGGCAGAAGAACTGGAATGCAACGGTAATATGAATGTTAAGGGAAGTCTGAAAATTAGAACGCTCAAGGCGGAAGGGATGGTCCGAATTGGAGGGGCCTTGCGGGGCGAATCCTGTGTGCTCAATGGTGTGATCAGCACGAAGGGAGATTGCGAGCTAGAGGAATTAACCGGAGAAGGGGCTTTTACAGTGAATGGCCTGCTAAGCGCGGGGCATGTGGATTTTGTCCTGCATGGACCGGGCAAGGCCAATGAGATTGGTGTCGAGAGTCTCGTGATTCGTCAGAACAATCAAGGGACGTGGAACAGGCTACTAGGAGGAATGTTCCCTAAACTCAAGCCGGAGCTGAACGCTGGGAGTATTGAGGGTGACTTCATCGATGTGGAATACACCAATGCCGATGTTATCAGAGGTAATATTGTCATCATAGGAGAGGGCTGCACGATCGGGGCCGTGGAATATCGCTCACAGCTAACCGTACATCCGGGAGCCAGAGTAGGAAGGGAGGAGAAGATCGGTGTCTGACAATACTATGCTTAGCAACCTCAGTATGGTGGGTACTAGCACTTCAGGGGGAGGTTCCTTCTTGAATGTTAAAGTGACAGGTGAGTGCCAATTCAATGATACTGTAGACTGTCGGAGATTGAGTCTGACCGGTAATGTAAGGGTGGATGGTGACCTGCGCTTGGAAAAGCTGAAAGTGACAGGTGAACTTGCTGTAGCTGGAGTGCTTACAGGGCAATCCTTGCGTGGAACAGGCGAGGTTAAAGCAGCCTCAGCTCGAATGGAACAGATAGATTTTAGTGGAAGTCTTGTGGTAGATGGTGATTGTGAAGCAGAGCAGCTGGAGATTTCCGGCGCGGCCGTGGTGGAAGGTCTGCTCAGCGCAGAGCGGCTGCAGATCAACTTGTATGGGTCTAGCAAGGCCCGTGAGGTTGGCGGCGGTACCATTGTCATTAAGCAAAACAAGACGGGTAAACTGCTTAATTTAATAAAAGGGAATCAGGATGTTATTTTCAGAGCTAGCCAGATTGAAGGAGATACTATAGAGCTGCAATGTACAGTAGCCGATACTGTTCGTGGTGGATCAGTGATCATCGGCACGGATTGTGTAATTGAAAGGGTGGAATACCGGGGAACGCTGGAGATTCACAAGAATGCGATGGTGAAGCAACAGGTGAAGATCTGACAGGTTGTTAAGCTGTACAGTTATTGAGATATACAGAAATTAAGGAGTGGAAAAGATGAGTGCAGCCAAGTCGCCCAATCTGGGCATAGTCATTGCAGGATTGCTGCTGGGAATATTGATGGCTTCTATGGACAGTACGATTGTTGCAACGGCTATGGGTAATATTGTAGGAGAACTAGGGGGCATGGACAAATTTGTCTGGGTAACCTCCGCTTATCTCGTTGCAGAAATGGCAGGTATGCCGATCTTTGGCAAGCTGTCGGATATGTATGGACGGAAGAAGTTTTTTATCTTCGGAATTATCGTGTTTATGGTTGGTTCGGCGCTGTGCGGGACAGCTAGCACGATTACTGAACTTGCGGCCTATCGGGCGGTTCAGGGTATTGGCGGCGGTGCACTCGTTCCGATTGCTTTTGCGATTATGTTCGATGCCGTTCCGCTGGAGTCGCGCGGCAAGCTGGGCGGGGCATTCGGCGCGGTATTCGGCTTGTCGAGTGTTTTTGGCCCACTGCTGGGGGCGTACATTACAGACCATATCGCCTGGCAATGGGTGTTTTACATTAACCTGCCGCTGGGATTGATTGCTTTTGTGATGGTGGTGTTCTTTTACCGAGAATCGCATGAGCATTCCAAGCAGCCGATTGACTGGCTGGGTGCAGGCACATTGCTTGGGGCGGTCATCTCCTTAATGTTCGCACTGGAGCTTGGTGGAAAGCAGTATCCTTGGGATTCGGCGGTGATTCTGGGGTTATTCGTAGCGTTTGCTGTGTTGGCGGCAGTATTCCTATATGTGGAGACGAAGGCGGCGGAGCCGATTATTTCGTTCGCACTGTTCAAAAAGCGGTTATACGCCTTCAGCATCCTGTGCGCATTGTTTAGCGGAGCGGCATTTATTGTGGCTTCTGTATATATCCCGATCTTTATTCAGGGGGTTATGGGCGGTTCGGCGACGAACTCGGGGATGGTACTGCTACCTATGATGGTAGGTTCTGTAATTACAGCAACAACGGGCGGTTTTCTGATGTCAAAAGTAAGCTACCGTAGCTTGCTGATCCCTACCCTTGCGCTGCTGGTGGTGGGAACAGGGCTTGTGGCGACACTTGCGCCGGATGCTTCGCGTCTGCTTGTGACCGTCTATATGATCCTGATCGGACTTGGTATCGGCGCTTCGTTCTCGGTGCTAAGCACAGCTGCTATTCATGGGCTGACCGCTCAGCAGCGCGGCTCAGCCAGCGCAACGCTAAATTTCCTGCGTTCGCTGGGGATGACAGTCGGAATTACCAGCTTTGGCATTATCCAAAGCCATTACTTCACCGGCAGCTTGTCCAGCATGTTCGCTGGAGGCGGGGGTGCGGGGGCTCCAGGCGGAGCATTGGATTTCAAAGACCCGCATTCATTGCTGTCACCGGAAGCTAGAGCGATGATTCCGCCTGAGATCTTGTCCAAGATTACAGAAGGATTATCCTCTTCTATCACGCATACCTTTGCTTGGGCGCTCGTTCCGGCCGCCTTAGCGCTGCTGGCTTCCTTCTTCATGGGCCGGCAGAAGATGGATGCATCAGCAGCAGGAGATTCGGCGGCGTCCGGGCACTAGGTAGTTATGTTTACGGAGGGCGAAGGGGGGGCCTTGCTCGGCCTATCCGGCTTGGCGTCCCTGTTCGGCTTATCCAGTTTGATATATCCAGTTTGATATATCCGGTATGTCATTTCTAGGAATGGCGTACCTGGTATGGTTTATCTGGTTCGTCTTATCTGGTATGGCGCCTCCTCATGGTTGATCGTTTTGCTTTCCGATCTGCCCTAATCGGTTCGGGCCTATTCTGTCCGTTTAACTTTGAATCGGAGGACCGTCTTCAGCTTGTCGGGGCGGGTTCTTCGGGCGTCCGTCAGGTATATTTCCCTGTGGGTCTTGGAGGCTCGTTTCAGTCCATTCTGTATACAGTAGTCCTCCATAACTGCAAAGCTTTCGGGCTCATCGTCATACGATCCGTAATGGAGCATTTGTACACTAAGGCCCTCTTCGACCTTGCCGAAGAGGGCTTTCTCCATCAGCACATGCGGCTTAGTGAGCTTCACCGTCTCCAGAATTTCCGCTGCGAGGTCCGCTGTGACGAACTCTGGCTGCCTGATCATCAGCGTATATAGCAACTCGTCTTTATCCAGAACATCTTTCTGTTTTCCTTCTTCGGTGAGATCCCAGACGCCTTCGAGCGGAAAGACGGAGTAATCGTAATAGCCCTCGGCGGGCAGTTTTCCTTTTTTGGGGAGCATTTTGGCGGCATAGGCGAGCGAATATAGTACGCCTACCGTCTCGGAGAATAAGTCGCTGTTGGGATTGCCGAGTCCTTCCAGCATGAAATAATTAAAGCCGGGAACCGTGACCAGCTCTGGTTTCGCTTGTGGCAGGTAGAGGGATTTGTCCTGTTTCTTCCATTCGTATTTCATCTGAGTAGCGCCTCCTTTTGAGGTAGAATAGCACAGGCAACTGGACAGCACTATGTCATGTTTGGAATAAACGCACTCAAATGAGAATAAGCTCCTGCCAAAGATTCCGGCAGGAGCTTATTCTCATATAGAACATATTAAAATAACAAACAAGGCCTAGAAGTTATTCCCAGGATGTAATTAACGGCATTTTTGTATCTTAAATACTCTGTAGATATAAGTTAGTGGGGATTAAGTGCAATATTGTACCTTAATATTCCAGAATACCCCGTTCAGCATACTTTTTTGGAGTATAAGATACAATAATGCCCTTATTATCTATTTTTACCTACATTCAAGAAAAATAAGGTACAAAAAATGTACTTAGTTAGGAGGTAGACCATTTTTCGCGGTTAAGAAAACAGGGAGGGGGATCGGGGATTAGCGCCCTAAAGTTGTATCTTAAAGTTCTGTCCTAAAGCCCCGGCTTCACCAGAATAATGCCTGAAATCGTAATCCCTTCGGCACGCAGTCTCCCATTCTTCTGTTAGAATTTTAATTCCGCTTAATGCGTTTATAATCTGGAGAAAGCTTAGAATTCCCATACAAGCTTCCCTACGGAGTGCTTGCATCTGAGCGTCTCGCTCACACAGTCTAAACTTTCCCCTTGCTTCTTCTCGCTTTTCGCTACATTCTTTTGTTCAGCTTATATTGTTTCTCGTTCCAAAATGACACTACGAAAGTGTTGCCTTATTTGCTTCCAGTAAGGGCATTAACAACATCGTCGACTTTCAGGCTGTCTGCAATAGGGCCGTTAAGCGCCCAGTGGCGTGCGGACACCTGGTGGACATTGCCTTTTTGGACAGCGGGAATGCTCTTCCAGATGCTGAGCTTCTCCACTTCTGCAGATTGGCGGACCGATTGTTGAAATTCTTCTTCACTGGACATAGAAGCACCGTAATCCATAAAGAGGTAGTCGGCTGACAGTTTAGGGAGCATCTCAAGTGACAACATGGTGCCGCCCCATGTGTCCGTAGTGGTGGAGGCGATTTTCAACACTTCTGGATCTGGCTTCAGTCCAAGCTCGTTATACAGCACCGAGGTCCATACGTATTCCGGGAAATCCAATTCAACATCTTTGGTGGTCGGACGGATAAAGGCTACAGTTTTGTCCTCGCCGACAGCTTGCTTGATGGTAGCCTGGGCCTGTTGAACTTTGTCCTGGTAGGCTTTCAGTACGCTATTGGCTTTATCTTCCTTATCAACTGCCTTGCCAATTTCAAGAATGGCAGTCTGCCAGTCATCACGGATATAGGCAATCGTCGGAGCGATTTTGCTCAATTTCTCGTAGCCCTGCTCGTCGGTCATGTATTTATTCATAATGATCAGGTCAGGATCGGCAGCTGTAATGGCTTCCAGATTAATATCGAAGGAGCTGTTGATGGCGATTCCTTTGTCCTTGAGCTGCTTGTCCAGATAATAACCATCTGTACTAAAGGCTTGAACCATTGGGACGTCAAGGGACAGCAGCATGTCTTCCATTCCTATGGAGACGATCCGTTTAGGATGTGCAGGGATGACGGATTCACCAAAATCATGCTTGATGGTCTTCGTTTGATCTTTGCCTGCATTCGATCCGGCCGTTTGTTCATTAGTGCTATCTGGTTCCGCAGTAGCTTGAGCCGTAGCTGTAGGTTCGTTAGTTCCCTTACTCTCAGCGCTGCTATTGCTATTGGCCCCACAGGCGGTCAGGGTCAGTGTGAATACTAATACCAAGGCGACCCATAATAGGGACACCGGGGGTTTCCGGCGTTTAGGGTTAGCTTTGCCGGATGTAGGTCTTGCAAATAAGTTGTGTTGCATTTGTATTCCTCCACATTCTCATTTGATAATCATTATCATTAATGAGGAGTATATCGCAATCCGCCGCCCCTGTATATTCACTATCGTGCTGTATTCTGAGGAATGGGCGCACAAAAACAAATGGGTGCGTTATCCAAAAGAAGTTTATGATTCCAGGCCGTATACTCAATCCAGGGGAATACCCAGGAGGAATGTCCCGGTAAGCTGTGTACTGCATGATGCTTAACGGCAGCCAGTGTGGTCCAGTGCTTCGACTGTTGGAGCTTGTCCCACAGCAGACGGGAAGCAGTATCATTGTCCACGCTTACCACCAATCTGTCAGCATTATAGGTAGCTAACTGCCAGGCTTCGATTGGTTCGAACCATTCAATTTCATTAACGAGGGGAGCAGGAGTAATCTTCAGATCATCATACAACACGGTCATGGCTTTGCGTCCCCACACAAATAGCCCGTCTGTAGAAATCTTCAGTACCAGCACTGTATCATCTTTAATGATGGGTTGCACCTGCTCGCGAACAGAACGTGCTTGACGGTCATATTGTTCAAGCCATTGCTCCCCTTCATGGGTTCGGCCCAGAGCTTCAGCCACCAGCAGCAGGTGACTCCGCCAATCAGCGCTCATCCAAGGAAGCAGCAGAACAGGCGCGATCTCCTGCAATCGCTGTTCTTCCTCTGGTGAAATGGTGCTGTCCAGGCCGATAATAAGATCGGGCTGAGCCTGTCTAAGCACGTTACGATTGAATTCATATTCATGCCCAAGCTGGATGACTACATCGCTGCCGTACCGCCGCCGATAGTCATCTGTCCAATAATGGTCCATGGGAGCGGCAAAGGGAATAGTCTGTAACGGAAGCAGATGACCCAAGATTGGCCAGCTGTAAGCTGCCACTTTGAAAGAACGGTTGCGAAGATAGGCGGCTGGAGCCATGCCCACTTGCTTCTTGAAGACGGTACGGAAATAAGATTCGCTCTGAAAGCCAACCATTCCGGCAATCTCATGGATGGAATGTTCACGTTTTTGCATAAGCTGTTTGGCATGATGCAAACGGATTCCTGTGACATATTCGCCAATACTTTTTCCATAACGGTCCCTGAAAATTCGCATTAAGTGGTAGCGGCTGATCCCGGAAGCTACAGCCAGGCGCTCAATCGTGATTTCCTCGGAATAATTGCGGTCGATCTCTGCTTTGACTTTGGCTAGCAGCTTCACGGTTTCTTGTCCTTGGTACTCTATGATCAGTGCCAGCAATTCATGAAATGTAGCCTGGGCGCGCATCTTATCCGCCAGACCTTCACTTAGCCAACTGCGGTGTATTTGGCCACATATGGCTGGAGCTGCCGGTATCCGGGATTCCTCTTCCAAGTCTCTGCTTTGTTGGTTTTCAGCTGTAGGGTGATCTATCACTGTTGGGCCAACACTTCCCTTTTCAAAATACAATAAGTATAACGGGTGACCCTCTTCCGAGGTGACGCCAATCTCCACACTTTGCCCGGGCCGGCAAGCCACTACCATGCCTGAATACGTAGCGAGGGCCTGTCCGTCTACCACGACCCTGTTCCATTCACTGCCAGCTACAATCAGCAGATGCCGATCGGCCAGCTCTCTCCGATACGACCAATAGTCTCTGCTATAGCCGACCAACTCTATGTTGACCAGCTTGAACCATGTACGGCTTAATACCTCGTCATGTTCCCCGGCTGTATAATCTTGTTTGGTAAACATGTCAGGGCACCTTCCTAGTCGAACGTACTTTTATATATGAAGTATTTTAATTGATAATTATTATCAACGTCAAACCGTCTGCAGGGGATGATAGGTCTGACAGGGGGGCAGAAAGGCTCAAATTTCATTATTAAAAGGATCTATCGTTCGTGTTTGGAGTGACTTGCATGTTATGTTTGCCTTTTTTCTTGCCTGAAACGCAATAATTATGTATAATGGCATTAAATATTGATGTGATTGTACGATATTCTGTTGTTGAAGGTGGTTTCATGGCAGAACTGGACAGTAATGATAACAAGAAGAAGATGTGCCAGATCTACAATGAGCTTTCCAAGGAACTGTTTGGCTTCGGGACGACCCTGCTCCGCGTAACTGTCGATCAGCGGGTCATTACCTTTCACGCCAAACACCGCCGTTCTCCCCGTTCTTCCGCACTGGAAGGCGAGGCGCCGGAGCTTAAACAGGAAGTGGACTTTCGGATGTCGCTCCTGTTCAAGAAGAAGTTCCAGGAAAGGTTAGAGGAAGAGATGGAGCTAAAGATTGAGGTTCTGCTGAGAGATTATGATGCGCGAACCCAATGGGCTTTTACGAACATGATTTTGGCTGAAGATTAAAAAATACCTATACGGATTTTTGCTTTTGATCTATCTTAAGCGAAGACCGTCTTTCTATAACGGGTAGCTCTTTCCTTTGTTTATACGGAGAAAAGTGTTCTTGTTCCTACAAGAATACTTTTCTTTTTTTATGGGAAAAAATGGGAACCATAGAATTTAATTAAGGTTAGGAGGTGCTGTCAACATCGCGAGTTGCCCAAAATGCGGGCTGAAATGACCGATTGTCAACGAGAATTATGAGATTTAAGCCATATTAGCTTTATACACACACATCTGGGAGGTCAATTGGATTATGAAAAAGATTTGGGGAACAGCACTTGCGCTTACACTTACTGCGGCACTGACCGCTTGCGGATCATCGGGAAGTAATTCTGCTACTACTGCTAACGGAACTAACAGCGGAACCGCTGGGAACAATGGGAAATCAGGAGCACCCAAGGAACTGGTAATCTCCACCTGGGGCTTCTCGGAAGACTTCTTCAAGGAAGCAGTGTATGCACCTTTCGAGAAAGAACACAACGTCAAGATTGTCGTGGAAATTGGCAACAACGCTGAGCGCCTGAACAAGATCCGTCAGGGTAGCTCGAACGTGGATGTCATTTACCTATCCGATTACTATGCTCAGCAAGGGATTAATGAAGGACTGATTGATACCATCGACACCGCAAAGGTGCCAAATCTCGAGCATGTCTATGATATTGCCAAAGCTCCGCTAGGTGAGGGGTATGGTCCCGCTTATACGATTGGACGTCTCGGCATCGCCTACAATCCGGCTTTGGTCAAGGGTGAGATCACATCGTGGAAAGATCTTTGGACTGCGTTTGATCGCAATCTGACGCTTCCGGCGATTACGGCCACTGCAGGACCGATGATGGTAGATGCAGCGTCTGTAGTTGCTGGCAACACTGACTTCAATGAAGATCAGGCCTTTGCGAAGCTGAAAGAAATTAACCCGAGCGTGATTAAATACTACAGCCAGACTTCCGAATACGTGAACATGTTCAGCCAGGAGGAAATTGCCGGAGGGCCGATCATGGAGATGTACTTCAAGGATCTACAAGCCGCAGTACCGGATGCGAAGTTCGTGGCTCCGTCTGAAGGTGCATTTGCTGTTATGAACACCATCAACGTAGTCAAAGGTACGGATAACAAGGAATTGGCCGAAGAGTTCATCAACTGGCAGCTGAGCAAGGAAGTTCAAGAGAAATCCGCTAAAGCCAAGGTTGATTCCCCGGTAAACACTGAAGTTGTTCTGAACGAAGAGGAAGCCAAGGGCGTAACTTACGGCGCAGATGTTGTGGGCAAGCTGCGTAAGCTGGATATGAAATTCGTCAACGATAACATCAAAGCTTGGACGGATCGCTGGAATAAAGAGATCGGTGGTTAAGGATGACTATTCGTAAAAAAGTAATTCTCGATGTGGATACGGGCGTGGATGATGCCTTGGCCATTATGCTGGCGGTGAAGAGCGGAGCGCTCGACATCCTTGGCATCACTACGGTCAATGGTAACGTATCGCTGGATCAGGCGACGGAGAACACTTGCAAAATCCTACAGTTTCTAGGTGTACAGGACGAGATTCCGGTGCACCGGGGGGCGGACAAGCCGCTGACCCGCGAGGTACATTTCGAGCATCGGGTGCATGGACGCGACGGCATCGGTGGCGCATTGGCGGAGATGGTAGTCAATAAGCGTGCGGAGGAAGAATCCGCAGCAGACTTCATCATCCGTCAGGTGACGAGTCAGCCGGGAGAGATCACGTTAATTATGACCGCTCCTCTGACCAATCTGGCTGAAGTGCTGCAGAAATGTCCGGAGCTGGTGCAGCATACCGCCGAGGTCATCATCATGGGCGGCGTGGTGCGCGGTTCAGGGAATATCACCCCTACGGCAGAGTACAACATTTATGTTGATCCCGAAGCCGCCAAGCTGGTGATGGGTGCGGGCTTCCCGCACCTCACTCTGGTGGGTCTGGATGTCACCCGCAAGGCGCTGCTGTCGCAAGAGGATATTGCCAAGCTGACGAATCCCGAGATCGCAGCGTATGTGGAGCAGAGTACGGCTGATTACCGCCAGCGGTATTACGAGCGCAACGGCGTTGCAGCCTGTGCCCTGCATGATCCATTGGCAGTAGGTGTGGCGATTAATCCGGACTTGGTGACAAAACTGGATTATTACGTGGATGTAGAGACCCGGAGCGAGCTGTGCGACGGGCAGACGGTCTGTGATTTCCAGAACCGGCTGAACCAGCCGCATAATGTCAGTGTCTGCCTGGAGGTGGATGACCCCGCTTTTCTTAAGCTATTCATCGGGAGTCTGAACCAAGAGCTGAAGACGGGGCGGGAGTTCACTCAATGAATAAAAAATATTTATATCTGCTGCTGTTGCCGGGATTTCTGTTCCTGGCAGCATTCATGCTGATCCCTATCATTCTAACAATCGTTTCGACCTTTATGCCAGATGGCAGTCTGACTCTGGAAGGGTATATGACCTTTTTCCGTGACGGGTATTTCAATAAAATCCTGCTCACCACCCTGCGGGTGAGTGTAGTGACAACCTTGGTATGCGTGGTGTTAGGCTACCCTGCTGCCTATTATATTTCCCGTGCCGGCATGCGCAAGAAAAGCATTCTGCTCGCACTGTCCATTTTCCCGCTGCTGACCAGCCCGGTTGTCCGTTCTTTCAGCTGGATGATCATTCTCGGGAAGAAGGGGCTGCTCAATACGTTCCTGATGAACATCGGTTTGATTCAAAAGCCGCTCGAAATTCTCTATACACCGGTGGCTATGATGGTCGGTCTCGTGCATCTCTTCCTGCCGCTGATCATTATCACCTTGCTTGGCGTCATGGAGAATCTGGATTATGAGCTGGTACGGGCTGCTCGCAGTCTGGGAGCTTCTTCATTCACAGCTTTCCGCAAAATTATTTTCCCGCTCACTATACCGGGACTGATTATCGGCAGTATTCTCGTGTTCGTAGGCAGCTTGACAGCCTATACGACACCTGCGCTACTCGGTGGTAAAGAACGCGTCGTTGCAACGTTCCTGTACCAAAATGCCATGACCTTGAATGATTGGCAGGCGGCGTCTGTTATTGCCGTGATTATGATTGTGATTACATTTGTGGTGGTTGGTCTGATGAATGCCTGGGCGAACCGACTAAATCCGAAGGGGTGAGAAGATGAAGGAAGGAAACCGCGCGCTATCGCTGTACACGTTGCTGGTGTTTGTGTTTCTGCTAGGCCCGCTCGTGATTATTTCTATTACTTCATTTGAGCCGGGCACTGTCCTGAAATTCCCCCCGGAGGGCTTTTCGCTGCGATGGTACCGGAATATCTTTGAAGTAAGTATGTTCATGGAAACATTCAAGACCTCCATTATAGTGTCGATGCTGGGCAATCTGCTGGCACTGCTGCTGGGGGTGCCGGCGGCTTATGCACTGAGCCGGTTCGAGTTCCGGGGCCGGGATACGCTGAACGCGCTATTCCTGTCACCAGTGCTCATTCCCGGCATTGTGCTCGGGTTCACGCTGCTGCGCTATTTGATTGTGGTATACGGACTGCCGATTTATGCCGGTCTGCTGATTGGCCACACGGTGATTATGCTGCCGTTCATTATCCGAGTGATTGCCTCAAGCTTGGCCAATTTCGATTTTGCCGTAGAGGAAGCTGCACAGAGCCTGGGCGCAGGTCGTCTGGAGACCTTTTTCAAAGTCGTGCTACCGAACATCCGCTCCGGCATTCTGGCTGCGGTGCTGATCGCCTTCCTGGAATCCTTCAATAACGTGGATATCTCCGTGTTTATGACCGGTCCAGGGGTAAGCACCTTGCCGATTCAAATGCTGACCTATGTACAGAATTATTTTGATCCTACAATTGCAGCGATTTCGGTCATCCTGATGGTGCTGACGGCTGCGCTGATGTTCATCATCGAGCGGCTGATGGGATTCGCCTATTTTACCAAACGATAACGGAGGCATACGGTAATGGCACTAATAAGTCTAGAACAAGTATCGGTTGCTTACGACAACCGTTTTATATTGGAAGATTTCAATTTGCAGCTTGAAAAAGGGAAGCTCTTGTCCCTGCTCGGCCCCAGTGGCTGTGGCAAGACAACTACCCTGCGCTTAATCGCCGGCTTCCTGAATGCTGAGCAGGGCAAGTTCATGTTCGGAGGCAAGGATTACACCAATGTACCGGTGAACAAGCGTAACTTTGGCTTTGTATTCCAAAGCTATGCCTTGTTCCCGCATATGTCAGTGTATGACAACGTGGCCTTCGGCCTGCGTTTGCGCAAGATGAAGGAAGCAGAAGTGAAGCAGCGGGTGAACCGTATGCTGGAGATTGTCAGTCTGGGCGGCTTTGAGAAAAGACTGCCGAAGGCGCTCTCCGGTGGACAGCGGCAACGTGTTGCGATAGCACGCGCGCTTGTGATCGAGCCGGATCTGCTGCTCTTTGATGAGCCACTGAGTAACCTCGATGCGAATCTGCGGGTGAACATGCGCGTCGAGATCCGCCGGATTCAGCAGGAGCTTGGCATTACGACCGTTTACGTCTCCCATGATCAGGAGGAATGCTTCTCGATCTCCGATCAGGTAGCTGTGATGAACAGCGGGAAGATTGAGCAGTTGGCTCACCCTACCACTATTTTCAAGTATCCGGCTAGTGAATATGTGGCCCGGTTTATCGGCTTTGGCAATTTTATTGCCTTCGAGAGCCGCAGCGATGCAGGTGAGGATATCGAGCTGAGCCGGGGATCTTTGAAGTTCCTGGCAGCCAAGCGCCCGAATGGGGCAGGCAACAATGGATTGCTGGGGGCGATCAGGCCGGATGACCTTCAACTGTGGTCTAGCGCACATGAGGCTCCACTTTCAGGCAATACCCTTTCAGGAAGAGTGCAGGTAAGCACTTATCTGGGACGCAGTTACCAGTATGAAGTAGAGACGGAGCTAGGCATATTTACGGTCAATCAGGAGATGGATGTACCCTTTGCACAAGGGGAGCAGGTTACGATTTATTTTCCAAAAGACAAGCTAGTGCTGGTGCAGTAAGCCGCAGTAAGGAGCATATACGATGGTTACGGATCAACTAATTCTGAATGTGAATGTGTACAACAGTTACTATAAAAGATTTGAGCTGGCCAATGTGGCCGTGAAGGATGGGCGGTTTTTGTACATCGGTGGTCTGGGCGCGGATACATTCACTGCAAATGAGGTCATTGAGGGTCAAGGAAGATATATGGTTCCCGGGCTGATTGATATCCATCTGCATATTGAGAGCACCATGATTACCCCGGAGACGTTCTCTTATGGCATTCTGCGTCATGGGGTGACAACGATCGTTCCTGAACCGCATGAGATGGCTAATGTGTTCGGTGTCGAGGGCGTACATGAGATGATTCGGGCAAGTAGGGACTGCACGGTGGACATGTTCTACGCGATTCCAAGCTCTGTACCAGCGACACTATTGGAAACTACCGGTGGCTCCATAGAGATTGAGGATATTGATCAACTGATGGCGACCGAGCAGATGATCTGTCTTGGGGAAGTTATGAATTATGTCGATGTCATTCGTGACCCGGATGGCAAAAGCAACCGTATACTCCAGCATATCCGCAGCCGCTATCCGGAGCTGGTGATTGAGGGGCATACCCCGAAGCTGCTGGATCTCGATCTGCATCAACTGATCTACGCGGGCATTGACTCGGATCATACTCACCAGAGCATTGAAGGGCTGACCGCCCGCATTGCTGCCGGGATGTTCATTGAGATTCAGGAGAAGTCCATGACCCCTGATGTTGTGGATTACCTGATTGAGCATCCAGTAGGTGAGCATTTCTGCTTCGTCACTGATGATGTGATGACCGATTCGCTCGTAGCTACCGGACATCTGGACCATCTGGTACGCAAAGCGATCAAGATGGGCATGACGCCTGAGGATGCTGTCTATGCAGCAACCTTTACCCCGGCCCGGCGAATGAGAATGCAGGACCGTGGTGTGATTGCACCGAACAAGATCGCTGATTATCTGCTCTTGTCCGATCTGCATTCGTTTGAACTGGACGCTGTATATAAGGGCGGCAAGCAGGCTTATGACCGTCATCAGCCGCAGTCCCAGCCAGAGTCACAGCCCCGGTTCCCGGCGCATTTTTACCAGAGTGTGAAGCTTAGCCCCGTAACCGCAGCCGACTTTACGGTTGTCTCGGAGAAGACGGATGGACGTTATGGCTGCCGCGTAATGATGGTCAACAACGTATCCACCTTCACAGAGGAGAAGCATAGCGAGGCAGAGGTTCGTAACGGTCTGCTGCAATGGCAGGAGAGCGGTTATGGCCTCATCGCTACTTTTGAGCGATACGGTAAGAACGGCAACCGGGCCTACGGCCTGATTGGTGGCGATACGATCAAGCGTGGCGCGATCGCGACCACGTATTCGCACGATAACCACAATCTGCTGGTCGTCGGCCATAACCCCGAGGATATGGCGCTAGCGGCGAACGAAGTCATCGCTGGTCAAGGCGGCTTCTGTGTGGTCTGTGACGGACAGGTTCTCGCCCATCTAGCTTTGCCGGTCGGTGGTATTCTCACCGAGGAATCGCTGGCGATCACTGCCCAGAAGGTGAAGGAGCTGCGGTCAGCTATGGAATCGCTGGGCTATAATCACTACAATCCGATTATGTCCATCAGTACGCATTCCCTGCCCGTCAGTCCGGCACTCAAGATCACCGACCTTGGTTTGATCGATGTGGGCAAAGGCGAGGTTGTGCCGCTGCTGTTCGATCTACCAAAAGCGTAAGACATAAATTTTAATTAGAAAAAGCGTCATGCCTTTACCCCTTGTAACTAGGGAATCTGGCATGACGCTTTTTTAACAGCTAGATTTAGAATCCAACCTACTATCCTGCTGTATGCTAGAAAGCTGACAGGAGGATTGTACTAAACACTTTCTTGATTGAATAATTCATTAACTAAAGTTAATAAAATTAATATATAAATAAATCCCTTTAAATATAAATAAATGGATTATATGTTATAATGTTGGTATATATAACATATAATTAAATTGTTAAAATTTTAATATATATACATAATAATGAACTATTGGGTTTGGATAATTAGCTATAGTTCTAAATCAAAAGGTATTGATTTTTTAATCGCAAACTATGTTTTACTAACAAAACTATAATTCTTCTAGGCGGTGTTTAATATTAAATGTCAAAATCTAATCTGCGCATGCTTACCTTTTTTTTAACTTCAATGTTATTAGTGTGTCTTTTCTTTTTTTCATTACTGAATGCGATTCCTGAGAATGTGATGAACATCAAGAGTTCCAAAAATGTATTTCTGAAAATATTCCCTCAAGGTTGGTCTTTTTTTAGCAAGTCACCAAGGGACGAAGAGTTTTTAATCCTTGATACTAATTATCAATCAGCAGTTAACTGGCCGAATAATTCAGCGAGAAATCTCTTTGGAATTAATAGAAATGGAAGAGCGCAAGGTATAGAGGCTGGGGTATTAGCTTATCAAGTGAAAAAAAAATGGAGTACGTGTGAAGAAAATTTAAATAAATGCATCAAAAAAACTGAAGATGTAGTAAAAGTTAATAACCCATCCCCTAATCCAACATTATGTGGTCGTTACATTATAGTAAGAAGAGAACCAGTACCATGGGCATGGGCGAATATAGTCTCTTCATCAGATCAACCGTCATCATTTGTGGAGGTTGAAGCAAAATGCTCAATAAACTAAGTAATCTAATTTATATTCACACATTTAATAGTAAACCTTGGACAAATGTGTATGGGTTAGCGAGAACGATAATTGCATTATCTACTTTAATAACGTTACTTGTGACAGATATTTATACTTTCTTTCGTCCACTGGCTGGGATTAGTGAGTATCCTAACTGTTCGGTGTATTCAATTAGTATTTTTTGTGTTTTACCAAAAGAATATCTTCCAATAATAAAGTGGGTCGTGATTGCCCTTCTTGGTCTAATTGCAAGTGGTTGGAGACCCAGATTTACAGGGATTATTCATTGGTGGATCGCTACTTCTTTACAGAATACCGGGACTACACTAGATGGCGGTGAACAAGTCGCGGCAACAATTACCTTTCTGTTACTTCCAGTAACTTTTTTTGATAATCGAAAGTGGCATTGGCAACAAAAACAATATACTAATTCTACTTTAGAGGAACATTCTAAAATTGTATCCAATATATTCTTGTACGGTATAAAAGTTCAAATGGCAATAATTTACTTTAATGCCGCGATCGCCCGCTTAGTGAATCCGGAATGGATAGATGGAACAGCAGTGTACTATTACTTTAATAATGCGATGTTAGGATTGAATGATACATTATTAAGATTATTAAATCCTATTCTTACTTCACCCCTCGTGTTTTTTGTTACTTGGATGACTACTATTGTTGAAATTGTTCTGGGAGCTGCACTTTTAGCACCTATAAAGCACTATAAGATATATTTCTACATAGGGGCTATTTTACACGTAGGTATAGCACTATTACTTGGTTTATACAGTTTTTCGTCAATCATGATAGCAGGACTAATTTTATCTTTCCGTGCAACTGAAAATGAATATCAATTTTTCAATAACTCAATAAGAAACGACAAAAAAAGATTATTACACAGTTCCCAATAAACGGATGTAGAAGTATCAGTAAACTCCGGTTTAAACCAACTTTCCCTATAAAAAAGAAAAAAAGGAGCGTACATTTTGAAGAAAACACTAGCGACTTTATTGACAGTGGTTTTAGTTTTTGGTTTGGTATTCATGAATACTTCTACAACGGAGGCTCAAGCAAACAAAAATTTCACCAATTTCTCAGGGGAAGAATTGTTCCGAGGATTATTTTTAGGACAAGGGGAGGTTGTTGAATATATTCCCGAACTTCCCTCTAAAAAGGAAATCAATACTGAAGAAAATATTAAATTCGCTAACGACATTACTGAAAAAGTAAACAATGCGGATGATCAGTATTTTAATGAACTTAGAGAGGCAGTCTATTCAAATAATCCGAAAGTAATTAGTGATTCTTTAGAGAAGGGTGCAACACTTATAACTTCGGAACTAACTAAAATGGAAGAGTATGTGGTCACTAGTGAGATGGCACCAGATGAGGCTACCGGTTTATGTGTTGTATGGCTCGTCGTTGCCGGTGCTGTATTTGTTTTTTATGCTGGCGTTGTTGTTCAAGTTGCAGCAGGAGCTGCATATGTTTTAGAAGCCGGGGTGTATCTTACAACTGCAGCGGTTCAAACTCAAACGTTAGCTGTGTCTAAAAAAGGTGTCCAGACATTATCTAAGGAAGTATTTGTAAAGAGTATTGTAACTAATTTATAGTATCCAATAGGGGGAAGTTGGTTTAGATATTCTAAGGAAGTGACGGAATGAAGAAAAAAAATTTGACAGTGCTTTATGATTCATGGTGTCCTTTGTGCACAAGAACAAGCAAAATTATCAATAAATTAGACGTTTTTTCATTAATTGAACTAGTTAGTTTCAGAGATGAAAAAAATAATTATTCTGTTCCATTAAAGTTGTTGGAGAAAGAAATGTACTCTTTTAATTCCAACAATAAATTTTATTCTGGATATGATACTCTTTTGCAAATTGCTTGGAGGACTCCTTTAATTATAATTTATCCTATTTTAATTTTTGTGAAGTTAGTGAAAATAGGCGACTCTCTTTACAATTATATTGCAAGGAACCGGAAAATTGTTTGTGATGAAAGCTGTCAAATTCAAAGACCATAATGAATTATTGAAAATACACCAATCCAATCATATTGATGGTGTATTTTTAATAATACTTTGTAACGCTAAGTTAGAGTCCAGATTTAAAGTTTTCCTGTTTAACATGAATTTTAGAATATCAATGAAAGGAAAATAAAAAAATGATGAAAAGGTTTTTTTTTCAAATAGGCATTATTTTAAGTAGTGTCCTTATAGGTTTAATTGCGTATACAAATCTTCCTCACGATATTGCTATTCATTGGATAAGGGGAGAACCTGATGGATTTATTAAAAGATCCTTTGCAATCTTTATAATGCCGATTGTTATGATCTTCTCTTATCTTTTAAGTATGTGTGTTAACAAGATGAATAAATCAAAAAATAAGACATATAAAGAAAATATTATAAATAAAGTCCAAAACGGAGTACTTTGTTTTTTGTTTTTTATTCATTTATTTATTCTTGCATTTGGTTTAGGTTTTAAGGTTAATTTCAATTTTTTCGTTGGAATATTTCTCGGATTTGTAATTATCTATCTTTTTAATTCAGTAAAAGACGTTAAAATAAATTCTATGTATGGCCTAAGAACAAAATGGACGATGAAAGATGAGCGAGTATGGAAGAAAGCAAATCAATTTGCATCAAATCTTTTTATTGTTGTAGGTTTTTTGATTCTAGGATTATCTGTAGTTGTGACTGAACATATAACCTTAGTGGTCATAGGTCTTGTTATTGTGGCAGGTTCTATATCAGTTTATGCATCTTATTTAATTGACAAAGACTTGAATAATTAGAATTCAATAAATATAGGTTTAAGACAAAAGAGGCCGAGGCCTCTTTTGGTCTGTCAGGGGCAGCAAGATGCTGTCCCTAGGAGTAAATTCTTGTCTGCTTATGGCGTGGTATTGATTTGACCCATCCCGCCAGCGTTGCGCCGCGAAATGGCGTAGCTGAGCCATGCACCGAGGAAGCCCAGAATCGCAAGGGATGCGGACAGCCAAGGAATGGACTCCAGCCCATAGTGAGTAATCGCAAGCCCGCCGAAGTAGGCTCCACCAGCATTGCCCAGATTAAGCGCAGAGTGGCTGGATGTTGTAGCCAGTAAGGGAGCCTTATGCGCCAGATTCATGATGCGTAGCTGAATGCCAGGCATAATACCGAACGCGGCAATGCCCCAGAAGAAGATATTGATGACTGACAGCACCGGGCTGTCGAGCGTGAGATTAAGGATGGAAATCACCACGGCCAGAACCGCGAAATTAACAATCAGGGAAGGCATTAGCTTCCAGTCCGCGAGTTTGCCGCCGACAATGTTGCCGATGGTCACGCCAAGTCCGAACAGTACCAGAATCCAGGTGACACTGTGTTCGGCGAAGCCAGTGATATTCTCCAGCATCGGCGTAATATAGGTGAACAGGGAGAAGAGACTTCCACAGCCAAGCGCTCCGGTCAATAGGATTAGCAGGACTTGTGGATTTATCAGTCCGCGGAACTGTTCGCCTAGGCTGTTGATTTTATCCTGAGTGATTACAGGAATGAAGCGGATAATGCCGAACAGGGATACAATACCCAGCAGGGTAATGGCGCCGAACGAGGCTCTCCAGCCCAACTGTTGGCCGATAAAGGTTCCGAACGGCACACCGATGATATTGGCAACCGTTAAGCCTGCCAATACGATTGAGACGGCGCCGGCCCGTTTCTCCGGCCTTACTAGTCTGGCCGCGATAATTGTACCTACACCCAGAAAAGTACCATGCGCGAAAGCGGTGATCACGCGCGCTCCGATCAGCAGGGAGTAGGTTGGGGCGATGACGGATACGGCATTGCCCGCGATGAAGATGAGCATCAGGATGACGAGCAGTTTTTTCTGAGGCAGCTTATGGGTGAATACGGTCAAGATCGGAGCGCCAATAGCAACCCCGAGGGCGTAGCTGGTAATGAGCTGCCCCGCTTGTGGAATCGTTACGCCAAGGTCATGAGCCACATTGGGCAGCAGACCCATAATAATAAACTCCGTCATTCCAATCGCGAAGGCGCCAAGGGTTAGACACAGCAGCGATAAAGGAAAACGTTCCTTTTTCGGCGAGGGTGACGCTTTGCTTGATGATGAATTCATGTGGTATCTTCGCTCCTAATCTATAGTGTATGTGCATCCTTTCTGAAATGGTCTGTATTTTCATGCAAGTTTCATTTTAACGGCTCCAGGGTCATTGGGCAAAATGTTTTTTTAAAATTTGTGATAAAATGATCGCGTAGATAAATGACGGCCGCTTTTAGTGACCCTTGAAGGGAAACTACCGTACATATCCAGAATATGTCCAAGATGAGGTGACCCGGCATTTGGAGAAGCCGGAGGCTATGTGAAGGGACCTTCATTTAACACGTCATTCATCGTGGGGGATGATCAACTACTGACCACCAGATGGCCGAAGGATGCAGCCCTATTCGCAGAGACATTTATACGTAAAGTGGGAGGACAAAAGTAAGTTGTCTCAATAAATAATAACCGCAAGCCATCCGCCATCACGGAAAAGCTTGCGGTTATTTTTAGTGAAATGGAGTGAAAATATGGGGAAAGGTTATTCATCTTCCTGGCTAATTCGCTTTAGCAGGGAAATGAGCTGTGTTTCCTCTTCATCTGTCAGATGACGGGAGAGCTTGCGGTTAAGTCCATTCAGAATCCCCTGAAGTATCGGCGCAAAGTCCATGGCTTTGGATGTTGGATAGAGTAGGTAGGAGCGGCGGTCATCAGGATCGACTTTCCGCTCGATGTAGCCGGATTGCTCCAATAGCTTCACGGCCCTTGTAGTGGTTGCCTTATCGAACTTTAATTCATTCGTTAACTGCTCCTGGGTGATGCCCGGGCGCCCCATGATCAGCTTAAGAAAGCTGTGCTGTCCGCCGCTGCCAATTCCATAGGTAACCAGCTGTCTGGACAATGTTTTTTGGTTCTGTCGATGAATCAGGGAGATCAGCTTCCCGATAGGTTCCTTGTTCAACTCGCACACCTCTTTGGTTAGAGTGCTTGAATGTAAGGTCAGCGCTCAATATGAATAAAAGTGTACAACAATATTGTTGCGCACGCAACTAATATGCTGTACACTGGGAAACATCAAACTGGTTGCGTGCGCAACTAAAATTCTTTGGATTCGACAATCCTCTTTTTGGTCCACCATTCTAAGTTTAACGAGGTGTGATTATGAGCTCAATTCCTGTAACCTACCAGGAGAACAGCGATATTCAGAAAAGGCGCTGGATGATTCTGATTGTGTTGAATCTCTTTACGTTCATGGCTACGCTGGACGGGAGCATTGTCAATATAGCGCTTCCGGTATTGTCTAAGAGCCTAGGCCTGCCAATTGCGCAGATTGAGTGGGTGACGACAGGTTACCTGATGGCGATTTGTGCCGCGATTCTGTTCTTCGGAAAGCTCGGAGATATTGCGGGGAAGATCAGAATTTTCAAGATCGGAACAGTGGTGTTCATTATTGGTTCTCTGCTGTGTGGACTCAGTAATACACTACCTGTGCTTATAGCGTCACGCGTTATTCAGGCCATTGGCGCTTCGATGACGATGGCCAACAGTCAGGGAATCGTGACCGACATCTTCCCGGCCAGTGAGCGCGGTAAGGCGCTCGGCTTCATAGGGACGTTCGTCTCGCTCGGCAGCATCGCTGGGCCAAGTTTAGGTGGAATTATCGTTTCCTCGCTGGGCTGGGAGTACATCTTCTGGGTAAATGTCCCGATTGGTCTGATTGCTATTATTCTGGGTTGGAAGGTGTTGCCGAAAGATTTGGTCCGGGTTAAGGACCGAATCGACATTCCCGGCAGTACGTTGTTCTCTTTCTTTATTGTCCTGCTGTTCGCCGGATTGCTGCTTGGTCAGCAGATCGGCTATGGCGATACGCGAATTGTTGTATCACTGGTTGTCGCGGTATGCGCCTTTGCAGCGTTTCTTTGGGTCGAAATCCGCAAGACACAACCGCTGCTGAATCTGTCCCTGTTCAAAAATCCGCTGTTTTCGGTCAGCATTCTATGTGGCTTCCTAGTCTTCGCAGCGAATTTTTGCTTCAACATCATCGCTCCATTCTATGCGCAGAACATGCTGAACCTGTCGCCGTTTGATGCAGGCTTCCTGCTGATGCTATTACCGATCTCCATGGTCATTGTGGCGCCGATCAGCGGCGCAATGTCGGATAAGATTGGCTCAGAGCTGCTGACCTTTGCCGGTCTTATCGTCATGGTGGTAGCCCAGATCGGCCTAGCGAAGCTCCATGCCGGTAGTTCTGTGCTGCTTGTCGGCCTGTGGATTGCCATGCTTGGTATCGGCAGCGGCCTGTTCCAGTCGCCGAATAATTCATTGATCATGTCCAAAGTGCCGCGCACCCAGCTTGGTTCTGCAGGCAGTGTCAACTCACTGGTCCGCAATGTCGGCATGGTCGTTGGCATTACGCTGGCGACAACGATCCTGTTCCATGTCATGAGCAATGAGGCAGGGTATCGTGTGACCGGCTTGATCCCAGGCCGTCCGGATATTTTCCTGGAAGGCATGCATGTAGTCTTTATGACCTCTGCATCCATCTGCTTCGTCGCGGCAGTGCTCACCGGCTGGCGGTTAATTGGTGCTAGGCGCTTAAAGATGCAGGCAGAAAAAGGGTGAGGTCTCAATTCAATTCGACAAGCAGAGGAACGGCTTCTCGGACTTGTCCGGACATGGATACCGGATCTTCGCGCAGCCAGTCCTCCGAGCCGAGGTATACCCGGCGGCTCTGAACGGCAGGCAGGCTATTCCATACCTCACTTTGCCGGAGCTCACGGAAGTGCTGTTGTGAGACAGGGTCTGGTGAGACTACAACAAATAGATGATCGCCCACATAATGAGGCAGTTCCTGGATCGGAATATTGGATTTGAAGGGATGGTCCTTGATCTTCTGAACGGCTGCTACCGGAGGCGGGGCCTGAAACCCAAGGTCCTGATAAAGAACCTTCATGTCGTAATAGACTTGTACGGTCTCCGGGAGTCCTCTTGTCCAGATAAAAGAGAGGGTATGCCCGGCTTGCAAATGCCATTTCAAGGCATTCCTGGCCTCAAAGGTCTGCTCTTCATATTGGCTGAGCCATTGCTCAGCCTCTTGTTGTCTGCCGATCAAATCGGCAATAAAACGGAACCGGTCAAAAACCGGCTGGGACCAGGACATATCCAGCGTTGGAGCGATTTTGGCATAAGTATCGTAATGATGACCGTCAAAGGTAAGAATCACATCCGGTTTCAATGTGGCGAGCCTGTCCAGGTAAGGGGTCACTACGGATCTGCCGATTTCGGTTATGCCCTCCACATGGTCCTGCAGATAACGGCCCTTCAAAAGCTGGGTAGGTGCGCCGATAGGTTTGATGCCCAAGGCGAGTAGTTCCCCCAGATATTGCAGAGAAGCGATCCGGCTACTATGCTTGCGCAAATTAATGTACAGACGAGGAGAGACACCCGTGTGCTGCTTGAAGCTGCGGCTGAAGTGAAAGGGATCATGAAATCCCACACTCCCAGCCACCTCGCTGACCGATGCCTCCCGGCTTTGAAGCAGTTTTTTTGCCTTGTTCATCCGGAGTTCGATGAGGTAGTCGATGGGACTTTTGCCGGTTAGTCCTTTGAAAATCCGCGAATAATGCCTGGTCGAGACCCCGGCCATATCAGCAAGCTGTCCATGCGTGAGATCAAAGGCGTAAGCATTCTCCATGAAGGCGATGGTTTTCTGAACCGCACTTGTGGCATCCTGTTCCTTATTACATTCGGAGTTCTTCAAGATCATCAAAATGATCTCTTGGAAAATAAAGTGACTTTCGTACTCTTCAAGCGGCCCGGACAGATCCCGCCGTTCGTATAGATTGTGTAGTAGTCTGGAAAAATGGCTGAACGAGGCCAATTCGCTCACACCTGCAGAAATCGGAACCGGCTTAGCGGAAAGATCCTCAGAAGAACCTGATAAGCGAAATTCATCAAATTCGACAAGATACATGCGCAGCGGGCCTGTGCCGGCATTTTGAATAGAAACATTTTCCTTCGGGTTTAGAATGCCGCATTGGTTGCCGCTAAGAACGTGGCGTTTGTCGTCACTGGACACCTCAGCAGACCCTTCAACGGGGACGATAAGCATTTTGTTGGCAAGGCTGCAGACCGTCAGTTCCTCAGCAGCTTCTTCTAGCGTATATAAATAAATCTGCGACCAGGTATACATAATAGAGAGACGCGCCGAGCGTCTACTTGGTTGAACCGACATTGCATTCACCTCCTTGTATGAAAGAAAAGAGCTCTTCAGCTGATGCTGAAGAACCCCATATGGTATGAACATGCAACCATTTATTTTTTTAACAACTCAACCGCATTTTCCAATTGTCCCTTAAGGGACATGACGTCATAAGAGAACCATAAAGATTCATCCACTACGTAGACCTTGTTATTCTTGACCGCCGGGAGGTTATTCCAGAGTCTGCTATTTTCCACTTCATGAAGGAAATCGGGATCATTGTCAAATTTAACAACAAACAGCCGGTCGGCAGAAGCATATTCAGGGAGTTTTTCCAGGGAAATCTTGAGCCCCAGTTCATGGTCTTTGGTCTCCCATTCGTGCTTAACGAAGTCTGTCATTTTAAAGTGAAGGGTATCGTATAAAGTATAACCGACGTTCCCCGGTCCGTACACTCTAAGCTGTCCTTTTTCATAACCGCCAATAACAACAGCGCCGAAGGTTTCTCCTTCTTGTACAGAAGCGGCTAGCTCTTGCCGCGCTTGCTCACTCTCTTTATTAAAATCTGCAATCCATTGATCAGCTTCCGCACTCTTGCCGATAACAGCCGCAACGTCAGTGAAGTGCTTGAAAGCGTCATTGCCTTCCCACTGCACCGCCACTGTTGGAGCAATTTTGTTTAGGTCGTCAATTTTATCTTTATCCATCTCTGTGGCAATGATCAGATCTGGCTGAAGGGACAGAACTTTCTCCATATTGATTGCATTGGCAGGGCCAACATCTTCAATACCGCCGATCTGATCTTTAATGGATACATAGTTGGTCAGCAAATGGGTGACTGCGCCAATAGGTTTGAGGTTTGCGGCTATCATTTCTGGCAGATATTGAGTTGTGATGATTCTTTGTGGATGTGCAGGAATGACAACCTCACGACCCAAGCTGTCGGTGTAGTTTATTGTAGCAGCTGAATCCGTAGTTTCAGCAGAGGTCTCACTTGGTGCAGTGGTTGCCGCGGGTTCATTGGCTGGAGCAGCCGAGTTCGAATTCCCGCAAGCGGATAGAACCGATAAAACCAACATTAAAGCAGCTAAAAGCAGAAAATTACGATGACGATGCATTATGAAAAACCCCTTCTCTCCATCTAATTGATAATAATAATCATTATTATAGCAGGAATCAAAAAAAGGAGAACATGTTATATTTGGACATGACCATGCATGATTTGGCCCTGTCAACGATGTGGATTTTCTATAAGCAAGTTGTCACAAAAAGAATGGCTCATTTGTCTACAGTAATGTAAGACACTTTAAGGAGGATGAATGAGATGAGTTTGAGATTCAATTACAGTAAGGCTAACCCTAAGGCTGTGACAACAATGATGGGCTTGGAGACCTATGCAGGGAACGCGATTAAAGATAAGGTTCTGTATGAACTGATTAAATTACGGGTGTCGCAAATCAACGGCTGCGCCTTTTGTCTGGATATGCATGCGAAGGACCTGCTGAAGCTTGGCGATCACGGTGACCGTATTCTGCTGCTGAGTGTGTGGCATGAAGTTCCGCATCTTTTTACAGAGCAGGAGCGAGTTGTATTGGAACTCTCCGAAGCGGTGACAACCATTTCCGAGGGCGGTGTACCGGAAGCGCTGTATGATAAAGTAAGAGGGCACTTCAGTGAAGCGGAATATATAGACCTGATTATGGCCATTAATACGATCAACTGTTGGAACCGGATTGCGATCTCGACAGGCATGTATCCAGGCTGCTTTAATTAATCTCAGGGCGGGAAGTATTGAAGGAGGACATATTGTGAAGAGCTTGGACAAGGTGCAGGACGTAGGCCTGCCGGCTGAAAATGAGCGTAGTATGGAAGAGTTGTATCTAACGTATAAAGGGTACGCTTTTTCCATCGCCTATCGGATGCTGGGTGTGGTCGCCGATGCCGAAGATGTCGTGCAGGATTGTTTTGCTGAGCTGCAGCGCAAGGACCGGGGTGAGATTCGGAATATGAAGGCATATGTAGCCAAAGGGGTTACTAACCGCTGCCTGAATTTTCTGAATTCTCCGCGCAATAAGCGTGAGGCCTACGAGGGAGAGTGGCTGCCTGAGCCGATGACGGAGAATTATGACGGGCCGGAAGCGACGGCTGAACGAAAGGATACCTTGTCCTATGCTTTTCTGGTTCTGCTAGAGCGATTGACGCCGACTGAGCGTGCAGTATTTGTCCTGCGTGAAGTGTTTCAGTACGAATATGATGACATTTCGGAGATGGTGGTCAAGTCGGAAGCTAATTGCCGCAAAATTTTCAGTCGAGCCAAACGGAATCTTCAGCCAGTCCCTGCAGGTGAGCGTATGGAGCCGGTAATCATGCAATCTAGAGAGGCGCTATTGAAAAAATTCACCGCTGCCTTCGAGTCTTATGATATCAACGGAATGCTGGAACTGCTGGAGGATCATCCAGTGCTAATCTCCGACGGCGGTGGCCAGGTGCATACCGTCCTCCGGCCAATGATCGGGCGCAAAGGGGTCGCGGCCTTGTTGTCCTCACGCCGGGTGCTTAACCAGTTGCGGGAGTTGGAAGCTTCGTTTGCAAGCGTCAATGGAGAATCCCACATCATTTATCGCCAGCATGGAGTGATTGTTGGTGTGCTCTGCCTGGAGTTGAACCGGTCAGGTGACCGGATTCAAGGACTGTATCTGATGCTTGATCCCGGCAAACTAACCCATGTGAACCCGTAGGATGCCATATTAGTTGTGGGGGAGAAAAGGCGAGAAGGAGCAAAGGGGAACGGTTGGAACTGTAGAAGCGGAAGCACCCGCCTGGAAGCTTTCCGCAGAAAAGCTCGCCTCGGATGCATAAGCTGTGCCAAGACTTCAACCGCTAAGAAGTTTTTTAATCGAAGAGATCTGGACACGACAGAGACCGGAAGTTCTAACGCTCATCGTATTGACGACCGAGCCTTAAGTGAGAATATTTAAGTTCGTCATATCTATAGAAGGAAAATGTCCTGTTATTCCATTACGTATAGGCTGTTTTAAAAAAATTAACTGGGATCCCTCCAGTTAATTTTTTTTATTTTCAGCGATATTAGGGCAATAAACGAATAATAACAGGAGGATTTCCGGTTGTTTTTAGTAAAGTTTAGAAAAGTTTAGAAATAAGTTGAAATAAAAGGAGGTTTTTATGTTATTCGTATTGCTATAATGGCTGAGGATGGCAACTTACTATGGATTCACTGGAATTGCTGGGATATTGTTTTTTCTATGCTTTATCTCATAGATTCAGTATAATACTGTTCAGCACAGGGACTAAAGTCACCTTTATCACCTGCTGCTGGTCGTGACATGATTCCTATACGAATGAGACTAAAGAAAAGGAAAGACAGTACTTCTGTCTACTAATCAACTCTATGATATCCAAAGCTAATCTCAATACGTTGAAAAAGCATGGCTTCATTCTACTTCTTACCGCTGGTCTGCTGTTTGGACTTCGGCTGGTTTGGTATTCTGTGCAGGCACCCCCGGATGCTCCGCATGCAGTGAACGGTGTACTGGATATGAGAGGCTGGAATTTCGAGGATTCCAAGTCCATTACCCTAAATGGGGAATGGGAGTTCTATCCTGACAAGCTGCTGTCCGACGGAAACGGAAAACTGCCGGAGCCAGCAAGATATGTCAAGGTCCCAGGGGATTGGAGGAGCGGGTTCAGTGACAGTAGGGCCAACTCCTATGGAACAGGTACATACCGACTGCGAATTTTAATTGATCAGCCGCTGAATCAGCCTTACTCCATGTGGTTCCGTAAAATCGAAAGCAGCTCAGCAGTCTTCATCAACGGTGAGCAGCAGTCCGCATTTGGCGCGCTTTCGGAACGAAAGGACGAATCCCAGTCCCGTGTAACCTCCTATACGGTATCCTACACAGCAAATGGACAACAGGAGCTTGATGTGCTGATCCAGACTGCTAACGATGACAATCCGTTCTGGGGCGGGATTCTCAAAGCTATAAAATTCGGCTCACAGGCTGCCATTGATAGTGAGCGTCTCTATTCGATCGGATTTCAGCTGGTCGTTTTTATTGTGCTGCTGCTTCATAGCTTGTATGCGGTTATTCTATTCTTCTTTAATCCGAAGGAGAAAAGCTTTATCTTCTTCGGTCTGCTGCTTCTATTAACAGCGCTCTCGATCGTGTCGGATCATGATAATCTGCTCCAGCTATGGCTGCCAATTAACTACACCTGGTCGCTAAAGATCCGGATGTTGTCCTATGCTTCCATCTCCTTTTTTATGCTCCTGCTGGCCCGCACCTTCCACAAGGATGCAGAAAACCGCAGAGCCCGCTTGTTTCGTACTTACGTGACTCTGTTTGTCCTTTTTGTTCTATTTATACTGGTATCACCCGTGAAAGGGGTCTTGTATTCCTATTATCTCAAGGTATTTGACTTAATCTATCTACTTCCGATGGTCGGGGTGGTCTATCTGATTGCCAAGATGGTCATCCAATCCCAGCGTGATGCGCTTTTTCTGCTGCTGGCAGCAGCAGGCGTTTCTTCCAGTGTGTACTGGGGCGCGTTGCAAAACGTGGGAACTGTGGACAGTATTTTTTACCCGGTGGACATGATTGCTGCCATCATCAGCTTCTGTGCGTACTGGTTCAAGCGGTATTTCCGCAACACGGAGGAAAATGCAGAATTGACGGGACGGCTTCGTCAGGCGGATAAGGTGAAGGATGATTTTCTGGCCAATACTTCGCATGAGCTAAGAACGCCACTGCATGGCATTATGAACATCGCCCAAACGGTGATTACCAACGAACAGCAGGGGATGAACCCCAAAAGCGTCAAAGATATGGAACTGCTGATCACGATCAGTAGGAGAATGTCCAGCCTTCTTGGCGATCTTCTGGATATCTCTCGGCTTCAGGATAAGAAAATCGTGCTGAGGCTGGAACGTCTTCAGCTTCAGGCTATCGTGCCGAGTGTAATAGCTATGCTGGGTTACTTGACGGATGGTAAACTGCTGCGCATGGAGATGAAGATCCCTGATGATTTCCCGCCGGTGTATGGTGATGAGAAGAGGCTGATGCAAATCTTAGTCAACCTCCTGCAAAATGCGATCAAATACACGGATACCGGAACGATAACCGTCAGCGCGGAAATTGTGAATGACAAGGCGATCATTCGTGTGGCCGATACCGGTGCAGGCATGGACGAGGAAACGGCTGCAAGAGTCTTCAAGCCATATGAGCAGGGCGCGCTTGGCATCAACGATGGTGGAGGCTTCGGGCTTGGGCTTGGTATCTGCAAGCAGTTGATAGAACTACATGGAGGTGTACTTGTCCTGGATTCTACATCTGGACAGGGCTCCGTGTTCTCGTTCACGCTCCCGTTGTATGCAGGTTTAGGTGGGGATCTCAGCAGTGAAGTGGCTGCTGCAGGTGATTTGGAGCCATTCGGTACGCCGTATACCGATGGTAAGGTTACCCTGCCCGCTGCGGAAAAACCGGAGCCATCTACCCTGCGGTATACCCGAAGTATGCCCGCACTGCCGACTGTACCGGTATTACAGGATACAAGCTCGTTCTCTGCCAGTGGCAGCCTGAACATCCTGGTCGTAGATGATGATCCTGTCAATCTGCGGGTGCTTGGCGGCATGCTCTCCGATGCCCACTATTATCTGGTGCCGGCATTGTCCGGTAAGGAAGCACTGGAACTGCTGGACAGGGGACGCTGGGATCTGGTGATCGCCGATGTTATGATGCCCCATATGTCGGGTTATGAACTGACACGGATCATCCGTGAGCGTTACAGCGTATCGGAGCTTCCCGTGCTGCTGCTGACAGCCCGCGCTCAGCCGGAGGACATCTACACCGGATTCCTGGCCGGAGCCAGTGATTATGTGATTAAGCCGGTGGATGCATTGGAGCTGCAATACCGCGTACGCTCGCTGACGATGCTGAAGCAGTCCCTTGATGAACGGCTGCGTATGGAAGCGGCCTACCTCCAGGCACAGATAAGGCCGCACTTCCTGTTCAATGCCCTGAACTCTATTCTGGCTCTTAGTGACATCGATTCTGATAAAATGACCCGGCTCGGGGAAGCCTTCACGTCGTACCTGAGGATTAACTTTGATTTACTGAATGCTGAAGAGCTTGTGCCGCTCTCCCATGAGTTGGAGCTGGTGCGGGCGTACCTCTACATTGAGCAGGAGCGGTTCGAAGACAGATTGTCCGTGGAATGGCAGATGGAGAAGGATATAGATAGTGACAAGGTGAACGGGCCACAGCTGCCTCCGCTTACGATTCAACCCCTGGTGGAGAATGCGGTTAGACACGGGCTGCTCAGCCAGGCTCGTGGTGGTGTGCTGAAGATTTCGATTACCCGTCATGCCGGGGAAATACGGATTGAGGTCAGGGATGATGGAAAAGGCATGGAGCCTGATCAGGTTGCATTATTACTCGAACCCTCCCAGCAAGGAAAAGGTGGGATCGGTCTACAGAATACGAACCGCCGGCTGAAGCGACTTTATGGCAAGGGGTTGATCATTCAGAGCCAGCCGGGTGCAGGCACGTCCGTATCCTTTGCAGTTCCTGATCAACGAGGCGCAGATTTGGGTACTATAACGATAGATTAGACCTGTTAATTGAACGGAGGATGTCCCAGAAGCTATAGCTCTAAGGACATCCTCTTTTGCATGATTCGAGCCCATGATCGTGTGGTGAAGTGGTGAGATGGCAATTGCAGTCGTAGATCGTGGCTCATCGCTCCTCCGAACGTGGCTCGCCACTCGGCGGCACATAGTTCTGTCTCACGCGTCTCGTACCTCCGTGCTCGAAAATACTGCAATTTTACTCTGAATTCCCTACATTGCATTCATTAATGGAAATTAAGGTACATTTTTGCATCTATTCCAAAACCCTCGACCTTCCAGACGGGGGAATTGATCGTGGAGAGACGGTGTACTTAGAATGTACGAAAAATCATGAACGGGTTGCTTGAGATAGAGGATAAACTTTGCTTTTTGAGTAGAACAGTTAGGTTTGAGATCGACTGGGTTTTTGTGTTATCTAAATTGAAGGCATGCTGTTACTTTCGTGAAAATAGAACACTGGTGCTGCCTTAAGTAGCATTTCTCAGGTAACACTTCCCCAATGGACTGCCCCTATCAGCACTGCACAGCTTTAGTTCTTGAAGCTGTGAATCGGCGCTGGAATGCGGCCGCCGCGGTTCACAAAGCCCGCACAATTAAAAGAATTGACTGCCATCACAGGCGCATAGCCCAGCAGGCCGCCGAATTCGACCATTTCGCCAACGTCCTTACCGATGACAGGGATGACGCGCACAGCAGTGGTCTTGTTGTTGACCATGCCGATCGCTGCTTCGTCAGCAATGATTCCCGAGAGCGTCTCTTTGGACGTGCTGCCGGGGATTGCAATCATATCCAGACCTACCGAGCAGACACAGGTCATGGCTTCCAGCTTCTCCAGCGTTAATGCACCGCGCTGAACAGCCTGAATCATGCCATGGTCTTCACTGACCGGGATGAACGCACCGCTAAGTCCGCCGACGTAGGAGGAGGCCATGACGCCGCCTTTTTTAACATTGTCATTCAAGATTGCCAGGGCTGCGGTTGTTCCCGGTGCGCCAGCTTCTTCTAGTCCCATCACCTGGAAGATCTCCGCAATGGAATCCCCGATCAATGGGGTGGGCGCAAGGGACAGATCGATGATCCCGAACGGAACGCCCATCCGCTTGGAGGCTTCCTGGGCAACGAGCTGCCCAACACGCGTAACCTTGAAGGCCGTCCGTTTGATGGTTTCGCACAGGGTCTCAAAATCCTGGCCTTTGACTTCTTCCAGCGCTCTCTTGATTACACCCGGTCCACTAACCCCTACATTAATGACGCATTCACGCTCGCCGACCCCGTGAAAGGCTCCTGCCATGAAGGGGTTGTCCTCTACAGCGTTGCAGAAGACAACCAGCTTCGCACAACCGATAGAGTCTCTGTCCTTGGTACGCTCGGCGGTCTGCAGAATGATATCACCCATCAGTTTCACCGCATCCATATTAATGCCGCTGCGGGAAGAGCCCACATTGACTGAGGAGCATACGCGCTCCGTCACGGCCAGCGCCTCAGGGATGCTGTCGATCAGAATGCGGTCACCCTTTGTACAGCCTTTTTGTACGAGAGCGGAGAAGCCACCGATGAAGTTTACGCCAACTTCCTTGGCGGCCCTGTCGAGCGCCTCAGCTACCGGTACGTAGGTATCGGTGTGAACAGAGCCAGCAGCAATGGCAATTGGAGTGACCGAAATCCGTTTGTTGACAATCGGCACGCCGAATTGTTTTTCCAAATCTTCACCGGTCTTGACGAGTTTCTCGGCGGAGCGGGTGATTTTGTCATATACGTTCTGGTTAAAGGTCTTCAGATCCGTATGTGCGCAATCCATCAGGCTAATTCCCATGGTGATGGTACGCACATCTAGATTCATTTCGCGGATCATTTTATTCGTTTCTTGTACTTCAACAAGTGAGATCATGTGCTTACTCCTCCTAAATTCGATGCATTATATTGAAGATATCTTCATGCTGAAGCTTGATTTCGACGCCAATTTCGGTGCCGATCAGCTGCAGCTCCTCTACAATTACCTCAAAGCTTTTGGTAGCCCCGGTAAGTTCGACGATCATCATCATGTTGAAATAGTCCTGAACAATGGTTTGCGAAATGTCCAGAATATTCAAGTTGTGTTCAGCAAGATAGGTACATACTTTGGCGATAATCCCAACCTTGTCTTTCCCCAATACCGTTATGATCCCCTTCAATCGAAACAGCCTCCCTTTATATGTCAGTGTTCTTCCGCCACTGGGGGACGGAAATGACCATTTCAATCATTATGGCAAATGATGTTACAAGCTTCAACCAAAGGTTTTTTGTCAGGTTGATCAACTTTTTAATCCTTACACGTTCTTTACAAAGGATATTAATTGACAACGCATTAAAAATATGATGAACTGGAGTTTTGACAGGTTCAAAAATTGGGAATAGCATGATGTGAAATGTCCGTATTTAAAGGAGTTGCTATGACAACACGTAAATATAAAGACCTGGTTGAGCAGAGAACCAGACAGACCTTGGAGGAATGGTCAAAACTGCCTTCAGTGGAAGAAAAGGATATCCATCGCTTCCTGCATAACCTGAAAGGAACTGCCGGAACGGTAGGACTCAAAGAGATTGAGGAGTTGGCAGAGCAAACGCTACCCTTGTTCGGAGATGATAGCCGAAGAGAGTGGTCGCCAGATGAATGGGGACGTCATTTGTACCCGCTGCTAACCTTGCTTAATGACAAAGCCGCTTCTACTATAAAACCCTTGGGTTTGTCTGATGGAAATAAGACAGAGGACGCCCGCCCGCAGAACGAGATCCTAATTATTGATGATGATGTGCAGCTTGTAGCTTACCTGAAAGAGTCGCTAGAAAGGAATCCGTACTATGTCAGCATTGCATTGTCTGCGGAACGGGGCCTGAAGATCTTTTACGAGAGCAAACCGGACATGATCCTTCTCGATATTATGCTGCCGGATCAGAGCGGGATTGAAGTGCTGAATCAAATTATCGGTAAGGCCAAAAAAGAACGGATTCCGATTATTATGATCAGTGCGGAGCACTCCAAGGAGGTACAGATGCATGCCTATTCCCTTGGGGTCATGGATTTTATCAAGAAGCCGGTGGATATTGATATTTTCCTGACTCTGATCCAAAATCGCTTTGAACTGAAGAGAGAATGGCAGGAGTCGATCATTGTTGATGAGCTGACAGGTGCTTTTAACCGCAAGCATTTCAACCAGACGATGAAGCAGCTACTGTCGGATTACAGACGCACAAACCGGGTATTCTCGCTCGTGCTTATAGATCTTGATCATTTCAAGGCGATTAATGATACATATGGACATTTGGCAGGGGATGAGGTTCTACATTCATTCACAGAATTTGTACAGGCTTCCATCCGGTTGGAGGATGTGTTCTGCCGCTACGGTGGGGAGGAATTTGCTCTTTTCCTGCCCAATACGGATGCCTCTTCCGCTAAGCTGGTGGTCGAGCGGATTCAGAGGCGTTTTTCGGCAAAAGAGTTCCGTACTAAGAAGCATGTCTTTAATGTGACCTTCTCCAGTGGTGTTACGGAAGTTAAAGCTGGGGAAGAGCAGCACGCCGTAAAGCTGGTGGAAGAGGCCGATAAGGCGCTTTATGCCAGCAAGCATGGGGGCAGAAATCAGACAACAGTATACACTCATCAATTGCTCGCCACTAAATTTGATTCTGTGCTTAATGTGATCATCATAGATGACGATGCGTTGGTACGCCGAATTGTGACCAGCGAATTTGCCGACTGGAAGCCCTCCAACATGGCCAAGGTCAATATCAGCAGTTATGCCAGCGGTCCCGAGTTTTTGCAATCAGACTGGTATAGCAGTGAAGAGAAGTACGTTGTGCTGCTGGATGGCATTATGCCTGAGCTGGATGGAATTGAGGTGCTGGAACGCATTCGTGGAAACTATCCGCAGGAGAATATTGTCGTGATTATGCTGACCGGGCGAAATAATCAGGCGGATATTGTTCATGCATTGCAGATGGGTGCCGATGATTATGTAATAAAGCCGTTTGATATGAATGAACTGATGCTGCGTATTGAGCGTCTGGCTTTCCGATTCCTGTTCTAGGCAGGTAGCAAGCGATGACAACGAAGAAGCTAAACAAATGGAGGTTAGGATGCAGAAAGTACTAGTGGTAGACGACGAAGAAGTATTGCGCATGCTGATTACGGACACGTTGGAGGATCTGGAGGATGTGGAGATCTTTACGGCGGAGAATGGTGAGGATGCGCTGGAGAAGCTGGACGCAGATACCTATGATCTGGTCATTCTGGATTATATGATGCCGAAGATGACGGGAATCGAAGTGCTTGGACAGGTGGATGATGAGAAGAAAAAGAATACCCCGTTTCTTATGCTGACCGCGAAGGCACAGGAGGTGGACCGCAACCGGGCGATTGAGGCGGGTGTGCGCTACTTCATGCCCAAGCCGTTCAGCCCGCTGGAGCTGTTGCAAGTCGTGGAGGGGATACTGAAGTGACCAAAGCGAACCGCTTCGGCAGCACCAGCTTGAAGAACCGATATTTTCGCATCATTGCGAGTGTCTTCGCACTGATCATCCTGTGTGGCATGGCCTTTTTCCTGTATATCAACCAAGAGCAGGAGAAGCTGAGTCACGACAGGGATACGCTGCACAAGAAGACCCAGACGATTAATCAGCTCTCGGATAATCTTAATGAGATCTTTCTTCGGGCCAGAGGATTTATTGCGCTGAAAAATGAAAATGAACTGATGCTGCTGAATCAAGCTCTTCATGATTTTGACGGTGTGTTGAAAGACTATTCCCAGCTTACATTGTCACCAGAAGAATCGAAGTATCGGGATGACCTGAAGGCTTTTTACACCGAGTACAAGTACACACTTCTGCCAAGAGCACTTAAACTGGCGGAAGAAGGAAATTATGAAGCGCTTAGGGCGACCTCGGGAGGGGGTACCACGGCTAAAGTCAATGAGTTTCTTGATTACACGAAAGGTTATCAACAGCGTGCGGACGCTTCATTGAATGAGCTGGCTAAGAACTCTATCCACAAGGCCAATGAGTTTACGGTGGTCGCTTTCCTGTTCAGCACGGGGATCTTGTTCCTCTTCACTCTGCTGGTATGGAGAATTCTCAGGAATCTCATTGTTCCCATCCTGAAGCTGGAAGAAGCAACTCATTCTCTGGCAGCCGGGGAACAAATTTTGCTCGGGACCCTGCATCAAAAGGATGAGATTGGACGTCTCTACAATGCATTCCTGGATATGGCTCATAGCATTCAGGATAAAGAAGAAGAACTGATGATGCAGAATGAAGAACTGCACGCCCAGCAGGATGAGCTTCATGATCAGCAGCATAGATTGCAGCGCTCGCTGAGTGAGATTGAAAGCATGATGAAGGCATTGGATCAATCGGCAGCCGTGGGCATCCTCTCTGCTAAAGGTGTCTTTACTTATGCCAATGACAATCTGAGCAGTTATACGGGCTACCGAAACTCTGAGATTATCGGCTTTACGTACAAGCTGTTCGAGATGCCGGATATGTTGGAGCATGACATGCAGCAAATGTACCGTAAGCTGAAGAGTGGCGGTGTATGGACCCATGAAATCGGGCTGCAAACGAAATCCGGTGCCACAACCTGGCTGAATCTGACGATTGTTCCTTACCTCAATAGTGAAGGCACAATCTACCAGTATATTCTGATTGCCAGCGATATTACTTCATTAAAAAGCGTACAGCAGGAGCTGGCACTTACGCTTAAAGCGACGGAACAGACGAAGGCTATGCTCGAGCTTAACAATCAGCTGAATCATGATATTTCCTATACGCTTAACAAAAATGAATTTACCGAAAAGTTCTTACATTTTATGAACCGGCTATATTCCTTTGATTCAAGCTTTTTCTTGCTTACCAAGGATTCAATCTATGCGGCCAAAGGTATTCCCCAGGACCGGATCGAGCGCTATGTGGAAAGCAGTTGCGGCGAAATGCTGCATCGCCTGCAAACAGAAAACTCCTATGTCATTAAACGACCGGCCACCCAGGCGGAACAGGGAATCGCACCGAATCAGATGTACTGCTATGATTTCTATACAAAAGTAGTTAATGCCGAGGATGAGATTCTCGCCGTCCTCTGTGGCAGCCGGATCGGCCTATCCTTCAGTGACGAAGAGCTGAATGAGGTCCAGGGTCTGATGAACCGGGTGTCACTGGCCATTGAGCGGCTATTTATGTATGAAGAAATCGAACATGCCCGTAAGCTGAACCAGGATATCGTCAACAATGTGAATGAAGGTATCCAGTTCGTGGATACCGAAGGTACGATGCTGCATGCTAATAAAGCATTGTGTCAAATGACCGATTACAGCACATGGACAGAAGGTGGCCATGAATCCAAAGAAGAGTGGATGGCCCATTTCATGCAGGCTGCCAACGAATCAAGCGACATCCGCGGTTTCTTCCAGAATGCATTGGGTGAAGAGGCGGCAGAATCAGCCAGCATGCGGTATTCGATCGGAACCGAGTCTGTGAAACATATTGATGTATATGCGATTCCGGTATTTCGTCGTGACGCGCGGATCGGTACCTTGTTCGTACACCGTGATATTACAAGGGAATATGAGCTGGATCTGATGAAATCCGAACTGGTCAGCACAGTCAGTCATGAACTGAGAACACCACTATCAAGCGTACTGGGGTTCACGGAGCTGCTGCTGGCCAGAACGATGAAGCCGGAGAAGCAGCTTAAATATCTGGAGACGATTCATAAGGAAGCGAAGCGTTTAACTGAGCTGATCAATGATTTCCTGGATCTGCAGCGCATGGAGTCTGGCAAGCAGCAATATGTGACGGAATCTGCGAACCTGAGTGAGATCGTGCTGGGCGTACTGGACCAATACAAGCTGGGTTCGCATAATGTGCTGCTGGTAGACGAAGCGTTTAATTCCGACGTGGAAGTAGACAGGGACAAAATCATTCAGGTGCTTACGAATTTGCTGAGCAACGCCATCAAGTTCTCGCCGGATAGCAATGAGGTGAACGTTCACCTGCACAATGAGGAAGACCGTATCGTAGTCAGAATCCAGGATCATGGTCTGGGGATTCCGAAGGATCAGATCGGACACTTATTCCAGAAATTCAGAAGAGTGGACAATAGCGCTTCGAAGCGAATTGGCGGAACAGGGCTTGGCCTCGCCATCTGCAAAGAGATTATCGACAAGCAGAAGGGCGAGATCGGCATCGAATCTGTCGAAGGCAAAGGAACTACGGTCTGGTTCAGTCTTCCGAACCTTTACTCCGAGCAAAAGCAATATGAAGAAGACGGGGGCAGATGGAATCCGGACAAAGAAGCCAAGCCCAATGTCATGATCGTGGAGGATGATTATAGCCTCTCGCTGCTGTTGTCGGAGGAACTGAAGGGTAAAGGCTTCCGGGTCACCCATCACTACCATCCGCAAAAAGCATTTGATCAGGCGCTGAAGACGCCATTCGTAGCCATCGTAATTGATCTGATGCTTGGTGACGAACTGGACGGTTGGGATCTTATCCGTATGCTCAAGGAAGATCAGCGAACCGAGACGATCCCGCTAGTGATATCCTCGGCCTTAGATAAATCGGATAAAAACGCACTTAATAACGTTATTCAAAAATACCTTACTAAGCCGTATCCGCCAGGAGAGCTGTCCCATACACTCGAAGAGATCGTGAAGATCAGACAGGCCAGCGGCGAAGTATTGTTCCCGGACAATAGCACGGAAAATGTAGAAGACAAGCCCTGATGAGGCTTGTTTTTTTAGAAACAAACGGGTACAGCTGTTGTTCGATGATTACAATAGATGATTGAGTGTAAGGCAATCTACAGTCTAATGGTGAGAAATAGCATTGCAATCTGACTAGAAAGTAATGGAGAGGCTTGTTTTTTAGGCGGGATGCGATTAGTTTATAGATAGCACATCAGAGTAAAACCTGGCTATCAATAGAGGTTAAAAAGGAGGCTAACAGCCGGTGATTTTTTATTTGATATCTGTACTCGTCATTCTTGTTGATCAAGTGTCAAAATGGCTGGTGCGCACTCATATGGAAGTAGGGGAGACGATCCCGTTCTGGGCCCATCTCCTGAAATTCACATTCTATGAAAACAGTGGCGCAGCGTTCAGCTCCTTTCAGGGCTTTGGTCGATATTTTGTCATTGTCGCAGTAGGTTTTGTCGTAGCTATCTTTTATTATCGCCGCAAAGGCGAGATTAGTGGCCATGTGCTGAACGCAGCTGCTGGATTCCTGGTCGGCGGGGCAATTGGCAATGCTATAGATCGTGTGATGTTCAACAAGGTAACGGATTTTTTAGTCTTCGGCGGTAGCAATGGCATCCTCAATATTGCGGATGTGGCCATCAATGCCGGGGTTGTACTGGTTCTTTGTTATATGATTGTAGGTCAGTTGAAGCGGATTATTTGAATCGAAAAGCAGTATAATATCATCAATAAGAGAAGTCACCTGGGCCGATTTTAGAATAAATCAGCGCGGGGCTTCTCTTTTTTGAACAGAGTTGACATTCAATCAACCTGTAACTATAATGATTACAGGTTAGTTATTTAAACATTATTCGGGAGGAATAGAGCATGAGTAAAGCGAATGAAGCGATATTGGTTACAGGTGCAAGTGGACAACTCGGGCAATTGGCCATTGAATGGCTGCTAGAGCACCATCAGGGCCCAATCATTGTCACAAGCCGTGATCCGCAGAAGTTATCTGGTCTTACGGAACGTGGAGTGATTGTCCGTCAGGCGGACTTTGACCAGCCGGAGACGCTGCCGGAAGCTTTTGCCGGTGCCAAACGCCTGCTGCTGATTAGCACTGATGCACTGGGTGTTCCCGGCCAGCGTGTGCAGCAGCATCTCAATGCTGTAGATGCAGCAGTCCAAGCGGGTATGGAGCATTTGGTATATACCTCACTACCTAGCCCAGAACCGGGTACAGCTTGCCTGCTTGCAGGAGATCATTATGCTACGGAAGAGAAGATCAAGAGTAGCGGCTTGTCTTACACCATTCTCCGCAATAACCTTTATACTCATAGTCTGATTCCTGCGCTGCAGCAAGCGGTAGCGTCCGGGCAATACACCGCTGCTACCGGTGACGGTGCGACTGCCTATGTTACACGCGAAGACTGTGCCCATGCTGCGGCAGCGGCACTCATAGCTGCTGTTTCGGGGAACCAGACGCTGGATGTGTCAGGGCCGGAAGCATTGACTGGCAAGGATATCGCTGCAATCGCCAGCGACTTCACCGGCAGAGCTATTGAATTCGTTCCACTGACAACGGAAGAACTGGTAGGCATCTATGAAACTGCCGGATTGCCGAATGGTGCGGCGCAGGTCTTTGCTTCGTTCCAGACTGCTTCTTCTAAAGGTGAATATGGACAAGTCACAACGACTGTGAAGGATTTTACAGGGCAAGCACCGGTTGGCTTGAAGGCAGTACTAGCAGCGAACAAGAGTGCTTTTGCCAGTGCTGAATAATTAACTTGTCCTAACAGATAGGTGACATTAATATAATTATCACGAACAAGGGTAGGCCTCGGCCTATCCTTGTTTATATTTTCGGAGTGTTAACGGATAGATCACTTTATCAATTTATCTAATACAACTTATTACTTATTGTAATGAAGTGAGGGAAAACGGAGTGATTTACTGTGATTTCAATCGTTTTTTAGCGATTAATAGCCAATATTGCATGATTATACAAAAAATAGCGGAAATACGGTTCATTGCCCGTTTCCATTTATTGTGTTAGCCTGAATCCATGATGTGAGGATATGAGGCTGCATCAGCCCTATTGTACGGAGCAAGATTTCTTGTTTAGGAGAGGTGGATATTGTTGCAATTACAAGTCACTAACAGTCCGTTTACCCCGGAGCAGGCAGAGCTTCTTAACCGTCTGCTACCAACCTTGACGCCTTCGCAGCAGATATGGCTAAGCGGCTACTTGTCCGCTCTCCAGACAGCGGTACCGGCAACTGTGGTTTTGTCATCCACGCCTGTTCTGGCTGAAGAAAGTGCTACCCCGGTCAGTCAGCCGTCTATTTCCCGAGAGGTGACAGTATTGTTCGGCTCCCAGACGGGGAATTGCCAGCGACTAGCCGGTAGTCTATCCCGCAAGCTGGAGGAGCAAGGATTCCAGGTCACGCAGTCTTCCATGAACAGCTTCAAGGCGAATGGATTGAAGAAAGTGGAGAATTTGCTGATTCTGGTCAGTACGCATGGCGAAGGAGACCCGCCGGACAATGCCCGTGCGTTTCATGAATTCCTCTACAGCAAGAGAGCACCGGGACTTGAGCATCTGCGCTTCTCTGTCCTGGCTTTGGGCGATACTTCCTACGAATTCTTCTGCCAGACTGGTAAAGACTTCGACCAGCGTCTGGAGGAACTTGGCGGACAACGCCTGTACCCGCGCGTAGATTGCGATTTGGATTATGATGAACCGGTGGCGGAATGGATCGGGGGTGTACTGCAATCCTTTCAAGAACGCCTTAATCCCTCAGCCATCGCTACGGAGGCCGTAAAGGTAGCTGACAAAGCACCGGGGCAAGAGACATCGCAATATTCACGCAGCAATCCTTTTCAAGCTGAAATACTTGAGAATATTAATCTGAACGGACGCGGCTCAGATCGTGAAACACGGCATCTGGAGCTATCGCTTGCCGGATCTAATCTGCAGTTCGAACCAGGAGATTCCCTTGGTGTCTACCCTGAGAATCATCCACAGCTGATTGACGAGATTATCACAGCATTCGGCTGGAATCCGGAAGAGAAGGTTCCTTTCAATAAGAAGGGCGACGAAGGTTCTTTACTAGATGCGCTCAAATATCATTATGAGATTACGGTGCTGACCAAGCCGCTGCTGGAGCAGGCAGTACAGTTCTCCACCGGTAGTCAGCTTCAGGAACTGCTGTTGCCAGAGCGCCAGCAGGAGCTGAAAGAATATATCCATGGCCGTGACCTGTTGGATTTGGTACAAGACTTTGGGCCTTGGCAGGCACCAGCCCGCAGTCTTGTACCGATTCTGCGCAAGCTGCCAGCCCGTCTGTATTCCATAGCAAGCAGCTATAATGCGAATCCAGACGAGGTTCATTTCACCGTCCGTGCAGTACGTTATCAGACCCATGGCCGGGACCGGTACGGCGTATGCTCTGTACATTGCGCAGAACGGGTGCAACCAGGCGATACTTTGCCGGTTTATATCCAAAGCAACCCCAACTTCAAGCTGCCAGCTAGTGGCGACGCCCCGATCATCATGATTGGACCAGGTACGGGCGTAGCGCCGTTCCGTTCGTTTCTGGAGGAGCGTGAAGAGCTTGGTGCTGAAGGGAAATCGTGGCTGTTCTACGGAGATCGTCACTTTGTGACGGACTTCCTGTACCAGACTGACTGGCAGCGGATGCTGAAGGACGGTGTGCTGACGAAGCTGGACGTGGCATTTTCCCGTGATACAGAGGAGAAGGTATATGTTCAGCACCGGTTGCTGGAGAAGAGCCGTGAGCTATATCAATGGCTCCAAGAGGGTGCACATGTTTATGTGTGCGGTGACGAGAAGCATATGGCGCACGACGTCCATACTGCGCTAATCACAGTCATTCAGCAGGAGGGCGGACTTAGCCCCGAGGATGCTGGCGCTTATCTGGAGCAAATGCAGCAGGAACAACGCTATCAACGCGATGTGTATTGAGATATAGGGTCCGTGAGGGCACCGGGATGATCTGCGAGAGGAGATGACAGCATTGGCGAATAAAGTATCGGTAACGCCTATTGGCGGTCCGCCAAGCGATGTTGAGCATATAAAGAGTGAGAGTAATTATTTACGAGGCGCCTTGGTGGAGACCCTGCAGAATCCGATAACCGGAGGGTTGCCGGAGGATGACAACCGTCTGCTGAAGTTCCACGGCAGCTATATGCAGGATGACCGGGATCTGCGCAACGAACGGGAGCGCCAGAAGCTGGAGCCGGCCTACCAATTTATGTTGCGGGTCGTAGCTCCCGGCGGGGTGGCGACATCGGCCCAATGGCTGGAGATGGACAGACTGGCCCAGCTATACGGCAATGGCACCCTGCGTATTACGACGAGACAGGCTTTTCAAATGCATGGGGTGCTGAAATGGAATCTGAAAAAGACGATCAAAAGCATCAATGATTCGCTGATGACCACACTGGCGGCATGCGGCGACGTAAACCGTAATGTCATGAGCAACCCCAATCCATATCAGTCGGATGTACACGGTGAGGTCTATGAATGGGCAAGACGGATCAGCGATCATCTGTCCCCACGCACAAAGGCTTATCATGAGATCTGGCTGGACGGGGAAAAGGTAGTGGATAGTCTTGCTGACCAACGTGAGGTAGAACCGATCTATGGTCCAGTTTACTTGCCGCGTAAATTCAAGATTGGCCTGGCTGTGCCGCCTTCCAACGATGTGGATGTTTTCTCGCAAGATCTGGGATTCATCGCTATTATTGAAGATAACAAGTTGGTCGGTTTCAATGTCACTGTGGGGGGCGGGATGGGAATGACCCATGGCGATACCAGCACTTACCCGCAGCTAGGCCGGGTCATCGGTTTCTGTAAACCGGAGCAGATGATTGATGTCGCCGAGAAGACGGTGACGGTTCAGCGCGATTATGGCAACCGTTCTGTACGGAAGAACGCCCGCTTCAAGTACACCATCGACCGCCACGGTATCGAGTGGTTCACTGAAGAGCTGTATAACCGGCTGGGCTGGCAGCTCGAAGCAGCACGCGATTTTTATTTTGAGCATAACGGCGACCGTTACGGTTGGATCAAAGGCAGCAATGGCCGCTGGAACCTGACGCTCTATGTTCAGAGCGGACGGATTCATGATCAGGGAGGTTATGAGCTGATGACTGGCCTCCGGGAGATTGCCAAGATCCATACCGGCGATTTCCGGCTGACCCCGAACCAGAATCTGACTATAGCCAACATCACTACAGCGAAGAAGCGTAAAATTATGGAGTTGGCTCAGCAATACGGACTCACCGATGGTGCCCATCATTCGGCACTGCGGAGAAGCTCTCTGTCTTGTGTAGCCTTGCCGACATGTGGTCTGGCGATGGCCGAGGCCGAGCGTTATTTGCCGCTGCTGCTGGATAAGCTGGAACTGGTGATCGACGAGGCGGGTCTGCGTGACAAGGAAATCGTTATCCGGATGACGGGCTGCCCGAATGGCTGTGCGCGTCCTGCGCTGGGTGAGATTTCGTTCATCGGTAAATCACCGGGCAAATACAATATGTACTTGGGCGCAGGCTTCACCGGCGACCGGCTGAACAAGCTCTATCGGGAAAATATCGGCGAGGATGAGATTCTTTCACTGCTCACGCCGATGCTTCACCGTTATGCCAAAGAACGTCATTCGGGCGAGCACTTTGGCGACTTTGTGATCCGTACCGGATATGTCAAGGCGGTAACATCAGGGCTTAATTTTCACACCGTATAAAAGAAAAATAGAATAGAATTTGGAATTAACAAAGCTCCGGACATTGTGACGGAGCTTTGTTTTTATGAGCGCATTTATTTTGAAAAACAAGAATTCAGAGGATTAATCGGGTTAACGCTTCTTGTGCCGAGGCGTAATTTGGATAGAGCTTTAACGCTTCTTCAAAAGCTTCTGCAGCCAGTTTGGGCTTCGCCAATTGTTCCAGACATCTGCCTTTGTAATACCAGGCGTGAAAGCTTCCGGAACCTTTTAAGGTCAAGTGAGCGATGTTGCCTTCTCCTATGAAAATGCAATGCTCGAACAGTTCTAAGGCTGACGAATATTCATTGCTCTGGAATAAGGCGATTCCTTTATAAAAATACAAATTGATATAATCAGGGTACAGCTGGATGACTTTATCAATGCCCGTTGGAATATTCTCAAGACTATCTACAGCAATAAGGCAAGAGTATTTTAGATTGTACAACAGGGAAGGGGGTAATTTACCGTTCTCCAAAAAGCGAGCAATGGACAAATTCACAAAATCATAGGCTTGTTCGTATTGACCGGTTCGATAATATTCACTGGCTAGATGGTATTCCGTCCATGGATTGCTGTTCTCGGCATTGAATTCTTGAAGTAGAAGCTTCAGATTGCGCTCGTTTTTTTGCTTCGCTGTAACATAGGACTGAAGGTAGCCATAGTGGTAGATGATCAGACCCTCAATTTGCTCGATGCTCCGGAGTGCTTTTTCATCGATTAGTATTTCTTCGACATTTAACGTCTCATGAATTGGGTACAGAAAACGTAGTCCAATTCCGTTGCGAAACAGCCGGGTATGCGCGATATGAAATGTCTCATTCGGGTCGGGAGTTTCCCCAATATAATTCACCAGACGAACGTTGAACAACGGTTCGTTTCCTGCTGTCAAGCGTTCTTTCCAATTTCCAGCGGCAGATACATCCAGTACCTCGTCAGCATCCATCCATAGAATCCAATCACTGGTCGCTTGTTCCAGACTATAATTACGAGCTTCTGCAAAATGATTATTCCATTCAAAGCTATAGACTTGAGCTCCGGCTGACTGGCAGAGCTGTATTGTCTGGTCTGTCGAGCCTGTATCGACGACAATCATTTCATCCACAAACGGCCTCGCGCTTGCCAGGCAGTGTTCGATGTTCTTCTCTTCATTTTTAACAATCATACAAAGCGATACGGTGGTCATTTTAAGCATCTCCTTTGAGGGGTATATGGAGAATAGAGCTACTATAATTTCTATACCCTGGATGCTTAAATATGAGCTTTTTTCAAATTAACTACGCTGCACACAAAACAGAGCTGGTCCGCGGATCTTGTTAGATCTTTGGACCAGCTCTATTGTTAATGGATCATTAAAGATCCAAATATTATGAATGTATCAGCTGATTGTGACACCTGCTCTAGCATATCCACCAATGGTGTTCAGCAGGCTTAGACCTGAAGCTGTTGCGGAGAAGACCAAGAGCAGGCTTTCTTGGGCTGAAACAGCTATGGATAGACCAGATGAGACTCCGTTAATAATTTGACCAACAGGGATAATTCCTGTGAGTGCGGGAGCCAAAATAACACTCGCTCCAGCGAGCGGCGTAAAGGTATTGTTAGGAGTAGCTGATCTGTATAATTGTGCTGTAATTGTAATCGTTGAGCCGACCAGTGAAAGTCCAGACGTTGTGCTAAAGAAAGCGGCGATGCTCGTAATTGTTCCGGGCCGAGGGCATTGAAACGCAAAGTTTAGTAGGGTGCCTGAAGAGCCGGTCAAATCGATGGTCCCACCTGAAGCGCTGACACCAGTTACAGAGCTGCCAAATCCTACAAGGCTTGTTGTTCCGATTAATCCACCAACAATAGTAGTCATAGTGATTGGTACACCTGATGCGTACGGAATGATCGCCCCGGGGCCGGTAGCACCAGTGGTGCCCGTGGCGCCGGTGGTGCCCGTGGCGCCAGTGGTGCCTGTGGCGCCAGTCGTGCCTGTGGCGCCGGTGGTGCCTGTGGCGCCAGTCGTGCCTGTGGCACCAGTGGTGCCCGTGGCGCCGGTGGTGCCCGTGGCGCCAGTCGTGCCTGTGGCGCCAGTCGTGCCTGTGGCGCCGGTGGTGCCTGTGGCGCCAGTCGTGCCTGTGGCGCCAGTGTTGCCCGTGGCGCCAGTCGTACCTGTGGCGCCGGTGTTGCCCGTGGCGCCAGTAGTGCCCGTAGCGCCAGTCGTACCTGTGGCGCCGGTGTTGCCCGTGGCGCCAGTCGTACCTGTGGCGCCGGTGTTGCCCGTGGCGCCAGTAGTGCCCGTGGCGCCAGTCGTACCTGTGGCGCCAGTCGTACCTATGGCGCCAGTGGTGCCCGTGGCGCCAGTCGTGCCCGTGGCGCCAGTGGTGCCTGTGGCGCCGGTCGTACCCGTGGCGCCAGTCGTACCTGTGGCGCCGGTCGTACCCGTGGCGCCAGTCGTACCTGTGGCGCCGGTGGTACCCGTAGCGCCAGTCGTACCTGTGGCGCCGGTGTTGCCCGTGGCGCCAGTAGTGCCTGTGGCGCCAGTAGTGCCCGTGGCGCCGGTGGTGCCTGTGACGCCGGTGGTACCCGTAGCGCCAGTCGTACCTGTGGCGCCAGTCGTACCTGTGGCGCCGGTGTTGCCCGTGGCGCCAGTAGTGCCTGTGGCGCCAGTCGTGCCTGTGGCGCCAGTAGTGCCTGTGGCGCCAGTCGTACCTGTGGTACCCGTGGCGCCGGTGTTGCCCGTGGCGCCGGTGTTGCCCGTGGCGCCGGTGTTGCCCGTGGCGCCAGTCGTACCTGTGGCGCCAGTCGTACCTGTGACGCCAGTCGTACCCGTGGCGCCAGTGGTGCCTGTGGCGCCAGTCGTACCTGTGGCGCCGGTGGTACCCGTGGCGCCAGTGTTGCCCGTGGCGCCAGTCGTGCCTGTGGCGCCAGTCGTACCTGTGGCGCCAGTCGTACCCGTGGCGCCAGTGTTGCCCGTGGCGCCAGTCGTACCTGTGGCGCCGGTGTTGCCCGTGGCGCCGGTAGTGCCCGTGGCGCCGGTAGTGCCCGTGGCGCCGGTGTTGCCCGTGGCGCCGGTATCTCCTGTCGCGCCAGTCGCCCCAGTTGGCCCGGTAGCCCCGGTAGCCCCGGTAGCCCCGGTAGCCCCGGTAGCCCCGGTAGCCCCGGTAGCCCCAGTATCTCCCGTAGCCCCTGTGTCTCCTGTCGCGCCAGTCGCCCCGGTAGCCCCGGTATCTCCAGTAGCCCCAGTGCCTCCAGTAGCCCCAGTGGGTCCACCAGCTGGCCCCGTAGGACCGGTTGGTCCAGTTGGCCCAACTAATGAAGGGGCTGCTAAGATGCATTTCATTTTAAACACAAGGAGTATTTCTTTCTTAATAATTTCCTGCATCGTATTTTGAACACTTTCATTAATAGCGATCAGATCACTTATAGAAGGGGGATTAGTCAACCCTGGTAGGGTTCCAACGGCATATTGAATTTTTTCCGCTTCGGCATTAATGAGATGACCTAATCCTAATTCTTCAATAGCTATTGATGACAATAATAGGTTAAGCGCTTCATCTCTCGTGATGAGAACGGTAGGCGTGATGTTGGGAATATCTTCTAGAGGCAAGAGAAACATCCCTTTACTTTTGGATTTTAATATCCTATGTGCTAATCCAAAGAAAGTTCCACGAACACTCGTACGATCTAGTTATTCCATGTTTTAAATAAAAGTTGTTCTAAATGTAATCATAAAAAATTTGGATTTCTTCCGTTTTTCTTTCATAATATAAGGGGAGTACTATTAAACCATACGAACAGCCATTATGATCAGTAATGGGTCCTGTACAAAAAAAGAGGCGAATATATGATTATCATCAAAACAATGGAAGAAATCGAGAAGATGCGGGCTGCCGGCAAGATTCTTGCCGAATGCCATCGGCAGATTGCGCAAATTATTAAGCCCGGTATTACTACCTGGGAGATTGATGAGTTTGCAGAGAAGTTCATCCTGTCCCAAGGGGCAACGCCTGAACAAAAAGGCTACCATGGTTATCCTTATGCAACCTGTGCATCGGTCAACGATGTGATTTGCCACGGTTTTCCTAGGAAAGAGCCTTTGAAGGAAGGCGACATTGTGACCATCGATATGGTGGTGAACCTGAACGGCTGGCTGGCTGACTCAGCCTGGTCTTACGGCGTGGGAACCATCAGCGATGAAGCACAGAAGCTACTGGATACCACGAAGGAATCGTTGTTCCGCGGCATTGAGCAGGCGGTGGCTGGTAATCGGATCGGGGATGTAGCACATGCTATCCAGACTTTTGCTGAATCCAGCGGCTATTCGGTAGTACGCGATTTTATCGGACATGGTATTGGCTCAGATATGCACGAAGCGCCTGAGGTACCGCATTACGGACCAGCAGGGAAGGGACCTCGTCTGAAAGAAGGTATGGTATTTACCATTGAACCTATGCTGAATACCGGAAGCTATCGTACGAAAGTGGATGCAGACGGTTGGACAGCCCGCACTATTGACGGTGGTTTGTCTGCTCAATACGAGCATACCCTGGCGATTACGCCACAAGGGACGATTATCCTCACAGAACTATAATGCACTAACCATACAATACCCCCGGCTCGCCTCACTTTATAGTGAAGAGCATCCGGGGGTATTGATGGTTATTAATCGGTTATATTGCTCGTATAATACTCAATAATATCTTTACGGCGGATGATCCCAATGAATAAATCTGCTTCGTCAGTCACGGGAACGAAGTTCTGATCCGCCGCCAGGGTCAGCATATCCTCCATCTGGGCCCTCACAAAGACACTCTCATTACGCACATGCTTCTGAATATCGCTGATTGGCACCTCACGCATGGTCTCAAACGTCAGTCCGGGCGTTCGTTTCAACTTCCACAACAGGTCGCCCTCCGATAGAGTTCCTACGTACTTCCCCTCGGCGTCAATAATTGGGATCGCTGTGTAATGATGCTGTTCCAATTGCTCCATGGCTTCCAGCATGGACATTGAGGTGGTAATATAAGCAACCTGGTCTTTAGGCAACAAAAAAGAGGATATTTCCATCGGTGTGAACTCTCCTTTACTGTGGATTGATTGGCAGTGTCTCTTTAATTAAAACATATTTATGTATGTAAGCGCATTGATAAATTGATTAAAACTGGATATAGCCCGAAATTCCTGAAAATAGAAACCCTTGGAAACGTCTGGTTCTTTAGGATTTTCCAAGGGTTTTTTAGCTAGTTTCCACTGTATTAACCGTTGCTGAATGCGAATTTTCAGTAAGTTATTTTTTACCCTGCCAGTGCTGAGGGTATTTGACAACCGGATGTTTAACCTTTTGCAATTTGGAGATGAATTCTGGACCCACATTCAGATTGCTCTCCACCAGTTGAGTGGGCGTAAGAGCCATCCATTGATTCAGCGATACATCCTCGAAGCGGTCGCTCTTGAACATCTCCAGAAACCACAAACTCTCCGTACCGGTATTCTGGATGTAATGTCCGAAAGCAAAGGGCACATAGCCAACGTCCCCGGCTCTGTAATCAAACGTCCTCGCTGCTCCGTTGCCTGCGAATACCGTCATCCGGCCTTGCCCAGTGAGATAATATTGCCACTCGTCATTATTGGGATGCCAGTGCAACTCCCGCATGCCGCCCGGCTCTATCTCCACCAGTGCAGCAGCTACAGTCTTGGAGATCGGGAAGTTAGTGGAATCAACGATGCGCACACTGCCGCCAGAGGTTTTGAGCGGAGGCTGGGCGAGTAACTCATGCTTGAAGGACAGCGGTATGGAGCCGTACGGGGACTCTACCGCCTGGCTGCTGACCGGTCCCGGTACAGAATCCTGATAGATGTACACCTGTTCGTCAGGAATGGACTGGAAGTCACTTTCCGGTACACCGAAGTTGGCGGATAATACCTCTTTGGGGGTATGGGCGAACCAATCGGAGATGGATAGGGTGTTCAGATCCGAGAAGCTGCCATCATCGAAAACGAGCAGGAACTCGCAGCCTTCTTCAAGACCTTGAATGGAGTGGGGAATGCCTGGCGGGAAGTACCAAAGATCCCCAGGACCGACGTCCGCAATAAAATTTCTTCCGTTCTGGTCGACCGCTGTAATCCGGGCCCTGCCCAGCAGCATGTAGGACCATTCCGCCTGCTGATGCCAATGCAACTCCCGGACACCCCCAGGGGTCAGGCTCATGTTCACTCCGGCTAGCGTGGTGGCGATGGGCAGCTCTCTAACGGTCACCTCCCGGGACCAGCCGCCATGGTTTAACTGCATGTGAGTGTCGGAAAAAGAAAACCGCAGATTTGGAACTAGTCCGTTATCCGTAACCGGGGGGACGAACATATCTGGATTCTGCCGATCCCGCAAAATATCACGGGGCCCATTGTCCACATTTCCGGCTCCGTCACTGCGGATCGGTTGTGGAATATGGGCAGATTTGGAGGGATGCTGATTCATGAACTCATCTTCCTCTCTTTATATCTTCATACTGCAATAGCTTTGATATTGAGTCGAACGGAGTGGCATACAAGAGATTTTTATGAGAATATGCTGCCAAATATACGGTTTTTGGCAAACAAAAACACCCCCAGAGGAAATTCTCAGGGGGTGGAGATTTCAGTACGAGAGGAATCATAAGCCGGGTTGTGCCTTGAATCTCCCTTTGACAATTTCTGCTTTTAACTGGGTGTTTTCCTTCGGGTTTTGGGAGCCCTTCTTTTTTTCGTAGTCTGCTTTTGAAGTAGGAATAAGGTTCAGGGGGACCGATTTAACTTTCAAAAAAGCAGGAACAGAGGTGAGACCAAGGAATTGTTTTGCCTTCGCCACTATTTTTGACCAGGGACTAACTTTGCTAAGTAGATAACCTGTACCTGTGCTTATACCAGAAATTGTACCAGGGCTTGAGGTCAGGATAGATGGGCTAAATGAGGTGTGTTTCACCTTCCCTTCAGCGGTGTTTTTTGTGAATTCAGAGGCTTCATTGGTTACCTCCTTGTCCGCATGAACAAGGAGAGGGACAACAACGGCTGCAACCAGCAGGGCGGCTAGGGCAAGGGGTTTGATTTTCAAGCGATAACTCATATATGAATACTCCTTAAAGTGATCTTTGATGTTCGGTGGGATGCTACAGTTATTAATTTAACGAATAACTATGGCACAAAGGTGGAGCAATTATGGAAAGATAATGGCAGGTGACAAAATATCCGCGGATAAAAAGGAATGTACATTGATTTATCTTCACGGTGATTTGCATGTTCAAGACGACGGGGATGAAAGGGGAGAATATCTATGATTTCTCAGGGAGATTAAACGATGAACCCTAGGTCAGAGAAAATAAAACAACAACCAGCAGGCTTCCAAAAGGAAGCTTGCTGGTTGTTGGGCGTCCGGTCATTCAGTAGAGTGTGCGGATAGCCAGTCTTGATTAATGGTGCAGTTAAAGCGTGGAATGTATTTAGGGTTAATCTTGAGCCGCTTTAAGCTCGGTAATTTTTGTTTTATATTGCTCCAGAAGTTCGGCAAGGGAAGACTTGATTGCAGCAGTATCTTTAGAAGTTACAGCATCATTCAATTTAAGCTGGGCTGAAAAGAAGGCATTAGTAGCTGTGGTTGCATCATTTAATTGATAAGCTTCTGCATTAGCGATAACTGCACTCGTTATTCCGCTTGCTTTTTCGTCAAGTTTTACGGGACTGACGGCAATTGCCTCACCTGGTTTTGCATTCTCAATTAATTTCTGTAGCTCGGCACTGCTAAAACTTTTGGAAAAAGTCAGCGTGTTCTTTTCTTCGGAATTAGGTAATTTATCAGCCTTAACTCCCTCGATGGAATTAAGCTTACTTCCCTCAACCTTCGAGGCCTCACCTGGTTTTGCATTCTCGATAGCTTTTTGCAATTGGTCAGGATCTACGTCAACAGCAACCAAAGTCGCTATTCCATCGGTTGTAGAAGTCTGCGAAAGAAGCTTATTGTAATTGGCTAGCGTTTTTTCCCAATCTTTCACGGTATCGGGCGAGTATTTTTTTGCCAGATCCACTGGATTAGCCGTTGTAAAGGCTGCAACGGAGGATTTTACTTCTTTCAAGGTGGCTGTTCCGTTTTTAACAGCGTTTTCCTTAGCGTCGCTGTCGGCATTTGCGACAATCGGTGCGGAGATGGCAGTGAGCAGTAGTGCGGACAGGGCAACATTTCTGAATTTGAGACTGTAGTTCATTTCGTAACACTCCTTGTGGTTTGGTTTGTCTTACAGTTATCAATTTACAGGAGGAGTGTGGCACAATATTGGTTGAATTGTGGAAAAACAATGGCAACGCCCTTATGCTATATCTAGCTTTGGTATACTTACTAAAGAGAAAAGACACAGGAGGACCACTTCATGAATAACAACTATCTCATCGCGGTAGTCGACGATGACGAGAATATCCGGACTTTAATAGAGGCATATCTGCACAAGGAAAATTATCGAACAGTTGGCCTCGCGAGCGCTGAGGATGCCTGGACATTATATAGAACAAGTCCACCGAGTATGTGGGTAATGGACATCATGCTTCCTGGTATGGATGGTTATGAATTATGCAGGCGCATCCGCAATGAGGGAGAGGTTCCTATTATTATGATTTCAGCGAAGGATAATGAAGTGGATAAAATCCTCGGTCTTGAACTAGGCAGCGACGATTATCTCGTCAAGCCCTTTAGTCCGCGTGAACTGGTCGCTCGAATCAAGCGGCAGCTGGAGCGCTGGGTCCGGATCACAAATGCAGAAGAACGGGCAGCCCTTAATGAAACAGCGTCAGCGTCTTCCCGAATCGACATCGGCGAGCTCAGGCTGCTACTAGAAGAGAGACGGGCAATATGGCATGGCGAAGAAGTGGATCTTACTAGCAAGGAGTTTGCTATGCTTAAAGTATTGGCAGAACATCCGAACCGGGCATTCACGAGGGACGAGCTATTGACGTTCGTCTGGGGAGACGATTACTTCGGCTCCGATCGTGCAGTCGATCATCTAATTAAGCGGATGCGTAAAAAAATAGAGGAATTACCGGTAGAGTCCGTATGGGGACACGGATATCGTATGCGTACAGACAGGAGTGAGACTTGAGATGAAGCTCGTTCACCAGATTAATCTTGCCTTCGGGTTATCATTGGCCTTGATTCTTTCAATAACGGCGGTGTTGATTCATTATGTGCTGCTGGATCATTTCATCGGGGCACAGAAAGATGATCTCAAGACATTAAGCGCGGCGATGTCCGCGTCTTTAACCCAAGCGGGAGAGAATATTACCTCAGCGAAGATCCAGGATATGGGTACCCTGCAAAATGTGGCTGGAGTAGCTGTAGAACCGAGCAAGACGACTAGAGGTACAATCCTTGATGTCACAAGTGCGATCCCGGCTAGTTATGCTGGCGTGGAAGTCTTCGTTTCTGATCTTAACGGGAAAGTATTATCGGGTCCAATGCCGCTGAATGCAACTTCCTTGCAAGCAACCGATGGCTCATTCTCAGCAGTCACGCCCGCACAGCTGCAGGAGGTCAAGCCTGTTACATCCAGTCTTCAGGAGCTATGGAATGGGAAGGATGGGCGTTATGTGATGGATGTAAGCGCGATTCCCCAAGGCACCCTAACGCTCCTGACTCCAATAAGCAAGATTAAGGCCATTGAGCAGGCGCTCTTAGGGCGACTAATTCTAGTGATCTTCGTTGTAGGTGCGATCTTGTTCCTGCTCAGTTTGTTCATTACAAAAAAACTAATCCAGCCGTTAATGAATTTGAAGCAGGAATTGAAGAAGGTCAAAGAGCGGCATTTCACCGATGTAAAGCTGATCCGAGCCGGAGGCGAGATAGGCGCTGTGGCGCAAACTGTGTATGAAATGGCAGGAGAACTGAATCGGTTCAACCAAGTGCAGAAGCAGTTCTTTCAGAATGCATCCCATGAGCTGAAGACGCCTCTGATGTCCATCGCAGGGTATGCGGAAGGTATTCGGGACGGCGTGTTTGAAGGCGAGAGTGTTCGCACGGGCCTGGATGTAATTCTGGAGGAGAGCGGCAGATTGGGCAAAATCGTAACGGAAATGACACTGCTAGCGAAATTGGATAGTGAAGAGGATATCTTCAAACCTTCCGAGGTGAGCCTGAATGAGCTGTTGACGGAAATGGCCGAGCGTGTTAACCCGATGCTTGTGAAAAAAGGGCTAAAACTCCGCATTGACTGTCCGGATAACAAAGCGCTGATTATTATGGCCGATCGTGATAAGCTGCTACAAGCGTTGCTCAATATCGTGACGAATGCGGCAAGATATGCGAAGGAATATATTCATATCACGGGAAGTATTGAAAAAGGAAAAGTGGAGCTGACCGTCACAGATGATGGTCCCGGCTTCCCGCAGGAACTTCTACCGACCTTGTTTCACCGTTTCGTTAAAGGCAAGGACGGCGAGTCCGGACTCGGCTTAGCCATTGCCCGCGCTATTGTAGAGCGCTGTGGTGGATTGATTCAGGCTGCTAACCGCCAGGAAGGCGGAGCGATGATCACATTCGGCTTCCCTGTATCCAAAGGTGTCTGAAGACCTCGGTGCGGATCCTACTCATGTAAAACTTAAAAAACAAACAGCGTGCCAGATTGTTCTTGGCACGCTGTTTGTTTTTGATTTCGGGTATGGAACTATGCTTGGTTCGTGTTTGGCACTATATTTGATTCATGTATGACTACGTTCGGTTCTACTTGTATCTTACGTATCTCTCTACGTGTTTCAAAGCCTGCTTCTTACCTTACGCAGCGCAGCAATTACTCCGGATTCATTAGCTTTCTTTTCTCTTCAGAATTTTTAAAAGCCTCGAGTATGGAGGATAGCAGCCCAGGGAATCGTATATTCAAATCCTCAGTACGCATGGATACGAGTCTTTGTGTGCCCTGAACGCGTACATTGACAATACCGGATTCACGAAGGGTACGGATATGATGAGATGCTGTAGATTTCACCACAGGGACATTAATGTCTCCGCAGGCGCGTTCACCTACGTTATGAAGTTCAGAAACAATTAATAAACGGATAGGATCGCTTAGGGCATCCAGAACCGTGGACAAATGAATATCTGCCTGATCGGGATGATATAGAAGTTTCACGGGAGTGCCTCCTTTTTTTGCTTATGATTGCATTATAGCACAAGTCGTGATATATTATTTTCAAATTTCGATTATAATCGAACAATAAAAATATTGGATGGTGGAGAAAATGAATAAACAACCAGTCCCTGCCGCATCTGTCGGACAGGAATCGGCTGTGATAAATGAACGGGCAGTAGGTATCCTGCTAGGTGTAGCGATCGTGCTAGTCATCATGAATACCATGATGTTCAATTTGGCTCTGCCTGATGTTGCAGAAGCTTTTCATCTGACACCTGCGTTAACTTCGTGGATTGTCACAGGCTATTCGATCGTTTTTGCCGTCTCGTCTATCACGTACAGCCGTCTTGCCGATTTTGTACCGATCCGCAGGCTGTTCATAATAGGTATCTTGTCGCTGAGTCTTGCAGCGATAGTAGGGCTGTTCAGTAATAGCTTTATAATGCTTTTAATTGTGCGGCTTGTTCAAGCCACTGGTGCAAGCTCAATCCTTGCATTGACAATGGTTCTGAACTCCCGCTACATTCCGGTTGAGCGCCGCGGCAAGGCGATGAGTATAACCATGTCTTCCGTCTCGATGGGCCTTGGATTAGGTCCGGTTGCTGGCGGAGCTATTGTTGAGTATTTAGGCTGGCATATGTTGTTTGTAGTTACTGCAGTTACGGTACTACTGGTACCGCTGTTCGTTATTTTTATTCCAAAAGAGCGTGTGCAGAAGGGGTCCTTCGATTTCCTGGGCGCATTGTTCATAAGTGTGGGCACGACAGGCCTGCTAATCGCCTTAACGAATCATTCCTGGATTGGTCTGGCTGTAGGTCTTGTAGCGCTTGTGTTGTTCGCTGCCCGGATTCGTTCAGCTAAGGAACCGTTTGTCTTGCCGTCCTTGTTCCAGAACCGCCGCTATCTGATCCTGTCTGCGGTTGGTATCGCTGCTTATCTTTGCAGCTTTGCGACCTTGTTCCTGATGCCGCAGATTCTGGTGAAACAGTACAGTCTAAGCGCCATCCAGGCGGGTATGGTGATTTTCCCGGGATCGTTCCTGGCCATGATTGTCTCCCAGCGGGTCGGCCGGTTTATTGATTCTCGCGGCAATAGCCCGATTTTGCGGATTATTCCGCTGTTCTTTTTGGCAGCCGTTGTCTTGTTTGCATTATTTGAGGGAAGCTCATATGTAGCCATTATCTTTATTTACATGCTGATGAGCACCTGCTTCACAATTCTGTCGAGTAGCGTATCTAACGAAATCTCCCGTATTCTGCTGCCGGCTGAGATGGGCTCCGGGATGGGGCTGTACCAGCTACTGCAGTTCTGCAGCGGAGCCATGGGGGTTGCTGCTTCTGCCAGTGCACTAGCGATGCAAAAGAGTCTGCCAATGGGCATAGCCTATAGCAATATTTACTGGGGTCTTTCCATCATCGTCATCGTATCCATTGGCTGTGCAGTGCTCTACCTGAGATCGGCCATGCAGCGTCAGCCGCAGGTATAATCCAAATTTTGCTCGGAACTCCGAAGTACAAAGTTAATGTTAAAAAGTCCAAGAATCCTGTGTTTACAGGGTATATTGGACTTTTTGTTTATTCAGAGCAGATTTCAAAGGTGCTCTACAGCAGTGGGGTTCAGCAATGTCTTCGAGAGGATAGGATTAGACAAATGCGCATAAAAGACCGTTGACAACCCATAAAATAGATGATATTTTAAAAACACAAATTCCAATATAAATACTTTGAATTAATTGAATAGCCGACTGTTCAGACAGAGGTGTTGCGCTTAAGTGAAGCGTGAACCCTCTGTTTTTTTATTCTCACATTTAAAGGGGGAGCTGGGATGGGAGAGGCTTTACTGTCCATAACAAATCTGAATAAACGGTTTGAGACGGCGAGCGGGCCTGTTCAGGCCCTTCACAATGTAGATTTGCATGTTCAGCAAGGGGAGTTTATTACAGTGATTGGTCCCAGCGGCTGCGGCAAAAGCACCTTGCTCCGTATCGTTGCTGGACTGGATAGCGGCTATACGGGCAATGTGACTCTGGAGGGTAGCGAAATTGGCGGCCCCGGGATTGATAAGGGCTTTATTTTTCAGGAGCATCGGCTATTTCCATGGCTTACTGTGGAGAAAAATATCGCTTCCGATTTGTCTCTAAGAAACAAAGAAGTCCGGCAGAGAGTGGATGAACTGATTGAGCTAGTGAAACTGAAGGGATTTGAGAAGTCTTATCCGCGTGAGTTGTCCGGCGGGATGGCCCAGCGTGTGGCGATTGCCAGAGCACTGCTGCGCAGCCCCAAGATTTTGCTGCTGGATGAGCCGTTCGGGGCGCTGGATGCCTTCACCCGGGCGCATATGCAATCGGTATTGCTGGACATTTGGCGCACCAACAAGACGACGATGATCTTCGTGACCCATGACATCGACGAGGCTGTATTCCTGGGTAACCGGGTAGTTATTCTGGAACCGCGGCCAGGAAAAATACGTCAGATTGTCCCTATAGATCTGCCGTATCCGCGCAAGAAGACCACTTCATCTTTTCAGGAGCTGCGGCTACGCGTGCTGAATCAGTTCGAGAAGGTGGATGAACTGGAGCTCACGGATGGGGCGGGGATCTGAAGCAGATATCTGAAGCAGCACTGAAGTATCACTGAAGTATCACTATAAGTCGACCATACCACTTGGAGACTTCCTGAAAAATATTTTTTGGGAGTCTCTTTTTTTATAGCTGAAGAGGATTGGTAAAGAACAGGGGGAGAGCATTCATGAGCAACCGCACTGCAGCAGTACACACAGCAAGAGGACCAGGAAAGGCGGCAACATTAGGGCTGGCCTTACTGCTCCCGGGAAGTGTACTGATTCTGTGGCAGACATTAGGTCATTATGGAATCATCTCCGAGCTGCTGTTTCCGACACCGTATACCATTGGCGAGTCTTTCTGGAATCTGGCAGTTTCAGGCGATCTGTGGGTCAGTCTGAGAATCAGTGCGGCCCGGGCACTTAGCGGGTTTGCACTTGGAGGGGGGCTTGGGCTGCTACTAGGTCTTCTGGTCGGCCTGTTTCGGAGGTCGGAGAAGCTGCTCGACCCATCGCTGCAGATGATTCGGATGATCCCGAGCCTTGCGGTGGTGCCGCTGTTCATCCTTTGGTTCGGTATTGGCGAGGAATCTAAGGTATTGCTAATTGCCAAAGGCGCTTTTTTCCCGCTCTACATCAATACATTTGTAGGCATCCGCAGTGTAGACAACAAGCTGTTCGAGGTCACCCGGGTGTTAGGTTACAGTCGGCTGAAACAGATCTCCAGATTGGTGCTTCCCGCAGCACTGCCAAATGTCATTCTTGGCGTACGCCTGTCGCTTGGATTGTCCTGGCTTGGACTGGTGGTGGCGGAGCTTATTGCTTCAAGCTCAGGTATCGGCTATATGATGTCGGATGCCCGCCAATTTGCCGACACGCCGGTGGTATTCGTGGGGATTCTGGTCTTCGCAGTAGCCGGGCTGCTGAGTGATACCGTCGTCCGCTTGATCGAGCGCAGGCTATTGAGATGGAAAGACAACTTTCAAGGATAGGAGGAGTGCAGCATGAGCGATAGTGTAGAAATTATTATCAATCAGGCCAAAGCAGTCAGAGAGGCCCACGATTATAGCGGAACGGCACCCATATGGTCCAAAAAGAAGACCAAAAAGGCCCCCATTGTTTGGAGACCGCTATTGTCTGATTTAGGGGTTGGTGCCTTGATCCCAGTCGTAACTGTGGCGGTCTGGCAGTTGGCTGGCAGCGCCGGGTGGATCTCGAGTGAGTTCTTGCCCACACCGCTATCCATTGCGAGGTCTTTTGTCGAATTATTCGCCAGCGGCCAACTGCTGCATCATCTAGGCGTCAGTATCGGCAGGGCGGGAATTGGTTTTCTGATCGGCGGTATCCTGGGGCTATTGTTCGGCGTATTAACCGGATTGTTCCGCAGCGCGGAATATGTGCTGGACCCGAGCGTACAGGTGCTGCGCCTTGTTCCGCACCTTGCGATAGCGCCGCTAATTATCCTTTGGTTTGGTTTTGGAGAAGTCTCCAAGGTAGCTATTATTATGAGCGGCTCTTTCTTTCCGCTCTACATTAATACATTTGCCGGTATTCGTGGTGTGGATAACAAGCTGTTCGAGGTGGCCCGTGTGCTTGGGTTCAGTCCATCTCAAAAGCTGCTACGACTGATTTTACCGGCGGCACTTCCCAGTATTCTGCTTGGCCTACGTCTGTCACTAGCTGTTGCCTGGATTGGTCTCGTCGTCGCCGAATTGATCGGTTCACAATCAGGGGTTGGCTTCCTTATCAATGAAGCGAAGCAGAACTCCCATACGGAAATCATTTTTGTAGGCATTATTATTTTCGCGGTTGTTGGTAAGCTGATTGACTCTCTTTTTAAGGTTATTGAACGGAAATTTCTGTTCTGGCGCGAAAGCTACCAAGGTTAAACAATTTGAGGAGGTCTATGCATATGAGCGTAGTAGCACAAAAAGGATCGTTGTATTTGACAGCAGATGTTCTGGTGATTGGTGGAGGTCCGGCGGGAACCTGGGCGGCGCTTACAGCAGCCGCTAAAGGTGCTAAAGTTGTGCTGGCCGACAAGGGGTACTGCGGATCAAGCGGCGCAACGGCTCCTTCAGGCACCGGCGTTTGGTATGTGAACCCAGACAAGAAGCTGCGTGAAGATGCCAAGGCCAGCCGCTTTGAATTGGGTGGACGATTGGCAGAGGACCGCTGGATGAACCGGGTGCTGGATCGCACGTACGAGAATATGAATCGCCTCGGTGTGGCAGGGTATCCTTTTCCGCTAGATGAGCACGGTAACCAGCACCGCCGGAGTCTGCAAGGACCGGAATACATGCGCTTAATGCGGAAGCTGGTCAAGAAGGCCGGGGTCAAGATTCTGGATCATAGTCCGGTTTTGGAACTGCTGGCTGACGGTCATGGCGTTGCCGGTGCGGCTGGTGTGCAGACGCAGACCGGTGAGACCTGGTCTGTGCAAGCAGGGGCAGTGGTGATTGCCACTGGAGGATGCGCTTTTCTGAGTAAGGCGTTGGGCTGCAACGTCCTGACCGGAGACGGGTATCTGTTTGCAGCTGAGGCGGGGGCAGCCCTGTCAGGAATGGAATTTTCGAATGCTTACGCGATCTGCCCTACCTTTTCCTCGGTTACCAAGACGGCTTATTACAACTATGCCAGCTTCTACTATGAGGATGGTAGTGTGATTGAAGGAGCGGGCTCGAAGAAAGGCCGGTCGGTCATTGCCCGCAACCTGCTGGCCGGGCGCCAGGTGTTCGCCAAACTGGATGGAGCGCCGGAAGATCTGCAGCCGCTTCTACGGGTGGCGCAGACGAACTTTTTCTTGCCCTTTGACCGTCTCGGGATCAATCCTTTTAAGGATGCGTTCCCGGTTACACTGCGGTTGGAAGGCACCGTGCGAGGCACAGGCGGCATCCGCATTACGGATGAGAGCTGCGGCACAGGCGTCCCCGGCCTCTACGCAGCCGGTGATGCGGCTACGCGTGAGTTGATCTGCGGCGGCTTCACTGGCGGCGGCAGCCATAACGCCGCCTGGGCAATGTCCTCCGGTTCTTTTGCCGGGGAAGGCGCTGCTGACCATGCGCTAAGCTTGGGCAGACATGCGGAGGACCGCACGCCATCGGGTCTGTCTTCCTCATCACTGGTGGAGCAGCAGGTGAAGCCGGGAACAGCGGCCCGGACAGCGGAGCTTGTCTCAGCGGTGCAGGCGGAAGTGAAGCCTTATGACATCAATCTTTTCCGGACCGAGAAGGGGCTGACTTCTTCGCTGGAACGTCTGGGCGGATTGTGGAAAGAACAGCGTAATACGGAAATTCAGCGTACACCTGAAGGGGTTAAAGCACGGGAAGTTCAGGCAATGACAGCTACAGCACGCTGGATGTATAGCTCTGCACTTGCACGAACAGAGACACGCGGAATGCATAAGCGGGAGGATTATCTAAAGATGGATCAACAGCAGCATCATCGCCTCATCAGCGGTGGCCTGGATGACGTATGGGTCAAGCGGGAAGAGGTAGCGAAGGAGAGTGTTCTTCTGTGATTGAAGTCCTAAGTGCAGATAGTTGTATATCATGCAACCAGTGTGTAGCGGTCTGCCCGACTAATGTATTCGACAGGGTGGAGGATGGAATTCCCGTCATTGCCCGGCAGAGTGATTGCCAGACTTGCTTCATGTGCGAGCTGTACTGCCCGGTGGATGCACTGTATGTAGATCCTGATGCCGAAGCCATTTCAGGCGTGACCGAGGCAGAACTACAGGAGCGGGGACTACTTGGCGGGTACCGTGAAAAGGTGGGCTGGGGCAGAGGCCGAAAGCCGGTGGCGGGCCATGATTTTATGTATCAGCTATCGCGAAGAGCGGGGTTTTAAAGTTCTATATATTAACTGAAATTGAGGTTCAAACAGAAAGCAGAAACCAGAAACCAGAAACCAGGCGTTTTTCTGGTGAGGTACGCGTCTTCTTAAGAGTAAAAAAAAGGGCCAACTTCCAAACTAACAGCATTATTGCACCTTATTTTTCTTTTATATAGGAAAATGAGGGAAATAAGGGCATTATTGTATCTTATTTTCCGAAAAATCACGCTGGACGGGTATTCTAGAAGATTTAAGGTACATTATTGCACTTAATCTCCGTTAACCCTTTGATGCAGAATAATTAGGGTGCAAAAATGCCGTTAATTACACTTTGGAAATGGTTTTTAGGCGTTGTTTGTTATTTTTAATGCGTTCTATATAGCTGTATAGATTCACAAAGCTGAGAGAGTGTCTGGAAATCCTATTGGCAATATTTCTTCATATTCATTCCAATATTCAACATCGAGGGGAGAAGCAACAATGGCAAAGGCATTCAGAGAGAATCAAGGGGGACAGAGCAAACGGCTGCGTTTGCTGCTCATCGCAAGTGCAGTCATGGTTGTGATGGTGCTTCAGGCGTGCGGCAACAACACGGGTTCCGGTAACAAGGAAGCATCCGCTCCGGCAGGTGGAGAGAAGGCTGAGGCTGCGAGCGGCGAGGCATCGGGAAATGTGCCTGCGACGCTTAACTTTGGCTATATCGGTTCCAACAAGCTGAATCTTCCGGGCGGAGCAGAAGGCTGGGGCTTTCACAAGGGAATTATCCAGGAAGAGCTGAAGAAACACGGCATTACTGAAGTGAAGCTTACCGGCTTCCCGAACGGACCCGACCAAACGGAATCCTTGATCAGCGGCCGGCTGGATGCCGGAAGCCTTGGTGATACACCTGCCATTATAGCGTATGCCTCTGGAGCAAAGACACGTCTCATCTCCCAATCCTCTGCGCATAGCGTAGGTTATCTGATTGGCAAGAAGAATGGTGCTAAGACTGTCAAGGAGCTTCAAGGCAAGACCATCGCCATCCAAAAAGGCTCCTTCATGCACCGCTATATAGCTGGATTGCTGAAGGAAGAGGGAGTGACAGGTGTTAAGCTTGTGCATATGCTGACTCCTGATGGAACAGCTGCCTTGGCCCGCGGAGATGTGGATGCCATCACCAATACAGGTGTGCCTGCACTTAAGCTGATTGATGAAGGCTATACCCTTTTGGACGATGCCACCCAGCACCCAACCCTTCTAGGTACAAGTGCAACCGTAGCGTCTGATGACTACTTGGCGAAGTTCCCTGATTTCCCGAAGGTATGGAATGAAGCGCGCGAGAAAGCCTTGGCTGACTTGAAGCAGCATGAGGATGAATATTATCAATTCCTTGCGGATATCGGTAATACAACACCAGAGCTGGTGAAGAAAGTGAGTCCGATCAGCGATATCAAGGATACCGCGTTTACGGAGGAAGGCACGAAGCTGCTGGAAGGCACGAAGAACTTCCTGGTGGAAGAGAAGCTTGCTAAAAAAGATTTCAAGATCAGTGATTGGCAGCTGAAATAGCACTCAATAGCACTCAAATAGCACTCAATATCACTCAAATATCACTCAATATCACCAAGAACAGAAGGTCTATGGGACATGGCCTGTAAATAAGGGGGAAACCGAATGTCTCAGCAGGATCAACAGTGGACGGCGGATGTGCTGGTGTTAGGCGGCGGACCGGCAGGAGCCTGGGCAGCTTGGAAAGCCGCCTCACAAGGAGCCAAGGTCATTCTGGCGGACAAAGGTTATCTTGGTACCAGCGGTGCAACTGCGCCTGGTGGCACTACGCTGCTCGTTATTCCGCCGGTGGCGGACTTAAGGGAGCAGGCTGTTCAGGCCCGGCTTCGGGCAGGAGGATATTTGTCCGAAAATGCCTGGATTCACCGGGTGCTCGATCAGGTAGAGCATAATCTGGAACTGGTGGCCCAGTGGGGATATCCATTCCCTAAGGATGGGGAGGGCAAAGCGCTCCGAACGCATCTGCACGGGCCGGAGTATATGCAAATCATGCGAAGAACCGTGAGGAAGGCCGGGGTTAAAATTATGGACCAGTCTCCAGCTCTTGAACTGCTGCATGACGAGCATGGTGTCGGCGGTGCACGCGGCATCAACCGCTTGACCGGCGAGAGCTGGGAGATCCGGGCCAATGCCGTCGTTATGGCTACCGGCGGCTGCGCCTTTCTCAGCAAAGGCTTAGGCTGTAACGTGCTGACCGGGGAAGGTCTGCTGATGTCTGTCGAGACGGGTGCGGAGCTGTCCGGCATGGAATTCAGCCGCCAATATGCACCAAGCTTCGCCGACGGGACCGTCACTCGCGGGCGCATGCTGGCTTGGGCCACGCTGTATGATGCGGGCGGACAACCGCTGCACAAGGGAGACCGTACCTTTGGCAGCTTGCCGGAGCTAATGAAGCAAGGGCCCGTCTATGCCTGCCTTGATCTGGCCGATACGGCGGAGAAAAGGGAGTTCCTGCGCCGGGCCCACCCGATCTTCTTCATGCCGCTGGAACGGGCCGGAATTGACCCGTTCCGGCACAAGTTCCCGCTGACCCTTCGCTACGAAGGGACCATGCGGGGAACGGGCGGCTTGCGTCTCACCGGAAGCGACTGCGCCACCACTGTCCCCGGCTTATATGCCGCCGGGGACGCCGCCTCGCGCGAGAAGGTGACCGGCGCGATCTCCGGCGGCGGAGCCTACAACGCTTCCTGGGCTATGTGCAGCGGAAGCTGGGCCGGGCAGGGCGCCGCGCAGTATGCGCTGGCCCAGCCAAGAGGCGCAGACAGCCGGCGGCTGCTCGCGGCAGGCCGCTATGGTCTGCCGGCTGGCGCCACCCACAGCAGGGCGCTGGAAGCGAAGCCGCTGATTGCGGCTGTCCAGCGGGAAATCCTGCCGCTGCAGATTAACTACTTCCGCAGCGTGCCGGTCGTCCAGTCCGCCTTGCAGCGGCTGACGGACCTCATGCCTAGCCTGCACGGGAGAATCGCACCGTCGGTGCAAGGGACCGTGCAGTCAAGGGAAGCGGCCGCCATGTTAATCGTCGGCCGGTGGATCTACACCGCTGCCCTGGCTCGTAAGGAGAGCCGGGGCCTGCAGAGTCTGGCGGAATATCCCGCCTTGGACCCGCGCCAGACTCACCGGCTGATTCTCTCCGGCATCGATCAGATCCGCACCAGCACAGAGAGCGTGCCTCACGCTCATGAGCTGGGCAGACTTCAGGAGGAGCAGGTGATATGATCGAGCTAGTCAGTAAGGACCGCTGCATCGGGTGCAGCTTGTGCGTGAAGGTCTGTCCCACCAATGTATTCGAGATGCAAGGTAAGCTGCCGGTCATCGCCCGGCAGGAGGACTGCCAGACCTGCTTTATGTGCGAGGCTTATTGTCCTGTGGATGCGCTGTATGTGGCGCCTCAGGGGGAGCATTCCGTCGAAGTGAACGAGGAGGAACTGGTGTCAGCCGGGCTGCTAGGAAGCTGGCGGGCCGAGATCGGTTGGAGCCGGGATTCCGTGTCCACGATGGCGGAGCGGGATACGACGCCATTTTTCGAGACCTTCACGGAGCAACATAGAGGCAGGTAAGAGAGGGCGTCCGCAGGCGTTTATTCCCCCTTCTTTTCTTCCCCTTCACGGAGCAACATAGTGGTCGGTAATATAAGCCAGGCGAAGATTTGAGCATGTATGTAATGGATTGGACAGATTCGGCCCTGGCCGGAGGTTCCAATCCTTTTTTCGTGTTGAAAAGAAAGTCACTTATATCCTTACACAATCTCTACTTTTTGCACCTGATTTCGCTCCAGCAGCAGCGAATCTCTGCTCGGTAGATGGCGATCTTCGTGATTTTCCGGGACACACAGCCCTCGCAGCACTTCGGAATGCTCCTCAATGCATTTTTCTAAGAGGTCATATTTATCTACATAATGCAAGTATATCGTACCGCGGTTAAGGTTGGCCCGTTCAGAGATTTGGTTGATTGTGATTTCTTCGAACTTCTCTTGGGCTCAATCTAATATCGACAGGGGGAACAACCAATGAAAGCCATAATTTTTAATGAATACGGAGACCCGGAAGTGCTAAGAGAAGAGGACGTTGTGATTCCAATCATCCATGAGTACTGATATTGCTGGAATTGTACAGGCTGCAGGGAAGAATGTAGATCATGTACGACCAGGGGACCGGGTCTTCGGTCTCATGAATTCCGGAAGCTACGCAGCATATGCAAGAGTGGATAAATTTGCTGTGGTCCCCATCTCCCTGGATATTTCTTTTCCTGAAGCAGGAGCTTTACCCGCAGTTTCGATTACAGCCTGGCAGTCACTGTTTCACTACGGGCAACTCCGGAAAGGAGAACGCATACTGATTCATGCCGCAGCAGGTGGTGTAGGGCACATCGCGATTCAATTGGCCAAATGGGCAGGGGCCTATGTCATAGGAACGGCAAGCTCGCAAAACCATGATTTTGTCAGACAGTTGGGTGTGGATGAGGTCATTGATTATACAGCCGTTGATTTTACTGATGTTGTACATGATGTGGATCTCGTTATTGATGCGATTGGTGGTGAGGTTGAGGAGAAGAGCTTTAAAGTGCTGAAGGAGGGGGGCAAGCTGATCTCGCTGATTAACCCGGCTATTACGGGAATTGCTTCTCGGAACGATGTGGAGGCAAAATTTGCACTCATTCAGCCCCGTTTAAGGGATTTCGCACAGATTGAAGAATTGGTTAGGGAGCATAAACTGAAAGTTCATATTAACGGTGTTGTTCCACTGTCGCAGGTGGGAGTGGCCGAGGCGCACTGGAGATGTGAAGCCCGTCATGTCAACGGCAAAGTGGTCATCCAAATCAGGGAATAGACGATGTTAAAAAACTTAACAGGTTTATAAAATTGCTGCTGCAGTTTTGTAAACCTGTTTTTGTTTAATTTGTTCCCCATTGACACTAAACTCTGATTGTATTACTTTAATTAGAGTATTTAAAATAAAGTATAAGGTGGAGCTGGATTATGAAATCATTTCTGAAGCACAAAGGGATTTTGAGTGGCGTCTTTATGATGATCTTTTATCAGATCATAATGATCGGGATTTTTATGGGCGGGTATAGCTCGATGCCTAAGGATATCGACAAGCTTACTGTAGCCATTGTCAACGAGGATCAGCAGGCTGGGGCAACGTTTGTGAAGGAAATTCAGGCGCAAATGCCTTTTCATGTCATAACGAGTCTGTCCCTGGAACAGGCTAAGCAAGAGCTGGAAGATCGCAGCGCTCATTTGGTGATGCATATTCCGCAGGATTTTACGCAGAAGTTGTCTGCGCAGGGAGAACAGGTGAAACTGGATTTTTTCATTAACCAATCCAATCCCGCTACTGTAAGTAGTACCATGCAGAATGTTGTCACTCAGATCACGAACAAGATCAGTACGCAATTACAGACCCAGAGCTTCAATGGTATTCTGCAAGGCATGAAGGTGCCTGAAGCCCAGGCGCAGCAGATGGTTGCTGGTATAATGGATAAGGTAGATGCCAATGTTGTGATGACCAATCCACAGCCAGTCGGAATGCACAATCAGATGGCTCCAATGTTCCTGACGATGTCTTCTTATGTGGGCGCGATGATCTATTCCATGATGAGTATTGGTGCTTTGAATCAGTTGAGATCCCGTTTAGGCAAGTGGAAAGCTTTCCTGTCCCTGCAAGGTGTTAATGTGTTGCTGTCCTTGATTGCCCCACTTGTTGGCGTTTCATTGTACTTCGCGGTTCATGGTTATGGCGCAGAGACATTTATGAAAGTGTGGATGGTGCATTCGCTGGAAATGTTCGTCGCCATTGAGTTTACGAGTATTTGCTGTCTGCTGCTGGGGCAAGCGGGGATGATTGTGAATCTGCCGATTCTACTGACCCAGACGATTGCCAACGGGTCTGTGATTCCACAGGAAATGATGAGTGGAGTATTCAAGGCTATCAGCCATATTTCCCCAATGTTCTATACGCTGCATCTGGATTACAACTTGCTGTTTGGCGGCGGAAAAACGGGAGGATATCTCGCGGGCCTAGTGCTGGTGGGTCTTGGAGCGCTATTGATTAATACACTGATCCATCTGTTCAAGACAGTAAAACAGCCTAAAGAAGCAATCGAGCCTGCACCGCAGCCTCTTTTCATGTAAAATAATAAGAGTGGGCTCTGAAATCTCCTCGTGGGCCCCTTTTAAATATGCATGAAGGAGAGGACACTATTGTCGCTTCAAATATTTATACTTGGTATGCTGAGTGAGGGCGAGCATCATCCTTATGACATTAAGAAGAACCTCAAGCCATTGGACAACACGGTATCCATCAACGATGGGACGCTGTATTATAACTTCGAGGTGTTGTTGAAGAAAGGGCTGATTAAGAAGCTCAAGGTGGTGCAAACTGACAATCGTCCTGAGAAGACCACCTACGGTATCACGGACAAGGGACGGCTCATGCTGGAAGAGGAAATATATGATGTTTTCAAAAATTTCAGCGATATCCGATCATTGTATTCCTCGTTGCTGTTTCTGGATAAGGTCGATCCCCATAAACTTGCTTATGTCATTGAGGAGGCCATCGAAAAGCTGAACAAAAAGGTCAGCCTCATAGAGGGAACCGATCCTGCACTCGCCATTATTCCGGTGGAGAGACGGGAGGCCGTTAGCTTGATTATGGATCATGCGAACCAAACGTATCACAAGGACATCGACTGGCTCCATAAGGTGCTGACTACTGTTCGTGAGCGCGCCGGGGCTGAATAACAGCACAGCATATGCTATTTTAAGTTACTGGGAGTGAGAGATGTGAAAATCGCCAGATTCGATCATTTGGTGCTGACTGTCCGTGATGTAGAGGCTTCCTGCCGATTTTATGGCGAAGTTCTTGGGATGGAGGTCATCTCATTCGGACAGGACAGGAAAGCAGCAAAATTTGGACAGCAAAAGATCAATTTCCAGCAGGTGGGCCAGGAGATTGACCCGAAAGCTAAGCGGCCGACGATGGGGTCGGGCGATTTCTGTCTGATTACCAGTGATTCACTGAATGATGTGAAAAAGCATTTGGCGGAGCAGGGTGTCAAGATTGAATTGGGTCCGGTGGAGCGTACAGGCGCACTTGGGCCGATGTACTCTATCTATATCAGGGACCCTGATGAGAATCTGGTTGAAATCTCCTCATATGAACCCTATGTGCGCATGCAGGGAAAATAACAAGGATTATATTTTAAGAAGGCAGCTCCTAGAAAGGGGCTGTCTTTTTCCATTTTCAAAGGGTTAACTGCCTTCTTATTTGAATAATGTTTTTTGAAAACATAAATTGCTCTTCGTATGTATGGATCATCATGAGCAAATTACTGTATGTGGGGAGGCAATTGTATTAGGAAAAGCAATCTCAGAAGGAGAAAGCGAATTTGATACCATCGTAGCTGTTAGGCATCCTGACCCAACTCAAGAGAATCAAAGAATAGAAGTTGTATCCCCTTGTGGTATTTGTCGTGAATTAATAAGCGACTATGGGGAAGGAACAAATGTGATTTTAAAGGACAAAGAAGGATATATAAAGACTATAATAAGTGACTTGCTACCCAATAAATATACAAGAGAAAAAAATTAAGTAATAACATAAATTCACACTACTTACACTTAGATAATTCAAAGATTACTTAAGATCGCGGTTTTAAAAATTATTGGTACGAACTAATGGGGTGATTAAGATAATTCTTGATGAGTTTTTCCAATACATGTCTGACGAGGATAAGTTGTTATACTCCAAATTTGCTGATGAAGCTGACAAACTTGAAGGATATGAATACAAATATGGGGATGGTCGTGCCTATTTTAGATGCGGTAGCGAATTAATTTGTTTGCCGCCAGTCACACATCAAGAGCTTCCAGAGATTCTTAAATTACTCAATACCCAGCATCAATACTATTTATCTAAAGGCTAAATGCTAAGTAATAAATCAACAAAGTAATTTACACATGAAGAGGTATCTCCAGCCATTCACGGCTTGGGGACACCTCTTCGTTTTATTTTCCATAAAGTAAATATTTTTTACCTAATCGTGGAAATAAGAGCCTTCATGCGTACCGGAATCTCTTCGCGTAGCTCTGGCCAGGAGACGAATGCTTCCTGGGGCAATTGATAAGGAACATATTCGAACGAAGGCTGGAAACTGAAGGTTCGTAAATGCGCTTCGGCTGGCGGATCGATATGTACTCCTGGTTTGAACTCACCTCTGAAGATGTCCGGCTCCAGCACGCCTTCGATTCCCGTCTCTTCCAGGCAGCATCTCTCCACGTTCGGGAGCAGCCGGAACAACTCTTCATGTGCGGCCATAGCATGCTTGCCGGGCTGAACATAGATTTTGATCACACCATCCTCCGTCAAATTGCTGCGGTCGCGCATTAATCCTACCAGAAAATGGCCATGGAAGCTGACTTCAGCGTACTCGATGCCACCGTCATGATTCAGGTATACCCAAACATGCTCCAGGTCATAAATATGTTGAATGTCATAATCGTAATAAATAGCGTACTCAATGACCAGGCTATACTTGCTGGTATCGACATGGACAATCCGGTCAAAAGAAACTGAAGGTGCGGTCGTCTCAAACACAGTGACTCCGACACGATGCGGTTTGAAGGGCTCCCGGCGGTCCAAATATAGTAATGGTGCAACACGAAGTACAGTGTCCCAAAAGGGACGAAGATGGTCAACAACAGGCATTAGCAAAACCTCCAAGAAATAATGATTGATTTTTTTGTCCTATTCATTGTAACATTGGATTAAGCGCTTTACCTATACAATGAATATAAAATGATTGCATTTACATTTATTTAATTTTGATAAGCGCTTAACTCACAAATAGGGAGGATACAATGACTACTATCCGCTTAACAATGGCACAGGCCCTATTAAGATTTCTGGATCAACAGTACATTTCCTGCGACGGAGTCGAAACAAAATTTGTTGCTGGGGTAATGGGAATCTTTGGTCACGGTAATGTAACCGGTCTTGGTGAGGCCCTGGAGCGTAGCTCAGGCAGTCTGAATTTCATCCAAGGCAAGAACGAACAGGGGATGGCACATGCGGCCACCGCATTCGCTAAACAACACAATCGCAAACAAATCTATGCCTGCACCACTTCCATTGGTCCCGGTGCTTTGAATATGGTTACTGCAGCCGGAACGGCAACGGTCAACCGCATTCCGCTGCTTCTTCTTCCGGGTGACAACTTTGCTTCCAGACAGCCTGACCCGGTATTGCAGCAACTTGAAGCCGGTCATGACTATACCATTTCGGCAGCCGACGCTTTTAAGCCGGTGAGCAGATTCTGGGACCGCATTGTCCGTCCTGAACAACTGATGACTTCGGCACTGAACGCGATCCGCGTGCTTACAGATCCGGCCGAGACTGGCGCGGTTACTCTGGCACTGCCACAGGATGTGCAGGCTGAAGCTTATGATTATCCAGCATCCTTCTTCGAGAAGCGTGTGCATTATGTAGAACGCCAACAACCGGCTCCCCAGACTCTGGAGAGAGCGATTACCCTTGTGAAGTCTAAACGCAAGCCAATGATCGTCGCCGGTGGAGGCGTTAAATATTCAGAGGCAACGAAAGCGCTTGCTGAATTTGCAGAGAAGTTTGGCATTCCGGTATCGGAAACACAGGCAGGCAAAGGCTCCTTGCCTTGGAACCACCCGCTCAACGTTGGCGGAGTTGGCGTAACTGGTGCTTTGGCCGCCAACAAGGTAGCCAAAGAAGCAGACCTGATTATTGGCATCGGAACAAGATATTCCGACTTTACGACCTCATCCAAATCAGCGTTTCATCCAGAAGCGCAGTTCCTGAATATCAACATCAACCGTATGGATGGCGCCAAGCTTGACGGTGTAGCCTTGACGGGAGATGCGAAGACAGTCATCCTTCAGCTCTTGGAAGGCTTGAGTGCTGCAGGTTATAACAGTTCTTATGCTGACGGACAGATCGCAGCCCTCGGTACCGAGTGGAAGAACGAGGTAGACCGGTTGTACGAACTGGAACATCCAGAAGGCTTCGCTCAGACGCGCGCACTTGGTGTCATCAACGAGACGATTGGCGACGAAGCCGTTATTGTTTGTGCGGCAGGCAGCTTGCCGGGCGACCTTCACCGCCTGTGGCGGGTCGGACAGCCAAGCGGCTACCACATGGAATATGGCTTCTCCTGTATGGGATATGAAGTCAGCGGGGCTTTCGGCGTTGCACTTGCAGAGCCGGAACGTGAGGTGTACGCCTTTGTCGGAGACGGCAGTTATCTGATGCTCCATTCGGAATTGGTTACAAGCCTCCAGGAAGGGCGCAAGATTACAGTGTTGCTATTCGACAATCATGGTTATCAATGTATTCATAACCTGCAGCGCGGACATGGCAGTGACGGCTTCGGCAACGAGTTCCGTTATCGTGAACAGAGCACTGGCCGCTACACAGGGGCGCCGCTTCCGATTGATTTTGCAGCTCATGCCCGCAGCCTTGGCGCAGCCGCATACAAAGCGACTACACCAGAAGAACTTGAGCAGGCCCTCCAGGCTGCGAAGGAAGAAACACGCACTACATTAATTGAAATTCCGGTTCTTGCCGGTACAAATACCGACGGTTATGAATCCTGGTGGAATGTAGGGGTTCCCGCCGTTTCCTCAAGCACTAAAGTTACGGATGCGCATCAGGCAATGAACGAGAAGTTATCTCAGGCGAGAGTCTACTAGGAGGACTAAGTGATGACACGGTTTCCATTTCAATTAGGCGTTCACCCAATCAACTGGGTTGGCGAAGATGTTAAAGAGCATGGCAATGATACCACTTACGAGCAGATTTTGGACGATATACAATCTTTGGGTCTTAAGGGCACAGAGATGGGCAGAAAGTTCCCGACGGATCTCGCATTGCTGAAGGAAGAGCTGGCGAAGCGTGATATTCAGCTAGTCTCCCAGTGGAAATCCGTATTGTTCTCCGATCCGGCTTATCGTGAGCAGGAACTGGAAGCTTTCCGGGAACATGCCAAATTCCTGCAGAGCATGGGCAGCAAAGTTATCAGCACTTGCGAGGTAGGCGGCTCTTTGCACTTCGATCCGAGACGGACGCCAAATGAGAGTGAAGTCATTCGTCTGGATGAAGCGGGTTGGGCCAGCCTGGTAGAAGGCCTAAACGCTGCGGGCAGAATTGCTCAAGAGTATGGCTTGAAGCTAACTTACCATCACCACGGCGGCACTGCTGTAGAAAGCCCGGAAGAAATCGACAAGCTGATGGAGCTGACAGATCCACAAGCTGTATATCTGCTTTTCGATTCCGGTCATGCATTATACGGCGGGGCGAATCCGCTGGATGTCCTGCGCAAGCATTATGATCGGGTAGCCTATGTGCATCTGAAGGATGTGCGTCCAGCGCTGCTGGAACAGGCCAGAGCAGATGGCGTGGACTTCGTCACCTGCATTCGCAGAGGCGTGTTCACGGTTCCTGGTGATGGATGTATTGATTTCACACCGATTATCGGCGAGCTTGTGAGCCGAAACTATACAGGCTGGGCACTGCTTGAAGGGGAGCAAGACCCGGGAGAGCATCCGGCACGTGAATATGCAGAGAAGGCACTCCGCTACTTGGAATCTTTACTATAAACGAAGGAGGGTGAACCTATTGTCTTACATTTTTCCTTCCGGAAGGAAGTTTGACTTTACTGCGATTGGCCGCTTGTGCATCGATTTGAATGCGAATGAGATTAATCGGCCTATGGAAGAGACAATGACGTTTACCAAATACGTTGGCGGATCACCTGCTAACATTGCGATTGGCATGAGCCGTTTGGGCCATAAAACAGCATTTATCGGCAAGATTGCCGATGACCAGATGGGACGGTTTATCCAAGGGTACCTGGAGAAAGAAGATATTGATACCAGTAATGTCGTTACAGACAAGACGGGTGCGGTTACAGGACTTGCTTTTACCGAAATCAAGAGCCCGAGCGAATGCAGCATTCTGATGTATCGCGACAATGTAGCTGATCTGAAGCTAGGACCGCTTGAAGTGAATGAGGAACTGATTGCGAACAGTAAGGCCCTGCTTGTATCGGGTACAGCGCTCGCTGCCAGTCCTTCCCGGGAAGCTGTACTTCTGTCCTTGGATTATGCCCGCAAGCATGGCACCACAGTCATTCTAGATATTGATTATCGTCCGTATACTTGGAATTCTGCCGAAGAAACAGCGGTATATTACAACCTGGCGGCAGAGAAAAGTGACATTATTATTGGCACAAGAGAAGAATTCGACAGCATGGAACGGTTTGAGAATAATCACGAGCATAGCGACAGCTTCACAGCTTCCAAGTGGTTCAACTACTCCGCCAAACTCGTTATTATCAAACACGGTAAGGAAGGTTCCATCGCTTACACCGCAGAGGGATTGGAGCAACGGGCTAAATCCTATCCGGCGAAGGTTATCAAGACTTTTGGAGCGGGTGACTCTTATGCGGCTGGCTTCATTCACGGACTGATGTCCGGTCTAACTATTGAGAAAAGCATGGAATTTGGCAGCGCGGCCGCATGTATCGTCATTTCCAGCCATAGCTGTTCAGATGCCATGCCAACTGTAGCACAAGTTGAAGATTATATTGAACGCTGCAACCGCGGCGAAATCATAGCTGGCTAAGCAAAGCCGCTAAATCTACTATAAGCGAGGGACTACGATGACAACGAAGTTAAAGAACTGGATCGGCGGAGAATGGGTGGAGTCTTCCGCTGCACAATACGATGATGTGTACAACCCTGCTACGGAAGAAGTATTGGCGCAGGTGCCATTGTCTTCTAAGGGTGACGTAGATTCAGCGGTCCAAGCCGCCCGCAAGTCTTTTGAGAGCTGGAGCCGGACACCGGTTCCGCGCCGGGCACGCGTGCTTTTCAAATATCAGCAGCTGCTAGTGGATCACTGGGATGAGCTGGCTACCCTGATTACGAAGGAAAATGGTAAAAGCCTCGGCGAAGCGCGTGGCGAGGTGCTGCGCGGAATCGAATGCGTCGAGTTTGCTGCAGGTGCACCAAACCTGATGATGGGTAAACAATTGCCGGATATTGCGTCCAACATAGAATCGGGTATGTACCGTTATCCTATCGGCGTGATCGGCGGTATTACACCATTCAACTTCCCGATGATGGTACCTTGCTGGATGTTCCCACTGGCGATTGCCGTTGGTAACACCTTTGTGTTGAAGCCATCCGAGCGTACGCCGCTTCTGGCGAACCGTCTGGCTGAGCTGTTCCATGAAGCAGGTCTGCCTGCCGGCGTGCTGAACATCGTACACGGCGCACATGATGTCGTGAACGGCATTCTGGAGCATCCGGAGATCAAGGCGATATCCTTCGTTGGCTCACAACCCGTTGCGGAATACGTGTATACAACAGGTACGGCGCATGGCAAACGCGTGCAAGCATTGGCTGGCGCGAAGAACCACTCTATCGTTCTGCCTGACGCGGATCTGGATTTGACGGTTAAAGAAATCGTTAATGCCGCATTCGGTTCTGCTGGCGAACGCTGCATGGCTTGCGCGGTTGTAGTCGCTGTCGGTGATGTTGCTGATGAGCTTGTTGAGCGTCTGACTGCCGCTGCCGATCAGATTACCATCGGTAACGGATTGGAAGACGGTACGTTCCTCGGTCCTGTTATCCGTGGCGGACACAAGGAAAGAACCCTTGGCTACATCGAATCCGGGGAAGCTGAAGGCGGTCTGCTGGTTAGAGACGGACGCAAGGATGAAGCTGTTCAGAACTCCGGCTACTTCGTGGGCCCGACTATTTTTGACAAGGTGAGCAGCGAAATGAAGATTTGGAAAGATGAAATCTTCGCACCGGTTCTGTCCGTGATGCGTGCAGATACGCTGGAGGATGCAATCGCTATTGCCAATCGTTCAGAGTTCGCAAACGGGGCTTGCTTGTTCACCAGCAACGGCAGCAGCGTGCGCCAATTCCGCGAAACTATCGATGCAGGCATGCTCGGTGTCAATCTAGGCGTACCCGCTCCAATGGCTTTCTTCCCGTTCTCGGGCTGGAAGAAATCGTTCTACGGTGATTTGCATGCCAATGGAACAGATGGCGTGGAATTCTTTACCCGCAAAAAGATGGTTACCGCTCGCTGGTAATATACAATAGCAGCCTTACAACAACGAAATAGCAGATCCCCGGCTTAGGGCCGGGGAATAATGGAGTGGACTGAATCCATATAGAAGAGAAACCGGAATCGAATTTACACCCCACTACAGAAAGGCTGACGACTATGAAGAAACTGAAATTCGGTATTATCGGCGCTGGCAGAATCGGAAAAATCCATGCCGACAACCTGATCAGACATCCAGAGGCAGAGATTCTAGCTGTGAGCGACTTGTTCGCAGGTCCGGAACTTGAAGAATGGGCGGCCTCCAGAGGCATTGCCATCGTCACTAAAGACAGTGAAGAGATCCTGAACCACCCAGAGATTGATGCTGTATTTATCTGCTCTTCCACAGATACGCATGTCCCTTTGATCAAGAAGGCAGCAGAGCAGGGTAAACATATTTTCTGTGAAAAGCCACTCAGTATGGATATCCGTCAGACGGAAGAAGCTATCGAAGCCGTATCTAAGGCAGGCGTACAATTGCAAGTTGGCTTCAACCGCCGGTTCGACCACAACTTCAAGCGGGTACGTGAGCATGTACAGAACGGTGCCATTGGCGACACCCAACTGATCAAGATTACCTCCCGGGATCCTGGGCCGCCACCAGAAGCATACATTAAGGTCTCTGGGGGCATCTTCATGGATATGATGATCCATGACTTTGATATGGCGCGTTTCCTCTCGGGCAGTGAAGTTGAAGAAGTATACACACAAGGTAGCGTACTGATTGATCCTGTGTTCGGCCTATATGGCGATGTGGATACCGCGATTGTGACCCTCCGTTTCGCGAACGGTGCGCTTGGCGTCATCGATTGCAGCCGCAAGGCGGCTTACGGTTATGATCAACGTGTGGAGGTGTTCGGATCGAAGGGTTCTGTGACAGCTGCCAATGATTTCCCGAATACAGCTGTTTTGAGTACAGAAGACGGCATCCAAAGCGACAAGCCGCTGCACTTCTTCCTGGAACGTTATAATGCAGCATATGTAGATGAAACTCAGCAATTTATTGATACCCTCCTACTGGGCAAGGCAGTTTCGGTCAACGGAAATGACGGCTGGCAGGCGGAAAGAATTGCCCGGGCAGCGAAGCTATCTTTGCAAGAGAACCGTCCGGTAAAACTCTCGGAATTACAATAAGGAAAGGTAGTGAAAAGCGTGAGCAAGCTGATTGTAAGTCCGGATTCACAACGTTCAGGAAATCATCCCGCTCTATCGGTAACACCGGAGTCCGCTGGCTGGACCTATGTAGGCTTTGAGGTCTATCGACTGAGTCCGGGCGAGACGTTAAGCCAGTCTACAGACGGGAACGAAGTATGTCTGGTGCTTCTGAGTGGTAGAGCAGACATCGCGACTGCCAATGCTTCCTGGCTTAATATCGGACAGAGAATGAGCGTGTTCGAGCAAATTCCTCCTTATTCTGTTTATGTCCCGAACGACAACCGTTTCAAGGTGACAGCTGTTACTGAACTGGAGCTTGCGGTATGCAAGGCCCCAGGCCACGGAAACCATGACGCACGTCTGATCGCTCCTAGTGATGTAGGCGTTGAGGTTAGAGGAGAAGGAACTACGCAGCGGTTCATCCATAATATTTTACCGGAGCAGGAACCGGCAGACAGTCTGCTGGTGGTCGAGGTATTCACACCGCAGGGCCATTGGTCGAGTTATCCTCCACACAAGCATGACCGGGATGACCTACCCAACGAGTCACTGCTGGAAGAGACGTATTACTTCCATGTGAAGCCTGAACAAGGCTTTGCCGTTCAGCGCGTGTATACGGATGACCGTTCTCTCGACGAGACGTTGGCTGTCAAAGATAGCGAAGCCGTGCTTGTACCGAAAGGGTATCACCCTGTCTCGGCGCCTCCTGGCTATGATGTATACTACCTGAACGTGATGGCTGGACCAACCCGGATCTGGAAATTCCACAATGATCCAGATCACGAATGGCTTGCACAACCTCGCACCACTGCTCCAACGGAGAGTGAATGAGTGTTGCAAAAAGAGTATATTCATCGGATAATAACGGGATAGGGGTTTGACCGTAGACAAGCTATCCCTTAACAATCCGATAATAATGAGGCTATGCCATGAAAGCAACGACGATATATGATGTTGCGAAGGAAGCGGGCGTATCGATTGCCACCGTCTCCAACGCAATTAATGGTAAAGGGAAAGTAAGCAAGAAAAGGCGTGAAGAAATTCTGCAGGTGATGGAGCGACTGAATTATCAGCCCAGTGTCATTGCGTCTGCTTTGATGGGGAAGAAGACCTACACGATAGGTCTTCTGATTCCAGACGTCTCCAACCCCTTTTTCTCTGAGATTGCTAGAACGGTAGAGGATCTGGCGCATTCCGGAGGTTACAGTGTCATCGTTTGTAGTACCGACAACAGGGATGAGCGTGTGGAGAAATACATCCGGCTGCTGGAGCAAAAGAACGTTGACGGAATCCTGATCGGAACCGGCTTGGAGAATGCAGAGATTCTGGCGCTGCTCGCAGAGAAATCCTTTCCGATCGTCATGATTGCGCGTGAGGCGGCAGGTATTTCGGTGCACAGTGTCCTAACGGACGACTTCAGAGGTGGCGAGCTTGCTGCCCGGTATTTGCTGGGTAAGGGCCATAAGCGAGTGGCGGTTCTTTCGGAGAATTTCAAGGTCAGCAGCAGCTTTGAGCGGGTTAGAGGTTTCCGGTTTGGATTATTCGAAGCGGGAATTTCACTGAACCCGGAGGAGATTCTGTCCTGTGAGTCGAATATTAAAGACGGCAAACGGGCAGCCGCTGCGATTATTCGCGGATCGGAACGTCCCACGGCATTGTTCTGCTGCAACGATTTGCTTGCTATCGGCGCACTGCAGGCCGCTAAGGAAGCGGGCATATCCGTACCGGAACAGCTCTCGATCATCGGCTTTGACGATACCATACTGTCCACCGTGACGAATCCGACGCTGACAACCATTGCCCAGCCCATGGATCAAATGGTGAAGCTGGCGTTCGATCTGTTGATCGGCAGTCTGGATAATGCGGATGAAATCAAGCAGAGAATTGTCATGCAGCCAGAACTGGTCATTCGGGAGTCCACAGGCAGTCCGCCAATCGAATGAAGAGGATGGTCATAAAGAATATGGACGACAAGAAGTTAATTATCTTTTTTGACAGCGGCGATACTATTGTTGATGAATCGACTGAGATTCGGGACGAAGAGGGCATCGTTCTCAGTGCGGATCTGATTCCTGGAGCAGATATCACGATTCAAACGCTGCACGAGAGAGGCTACACGCTGGCCTTGGTAGCCGATGGTGACGCACAATCTTTCAAGAACGTATTCAAGCAGCATGGACTTCACGATTATTTCAGCGCAATGATCATTTCTGAGAATATTAAAGCGATCAAACCTAGCCCTCGGATGTTCAAGGCCGCAATCGGTGCGCTTGACTTGTCTGAGCAAGATTTCTCCCGGACCGTCATGATCGGCAACAACCTGAGCCGTGATATGAAGGGAGCCAACGCACTTGGCATCACCAGCATCTTTCAGAGCTGGACGCCGCGTTATCCTCACGAGCCGGCGGATGAATCCGAACGGCCGACACACACCGTCAGTGAACCGCTGCAATTGCTTGAGCTCATTGAACGGCTGAATGCTGAACTGCAATAATAAGGCAGATTGCCTGTTGTATAGATTGTGCTCGAAAATATCAATGGGGGATAGGGACACCTGTCCCACGTTGAAAATTTCAAGTTCAATCTATGCATGCCCTTTGTCCGAAGGATGGGTTACTAACCATTCTTCGGACAAAGGGCTGTTTTTTTATATTTTTATATAGAACGCATTTAAAACACAATGTGATCTTGAAAATGACACTGGCGCCTAAATAACGACTTTCTTGGCTTAAGGGTACATAATAGAAATGAACTCTTCTGAATGCTTAGTTCACAAGGATTTCACTCCATCAAGTGACAAATGTGCCGAAAAGCTCAAATTCACTCGATAGGGCATTGCAATAACGGGAATAACTCCTGTTATTCTGATTAAATTCTCTTCCTTCCTAAATATAACTGGAAAATATCCCGTTAATTACCTCAAATCTAGATCATTGAAGGAAAAAATAGATATTTAACTGGAGGAATTCCCTTTATTTATCGTAAATAAGGTGGAAAGAAACAATTAACGGTATATTTTCCTGTTATCAAACTCTTCCTAAGCTCGAATGTGGGCTCAGACGGATATTCCGGTGAAGTGGGGACTGCGGCCGCTGTTGCCCCCTATTTCTTCTAGGTGGAAGGTTTGGAATTATAGGAGCGTAGCCCTTGCCTGAAAGATTTTTTTCGCACCGCGTGCGCTTCCCGGCACGGGGTGCTTGGCCCAAGGCGGTGGTCAAACCTCTGCAGGAAGCCTACGCAGGAAGCCACCGCAGCAATCCCCGGAGTAAAGCTCATCACGCTGGATGTGTGAGCTGTCGCCAGTCTTCGACCGCTATAAGCGGTTTAATCGAAGGAATCTGGGGACAACCAGCGAGCGGAAGTGCAAACATTCACCGTAGTGACAACTGAGCCTTTAAGTGCGGATCTAAAGTTCGTCTTACTTAGCGATAAAAGTGGCGGTTCTTGAACAGGATTGTACAATAGCTGTATCGAACTATCTTTTTCATGAGAGAATGACAAAAGAAAGACAGCAATACGGAATTGAGGTAGATGCTTACATGGAAGAACAACAACAGAAGTCGGATCGGAAACCGCTGTTATATTTGCAAACTGCTGATCTAGTGCTGGAGGAAATTCGCAAGCGCAAGCTGCAGCCGCATGATCCGGTGCCGTCTGAGGCAGAGCTGGCCAAGCTGTATTCTGTCAGCCGCATGACAGCAAAACTGGCGCTACAGATTCTGGAGAAACAGGGAATTGTATACCGACTGGCGCGCCGGGGTACTTTTATGTCAGGTGACTATTCGGGACCCGACAGGGAGATTGCAGCGGATCAAGCAGATGGGGGCAAGACGCCGGTCAAGCGGAGGATCGCTCTTGTGTTTCCGAACGTGGATGATTATGTGGCCAGAATTATAGCATCCGTTGAGCGGGAAGCCCGCCAATCCGGTTGTCACCTGCTTATTCGCATGACTACCGATAAAGAGGATGAGAGCAGCAGCCTGCAGGAGTTATATGATGACGGAGTGGACGGAATTATTCTATACCCTCGAGGTAGAACACATTGCAGTGAGAAGGTACTGGAGCTTAATTTACTAAACTACCCGCTGGTGATCATCGACCGGATTTTTCGCGAGGTTAACATTGATTGTGTCTATCATGACCACCATCAAGGTGCCTATAATTTGACGGAATATTTGATACAGAGGGGGCATCGGGAAATCGGTTATCTCTCTATGCCATTTGATGGAGTGACAAGCCGGGAAGACCGTTATAAAGGATATATGCAGGCCATGCTGGATTATGAGCTACCTGTGAATGGGCGTAATATTAACCTGAACTGCGCAGAGGATTACATGTTGAACCTGAACGGCTCCAATCAGGAACTGGCTGATTTTATGCAAAATAATCCTGACATGACGGCGGTCCTCTGTGCGGATGATTATCTGGCGACTTCTTGCTTGAACACAGCTCTTTCAATCGACAAGGCGGTTCCTGATGATCTGTCCATCATCGGGTTTTCTGATATCCAGCTTGCCAGTTTGTTGCCGGTCCCGTTGACTACAGCCAGACAAACCACGCAGCAGTTGGGTCAGGCAGCAGTCAATCTTCTCTGCAAACGTATGGAGAATTCCAAGGAAGGGGCGGTATCGATTAAGGTAAACACGACCATTATCGAACGAAGCTCTGTGCGTGATCTCCATCTTTGAATGTAATAGGGGTTTTTAGCTAACAAGCCTATGCTATCACATGTTTGTGATCGTATAGGCTTCTTTGTATGTCAGTGACACATAGATTTGTTTTTCTTGAGATTGGAAAATAAATCTTATCAGTGTTATCTTTATCCCTAAAATATGCAATAATATTGTAAAATATAGTCTAATAATGGAATATATCCTCGAAAAAATTTACATAGCAAAATTGATTTTGTTATTGTATATGTCACTGACATAGATTACCCTGAGGGTATAGTTATCTTTAATCATGAAAGGAGGACCTTTTAGGAAGCGTTATCATACATCCTGAGATCAGACCTACAGAAGCCTGAAGAAATGAATGTTAGCAGAAAATGAAATCATCATTCGAAGAGGAGCCCGAATATGACAATCAAATCTTTGCTTGCAACATCGTTCTTGGCAGTATCTCTTATCTTACCGGTAGCACAGCCCGCACTGGCGGAAGAAGCTCAATCAGCACTGGCGGAAGAAAATCAGTCAGTACTAGCGGCAGATAATAATGCGGTAACAGTGTATAGGGATGGCGACTTTAGCGGCATCTCCCAGCAGTTTGGGATTGGCCTTTACAATGTAAACGAGCTAAATGTCGTCGGCAACGATAAAATTTCTTCAGTCAAGGTAGCATCGGGTTATCGCTTGACCTTGTATCGGGACAAGGATTTCTCCGGTGACACCAAGCAGCTAACCGGCGATGCAAGCTGGCTGGATGACTTCAACGATGCTACTTCCAGCCTCAAGGTTGAGAAGATTGGCGGTCCGAACAAGCCGGTTATTGCCTACTCCAATTCTCCTTATGGCGGATTCGAGCAGCAGTTTGATATTGGCAATTACAATGTGGATGATCTGAAGGCTGGCGTGGGAAATGACGCTATTTCTGCAATTCGTATAGCACCGGGTTATAAGGTTACACTATTCAAAGATTATAACTACTCTGGTACCTCCAAGGTTCTGACCGCAGATGCGATCTATGTAGGCAGTGACATCAATGATTCGGTATCCAGCTTGAAGGTGGAGGCCATTTCACCACAGGATTCCACAACCAGAGCGGTGCCAGGCAATGCTTACAGTGATACGGCCAAACGTGAGCTTTTACAAACCTTTGCGCCAAGGATCTGGTTCGCCCAAGGAGAGACGTATTTCCCAGCTTCTGTAGAGTTTACATTGCCGCACTTGGACCGTTATATAAATCCTAGCTCCGGACTGTATGAATTCAAAACTAAAACGGAACTCAACCCATACACACTGAAGCTCCCTCATTTCTCAGGCGATTTGGCCACTGCTCCAATCTATGCCTTCTGGGTAGAGAAAGAGTATAACAATGTCGATCTGGTATACTTCCAGTACAGCGCCTATGATCTTGGTAAGACCGTATTCGGTACAGAAGTAGGCGATCACGTTGGGGATTGGGAACGTGTAACAGTAAGATTGGCTAAATTCGCGGACCAAGGCACGAATTTTATTAAACCGGTTCAAGTTTATTATGGTGCCCATTCTTTCGGCACAACATACAACTGGAATGAAGTAGATAAAGTGAATAACACCCATCCGGTAGCCTATTCCGCTTTTGGCTCCCACGGAATGTGGAAAGATCCAGGCAATCATGTGTATAAAGAGTTGGTCGTTACACAACTGATTGATGTGGCGAACCAAGGAACCGCATGGGATACATGGAACAATATTCAGGCATTCCAGTACTACCCGAACTCTTTGACAGGCAATGGCCTCGGCAATGCGTGGCCGTCCTGGCTGGACAGAGATTATAGCAATCCGAACAGTCTCTCGGTGTACAAATTTGGTAATCCTGCGCAAGGCTCCTTCTTTGGACAGCCGCTCCTGGCTGGCGGACCTACCGGCCCGCAAGAAAAAGGCGCGCTTACGAACGATGTAGTTCTCGACTAATTTATTTAAAACGGAGGCATACAACCATGACTAGCAGAAAAAAAGTACACGTTGTTTTTAAGACCCACCTCGATATCGGTTTTACCCATCTGGCAGCAAATGTAGTAAAGCAGTACATGGAGGAGTATATTCCAAAAGCAATCGCGCTAGCTGCGGAGCTTGAAGCCAAAGGTGGTAAAGAGCGTTTCGTATGGACCACAGGCTCCTGGTTGATTCGCTATTACTTGGATCATGCGTCTGACGAAGGCAAGAAAGCTATGGATGAGGCGATCCGCAAAGGTCACATCGTCTGGCACGGCTTACCATTCACAACGCATACCGAGCTAATGGACCCGGCCTTATTCCGCTACGGTCTGTCGATCAGTCAAGAGCTGGATGCTCAATTTGGCAAAAAGACAATTGCTTCGAAAATGACAGACGTACCAGGCCACACCCTGTCGATGGTGCCATACATGAGCGAAGCAGGCATTCGCTATATGCACCTTGGCGTGAATCCGGCCTCTATGCGTCCAGATGTGCCAAAGCTGTTCAGATGGCAAGCGGCAGACGGCAGCGAAATTATTGTTAACTATGCTGGAACTTACGGTGAAGCCGTAGAATTGGACGATCTTGACGATATCCTGCTGTTCGCGCATACAGGTGACAATTGCGGGCCGCCAAGTGCAGAAGAGATTCGTGAGCAGTTTGAGCATATTCAAGAGCGTTACCCGGATGCAGAGATTATTGCTTCTTCGCTGGACGCTTTTGCTGAACAATTGCTTACAGTTAGCGACCAACTGCCTGTAGTACGTGAAGAGCTTGGAGATACCTGGATTCACGGCGGAGCTACTGATCCGCTGAAGGTTGCTAAGCTTCGTGAGCTGCAGCGTTTGAGAGACAAGTGGCTGGCCGAGGGCCGGATTGATATCGCAAGCGCTGAATATAAAGGTTTCAGTGACGCCTTGCTGCTTGTTGTAGAGCATACGTGGGGTCTTGATGTGAAGAAATGGCTACCGGATTTCCGCAACTACGCGAAGCCAGACTTTAATAAGGCGCGGAAAGTTGACGATATCGACGTGAATGATATCCCGGCCAAATTCCAATACATCGGTGCATTCGCCATGGACGAGTTCGACAAGCATTCCAGCGGATTATTCGCTTCCGAGACCAGCCGCCGCACGTACTCGATGATCGAGAGTTCTTGGGCGGAGCAGCGTGGATATCTGGACACAGCTGTCGCTGCATTGAGCGAAGATAAACAAGCCGAAGCACGGGCAGCTTTTGAACAATTGAAGCCAGTGAAGAATGAGTTGTCCGGGTCGTCTGCATTTGTCAGCCATTCGGCCTACAACAGCGGCGGTTATGAGGTTGCCTTCAATGAGAACGGCGCTCTGATCCAGTTGATCGACAGCAACGGCAAGAACTGGGTGGATACCCAGCATCCGTTTGGTGAATACATCTACGAAACTTTCGGTACAGATGATTACAACAGATATTTCCGTACGTACATGCAGAACCTGCCTTTAACACATCCGTGGGCAGATGCCGACTTCAGCAAGCCGGGTTTTGAATTCGTGCGTCCGCTGCCAAGTCATGGCATATACAAGCCGATTGTCCGGGAGTTGCAAAAGACAAGTGGTGCGAACGGAGATCAATACTTGCTTCGTCTGTCCATGCCTAAGGAAGCTCATGAAGTATACGGAGCACCGAAGGAACTGGAGCTGATCTACACCTTTGCCGGAGACGGTGGAGTGGACGTTAGTCTGCAGTGGTTCGGAAAAGATGCCAATCGCCTGCCGGAAGCCAGCTGGTTCAGCTGCGGCCTGAAGGTGGATAACCCGAATCTGTGGATGATGGATAAGCTCGGTGGTCCAATCTCACCTCTGAATGTCGTGAAGGATGGCAACCGTAATCTGCATGCCATAGATCGTGGTGTTTTCTATGAAGGGGCAGACGGCCGAGCTTCGATTGCAGCACTGGATTCTGCACTGGTCGCACCTGGTCAGAGAAGACTACTGCAGTTCGACAATACCTTTGTTTCGCTGGCAGGTGGATGGCACTTCAATCTCCACAACAACAAATGGGGAACAAACTTCCCGATGTGGTACGGAGATGACGCGAAGTTCCGCTTCCGTCTAAACACACATTCCAATCTCAAATAAAAGGAAATAAGCAGGGGTTTTACCGAAATTTGATGATCAGCTAATAATCCTAGTACATTTAAGTCCTATAATAGGACAAGTAAGAGGGATTAGCGGGTTGCAAATAAGGTAAAGCCCTCTTTTATTCATCTCAAGTAGAAACGGCTTTGCTGTCCTCTAAGGGAACGGTATCCGTTTCAGCGAGAAATATAAGGATGATTTATCGTGTAAAACATATATCCTTATATTTTAAAATAATATTGAACATTCTGTTAATTGTGTATTGATTAAGCGCTTAATTCCATGTATTATACAAATAAAGCGTTTTCATTTTGGTATTAACGATATTTAAACCGGTTTAATATGGGGTTAGGTTACAGGCCCATTATTTTTTTAAAGCTCTTATTAAACCGGTTTAATATTGATTTTACATAGCACTCTATATTTATGTTAAATCGGTTTAATTCCACTTGGGAGGTGGGAGACAACTAGAGCAAGTTCCGCTAGACAAATCGTAAATCTAAACACGGAGGGGTTAACTTGAAAAGGGGAAGCAAATTGTTAATTGGCCTTATCCTTATGACTACGGCCTTGGGAGGATGTTCGTTCTCTTCTTCTAACAACGTAGCTGATAAGGTTAAGGAATCGCCGGATGTGAAAGAAACGATCGTCAAAGAGACTAATAACACTAAAGAGTCGCCGAATCTGGCTAAGCTGGTGTCTGAAGGAAAGCTGCCTAAGCTGGAAGAGCGTCTTCCGGCTGCCAAGGACATTATGATTGAGAATGTCGTTGATGAAATCGGAGAGTATGGCGGCGACTGGAAAATGCCTTGGAATGGTGTTGCTGACAAGTGGTCAGTTGGCCAACCGACTGAAGAAGCGCTATTCCGCTTCAATAAGGAAGGCAATAAGGTTGAACCCAACGTAGCCAAAGGCTATGAAGTTAACGCGGATTCTACAGTGTTCACCATTCATTTGCGGGAAGGCATGAAATGGTCTGACGGTGTTCCTTTCACAGCCGATGATGTCCTCTTCTATTGGGAGCACATGCTAACTAAAGAGACTTTCGGTAAAAAGATTTACGATGCTTATTATTCCGTCGATCCGGCAACCGGCGACAGAGCGCTGGCAGAAGTCAAGAAGGTGGATGATTACACCTTTACAGTGACTCACAAGTATCCAAGCGTACTCTTCCTGGAACGTGTAGCTATCGACAACAAGTGGTTCTTTGCTCCGGCACACTTCCATAAGACAATCCTGCCTGAATTTGTAGGCGATGCGAAGACACTGGAGATCACCAAGGAATGGGGCTATGAAGATCCGAAAACCTTCCTTATGGAGACCGGATATACGGACTGGCTGCACTACCAAATCCCGACACTTCGTGCTTGGGTACCAACGAATGATCCTAACGGTGACCAATTCGTGATGGAACGCAACCCTTACTATTGGAAAACAGATTCAGAAGGCAAACAGCTGCCTTACATTGACCGGATTGTAGCAACCAAGATTCAAGATCCGAGCCAAAAGGTGCTAGGTACACTTTCTGGTGATTATAACTTGACCATTTTTGATTCCAAGGACTTCACAGTTCTGAAGGAAAATGAGAAAAAAGCCGACTTCCGCATCATTCCATGGACACAGCCATCTTGGTCCAGTGCGGGTATTCAATTGAACCAGACGACAGAAGATCCGAACCTGCGCAAGCTGTTCCAGGATATCAAATTCCGCGAAGCGCTTTCGATCGGGGTTGACCGGAACGAAGTCTCTGAGATCGTAACCAACGGACTTGGCGAGCCGATTCAGGCTTCTGTTCCGAAAGGGATTATGGGGTATCAGGAAGGCTGGGATAAACAGTGGGCTGAATATGATCCAGAACGCGCGAACAAGATCCTCGATGAACTGGGTCTGACCAAGCGGGATAAGAATAATTTCCGTACCAATGCTGACGGTTCGGAGCTGACGCTGACCATTGTCGAAGGTACGACTGACAATGCGCCATTTCTGGAGCTGCTCAAGAAGTACTATGAAGAAATGGGTCTTAGAACGAATGTGAAAATCGTAGATGGAACTACCCAATTCGACATGAAGTACGCTAACCAGATTCCAATGCATACCGAGAATATCTCTGTCGCTAACGTAGCCTTCCGTCCGGATACTCTCGTTCCGCTTCGTGTCATGACGCCATGGCTGGGTCATTACGGGCTCTACACACAATCCGGCGGTAAAGAAGGCGTTAAACCGGAAGGTGATGTAGCGAAAATCCTAGAGTACTGGGATAAAGTGAAATCAAGCAAAACACTTGAGGATATCAACAATTACAGCAATGAAATCGTGAAGCTGCATCAGAAGAACCAATGGGTGATCGGCTATGCAGGACCAACGCCAGTGCTGATTGTTGCGAGCAATAAAATTCACAACATTCCTACTGACGCCATCTGGTCTGACGAATATCGTTCCTTGGGCCAAGGACATCCAGTGCAATTCTTTATCAAGCAATAAGCTTTGAAGCGTTCTGGTGGCAATAGCGGGGGATCACATCCCCGCTATTGTTTCCTTTTGAAATATAAGGATTTATAGGTTTTACGCTATAAATCATTCTTATATTTCTCACTGAAACGGATACCGTCCCTTAGAGGACGGCAAAGCCGTTTCTACTTGTATCATTAAGTGTTGTAGAGGAGAGGATTGCAAAGTGCTTCAATACATTATCAGACGAATTCTGCTGGCGATACCTGTGGTGGTCTTAATCTCCTTCATCGTCTTCTATATCATTCAATTGCCGCCTGGAGATTATGTCTCCTCTTACGCGGCCAAAATGTCCGCTTCCGGCGATATTATGAGTCAGGCGGAAATGAATCAGATGCGGGCAAATCTGGGCCTGGATCGGCCGATCTATGAGCAGTATTTTATGTGGATGAAAAAAATCATTCTGCATGGCGATTTCGGATTTTCGTTTAACTATAACAAGCCGGTTATGGCCGTCATTCAGCAATATATGGGTCTGACGCTGGTCGTCTCCCTGGTTACTATGGCCTTTCATTATATCGTTGCGATTCCCATCGGGATTTACACAGCAGTCAAGCAGTATTCCGTAGGAGATTATGTCTTCTCGGGCTTGAGCTTTATCGGGATGGCTACCCCGAACTTCCTGCTGGCGATTATTCTGATGTTCCTGTCCTATAAATGGTTCGGCAACCCGTTACTCGGCTTATTCTCGCCTGAATACGTAAATGCGCCGTGGTCGATGGACAAAGTTAAAGACTTAATGCAGCATATGGTCATCCCTGTTATCGTCATCGGACTTTCGGGTACCGCAGATCTGGTCCGGATCATGCGGGGACAGATGCTTGACGAGTTGAATAAACCGAATGTGGTCACTGCCCGCGCTAAGGGCTTGTCAGAGATGCAAATCTTGTTCAAGTATCCGACACGTGCAGCCTTGAATCCGATTGTGAGCACCTTTGGCTGGTCTTTATCCTCGATCTTTACGGGCGCGACCATAACAGCAATTGTATTGAACCTGCCGATTCAAGGTCCGGTCATGCATAACGCCCTACTGGGACAGGATATGTATCTTGCCGGAACCTTCCTATTAATTATGGCCCTACTGACTGTACTCGGAACCCTGATTTCCGATATTCTGCTGGCTTGGCTTGATCCAAAAATCCGTACAGAGTTCAGGGGATCTTAATCATGAGAACACTACCGTTATTCAAAGGTCAAAAACCGGCAGCCCAGGTCACCGCGGCACCCAAAGACACGGTTTACAGCTCGCAATGGCGGCTGATTTACCAGAAATTTAAGAAGCATAAACTGGCTCGGATCAGTATGTATATTCTGGGTTTGCTATACCTCGTAGCTTTGTTTGCACAATTCATCGCGCCATATGATCTGCAAAGCTATGACAGTAAATACGTCAATGCTCCGCCTATGGGTCTCCGGTTTGTCGACGCGGAAGGCAAGTTTCACATCAAACCGTTTGTTTATGAGCTGAAAACGGAGCGCGACCCGGAAACTTTACGTAAAATATTTGTTCATGATACAGAGAAAAAATACTCCTTCAAGTTCTTCGTGAAAGGACAGGAATATAAACTTTTGGGCCTGATTCCGATGTCGACCCATTTGTTCGCAGTAGAAGAGCCGGGGCGAATCTTCCTGCTTGGTACGGATGGCATGGGTCGTGATCTGTTTTCCCGGATTGTGCTTGGGAGTCAAATCTCGCTCAGTATTCCTTTAGTCGGCGTAGGCATCAGTTTTATTCTGGGATTAATTATCGGTGGGATTTCCGGTTATTTTGGGGGCTGGCTTGATTCCCTGATTCAACGTGTAATCGAAATTATTCGTTCCTTCCCTACGTTGCCGCTGTGGATGGCTTTGTCTGCTGCGATTCCGCCGCGTATTCCGGTGGTGACCATGTATTTGTACATCGTTATCATCTTTGCGTTCATTGGATGGACTGATCTGGCACGTGTCGTTAGAGGCAAGTTCATCTCGCTCAAGAATGAAGATTATGTGGTAGCGGCGAGAATTGCTGGCGTAGGTAATACGAAAATTATTGTAAAGCATATGCTGCCTGGCTTTATGAGCTATCTAGTCGTAGCGACGACATTGGCAATCCCCAGCATGATTTTGGGGGAGACAGCCATGAGTTTCCTCGGACTCGGTGTCCGTTCGCCGGCGACCAGTTGGGGTGTACTGTTGCAGGAGGCCCAAAAGATCGAGAATGTGGCCCTGTATCCATGGAAGCTGCTTCCGCTGGGTGCAGTCATTCTGACCGTATTGACCTATAACTTCATTGGTGACGGCTTGCGCGACGCGGCTGACCCGTACAAAAAATAATGTCACAAATACTAGGCAAGCGAGGGGATAGCATGGCAACTCAAGCGGCTCATAAAGAGCAACCTTTACTGTCCGTTCAGGATTTAAAGATCAAGATCCAAATGGAAAGTGGCATCATGAATGCCGTGGATGGGGTAGACTTCAATATTTACAAAGGCAAAACGCTGGGCCTTGTCGGTGAATCAGGCTGCGGTAAAAGCTTAACCAGCCGTTCTATCATCAGCATTAATCCGAAGGAATGTGAAACGAGTGGAACGATCACTTACAATTCGGAATCGGAGTCGGCGCTGAAGGATCTAAATCTTTTATCTCTTAAGCCTACTGGTAAACAGATCCGCTCTATCCGTGGCCGGAAAATCTCGATGATCTTCCAGGAGCCAATGACGGCCTTCTCGCCAATGTATACGATCGGGAATCAGATTATGGAAGCGATTCGAACGCACCAGACGAAGGATAAGAAGGAAGCCAAGAAAATCGCGCTGGAGATGCTCAGCAAAGTCGGCATTTCCGATCAGGCGAAACGGTTTGACCAATACCCGCACGAATTCTCGGGAGGGATGCGCCAGCGGGCGATGATCTCTATGGCATTGTCCTGCAACCCGGAGATTCTGATTGCTGACGAGCCGACGACAGCGCTCGATGTGACGATTCAGGCGCAAGTGCTGGAGCTCATGAAAAGTCTGCAGGCGGAGTTCGGCATGGCGATTCTGCTGGTTACGCATGATCTGGGGATTATCGCCGAGATGTGCGATGAGGTCGCGGTGATGTACCTTGGGAAAATCGTGGAACAGGCACCGGTGAAAGAAATTTTCAATAATCCGAAGCACCCTTACACTAAAGGCTTGCTCCGATCTATGCCGAGACTAGGCGGGAACAAGAGTAAACGATTGGATTCCATTGAAGGCTCCGTTCCAATGCCAATTAACATGCCGCCGATGTGTGGATTTTATGACCGCTGCAAGGACCGGATCGAAGGTGTATGTAATGCGCAATCAGCACCCAAAATCACAATTTCCGACGAGCACATGGTTAGATGTTTCCTGTACGCGGACCAGAGAGAAGGAGAAGCACAATGACCAAACCTATTCTTGAAGTCCTCAAGCTGAACAAGAGCTTTCAAGTCAAATCCGACAAGACGTTGTTCAAAAAGCCAAAGCCTGTTCATATCCTGAATGATATTTCATTTGAATTACTTGAAGGGGAGACGCTCAGTATTGTCGGAGAATCCGGCTGTGGGAAAACGACGCTCGGACGCTGTATCGTCAGGGGTGTGAGTGCCTCGTCGGGCAGTGTTGTCTATCATGCAGAGGACAAAAAGGCCGTTGATTATCTTAAGCTTGACCGTAAAGGAATCAAGGCTTACCGTAAAGATATTCAGATGATTTTTCAGGACCCATATTCCTCACTCAGTCCGCGGATGAACGTGTTTGATATTATTGCCGAGCCGCTGATTGCCAATTTTAAGCTGAGCAAGGATGAGGTGGAAGCCAAGGTCACGGAGATTGCCGAGAAGACCGGACTGAATGTAGGTTATTTAAAAAGATACCCCCATGCCTTCTCCGGGGGACAACGGCAGCGGATTGCTATCGCACGCGCGCTGATTACACAGCCTAGGCTGATTGTCTGTGATGAGGCCGTATCTGCGCTCGATGTCTCGATTCAAGCCCAGATTATCAATCTGCTCAAAGATCTGCAGGAGCAATTCAAGATCACTTATATTTTCATTTCACATGATCTTTCGATCGTACAGAACATTTCTGACCGGGTAGCCGTAATGCATCTGGGCAGAATCGTGGAGCTGGCGTCAACGGAATCACTATTCGGACATCCTCAGCATCCCTATACGGAGGCTCTAATGTCAGCTGTACCACAGCCGAATCCCGAATTCAAGAAGGAGCGGATCATTCTGGAGGGAGAAGTGCCGAATCCAGCCAATCCGCCAAGCGGCTGCCATTTTCACCCCCGCTGTGCTTACAAGACAGAGAAATGTATCCAGGAAGTGCCTGAGCTTCGTGAAGTAGGTTATAATCATTTTGCTGCATGTCATTATGCAGAGAAGCTTCAGCTTCGCGGTGTTCCCATAGAGTCTGACGAGTTGCAATTGAACTAGTGTTGAAGAGAGGGTATTCCTAAAATGGCGAAGATTGACGATGTGGCCCGCCTGGCGGGTGTATCCAAAGGAACGGTATCCAACGTATTCAGTCAGAAGAGACCGACGAGCAAGAAGGTAACGGAGAAAGTGCTTCAGGTCTCGAAAGAACTGAATTACGTGCCGAATCATATAGCAAGAAGCCTGGTCACCAAGAAAACAATGGCGATCGGGCTTATGATTCCGCACCGTAAATTCTTTTTTAGCATGTTCCATAACCAATTTATCAACGGAGTGTTGTTGGAAGCCTCCAATTACGGATACCGTGTGCTGCTGGATATGATTCCGACGGGTGAGGTCAAAACGCCTTCACTAGCCAGTTACCCTATCGATGGGGCGATTGTGCTCGGCCCAACGGAAGAGGATGACCGGATAAATCTCCTGCACCAAAATGAAATTCCGTTCGTTACCGTGGGCAGAATCATCAACGAGGGAATCCAGGATGTATCTACCGTCAACAACGACAACAAGGGAATCATTCGATATATTTGTGAGCATCTGATCGGTTTGGGTCACCATAATATTATGTTCCTGAATGCTGGGGATCGAATGACCGTGGGGATTGAGCGGATGGAGGAATTTGTACGGGTTTTGGAGGAACACGGAATAACTGTACAGCCGGAGATGATCTATAGCAAGCCGGATATTCACTCTGACGAGTATATAAAATATGGGTACGATGAGACGATGCGTACGTTGAAGAATCATCCTGAGCGCGTTACAGCAATCATCGCCGATGATGACCGTTCGGCACTCAGTGCGCTAAACGCGATCAACGAAGCCGGCCTCTCTGTACCGGAGGATATTTCTTTATTCGTGATCTGCGGCGATTTATCCATGATGCATCAGGTAAGGCCCGCTTTGACAGGAATGGATCTGCAACCCTCTGAACTTGGGGTACAGTCGGTAAGACTGCTTATGCATAAGCTGGGTGTGCTGGAGGGGGAATATGACAATCATTGGACCGTCCCTAGCAAATTTATTGAGAGAGACTCTTGCGCTCCAGTCGATAAGACGTAACCGGGCGTTCCAGGTTAGCGAGGTAACAAATGACAACGATTACATCGATTGGCTATGCCGTACCTTTTGAATATTATATTCGGATTCTAATTAGTGCCGTTCTGGGGCTGCTGATCGGGTTCGACCGGACCCACAAGAACAAGCCGGCAGGTGTGAAGACGTACACATTCGTCACGGTTGCTTCTGCCTTAATCACAATCGTATCTATTGAAAGTGTCGAAGTATACGGTCAGCTGCATAACCGGACGATGATGGACCCCATGCGTCTGGCGGCACAGATTGTCTCCGGTCTCGGTTTTCTCGGTGCAGGACTGATCATGAAGGCTGGTTTTGAAGTGAAAGGCTTGACGTCCGCTGCGATGATCTTGTTCGCAGGCGGGGTTGGCATTGGAACTGGGGCAGGCTTCTTCGGGATTGTAACATTTTCAATAGTAGTGGCCTTCTTCTTCATCCGTGTAGGCGGGTGGATTGAGAAATGGGAGCACAAGAAGCTGGAATCCAAAGAGGAAAAGAAGGATTTAAGCGCATAGCTGTACCACTATTCGCGGATAAAATCCGGAGAGCTTATGCTTTCGGTGCGAGCTTTCCGAAGGAAAGCTTTTAGGCGGTCGCTATCTCACCTTCAGTTCCAAACTTTCCCTCTATTCCGTTCCCTTTATTTTTCAGTTCAATCTATACAGCCTATTGGTGTAAAAAAACGAGCTGCGCTCATAATGAGGCAGCTCGTTTGCAATCCCAATTCGAAGTCTGGAACCAATTCGATTATTCCCAGCCCTCGATGCGGGCTAACTCTCTGCGTACAATGGGCGCGACCTTGGTGCCTAGCAACTCAATCGCGTGCAAGAGCTCTTCATGTGGCAGCGTGCCCGCGCTCAAATGCAGGAAGAAACGGGTAATGCCAAGGTTCTTGCGCAGCAGAATGATCTTCTCTGCGACATACTCCGGGTCGCCCAAATACAGGGCGCCGCGCAAGCTGCGGGCGGCATCGAAGGTCGACCGGCTATAAGGCTGGCTCCAGCCACGCTCACGCCCAATGACATTCATTTGGGCCTGTATCGGCGGGTAGAGCAGCTCGGCAGCTTGTTCGGTCGTATCGCTGACAAAGCCGTGCGAATGAGTGGCAATTTGCAGCTTTGCAGGATCATGGCCGGCCTGTGCTGCTGCCTGTTTGTACAGCCGGACGAGTGGCGCGAACTGCTCTGGCATGCCGCCGATGATCGCGAAGGCGATCGGCAAGCCCAGTACGCCTGCGCGAATGGCGGACTCCGCGTTGCCACCAGTACCGATCCAGACCGGTAGCGGGTCCTGAACCGAGCGTGGGTAGACACCGAGGTTGTGAATGGCCGGGCGGTGTCCGCCGCGCCAGTTGACCTTCTCGGATGCTCGGATAGCCAGCAGCAGCTCCAGACTCTCTTCGAACAGCTCGTTATAGTCATCCAGGCTGTAGCCAAAGAGCGGGAAGGACTCTGTGAACGATCCGCGTCCAGCCATAATCTCTGCCCGGCCGTTCGAGAGGCCGTCTAGCGAAGAGAAGGCCTGATAGACGCGGACCGGATCGGCCGAGGATAACACGGTCACGGCGCTGGTCAGCCGAATACGTTTCGTTACAGAGGCTGCTGCCGCAAGCACAATCTCTGGAGCGGTGCCCGCATAATCCGCCCGGTGATGCTCGCCGATACCGTATACATCCAGGCCGACCTGATCGGCCAGGACAATCTCCTCTACAGCGTTGCGCATCCGCTGCGCATGACTCATAATTTCACCCGTTTTCAAATCGGGAGTTGTTTCCAGAAAAGTACTAATTCCTATTTCAATGCGGTTTGCTGTTTCAGCCACTGCAATCGCCTCCTTATTTATAATTTTATATTACTATACTTTTTAATGTTTCTCAACTTTAGTAAGTAAGTTTTATTTTGGTGAATTGGGATGTTTGTATTTATTTACCTGATAATTTTGGTACAATTAAACCCGAAGCCAAGCAATAGAAGACCGGAATTGCTCACAATATAACTGGAGGTTATGTGTATGGCAGTCAAAACCAATGAGCAGAGGGTACTCGAATTTCAAGCGTTTCTTCCTTTCGTGGAATCTTTGAAAGAAGCCCCTGAAGCACACTGGAATACACCGATCGGTGAAGGGAAATGGACAGTGAAAGATATTATTTGTCATATTATGCTGTGGGACAAGTACTTTTACGAAGAAGCTATTGAGAAGATCAAGCTGGGCCAGCCCTTGACATCAAGACATCTGGACTTTAATGAATTTAATGCCAATGCCGTTGAGCACGCGAAAACGTTATCTGCGCTGCAGGTGGCAGAAGATTGTATTTTGCAACGAACCCGCATTTTAGATACAATTACCGGATTAACCGAAGAGGAATACATACAGGAATACAAAGACGGAGACCGCAAGAAGTTCAGCATCCGTAAGCATTTGCGGGGGTTCCTCCCGCATGACAAACATCACCGAAACCAGATCGAGACCTTCTTTAAAGGTCTGAAATAATGGGAGTACCACTAACGTAATCAGATAGATGATAAACAGGCCGGGGCATGATTTCTATGTTTCGGCCTATTTGTGTTCAAGTTCGATAAGATGAGCAGACATATATCACTGTAAAAGGATGGAATTCCAATTACAATGTAAGCGTTATCTTAATGTTTAATACAATTTATATCAAAGGAGAACGGCTATGCATTTAAAGAAAATCCCCTTTAACTTGCTCGTATTTTTAGGGCTTAGCCTCCAATACAGTCTTCTGCATGTGCTTCCGTCCGGCCCTACACCCACCATTACTACCCTGGAACTTGTCATCTATATTGCCTACACTATCATCGGTCTTGCAGGGTTCTTCTACAAGAGCCGTAAAGTGCGGACTGAAGACATCTCCGGCATGGCAGCGTTCTTCTTCGGCGTGCTATGGACTGTGGCGATCACCTCACATTTCCGCAAAGAGAGCTATACCGAAGTACTGACTCTGGTGCATTCTCTCGGTATTTTCACAGCGGGGCTGATCCTGCTTACCGAGTTGATCATCCTGTTCAGAGCTTGAGTGCTGGCAATGGTATCGGTCAGCGACATGAATAACAAAAAACGGCTCTGCCGCAACTCTGCGACAGGCCGTTTTCACTTGAATTGTTTTTTCCAAAAGAAAGAAACTACCCTTGGAATTCTCCGTTGTCATAGTTAAACTGCCATTGAATGCCGAATTTATCGGTGAGGTTGCCATAACACTTGCTCCAGAACGTTTCCTGCAGTTCCATGCCTACCGTGCCGCCATCCTCCAGCTTACCGAAAAGGGACTTGATCTCCTCGATATTCTTGCTGCTGTAGGACAGGCTGATATTGTTGCCTTGGATGAACGACATTCCTGGGAACGTATCCGAGAACATGACGTTACTGCCATTGATGCTCAGTCTTGCGTGCATGACCAGATTTTTCGCCTCCTCCGGAAGAGGGAAGTTCGGATCTGGTGGTGTATCGCCAAAGGTCATAATTTGCGGTTGTCCCGTTTCAAAAGTCTTCGCATAAAACTCTACAGCATCACGGCAATTTCCCTCAAAATTAAGATAAACGTCAATGGCCAAGTTCTTCACTCCTCAGATTGAAATGGATCGCTCATATTGTATCATTTCAATTCTTGATAATCAAAACTTGTCCTACATAAAATGTAAGGAAGTTTGGTGTAGCTTAAAGATTAAGTGTTGTTAACTTTCTATTCACAAACCTCTGATAATCTCTAAACATGTTGGAGCGGCTGATCGCCCAATGTATAACGGATCATATGGAGGATAATCATGTTCACAACCCTGAAAAAGAGAATTGTTGCTTGTCTGATCATTTTGGCTGTCCTGGGCAGTGGAGTTCTATCTAGTCTGGCATTTCCGCGGACATCGGTCTCGGCAGAAGCCAGGCAAGCTAAGCCATTGGTTCATCAGATTGAAGCCCCTGCCAATCTGGATGATACCGCGAGTCTGACTACGTTTGTGGACGGAATCATGGAAGAGGACATGAACCGGCTACATATCCCGGGCGCGGTTATTTCGATCGTAAAAGACGGCCAGATTATTTTGGCGAAAGGTTATGGCAGTTCCAATCTGGAGAAAGCTGCACCGGTTGATCCCAAGACCAGCATGTTCCGGATCGCCTCAACGACTAAGCTGTTCACTTGGACGGCCGTCATGCAACTGGTGGAGGAAGGTAAGATTGATCTGGACACCGATGTGAATACTTATCTGAAAAGCTTTAAGGTGCCGGATACCTATCCCGAGCCGATAACGATGCGTCATTTGATGACACACACAGCGGGGTTTGAGGAGGGGGGAGTAGGGTATCAGATCACGACAGACCCTGCTAAACTGCCGGGTTCAATCTCTGAGACACTCGAAAAACATAGATTGGCACGGGTGCGGCCACCTGGTTTAATGAGTTCCTACTCTAACTATGGCGCCACATTGGCAGGTCTGATCGTGGAAGAAGTAAGCGGCATCCCTTATGATGATTACATTAAGAAATATATCTTCGATCCACTGGATATGAAATATGCGACGGTACAGGAACCGTTACCGGAAGCGTTCAAGCCTTACGCAGTTGTGGGATACAACAGTGATAACGGCAGCTTTACTCCCGGTACGCCAACATTTGAAGCTGGCTTCCGTCCGGCTGGTTCCGGTACAGTTTCAGCGGTGGATATGGCACATTTCATGATTGCTCATTTGCAGAATGGGCGATATGGGGACAAGCAAATCCTGAGTGCCAACACTGCAAGGCTGATGCATGCAACAGCGTTCCAATTCGATAAACGTATGCCAGGCACAGGTCTTGGCTTTGCCCAGAGGAAGGTCAACGGTCTGACCCTCGTTACCCATGGCGGTTCCGATCCGATGTTTAATACAGAATTATACCTGGTCCCTGCTAAAAATATGGGTATATTCCTCTCCTATAATGGAGGTTCGGGAAGTGAGTCGGCAGCAGGCCTACTTCAGGCCTTTTTCAACAAATATTATCCTGCTCCCCTCCTAGAGGCACCGGTAGAGTCTTCTAGTACTACTGAATCGGTTCAAAAGTATGCAGGTTCCTATGAATTTACACGCCGTAATTTCAGTGATATCGATAAATTTTTCAATTTCTTTGTAAAGCTCAATGTCACTGTATCCGATAATAAATTGTCCCTGGGCAGCGGCAGTGAACAAGAACTTTACACGCCTATTGGCGAGAGTTTGTTCCAGCGTGTAGGAGGCACCGAACAAATTGCCTTCCGCACCGATGATTCTGGAAAGGTCACACACATGATCTTAGGAATTGCTCCGGATATGCCGCTGGAGCGTACGCCACTAATGGATCAGACAGGATTCTGGTTCATCTTACTCGGGATTTCAGCATTTATTTTCATCACAGCAGTACTAGGATTTCTCTTTGGCAGACGCAGGATCAAGGCGATGTCGGCTCCAGAGAAGTGGGCGTTCCGATTGTCGGCGGCGACTTCAGGCTGGGGGGTACTCTCCTTCGTTACGATATTCCTGGTGGTGATGTCAGCGGATCTTATGACGAAGCTTAGCGGCATCAGTACCACGCTTTATCTCAGTTTGGCTATGCCGATCCTGTTTGTGGGTCTGACGCTGGCTTTATTCGTAGGGAGTGTATTAGTCTGGAAGAACAGGTACTGGACAACTTTCGGGCGTGTTCACTATACGCTTGTGACACTTTCAGCAGTGACGCTGGTTGTGTTCTTCTACCATTGGAACCTGCTGGGCTGGCAGTTCGGTTAAGGCCATTTCTTACCAGACATAAAACATTTATAATGGAAGCTTGAGAGAGGAGGGATGGTGTGGCGATTATCCTTATCGCAGATGATGATGACAACATCCGCAAGCTAATGTCTTTGTTTTTACGAAAAGAGGGCTTTGAGATCAAAGAGGCGAACGATGGTGCCAAAGCGCTGTCCATTGTGGAGAACTCACGGGTAGATCTCGTTATTCTCGATATTATGATGCCAGGATTGGATGGCTGGGATCTGTGCAGGGAAATTCGGCGCTGGGATGCCAACCTCCCCCTCCTGATGGTGACAGCTAAATCCGAGACCGCGCATAAAGTAAAAGGCTTTCAACTGGGGACAGATGACTATCTGAGCAAACCATTTGATCCGCTTGAGCTGGTCATGCGGGTAAAAGCACTGCTTAAACGTTCGCTGGTGGTCACTTCCCAGCTAGTGCAGGTTGGCAGTGTCGTTCTCAACCGCCGCACGTTTGAGGTTACTCGCGGAGACGAATGGGTCAATATGCCGCTTAAGGAGTTCGAACTACTGTTTTTGCTGGCGAGCCATCCCGGACAAATCTTCACAAGGGAACAGCTGATTCAGCAAATCTGGGGACTCAACTATGATGGAGACGGCCGGACCGTGGATGTTCATATCAGCCGACTGCGAGAGAAGTTTACCATTAAGGATGGACCCTTTCAAATTGAAACGGCCCGGGGTCTCGGATACCGGCTGATTCTGCAGCCATGATCAAGACCCTGTATGTGCGTGTTATTATCACGTTCCTGGCCATTATAATATTCAGTTTGCTATGCTCCTTATTAATAGGCCTGTACGTTTTTCAGCAACAGATCAGTTACGAGGGGCAGAATGATATGATCAGTGTGGGCAAAGAGATCATTCATCGCTATGATGACGCCAAGCCCACTGATACGGATGAGTTCCTGAGGAGTATGGTAAAGGTATCTGCCCATCCGATTCATTTGTTCAATCATTCCGGCGAACATATCTTTTACGGACTTAAAGATAATCCGGCTGTAATCATTAATCCCGAAGCCGTTAAACAAGTGCTGCAAGGACAGTATTACCGTTCCACCACTGAAGATCATGATACGTTCATCGGCATGCCGTTTCTGTTAAAAGGGGAGTGGCAGGCAATGTTCCTGCAGTATTCCGCCGAGAACGAGAATATCGTCAACCGGATGATGTTTTTTGTATTGCTGCTTGTGCTGCTGCTCGGAAGCCTCTGTATTCTCATTGCTGCCAGATATCTGGTGGAGCCAATCAAAGCATTGACCCGGGCGACAAGAAGGCTGGCCAAGGGTGATTTTGAGGTAGAGCTAAAGGTCAATCGGGTAGACGAGATAGGGGAATTGACACGAAGTTATGTGGAAATGGCCGGGGAGCTTAAGCAGTTGGAGCAGATGCGGCAAGATTTTGTATCCAATGTCTCGCATGAGATCCAGACCCCGCTTACGTCGATTTCCGGATTTGCCAAGGCCCTGCAAAGTCATGATCTGATCGTGGAAGAAGAGCGTAATGAATACCTTGAGATTATCATAGCGGAAAGTGGACGGCTGTCACGCCTCAGTGATAATTTGCTGAAGCTAGCTTCACTCGACTCCGAGCATCATCCCTTTAATCCGGTGTCCTTTCATCTTGATGAGCAGATCCGCACCATTGTTGTGACTTGTGAGCCGCAATGGTCGTCCAAGGGCATCCTCATTGATCTTGATTTGCCGGAGGCTGTCATGATTGAAGCGGATGAAGATCAACTGAAGCAAGTATGGATGAATCTGCTTAGCAATAGCATCAAGTTCACCCCACAAGGTGGGAATATTCGTATTAGGATTGACGTCGGTGCATCAGAAATAGCCGTTACCATAAGCGATAGCGGCATCGGGATCTCCCCGGAGGAATTCAGTGCTGTATTCCAAAGATTCTATAAATCCGACAAGTCGCGGAACGGAAATAACAATGGCAACGGACTGGGACTTGCGATCGTTAAGAAGATTGTAGCGCTGCACCAGGGGAATATCGAGGTGAACAGTAGAGTGGGAGAGGGCACGGCGATTATCGTCAGACTGCCCCTCTCAGTGCCCGGTGTCAGCGGGAATGACGAACGCCGTGCATGATGAAATCCTTGAATTGCCGGTCGGTGGTCCGATCCTCTTCCGTAATCTGGCCCCCGCGCTGGCGGGTAATGATCACAGCTTTTTGCAAATACATGAAATACAGGTGGGTGGACTTCAGTAGGATGTCTATCCACCTTGTTTTGTCTTCCGGCGCCACCGGCACCGTTTCCGGTTGCAGAAGCCTTGCGGACCAGCCCTGCATAGCTTTCTGAAAATCTGGTAACTCGGCGGGATTCTTGGAGAGGGTGCTGTAATAGACTCCGAAAATAGCGTCGTAATAAATCAATGATTCGTTCTCTTCTCTTAGCGCCAAATATTTGTCCAGAATGACCTCCAGGGACTGCTCGGGGTGTTCAAAATTAAAGTCAAACAGCAGCTGTCCGAACATCCGCTCCAGATTCTCAACATAGATTTGGACAGCCAATTCTTCCTTATCCTTATAGTGATGATACAAGGTGCGCCGGGAGATGCCAGCTTCTTCGGCAATCTGAGCCATATCGGTGCGCTCAATGCCCTGGGCATTGAATAGTGTCAGCGCTGCACCCTTGATCATCTCCCGCGTCATTTGCATCTGTTTTTCACGCAGCTTCATTAGCGTTTCTCTCCTGCCTCTTTCCAGAATACCTTCCTTTCAATCGTACTGGACTTCTTCCTATTTCTCAAGGAACTCGCTGCCGACCGAATAGCGTTTCTGGTGGTTGACCGCATCACCCAGCCAATTCAGAAGTTTAATCCCATCCTGTTCGGCCTGATAGAAGGTGTCCCGGGTGGCAAACGTATGCGGGGTGGTACCTTTTTCCTTATCCAGTCCGTAGTCGGTCAGATAGTAGTAGTAATTCGGCAAGGAGGTCGCCAGCGTACGGACAGAGGTCCGCATTTGTCGTGACCATGCATCTATGTTCTGCTGATCCAGCGGTCCTGAGTAATCATTGATTTTGTTCTGAAAGTGAATCAGGACCTCGTCAAACAACGAATAGGACTGCAATAATACTGCATTGTCAGGTAAAAGATGGCCGTTTGCTGTAAAAGCCGCCCCGATGATATCCGGATTAGCCTTATACCCAAAGGTTTTGGTGAAGTCTGCATGCCATTCCTGGTCAACCACGTTGGGCCATTTATCCGATTGAAGGAAAGAGCTGTCGGAATACTGATAAATCTCTGAGTCCTTGTAATGGGAGGCGATTTCCTTTGCCCAGAAGGCAGAGCCGAACCCGCCCGCACTTTCGCCTGCGATCAGCAGTTTGCCGGGGTTGTCAACGTTGGCATAGATCCAGTCCAGACTACTCCGTACATTGTTGCTCCCATTATAATGCATCGTGAAGGGAGTGCCGTCCTCTTTAGTATATTCAGCGCTACGGTTGCCGATATGAAAATCACCGGTTGTATAAGGGAGGTAGACGACATTCCATCCATGAAAGGGGTTGGCGGGATTATCAGTATCCATCATTCCTTGCAGCAGACTTAGCATATAGAAGGGGATGTTTGGAAAATAATTACCTGTATCTCCGCCTCTAATAAAATTCATGAGTTTGATGGGGTGCGCGGCACTCTTGGCATCCCAGCTTGCTCCACCCCCGGAGAAGAAGATAATCCAGTTATTATTTTCTCCTTTTTTATTCCATAGAAAATATTCGGAACCGTCACTGGAAATCACATTTCCATCCAAGTTCATTTTATTCCACTTGTATGGCTTAACATCTGCAAGCTCGGGGATGGTTGTCGGCCGTTTGATCACGAAAGCGCTGATGATCACTACAGCGATCAAAATCAAACCCAGCAAGCCAACCCCAGTAAAAATTGTGATTTTGGCCAATTTCCTCATCTGTATCACTCCTTGGAATGAGTATACATGAAGATAAATGATTACACAATGTGTGCAATGAAAACTGATGAATCTCCTTTATGCATTATTTTAGAGTGCAACTGTGACCTGATCACAACAAACAGCCGGGCAAGGTGGTGATCTCCCCGCTCCGGCTATTGTATCTTAGATTTTTTATTATGGACGGTTTAACAGGTTCTGCACATCCTCTGCCACCTTCAGGTTTGCGTTCAGACCTGTGTTAATCCAGTAATCCCGATCCACGCTGAACACATGATCGGCTTTGACGGCCTCAAGGTTCTTCCACACGGATGTATCATAGATGGAAGCCAGCTGTTGGTTCTTCAGCGGATCGGCACCGTCAACTTGCATGAGAAAAATATAGTCGGCTTTCAATTCAGGCAGGCTCTCGAGGGAGATATCCTTCCAGTCGTTGCCTTGTGCTCCCGGAGGTACCTCTAGGCCCAGACCATCATAGATGACCTTACCGCTATAGGTATTTTCCTGCATCAGCGAGAAGGACTTGTCCGAGATGAGCATGATGGCTGCACTCTTGCCGGCTGTTTGGTCCTGGAGTGCGGACTTAATCTCAGCAATTTTGGTATCGTATGCCTGCAGGGCTTCTTTGGCCTGTGTGGTTCGATTCAACAGATCGCCAAGGGTGAGAAGCGTCTTTCTCCAGTCTTTGGTCGCGTCTTGAAAGACATAGGTCGGAGCGACTTTCGCGTATTTATCATACGCTCCATCCTGTACCCGTACCGCGAACGGCACGATGAACAAGTCCGGTGTGAAGCTCAATACAGCTTCGGGGTCCAGGCTGACAAAGTCCAGCTTAGGTACATCCTGCAGTTGTGGCTGCAGATACTTCAGGAGCAAATCACCCGCTGACCACTGAGCGACTGGCTTGACGCCAAGGGCCAGTAGCGCGTCCTCCAGATAGGGAGCAACAATACGCTGAGGGTTGGCAGGTATGACCACGTTGTAACCCAAGTCGTCCTTGACCGTGCGGGGAGCGTTATCCGTAGACGAATTAGTTGTTGCCGGGCTGGGTTCTGGTACCGCTGAGCTCGTAGCTTCTGTCTGTGTCGCGGTTTCCTTGGCTGCAGTAGAAGCAGGGTCTGTGCTGCTGCAGCCGTATAACGCCACAGACAAGAGTAGAGCTACAGTGGCTAGCTGAAATTTTTTAGTATAAAACATGCTTTCCCTCCTGAGACTGAGAATCAATATCACTCAAAACAGCATACCCGTTTACCCTGCAAACTGACCATAGTCAATGCTAGGAATTAGGATGGACGATCCAAGGAAAATAACTTGATTACTGCTCTGAGTATCCGCTCATGTCCCATCGCCGAGTAGTCGAACCACGGGTCCGGCTGGATTTGCTGTACATGTCTATTGCGGACGGCGGTCATGTACTGCCATTCGGGCATTTGGGTAAGGTCTTGCCAAAGCGTTCTGGCTTGTGGATCGGAACCAATAGCTACAAGGAGGCGATCGGGATTAAGAGCAATCAGCTGCTGAATGGATAATATCTCGTAGGCAGGTTCGGTGCTTTCCGAGTCGGGAAGCCTTAAGCCCAAGTCCCCGTAAAGCACAGCACCTAGATTGCGACCGCCGAACCGGTGAATTGACCCATTCAGTATATGAATCGCCAGAATACTCCCGTCCCGAAGTCGCTCCTTCAGTTTGCTGCGGATCGTAGCCGCCTTGATCTCGTATTGGGTCAGCCAGCGCTCCGCTTGAACGGTCTCCCCGAGGAATTGGGCAACGATGAGTAAGTGTTGCCGCCAATCCTTCTCCCACCACGGCACATAAAGTGTAGGAGCAATTCGTTCCAGTTCTCCCCGTCCAGCTTCGGGCAGCCAGTCACCAGCGATGATAAGATCTGGTCTGCCCGCCTGCAATGCCTCCAGATTGAAGAGCATATTATTCTCCATGGAAGGGTCCTTGAGGTGAACTGGAATTTGTTGCTCATATTTGTGTTTATAAAAGAGGCAGAATTCCCGGTCAAGTGGCGCCGCGTAAGGGATATTTTGCAGTGCCAGCATTTGTCCGGTCATGGGATAGTGGAAGGCTGCGATCCGGTTGCGATCCCGCTCAGCATAGCGGGAGGGGGACATTCCCGTCGCTTGCTTGAATTGGCGGCTGAAATAGAACGGATCTTTATAACCGACCGTCTCTGCGATCTGATGGGTGGGCGCTTCAGTCTGCTCCATCAGCCGCTTGGCGGCATTGATCCGTACGGAGGTCAAGTATTCTATCGGGCTTCTGCCGACAATTTTTTTGAACAGCTCCAAATAGTAGGAAGGGCTGATGCCTGCCATTTCGGCAAGGCTTTTGACAGACATGACTTCTGCATAGTTACTCTCCATATACTCTCTGGTATGCTCCACTGCGGTTCTGGCATCGTGAACAGCTTGTCGATCAATCCGGTACAGCTCATACAAAAGCTCTTGAAAGTATATCTGGCCACGGAATTGCAGCAGTGGATCATTCGCTTCGGATAGCTCTACGACATGTTCACAAAGTCTTATATATGAGGCTGCTGCTGGAAGAGTAATGGACCACTTCACCGGGTTGTCTTCCTGCTCTATTAGAAAAAGGTAACCCTCCAGCGACGCGCCAGCAGATTGAAGCGAGTCGATACTTTGGGTATCTAGTACGGTAAAATAGGTTGTATTCCCTTGCCACCGGGAGGACTGGGATTTGGTAACGACAAGAAGCATGTCGACAGAAGGGGCTGGGACTGGCAGGTTGCCCGTGGTTGCAGCCAGGTCGCCTTTTAGTCTGGCAGCACGAAGCAATTTACGTAAGACGGGTGAATAATCAAGCTGTTTTTTCAAGTGAGGTCCGCCTTTCGAGATAAGCTACTAATGAATGATAATATTTCTCAATTATCCTGTCAAAGTCGAAATTTTGTTGCCCTTGTGCGAAGTGGAATCCTGGTGGAGCGAATATGGTTTCTTAATTCCAATGGGAATACTAAAAATAATAATTGACATCCTTATGGTGCAATTATAATATTTCAATATAATATTAAATTATCACATGATAATAATATAGAGACTGACCTGACAAACGGAGGTCTCATTTTCCCTACAATGGGGAGAGTGAGATCTTTTTGTTGTGTATAACTCCCGATAACATTCATTAACTTAATGTATTTTTACTGGAAAGGTTGGGTAATTGGCTATGGCAATGAATGTGAATCTGAATCTGAATGCTGTGGAATTCAAAGAGGTCAGCGTTCATACGCCGAAAGGCTTGCGTCAGCAGAGCCAAGGTGGAGTATGAAAATTACACGCGTAACGGCTAACTACTATTCCTGGCCCCGCGCACGGCCAATATCGAACGGTTCGCATACATGGAGCGATGTGGTGCGCTGCGTACTCAAAATAGAGACGGATGAAGGTATCACCGGCTACGGTATCGGCAGCGCTTCAGACGGAGAACGGCAGCTACGTGAGGCATTCGCCGTACGTTTGATCGGGATGGACCCACTAATGACCGAGCGAATCTGGTCCACGTTGTGGGACAGCAAGCTGAATGGACGGCGGGGCCATGAGACCGCTGCACTGTCCTCTATTGATATGGCATTGTGGGACATTAAGAGCAAATACGCCGGTTTGCCCTTGCACCGGTTGCTTGGGGGCTACACGGACAAGATGCCTGTCTACATCACGGGAGGCTACTATATGGACGGCGAGGGCATCACAGAATTGCAGCGTGAGATGGTATCTTATGTCGAGCTAGGTGCACGTGCTGTGAAAATGAAAATCGGGCGCCTGTCCATCCGTGAGGATGTGCAGCGTGTGCGTGCTGTACGCGAAGCCATAGGGCCGGACATTGCCCTTATGGTGGATGCCAACGCCTCGTACCGTTATTTTGAGGCCATTCAGATAGCTAAACGTCTTGAAGAATATGATCTCTTCTGGCTCGAAGAGCCGGTAGCCCCTGACGATTATGCAGGGTATGAAAAGATTGCTGCGCATACCAGCATCACACTGGCTGCCGGGGAGCAGGAATATACCAAATACGGTTTTCGGGATTTAATAGAGACCGGCGCAGTCGGCATTCTCCAGCCAGATGTCCGCTGGATGGGTGGAGTTACGGAGTTCAGGAAAGTGGCTGCTATGGCTGAAGCCAGTGGGCTGGCCATTTCGGCGCATGGCGATCACCAGATCAATCTGCCGCTGATGGCCTCGATCTCCTGCGGGCTCTGGATGGAATATTATCCGGCTGCGTTCGATCCCATGCTGGCAAGCTTTTATACGGAAGGGGCTGTTCTGGATACGGAAGGTTGTCTTCAAGTACCGGAGGTTGTGGGCAACGGGTGTACACCGGACGAGACCCGATTAGCGCCTTACCAGGTGAAGCTGTGAGGCTCTGTCGGTATTTGATATCTTAAAGGCACGGGTGGTCACGGTTGTAACAAAGAAAAGACTGAAGAATCACAGTTTAATGAAATACATGGGGACTGGCACCGAATAGTTGAAATACGCGTTGGAGGGTGGAGAAATGAGCAAGACGACGGCACATCGGGACCACGAGATTGTTCGGGTGGAACCGATTCTGGCGGATATGCATGCTTTTGTGGAAATTGAGACGGCAAACGGCCTGGTCGGCGTTGGCGAGATTGGGGTATGGTCACATCTGGAAGCCGCGGCTACACTGGCAGAGAAGGCTGGACATTACTTGACCGGGCAGAGTGCTGACCGGATTGAATATCACTGGCAGGCGTTAAGCCGTTTTGGCAGCTATCACGGCTCCATTCTGATGGGGGTTGTATCCGCGATTGATATCGCGCTATGGGATCTGAAGGGACAACGACTTGGGGTACCTGTGCATGAGTTGCTTGGCGGCGCATTACGCGACCGCGTCAGAGTGTACGGCCAGGTCAGAGGAGCAGACCAGGAAGAAGTGATAAATAATGTCACGGCCCTTAAGGAAGCGGGCTTCACAGCTGTAGGACATCTGAATCCGTTCTTGGACGCTTCCTCGGACATTCCGCTGAACGCCACTTATGCCAAGAGGATGTCCTCGGCACTGGAGGTGCTGCACGCTGTACGTGAAGCTGTAGGCGATGATCTCGACCTCGGCATCGAGTTGCATCGCCGTCTGTCACCCGGCGAAGCGATCAGCTTCGCACGGTCATTGGAATCCGTACAGCCGCTGTTCCTCGAAGACCCGATCCGGCCCGATTCCTTAGAGGCCATGGCTGAGGTCCAGCGTTCGATTGGCGTACCGATTGCCACTGGTGATCGGATCTACTCGCTCCATGAGTTCCAGCGGCTGCTTCAAGCAGGGGGTGCCCGCTATATCCGGCCCTGCATCGGATTATGCGGCGGCTTTACCGGGCTGCGCAAGATTGCTGCGCTGGCGGAAGCTTACGATGTGCAGATTATTCCGCACAATCCGTTCTCACCGGTTATGCTAAACGCTAATCTGCATGCCGCAGCGGCGCTGTCGAATTTTCTGATTCTCGAATATCCGACAGCGAGCTATATTGACCATACGTTCAGTACGTCACTGCGCGGCGCCTCCATGGTTACTTCGGTTCCGACATTCGATGCTGGCTATGTGACTGTCCCTGTCTCTCCCGGACTTGGCACTGCCCTTGCCCCAGATCTTAAGGAGAAACATCCCCCCAGAGAAATCCCGATCAAGCTGCGCCACCATATCGACGGTTCGCTGGTGGAGCATTAGGGTAGAGGTACGTACACCCTTAGTAGAGAAAAGTGAAAGAGCGTCTAAGCGTGGTATCAGGTCGATATCCTGATCAAGTGAGTGGAGCATCGTTATAATACGCATTACAATAACAAACAAAGCCCGGAACCTATTTCCGAAATGCAATTAACGGCATTTTTGTACCCTAAATACTCTGCAATACCCCTTTTAGCACGCTTTTTGGAAAATATGATACTTCATGCTCTTATTTTCTTGATTTACCTCTATTCAAGAAATATAAGGCACAAAAATGCTGTTAGTTGAGGGAGTAGACTAGACAGGCAAAGACCCATGAGGGGCCTTGCCTGTCTTTGTCTTTTCACACAGAGACTTGACGATTCTATACCTGCTGTTTATGTTTAAATCATTTGAGGACGAACAACCCTGGGATGGAGGAAGCCCTGCGTGAAATTACAGCAATTCAAATATGCGGTGGAGATTGCCGATAAAAGCTCTTTTAGTGAAGCCGCCAGAAGCCTGTTCATCTCCCAGCCCAGCCTCTCCAACGCCATTAAGGAACTGGAGGAGGAGATTAATCTCTCCATCTTCATTCGTACCCATAAAGGGGTCAGCGTGACGAAGGAGGGGGCGGAGTTTCTGAGCTATGCACGGCAGATGCTAGAGCATTATCAGCTCATGGAAGAGAAATATCTGCACTCGAAGCCAGCCAAACAGCATTTTTCCGTATCCACGCATCACTATACGTTCGCTATTAATGCATTTGTGAATCTGATCAAGGAACATGGCGCTGATGAATATGAGTTCACGATCAGAGAGACGAAGACCTATGACATTATTGATGATGTCGGAAACTTGCGCAGCGAGATCGGTGTGTTATATATCAACACTTTCAACGCCCGGATTATCCTAAAACATCTCAAAGAAAACGATCTGGTCTTCTCCGTGCTGTTCACTGCTCGGCCACACATCTTTATCAGCACTCAGAATCCGCTGGCCCAACGGACAAGCGTGACGATTAAGGATTTGGAGGAGTATCCCTACCTGTCCTTTGAGCAAGGCGACAATAATTCCTTTTACTTCTCGGAAGAGATTCTGAGCAACCTGGAACGCAAAAAGAGCATTAAAGTGACCGACCGGGCGGCGGTTGTCAATCTACTGATCGGGCTAAATGCGTACACAATTTCGACGGGGATTATCGGGGAGGAGATTCATGGCGATGATTTTATCGCGATCCCTCTGGAAGTGGAGGAGGAGATACAGATCGGGACCATCAGGCATAAGAATATGAATCTGAGCCGCCTTGGAGAACGATATTTGGAAGAATTACAGTGTATGGTCAAGGACCTGGTCTAGCGCGTGCAGAAAAGTTAAATGGCTATGCTTGCTTTAAGGTATAGTTTTTTGCTATGGAACACCATAGTTATTGGGATTTACCCTATAGAGGAAGAGGCCGACTATAATTTCTTGTACATGAGCAGCAGGCTGAAAGGTATCTTTCAGAACACTGAGGCTTGGAGCGGGAAAGGATGGTACGGCATGAATAGGCAACATAGTGAGAAGGAGAAAAAGCTTGGCGTCTGGACACTCAGCGGTCTGATTATCGGTCCCATTCTGGGCTCGGGTATCTTGATGCTGCCCCCTACAATCTACGAACTGGTCGGGGAGTGGGCGATTGTTGCTTGGCTGATCATAATCGGGGTCAGTTTGCTGACGGCTTATATTTTCGGGGCGATCAGTATCCGTTATCCCGGCGATGCGGGTATTGCCAATGCGGTGAACAGCGCGTTCGGAGGACAGATCAAAGTATTGTCTTCCTTGTATTTGATTACGGGTGTGTCAGTCGGAGCGGCAGCTGTCTTATTGACAGCGAGTGAGTATTTGTCACAGCTTGGATGGGGAGACCCCTTTTATATCGGATACGGTTTGACTGCGGTATGTGTGCTGCTGCTATTTTGCAGAATTACTTTTGTTGGAAAAATATCGCTGCTGATGTCGACAGTCTCTGCCGTGGTCTTATTCACGGGTTCAGTCGTTAGCCTGTCCAATCATCCTAAGGTCTTCGCTATTACGGATAATTTCCAGCCTCAATCCTTCGGGTATGCGGTGTTGATTCTCTTCTGGGCGGTCTTTGGGTGGGATATCATCGGGAATTACACGGACGAGGTGAAGGATATCCGCAAGACGACCCGCAGAGGGATGAGTCTAAGCTTTATCGTTATTGCTGGTGTGTATCTGGTAGTGGCGGCGGCTATGCAGTGGAGTGACCCGGCCGGTGATGGGGGAGGACATTCCCTTGGAGGAATTATGTATCCGTTGTTCGGAGAGCAGGGGCAGCAGATCATTGCCGGGCTTGGCGTCTTCCTCTGTGCCTCTACCTATCTGTTATATGTAGGAGGAATATCGCGGCTGACTGCTTCTTTGTCTGGAGATAGGATTTTGCCGGCTTTTCTTGGACAACGCACGAAGCACAATACCCCTTTTGCGGCCATTGGCATCATCGGATTGGTGAATGCAGGGGTTATTCTGTTCATGCAGCTTGGGGCTTATGATATTAGCGTGCTGGTTCTGATCGCGAATAGCTTTCTGGGGATGAACGCGCTGATCGGAATACTGGCAGGGATTAAGCTGCTAAAAAGCAGAGTGGTTGCTATATTGGGAGCTATACTTTCCTTGTTCCTAGTGGTCGTCATCGGAATGTATTCCTCTCGCAGTCTGTTGTTGATCAATATTGTGCTCTGCGTCTTCTTTAGCTACAGGGAGTGGAGGAGCAGGGGGCTGCATTCTCAACACTAACTAGAGCATATTCAGGACAAAAAGCAGGGCATACTCTTGATAAAAAAGCGTCCTCGGCGAGCAAATGCTGCCGATGACGCTTCTTTCGTTACTCTTTAACCTCTGGAGAGGTTGCAAGTCTAGTCGCCAACGCCAGGATCATTTCCCTGTCGTCTACAGTTAATTGATCCAGCAGATGCTTGCGCACGGCTGCCGCATGAATAGGGCGGGCACTGTCAATCGCCGATTGGCCTACCGCTGTGATAACGACCAATACCCCTGGCTCCGAAGCCAGTGGCCTCCGCTCAATCAAGCCCCGTTTCTGCATTCTCGTAAGATGATGGGACAATCGGCTCTTGGACCATTTCATAGAGTCTGCAAGATCCTGTTGGCGCAGCTGGCCCTCGCCAAGCTCACTCAGGCGGGATAGTACGCCAAAATCACCCTCAGAGAGTCCCGTTTGCTCTGCAATTTCCTGGGCAATAGCATTCATCGCAGCCGTGTGCATGGATTTCCAAGCATGCCATATATTCAGTTCATCCGTATTTAAGTTAGTGTTCATGTGAATCATAGTATCATAGCCGTGACAAGATGAACAAGCATTACACACCTGGTTGACGCATCAACTTAAGAGGTTTATAATTCAAATTGAAATTCAGGTTGACACATCAACTCAAAAGGAGCAGATCATCAATGAATCCATCTTCACAAGTAGCCCTGGTTACGGGAGCCAATAAAGGCATCGGTAAAGCCATCGCCGAAGGATTAGCTAAACAAGGAATCATCGTCCTGATAGGTTCGCGCAATGCTGAACGCGGGGCCGTGGCCGCAGCTGAGCTTGCCCAAGAGGGAATCGTCCATAGTCTTCAGCTTGACGTCACAGATGCTTCATCTATTCAGGCTGCGGCTGAACACATTGCTGCTCAGTATGGCAAACTAGATATTCTAATCAACAATGCAGGAACTAATGTCTCACGCAACAAGCCAGGGGTTGCTACCCTGGAAGAGTTCCGTGAAGTATACGAGACCAATGTGTTCGGTGTGGTGGCCGTCACCAATGCGCTATTGCCACTACTGCGACAAGCACCGGCGGCCCGGATCGTTAATATCTCCAGTCTGCGCGGCTCTCTCGGCGCGGAGGGTGCTTTTACCGGACAGCCTTCGATCTCCTACTCCTCATCCAAAACAGCGCTGAACGCACTTACTGTCCACTATGCTAGAGAACTTGCGGATACACCGATCAAAGTTAATGCGGGTGCACCCGGCCATGTGGCGACAGATTTCAACGGGCACAGCGGAACCCGCACGCCGGAGGAAGGGGCGGCCATTGCGATCCATCTGGCGACACTGGATGAGAACGGGCCAACAGGCGGTTTTTTTGATGATAAGGGTCCAATTGCCTGGTAAATGACCTCTGCCCAGTAGTCATCACCTTTCAAAGTTAGAAATAACTATAACGAGTCATAATGTGGTCATAAAGCCAGTAGAGGAAGTGGGAGTAAGCAAGGTAAGGCCTCCGAAATGTACATAGAATCTTGGATTATCCTGTGTGTGTAATCACACCTTGAGTCTTGGCGCTCTGGTACGCTGAAACGGACGATTGATGATTTATGAATGGAGGATAATGATATGTTTTGTTATCAGTGTGAACAGACGCCAGACGGCGGGTGTACCGTCGTTGGGGTGTGCGGCAAGAACGAGACGATTGCGAGCTTGCAGGACACGATGATTTTTGCATTAAAAGGCATCGCTGCCTATGCGACTCATGCAAGACAACTGGGATACTCCGATCCTGAGGTGGACCGTATCACTCATGAAGCGTTGTATATGACCCTGACCAATTCCAACTTTAATGTGCAGGAGCATCTGGAAATGGCGATGAAGGTTGGCCATGCGGCAGTACGAATTATGGATGTGCTGGACCGCGCGCATACGGATCGCTTTGGCATCCCTCAGCCAGTTACAGTCAGTCAGAATAAAATCGAGGGCCATTCTATTGTGGTGACTGGGCATAACCTGTATGCCCTCGAAGAGCTGCTGCGGCAGACAGAAGGCAAGGGGATCAACATCTACACCCACTCTGAAATGCTACCTGCCCACGGCTATCCGGCACTGAAGAAGTATAGTCATCTGAAGGGCAATATCGGTAAAGCTTGGTATGACCAGCGTAGATTATTTGAACAGTTTCCCGGCGCCATCCTGGCGACTACGAACTGTGTGATGCCGATTAAAGGGACGTATGCAGACCGCTTTTTCTCATATGAAGTAGCAGGGCTGGAAGGTGTGGAGAAAATCACTGGCGAAGATTTCGCCCCGCTGATTAAGCGTGCGTTATCGCTGCCAGTGGCGAACGTGGATTCGGATCTTGTACTTACCACAGGGTACCATCATGAAACGGTGCTGGGGCTTGCGCCTGAGATTATTCAGGCAGTAAAGGACGGTCATATCCGCCGTTTCTTCGTGATTGCAGGATGTGACGCACCAGGCAAAGGGGGAGAATATTACCGTGAGCTGGCTACCTCTCTGCCGAATGATACGGTTATTCTAACCACTTCTTGCGGTAAGTTTCGCTTCAACGACGTAGATTACGGGACGGTAGGGAACACGGGAATTCCGCGTTATATAGATCTTGGGCAATGTAATAATTCAGGCTCCACTGTAAAAATCGCACTGGCCCTCGCCGATGCCTTCGGCTGCACCGTGAACGAGCTTCCGGTCAGCATTGTACTGTCCTGGTTTGAGCAAAAAGCAGTAGCCATTCTGCTTGGGCTGTTCAGTCTCGGCATACAGGATATCCGCATCGGGCCGAAGCCGCCTGAGTTTATCTCGGAGGGTGTGCTGGACGTGCTTGTTGAAATGTTTGGGCTGAAGCTGATTACAACGGCCGAGGCAGACATGAACGCTATGCTGGCGCTATCGTAAGCGTACGCGTCTGTTCAGCAAGGCGAACTAAGGATAGAATAAGGAGTTGCTTCGCACTTCAGGGTGCGATGCAGCTCTTTTTTTTGCGGAGGAATTTGATGATTTCCATGACCAACATGCAGGATGTCGTTATAATAGTAGAAGATTCAAGAAACAGAGGAGCGAAATTATACACATGACAGAGAAAACAGAGAATAAGACACAATTCCAACAAGTACGAGAGTTCCACCTTGGCTTTAACTGCCCAGCCCCTGAGGCACCGGAAAAACTATCAGACAAGCTTGGGGTTAACCGTGCTGCTTTTATTATGGAAGAGGTAATCGAGCTGTTGCATGCTACCGCCGGAAATGACGAGCGTTTCGCTATATTTTACGAGGATCTTATGACCCGTGCCGCTGAGTCTTACCGCAAGCAACTGCAGAAATCCTATCCAGACGACCAGTTGATTGGGCAGATGGATGCGTTCACGGATATTTTGTACTTCGCCAATGGTGGATTCGTAGAAGCAGGTGTGGAGCCTGAACCGATCTTTGATATCGTCCACGCTGCGAATATGGGCAAAATCTTCCCTGACGGCAAGCCACATTACAACGAAGTAGGAAAGGTCATTAAACCGGACAACTGGGAGCGTGACCACGCACCAGAGCCTAAAATCCAGGCTGAGATCAACCGCCAAATTGAGCTGGGTGGAAAACGGTTTGAGTAGAAAATACTTAGATGTAACATTGTGTTAACAACCATATAATATGCTTAGTTCCCAAAACAACAATGTATATTTCGTGGGAGAGGGTGCCTGTATGCCACAAATCAAGAGAGTGCTCAGAAACCGCTGGTTTCATTGGGTAGCCGGTATTTTTCTGATTGTGATTATTGCTTTCTCTACAGTATCTTTTCTACTGGTGAACTCGGTATCTGCTGCTTACAAAACGGGGAGTATCGAAGAGAAATATGCGTTACCCGGAAAGGATGCAGTCCAAACGGCGGAGATCACCGGGACGAAGGGAGAAAAGCTATACAAAGTCTACTACCCAGAGTCCAAAGATGTCAGACATCCATTGATTGCTTGGGGTAACGGTACGGGAGCTCTGCCCAAACAATACGATGCGCTGTTCCGCCACCTTGCAGGCTGGGGATTTATCGTTATCGACAGCTATAGCACAACGACCGGAACAGGGAAAGAAATTCTAGCCTCGATAGAATATATGCTGGCTGCGAACAATGACCCCAAAAGTCAGTTCTATCACAGGGTTCAGTCTGATCGAATAGGTGCGGCTGGTCATTCCCAAGGCTCTACCGGCGTCATTAATGCTCATACGAATTATGATCGTGGAAAAGTGATCAAAACAGTCGTATCTATCGCGCTTCCGAAGCTGGAATTTTGCGATCCAAAGGATGTCTACGATACCTCTGCACTGAAGGTACCATTTTTGGTGCTGAGCGGCACCCGTGATTTTATTATCTCGCCTGCCTCCTCCAACAAGCTGGAGATCAGCAAAGCTAAGCCGGATCTTCCGGTAATGATGGCGATGGCCAAAGGGGCTGCGCATACAGCCATTGAACAGGATGGCGGTCAGCATAGAGGGTATCTGACAGCATGGATGAGATACCAGCTCATGGGCGATGCTGAGGCCAAGCGCGCTTTTGTAGGCAAGGATGCGGAGATTGTCACGAATAGCAATTGGAAGGATGTCACTTCGGCTAATATGCAGAAATAATTCATCTGGGGGCGGAAACAGAGTTGTGAAATATGAAAACGGAGAGACCTGGTCTGACATGACATAGGTTTCTCCGTTTTTTGTTAATGCAGTGTTAGTGATTTGAAATAGATGATAGATTCTCTTCTAGTAATTTCCCGACTTGTCTGGCTATATGTTCACAGTCAGAATTGATTTCATCCATAACAAAGGATTCCACAATACCTAAAACGGCTGTGCTCAGGAAACGAATTGTAAGGTCTCGATCTTGAGTGATATCGACAGTAGGAATTTCTCCCCCGATTTGTTCCATGAGACAATTGAGAAGCTGTTTTCTAAAAGATACAGTGCTTTCACTTTTAAATAAAGCATAGAAAAAATCTTTTTTTTGTTCAAAGTAATGAAACCAAATGATTGTACTTTCTATAAAATCACTAGCTTTACTTTCGGCGCAAGTAGATTTGAGCTCTCTGATTTGTTCTTGAACGATTGTATCTAATAAGTCATTTTTATCAGTAAAATGCAAGTAGAAGGTTTTTCTACTGATATCAGCTTTTTCAGTAAGAGTCTTCACAGTAATACTATCAAATCCATCATGAAGTAAAAGTGTCAAAAATGTGGATTGAATTGCTTTTCTGGACTTTTTGGTTCTTCGATCTAATTTTTCTTCCATATCAAACTCCGTTTCATACACAGTTTAGAATAAATGAGTATTACTACATGAATTCGTAAATGTGGTAATTGTTTTGTCCATCATTCTATTTTAAATTAAATATACAGGAGAGTATTAATACACACAAGGATCGGAATGGATTTTTGTAAAAGATATTTTTTCTGTTATGAAAACTTGTAGTGATAAAGGAGAGGAAAATATGAATAGACCTCATATTGTCTGCCACATGATGACATCCTTGGATGGAAAAATAGATGGCGATTACATGAAGACAGAAGAAGCACAATCTTTGTATTTGAAATATGTAGAAATCCAGGAAAGCTATAATCCTAAGGCTTGGATGTGCGGCAGGGTGACTATGGAAGGGAATTTTGCCTTTGGAGAAAAGGTGGAATTTAAGGGAGGTATCACCTTAGCAGTACCAAGGACAGATTTTATTGCAGATGCTCATGCTGAAAGATATGTCATTGCAGTAGACCCTAAAGGAAAATTAAGATGGACTCAAAACACAATCCCGACATCGTTTCAGTTAAAAGTGGAATCACATATTGTAGTGGTGATCACTGAGGATGTAGCAGATGAATACTTAACATATTTACGCGATTTAGGGATTTCTTATATTTTTGGCGGTAAAGAACAACTGGATTTGCATGAAGTATTAAGAAAGATTCATACCTTGCTTGGTGTCCAGGAAATGATGTTGGACGGGGGAGCTTATTTGAACGGTACTTTTCTAAATGAGGGACTCGTTGATGAATTAAGCTTATTAATTACTCCAACAGCCGATGGGGATACAAGTACACAAGCCTTATTTGCCAAACCAGATTCTCTGGTGAAACAACCAGCGGCACGATTTATATTAAGAGAAGTTCGAAAATTAGAGTCTAACGGCATATATTTGAATTACACAATTAATAGATAAAATTCATTGCAAAAATCCACTTGAGGAGAGACTTAAGTGGATTTTTTTGCGTTAGAGTGTACAGACTATTCAACAAACAAGGCAACCCATATAAATATTACAATAACTTAGAAGGCATTTTTTTTAAAATGTTTCTGTGATCCTTCTATGTTAATATAGCAAAATGGTATTCTAAAAAAGTAAAGGGGCGATATGCTGCATTCGTTGATCCGTTTGGTAATGTGCATGAAATCGCAGAATTTCCTCATTGAGCGCCGTTATCTTTGATAAAAGACCCAAAGGAAGTGTTAAAGAATGGATTTTGAAATGGTAATGCAGGAGCTTGAAGCGCTTGGCAAGGAAAGAACCAAGAAAATCTACCAGTCGAACGGCGCACATGAACCGCTTTTTGGTGTGGCTACAGGTCAAATGAAGCCTATTTTCCGAAAAACAAAAATAAATCAAGCGTTGTCTGAGCAACTTTATGCAACGGGGAACTACGACGCCATGTATTTTGCCGGAATTATTGCCGATCCCAAAGCGATGACAGCAGCAGACTTTGAACGTTGGATCGCCGGCGCTTATTTCTATATGCTGTCCGATTTTGTGGTGGCGGTAACGTTGGCAGAGGCAGATATTGCTCAGGAAGTGGCTGACAAGTGGATTTCAAGCGGCGATGAACTGAGAATGTCTGCGGGCTGGAGCTGCTATTGCTGGCTGCTGGGAAATCGCCCGGACGCTGAATTTTCCGAGAGCAAAATTGCTAACATGCTTGATCTTGTGAAAAATACGATCCATGCTGCTCCCGAGCGCGCAAAATTCGCTATGAATAATTTTATCTACACAGTAGGGGTGTCCTATGTGCCTCTCCATGATAAAGCGTTCGAAACTGCTAAAGCAGTAGGTCCGGTTGAAGTTGATCTTGCGAAGAAAAAAAGCAAAGTTCTAGTTGCATCTGAACGCCTTCAAAAGGCGATAGATAAAGGGGAGCTCGGGTTTAAACGCAAGCATGTACGTTGTTAAGCGCTATTTTGAATCTCTAACTACAGCAATTATAAGACGCCAGGAATCTCCTGTGCGTCTTCTTTGTTGTTTCTTTCGAATCATCTCTTTGACATGGAGTTTAATTTCCAAGAAGACCGGATTCAGCTGTGACACTATACGTTATTACGAAAAAATCGGGCTGATCTCACGTTTATTACCTAAGTAAGCAGGAAAAAAGTCCGCTGCTCTTTGCATCTTGGAAAGCTATAATAAAGTTGATGAGGTGCCTAGAAATCGGATTTAAATCTGCAAACCGCAAGCTGACTGACGATACGGCGAGGTGACAACATGGGCAAGATAGAGACGGTATTGACGAAACAGGGGAAGATTTTTAAAGATTATCGACATTTGACCATTACGGAAGCTACAGAGGTTTGTATCCTGAATATTATTAAAGGCCGGCTGTATGTGGACAGAAAAACGATGAATCCCAAATATGAGCCATATTCCACCAAACAGGAGGCCATCGATCGGCTGAATGAGTTGGCAGATGAACTGAAAGACAAGGGTTTTGCTGAAGAGCCGAGGGACATCTTGTTTCAGATCGCCGAAAAAGAAATCTACGTGTTCGACAAAGCGAAATGGCACTATGAGGGTGACTTTCCACAAGAACTGGATCACGCACAAGCCTATGTCCCGACAGGCATGTTCATTACCTGGTTGCTTAAAAATGATCTGTCCAGCAAACAAAGTCGCAAAGAGGATGCCCTGGAAATCGAGCTTGTTAGAAGGGATGAAATGACAGGTGCTCAATTTTACCGGAAGAACTGGGATGGCGTGCTCAGCTCAAAGGAATTGTCGGATGAAGCGGATGAATTTGCCTGCGAGTACCTCAATATCCATAACGATCTTTATATGGCGGTTGATTTCACGAACGAATTAGCGGCTGGCTTGCCGACCATCTATCATGTGGAAGATTCACTTGAAAACTATGGGATCATGGAACCGATTATTACCGAACGTTACCGGGACTGGAAACGTCGCAACCCGCAAGGAGCTGTTGGTAGTTCTAAACATAATTAATCCATCAGGATGTCATGGCACAAATGGATTGGGAGTCTGTCACAAGCAGGAGCTGAATTGTTCCAATAATCTCCTTACCCAACCAGACCATACGGTCGAATGGACCGGGACACTTAGCTACGAGACCTCACTCACTTGCTATACAGCAACGCTTAGTTATCAGGGGATCGAGCTTCCTGTTCAAGCGAACATCTCCACCAAAGCTGATATGGAACGGTTGTCGCCCAATGTTAAGCTTGCGTTGGAACAATTTGGCGAGCTGGGTAATAAAGAACTCAACCTGATCGCTGAGGCCAATCCCGATGAAGATGTGAATGAGTTAGTACTGAGCTGGCTCGAATTTGAAAAAGACAGTCCGTTTCTCTTGGGTTACGATGCAGGCGATATCCCGGCAGGGCAACTCTGCATTTACGTGGTTTTTAGTGAAAATATTGATACAAACAACGCGTGCTAATATTTAATCGGCACGCGTTGTTTGTGTTTGTCTCAAACTGCTGGTAAAGGATGCAGATGCGACACGGATAAAATATTTAAATTGACAAGAAATTTATTTTATTGCTATTATAGCAACACTACATAATTGATAATGAATATCATTATCATAATAATGAGCTATTTTGAGGGGAGCTGTGAGTAACAAGGTTTGGGTTTGGGAACTACAGATTGATTTATGACAACTAGAATGGTGAAAAGGAAAGTGAGACCATGAAGAAAAGCATGTCAATATTTTATAAATTTGTTTTGTTAACTACTGTGATGACGTCCACGCTATTCGTTGGATATGGAGAGAAAGTGTTCGCTGCTCCAGTATTTAGTCAATGGGGAGAAGATGGCGAGGAAGAGGGGCAATTTAGTTTTCCGCAAGGGATGGCCATTGACCAAGAAGGAAATCTTTATGTAGCAGATACAATGAATAGTCGTGTGCAGAAATTCACATCAGATGGGCAGTTTTTGCAACAATGGGATATTGACGGAATGGTCTATGGAATGCCACGGGCCATTGCGGTTGATCATAGTGGGCTTGTCTATGTGAATAATGGGCAAGGCAACATTCGGATATTTCAGTCAGACGGCACCGAACTAAGACGTTTTATTGACAGGAATTTTCTGAATGCTGGTGTATTGGGGATGGCAGTCGATCAGGAGGGTAACGTGTATGTATCGAATGCCGGATTGCATCAGGTACGAAAATATGATCCGACAGGACAAGTTTTGCTGACATGGGGAGCGCGTGGAGCCGGTCCTGGGGAATTCAATGCGCCGTCTGGCATCGCGATCGATCACGAAGGCACCATTTTTATCGCTGATCCTGGCAACTTCCGCATTCAGAAATTCGATTCCGCAGGCCACTATCTTGGACAATGGGGAGAGGCGGAAAGCGCCGAACCGGGACAATTCAGTTTTCCACAGGCGCTGACCTTTGACAGTTACGGAAATCTGCATGTTATGGAGACGAAGAATTATCGCATCCAAGTGCTTGATCCATATGGAAAATCAATCAGAATGTGGGGTAAGGAAGGTTCAGCTCCTGGAGAATTTGAGGTTACATTCGGTGTGGCCACCGACAATGCTGGAAATATCTATGTAGATGACTCTATGCTGCGCCGTGTGCAGAAATTCTCACTTACTTTGGACAGCCCGCAAATCGTGACCACTTCAGACCAAGCGACCGTCACATGGCCTGAGGTAGAGGGAGCAACGGATCTCGAGCTTGAGTGGTCGAAGGACGGGAAAAGCTGGAGCCAACAAACCGTGGCTGCCAATGAAACGCAGACAACGATTCAACCATTGACTGACAGTACAAATTATCAGTTTCGCCTCAGCGCCAATTTTGGTCCAGGTTACAGAATGGCCTCCAATTTGGTGGAAGCTAGAACTGCTAGCATAACACTGCCACCTGAACCGGAAACACCATCAGAACAATTGCCACCAACGAATGGCGAGACAACACCTCCTACGGATAAAGAGGGCGAGGCGCCAACGAATGGCGAAACAACGCCTCCTGCGGATAAAGAGGGCGAGGCGCCAACAAATAGTCAACCAAGACCTTCTACAGATAAAGTAGGCGAGGTTGGTTTTGAAAAGATAACCTCAACGAATGGTCAAATAACGCTTCCTGTGGGTAAAATGGGCGAGGTTAGTTTGGAAGATATCATCAGGCTCTCAGTTCCAGCCAATGTAACAAATAAAGAATCGAAATTAACGATAGAGAAAGTCCTAAACCCGCAAAATCTCCTAAATAATAAAGAGGTCCTGGGCAGCTCGGTATTCGAAGTTCTGAAAAACTTCCCGGAAAACTTCAGTAAACCGGTAACGATCACTCTAACATTTAATCCTGCAAGTCTGAAGAGTAATCAATCGGTGGGTGTCTTCCGTTATGAAGATGAGAAGAAAGAATGGATGGCTGTTTCTGGCAGTAAGATCGACGGCAACCGCATTAGTGTGGAAGTTAGTCAGTTTGGAAAGTTTGCGATATTCGTCGTAGATCAAGCCACGGGTATGCCCGTAACGAATCACCTAGCGGAAACGTCAACGGAAGTTAATATTAGTGATATCTTTGGGCACTGGGCACAAGCAGACATCAAGCAAGCAATTAGTAGTGGAATCGTCATGGGGTACCCGGATGGTACATTTAAGCCGAATCATGCTGTGACACGTGCGGAATTTGCTGTAATGCTGATGAATACGTTGAAGCCGCAAGAGTCAGGAGTGACAACTGCCTTCACAGATTCTACGGAGATCGGAGCTTGGGCGCAAAAGGCGGTTGTGCAAGCAGTACAAGCTGGCATCATTAAAGGTGATAATGCTGGCACATTCCGTCCGAATGCAGAAGTTACACGTGCGGAAATGGCAGTGATGATAGCTCGCGCTATGAGCTTGTCTACCGAAGGAAAAGCCGTAACTGACTTCGCTGACGACAAGGATATTCCTGCGTGGGCGAAAAGCAGTGTTGCTGATGTGAAGCGAGCAGGTATTGTGCAAGGTAAAGGTGGAAACCAATTCGCTGCTCAAGACTATGCAACGCGGGCTGAAGCCGTAGCAGTCCTACTGAAAATGTTGGTTCAACAGAGCAAGTAAAATAACAATAACAAACTCGGACGATCCTGGTGGACCTTGATGTGGAGTGCTGTGTAGAGCTAGAGATAGAAAGCATTAATTAATGCCACATGTACTTAAAAATATAACTTGCAGAGCTCAAGTGGAGATACCACCTGAGCTTTTTTTAGTTGAAATATTTACAGCGAAAAAATCTAAGGCGAGTTTAAACGGCTCGATTGGGTGTATTGCTTTCGATTGCTGTTGTCGGTATCTTAGTATTGTTCAGTTCAATCATTGCAAATAAATTAAGATCCCTAAACCTAAAGGAGAAAAACTAGATGACTATTATCGGTAAATTAGCCTCCTCACTCAACCGTAAAGACGAAGGTCCTAATCAGGAACTGGCGAAATATATTGCCGACCGAGAGGATAAGGAAGCTGTGAAAGAGCTAGTTGATAACTTGCATAACAGCGACAAGAATATTCAAAGCGATTGTATTAAAGTTCTCTATGAAATTGGAGATATAAAACCGTCATTAGTTGTTGAATACAGCAAAGAGTTTCTAACATTGCTTGATCATAAGAACAATCGACTTGTCTGGGGGGCTATGACAGCACTAGATGCGATAATTCTTGAAAATCCGGCAACCATTTATGAATCACTTGTAAAGATTGTTGAAATTGCTGACAAAGGATCGGTGATCACCAAAGATCACGCAGTAAATATTCTGATAAAACTTTGCTCTGTCGAACAATATGCTGATCATGCATTCAGGTTACTTATTGAACAGCTTAAGAAATGTCCGACAAATCAACTTCCGATGTATGCGGAGAATGCAATATCCATCATTAACGATAAGAACAAAGCCTTTTTCACAGAGACGTTGATTTCACGACTCGACGAGATTGAAAAAGACACCAAGCGAAAACGGGTGGAGAAGCTGATTAAAAAGCTGAGTTGATTCTAGATCGGGAAAAACAAGCATTCTATTCATTTATTCTGAAATTAGCAGTCAAAAAAACGGGTGAGACCAAGTGAATTTCTTGGTTTTACCCGTTTTTTTGCGTATGAAATCTACAAGGCGCCTGCTTTTAAGAGTATCAGCATGTTCTTAGCAGCAGTATCAGCCTGCGCCTTGATCTCATTCTCATCCGGTATACGTAGTCCAAGGAGGACTTCTTCGAAGAGATTTGCGCGAAGAAGAGCGCTGAAAACGAAGGCCGCATTCCGTTTGCTTGCAATCTTCCATTTCTCTGTATCGGCCCAGCGCTCCAGGTATCGGATGCAGTGCTCAATGATTCCCTCAGTCACCTGCTCCCGATAACGTTGGCCCAGTTCAGGGAAACGATGAGCATCCTGGGTGACTACACGATATAACGAAAGCTGGTCTTTGGAGAACACATGTTGCAATAATTCAATCCCCGCGAGTGGGAGTGCTTGTTCAGGAGGCAAGGACAGCCAAGGCTTATCTGGCTCGGTTGCCGGATCTTCTGGCTGCTCATCCAGTCCGTCCAATTCTTCCAGACCATTAACGCTGCAAGCTGCTTTCATCACCGTGCTGAACAGGTCATCTTTGTTCTCGAAGTGACGGTAGACGGTTTTGACCGATACCCCCGCTGCGGACGCAATCCGGTCCATGGAGGCCTGCGCATAACCGCTGTCCAGAAATTCTTGCAATGCTGCATCTACAATTGCCGCTCTCTTCCTCTTCATCAGGGAAGCTTTCGGATTATCATCTGACCAATTTTTCACAATGATCCTCCAAACTGTTGTTCATACCTATTCGATTCTCTAATTTTAAAGGATAAGATGCATGTTGACAAATGATACGACAACGATTATTGTACTATTAACGACAACGAACGTTGTTGTTTAATAAAAAGACAATTTGTCTTTCAGGAGAGGAACTTATTCATGACAAATTTACTGAATTCTCCGCTTACCCTGCCAAGTGGAGCTGTACTTTCCAATCGTATTGCTAAAGGTGCAATGAGCGAAGGGCTGGCCGATGCCGGTAATGACTCCACACCTCGTTTGGAAACTTTATATCGCACCTGGTCTGCCAGTGGAGCTGGACTTCTGTTATCCGGGAATGTGCAAGTAGACCGCTGGCATCTTGAACGTCCGAATAACGTGGTATTGGATGAAAATACGAATTTGGCAGCACTTGCGGCTTTAGCGAAAGCAGGTACCTCATCAGGTAACCATTTCTGGGTGCAGCTCGGTCATACAGGAAGACAAGTCTCGAACCTGATTAACCCAGCCCCGCTAGCTCCGTCTTCTGTAGAGCTTGAGTTACCAAGAGAGCTAGGTCTTACGTTTGCCGTACCGGTGGAAATGACTGAAGAGGATATTGAAAAAGTAATTGCACAGTTCGTATATGCGGCCCGCAAAAGCCGCGAGGCAGGGTTCACAGGCGTACAGCTTCATGCGGCACATGGATACTTGTTTTCCCAATTCCTGAGTCCGTTAACCAATCGCAGAACTGACCGCTGGGGCGGGTCTTTGGAGAATCGAGCTAGGCTACTGCTTACGGTAATCAGCTCCATTCGCGAGGTTGTGGGTAAAGAATTTCCAATTGGAATCAAGCTGAATTCCTCCGATTTTCAGAAGGGAGGCTTTACTAACGCGGAGTGTATTGAATTGGTTAAACTGCTCAATAAGACAAGCCTGGATCTGCTGGAGCTTTCGGGAGGGTCACTGGAACAGCCTAAGGTGGTTGGGGTGACCTTCAAAGATGAGGGAGTAGATGGCCGCCGGGAAAGCACCATCAAACGCGAAGCTTACTTTATTGAGTATGCCAAAGCAGTACGTGAAGTTGCTGAGATGCCGGTCATGGTTACAGGGAATTTCCGGACTACGGCGGGGATGAACGAGGCTCTGGATAATGGAGAACTGGATATCGTCGGTATCGGACGACCTTTTATTGCCGATCCATTGACCGCGAAGCACTTGCTGGAAGGGAAATTGGAGCGTGCCTTGACCCCTGAGGATAACATTAATGTAATTTATACGTTGCCATGGTTCAATATGCAGCTTGAACGTCTAGGGGATGGCCTTGAACCGGACTTGGAACTTGAAGGACCGGAAGCAGCCGTGCAATTTCAGCAGATTGAAAGTCAGAATTATGCCTCAATCTTAAAGCATAGAAGCCAGCGGTAAGGGGCTTTAAATATTAATGATTGCCAAAGGCTCCTTCAGCTATAATGCTGAGGGGGCTTAGTGGTTGTCCTAAAGATTCTACTGCTTTTATGTAAGCTTCCAACTCGCAGTCCGCATGATCCCCCAGGTCAAACACACCCTCTATTTCTTTTTCTTAAACCACGTAATCACCGACAGGAGTAACGCTAAAATGATGAACATCATAGAGAGTGCCCAAGGATGCATGATGATCACATGAGACTGCCAAGGCCATATGTATCCTTTCATAATGTTGTCCCCGCTTTCTTGCGAATCCAGGTGACCATCAAGAGAATAGCTGGAATGACGATAAAGAGGGGAATCCATAAGCTGTAGGGAAGAATTCGGGTCCCTACGAAGATGTGGTCAGACACATTCCGCGCCATATTGCTCCCGATCCATAATGTGATTACGGCGGCGATAAGAATCGGCAGACGTAGTGATTTGGAGGAGGTAAGCTTCTGGATAGCCAGAACAGCAGCCATCAGATGAAGGGACATTTTTAAAAAGATGGTTGTCATAAAGTACATCACGCCCAGGGCATCGAGGTTATCCAGAAAATTACTGATGCTAAGCTGCTTCAGCAGTACCAGTAGGGGATAGATATTACGCTGGAAGACACCTTCACCCAGCACCATAATTGCGAACATATCAAACACGGCGATAGTAACGCCGGAGACCAGCACGGCTATGATATTTATTTTGGCTAGTTGCCCGGGTTTTCTCAGAAAGGTCCACAACATCGCGAATTCGATGGTTTCGCCGAAGGTCTGCAGAATGCCAAAGGGCCAGACCGTTTTCCAGACTCTCCCCCAGCCTTCGCCTAAGAGGGGCTGCAGATTGTCGAAATGAACACTTCTGGAACCCAGTAGTAGCAGGAGCTCCATGACAAAGAAGAAGAATATAATCGGGAAAAGTAACCCCGCGAGCCGAAAGATCACTTCGACACCACTGGATAGCAAATATATAATAACAAGCATCATGGAACCAAGGATGACCCATGTCGGCGTACCTGGCAGCAGGGTGAGCGGGACAAGCTCCTTCAGATCACTGATTCCCCGTCCTGCGTCATAAATAAACAGCATGGGATAGAACCACGCGATGGGGAGGCCCAGCCAGGGGCCAAATTGCTTGGGGAACCATTCCACCAAGGATAAGTCAGGCATCATGTTCATAAGAGCGGTGTAACCCAGGATCATGCACATTCCAATGAGGGCTGAGAGCAGCATCGCAATCCAGGCATCACGTCCGGCGGGAGAGGCGAACCCGAAGATCACTGTCGTTCCAAGCTGAAACAACACCGTAGTCGCAAAGAGCTGATATCCCGATACCCTGACCATCCTGATCCCTCCCTTTCAGCCTTTTACTCCATCTTCATGGATTTATTGGTTAACCCTACCTGCGTTATTGTAATGTGTGGAGTAATGTTTATCGGTACTTCCGGAAAGCGTTTCTCCCATTCCTTGGCATAGCTCTTGTTCCATTGTTTCGGGTGCTGGGCGTAGATTTTATGTCCGAACCCTAGAATATCTTTTTTATAACCTTGCTGTGCCTTATGACAGACCAATTCAATTCTGGCCTTGACATCTTCTGCAACCAAAGCTTTGACATAGTCCAGATCCTTCGGGTTACTCATGTCCAGCTTAGAGGCGTTCTCAAAGATTGAAATCTCCGCATAGGTATCCACATTTATCATAATTCCTTTAGTATTTGCAAGAGTATGGTATTTCGTATTCGCTGTATGAACTTGTGCGCTGATCCGGCCGCCGCCTTTTTCCGCAGGAACCTCGGCAGTAGTTACCGCATCCTTCATCCGGTTTTTTAGCCACATAGCACCTCTAGTCTCTGTCTCGTTCAGCCAGCCGATTAGCTGATCCTTATGAAACACAGCTGCACCTCTGACGGATAGGCTGCTAATTTTGGATGTGCCGGGATCAGACTCGTCGCTATTTTTTCCAGTCTGAGCTGGGATTAGCTGTACACGTGCTGCCATGGGCGTATCTCCGGGGGAGACCATCATGTCCATAAATTGCAGGAGACGGACACTTACATTCTTTTTGGATTTGGCTTCTTCGCGCATGATTTCGGAGGATAGTTTTTCGAATACCGGATTATACTCCAATATGTCCACTGCATCGCCTTTGGTAAACAGAATATGGCTCTTGATTTGCGATTGCTTGTACCGTTCAAAGAAATCAAGGACCGGCAGCATGCCGCTGCGCGCCAGCTTCTCCCCGATAACAATCACCTTACTGTGGTAAAAAACAATCCTACGCTGAACCTTTTGCTGAATGTATCTGTAGGCCTCCATAATGGTCTCTCCCTCTGCGGACAAGATCCAGCCTGCTTTGGCCTCTAGCTTTTCGCCTCCGGTTTGATTGGTCACACCTAGCAAACGAGGGACGGCGAGTTCCAGTGAGAGCTGGATTTTCCCATTGTCTGTCTTGTCGAGACCGACGGCAGTAACCATGGCCACATCATTTACTTCCACTTTGCTCCAGCAGCCCGTTAACAGAGCAAGAATCAGGCAGAGCATCATTAACAGGGTTACTGGTTTCACCTGCATTTTTCTCACCCCGCATCTTATTGTTGGAACAAAGCTTATGAATGGCATTGTAACAGATAGCTTGGCTTATTCTTATTCGCCAATCCCTCTGCGTCGATGAATCAGATTCCTCCAGGGTACCCGAACGAGGGTATCCTTAAGATTATTTAAGGATAACGGTGCTACAGGAGAGAGATAAGGTACGCCAAAGGACCGGAGCCGAAGCAGATGGATGCATATGACCAGCAGACCCAGGAAAATACCATAAAGTCCCAGAGTCCCGGCAAGGCACATTAACGGAAAGCGCAGCAACCGCGCAGCGATCCCCAGACTATAAGAAGGGAAAATAAAGGAGGCAATTCCTGTGAAGGATACAATAATCACGAGGATCGCCGAGACAATGCCCGCTTGCACCGCTGCTTGTCCAATGACTAGTGCGCCAACGATGCTTACAGCTTGTCCCACGGGACGGGGCATGCGGATACCAGCTTCCCGTAGTCCTTCAAAGGTAATCTCCATGAGAAGCGCTTCGACAATGGCCGGAAAAGGAACCGCTTCACGTGAGGAGGCAATGCTTAGTAGCAGGTTGGTCGGTACCATTTCCTGATGAAAGGTCGTTACTGCAATATAAAGAGAAGGGAAGGTCAGGGCGATGAACGCCAGCCAGTATCGAAGCCACCGGGTGGCCGTCGATATCATGTACCGCTGATAATAATCCTCCGGCGATTGCAGCAGTCCGAGAAAAGTGATTGGCAACACCAAAGCGAACGGCGTATTGTCAATCAGTAAGCTGACTTTACCTTCTAGCAGAGCCGCAGCTACCCGATCCGGGCGTTCCGTACTAAGGACTTGTGGAAACGGCGAATAGGTATTATCCTCGATCAATTCTTCAATATATCCGCTCTCCAGAATCGCATCGATTTTTATTCGTGCAAGCCGTGTGCGTACTTCATCCAATAGTTCTGGTTTGACTACTCCGTCTAAATACACGATTACAATGTCCGTATTGGACACATCGCCAATGGTTAGTGGCTCCATCTTGAGCTTGTTCGTCTTGAGTCTGGTGCGCAGAAGACTGGTATTCGTGCGTAGCTTCTCAGTAAAGCCCTCCCGGGGTCCGCGAATGGTAGGCTCAGAGGCCGCTTCTTCCACCGCACGTGTTTCTCGCTTTTTCATGTCGAAGATCAGGGCTTCGGGAGAATCCTCTAGAATGAGTACCGTGTCGCCGTTCGTTATGGCAGAAGCAATTGTATGCATCTCATTCTCTAGCTTGCTCTGGCAGGCAGAGACAATGCTTTTTTGCAAGATCGCTTGGACATCATGATGCTTGATTTGTTCATTCAGCTTGTATTCCAATTGACTGCGTCCGTGCAGCAAGGGAGCAATGATGTGCATGTCCACTTGAGACACATCGACTAATCCGTCTATGAAAATAATAATGCCGCGGTATCCATCGCAGACCAGCAATTCCTTGAATACGATATCGCTCGAACGGTCAAAGTTCTCCTTGAAGAACGTCATGTCGGCTTCGAAATTACCGCTTAGTGAAGGGCCCTTCGGGGAATTTTCCCGGGATAAATGAGAGGTCGGCCGCTTTCTTTGTGATTTGCTTTTCCTAAAAAGCCATCTGAACATAATTACATCCTTAGAGGAGTCTGACTTGATATTTCCAGGTTATTATGCACAATTTACATGGAATTATGATTTGGAAGGCGATTGCTAATGTTAAGTTTCGGCTAACAGTAATAGCTCAGACTGATGTTATAGTTGGTTATAATTATTCTTTACAATCCATATAATCCCATTCCGCAGTATACTCTAACTACTATTGTGATGGAGGGGATACATGTGATCTCAGAGCTCAAGCCGCAGGATTTTAAGAAAATAAAACATCTAACGGACCCCTGCAATAACATTGAGGTAAGGGCTGTTGCTGAAGGGATCAACCCGGGGCGGGTATACACAGATCATCCTGATGAACCAGAAGCGGCTTTAATCTGGATTCAGGGCCAGTCAGATTTTCAGATTGTCGGAAATCCGCGAAGCCAAGGCTTTTTGCAGGGGCTCGATTCCTATATGAGGACAACGCTTGAGCCTGAACTAATACAACAGAATATTCATGGGGTAGAGATTGTGCCGGAGAACAGAGAGTGGGGGGAGACGATCCGAGAGATCTTTCATCCACGTCATCTCTCCCATGATATTCAGCATGTGTTCGGACTCATAGAGGATAATGTACCTCCGGCACTGGAAAGGGTCCCTTCATCGTTAACTATCACCAGAATGGACAAGGAGATATTAAGACCGGGAAGGTATAAGAATCATACCTTTTTGGAGCAGAAGATTCTTCACTACTGGAACTCGGTAGAAGAGTTTCTACAACATGGCATTGGATATATTGCGGAGTGTAACGACAAGGTGGCCAGTGTGTGTTTCTCTGGTTTCGTAGCCGGGAGTACCCATGCGGCGGATGTAGAGACTGTGGAAGAGTTCCGGGGACAGTATTATGCTGCAGGGGCAGTTAAGGCTTTTATTAAGGAATGCGGTCAACATAATCTCCAGCCCTATTGGGATTGTTCTCCTGATAATATGGGGTCGATTCGGCTGGCTAAAGGTGCAGGCTTGTCTTTAGATTTTAGCTACCCTATATTCTGGTATAACCTTACCCAAGATAAGGAGGATTTTTAGAGTATGCAAATTCGCGGCGAACAGCTGCTGCTGTCCAGTCTAGCCATTGATGATTTGGACTTCATCAGCAGTATCAATTGTAATAAAGATTTGTGGTATTACGAAGAAAGTGTAGAAGATAACATGAAGAAAGTATGCGAGAAATATCGGAGTAGGATTGAAGATACCGACGACAAGGAACATTATGATTTTGTCATTCGTAGAACGACAGACCCTGAGGGTGCAGCAATTGGGATTGCAGAGCTCTGGAGTTATGTCGGTCACCGCAGCAGTTGGGAGCTTGGATATGCCGTGCTACCAGAATACAGTGGGAGAGGATACGGGAGTGAAGCAGTGAAACTGCTGCTGCAATTTGCTTTTGAACAGTTGAAGGCCCATAAAGTAGTAGGTATGTGTAATAGCTATAATGAGCGATCGGCGGCGCTGATGGAACGGAGCGGGATGGTTAGGGAAGGGATTTTCAAGGAAGAGCTGAACTGGCAGGGGCGCTGGGTAGACCAGTATTTTTATTCAATATTGGATAGGGAATTTATACATAGTTAATAAGAACTCCTCTTTTGTCGTGGGTGATTACACAATCTCATCCTTAGCAAAGGAGGTTTTTTTCTGTGCTTGTGCATTTCGAGTAACGTATGTTACTATTAACACATGTTACTCGATGAAGGGTGAATTGTAATGTCAATCAAACTGGCGATTTTGGGCATCCTGAGCTGGAAGCCATCCACTGGATATGATCTGAAAAAAATCATCGAGGACTCCTCAGCGATGTATTGGTCAGGCAACAACAATCAAATCTACAAGACACTGGTGCAACTTCTCGGAGAAGAGCTCGTTACGAATGAAGTACAGCATCAGGAAAGCTCGCCTTCGAAGAAGATTTATACGATTACCGAAAAGGGCAGGGCTGAATTGAAAAGCTGGGTTCTCTCACCGCCTGAGCTGCCGGAAATCAAGAAAGGTTTCCTGACCCAGCTTGCGTGGGCCGATCAGTTAAATCCTACAGAGCTGGAAGAGCTACTGTCAGGATATGAGCAGGAAATCATTCTACAGATCAGTCTGGAGCAGGAGAAGATGCGCAGAGGTCTCTTTTCCCCTAATCGGACCTCCCGTGAAAGTTATCTCTGGAAAATGATTGATAAGAATATTATCGCCTCTTATGAGCAGGAGCTGCAATGGGTGCAGCAATTGCGCCAAGGCCTGGCAGAGAAGGACATTGAACGCGAACAATCAGAGGAGTGAACAGAATGAATTATCAAGTGATCAGTAACAGCAATGTAGCTTATGTAGCATGCCTTTCCACCGAGACGCCGCTCAGCAGAGAACAGGATGCATTGGACCTCATCGCCTTATGCTCAGAGCATGATACCAAGCTGCTGATGCTTCATAGCGCAGTGCTCGCCGCAGATTTCTTCAACCTCAGAACAGGTCTGGCAGGCGGAATGATGCAGAAGCTCATCAATTATCATGTGACAACAGCGTTGGTCCTGAATGAAATGATTACAGAAGGCAGGTTCAAGGAGCTAGCTTCAGAATCGAATAAAGGAAACCAATTCAGAATGTTTGATAACACGGATGAAGCAGAGCAGTGGCTTCTCCAGCAAGCTTAATATGAACATGAAAAAGAATCTTCTAGCCCTGGAAAGTCGCAGGGCTGAAGATTCTTTTTTTGTCACAAATTTTGCTTCTGGGGCAGCAGGATCAGGATTTCTGTCCCTTGGCCTAATGCTGAGTATACTTTGATTTCACCATTATGTGCATCCACAATCGCTTTGGCAATGCTCATCCCGATACCGGAGCCTGCTGTGGATTCTTCTGTATTGGTTCCCCGGTAGTAGCGTTTGAACAGATTTTGCTGGGTGGTTTCATCCATTCCGCTTCCATTGTCCGCTACTTTGATGTAGGGGATGTTATTCATTAAGCCTACGGAGACGTTAACCGTTACACCAGGCCGATTGTGCTTCACCGCATTGGATAACAGGTTGTCCATCAGCCGCTGCAGCCAATTGTCATCTGCCAGAACATATAAGGCTTGATCTGTACCTTCATATGTGAAATCACAGTCTGACATGGTTGCATCATTCACATATTTAAGAACAGAGCGGCGTACTAGCTCTTCCAGGTCCAGCTTGTGGACTTTCATGAGCGAAGCGCCATGCTTGAGCTGATTAATGAGCGAGAAGTCAGTGATCAGCTCAAGCATGTAGTCGCCTTTTTCACGGATCATCGTGCCCATGACCTGAAGCTCCTCCTGATCCCATTGCCCAGGCTGGTTCGCCAGCATGTAGCCATACCCCTGAATAGTAGCCAGTGGTGTGCGTAAGTCGTGTGATATGCCAGACATCCATTCTTCCTGCGCATTCTCCAGCCGTTTGCGTTCTTTCTCCGTATGTGCCAGTTGTTCGGCCATATGGTAGAACGTCTGAATGACCTCGCTGTATAGCTTGTAGCTGATTTTCAGCTTCCCGTTGCGCTTGAAGACTTTGCGCTTGTCTTTCTCCGTCAGTACTTGATCATAATGTCCTTGGCTCAATCGTTGGAACCAACTGACGAAGAGGATAAGAGGCTGACCATAGCGGTAGCCGTGCCAGAGGGAAATAGCTAATGAGAAAACAAAGATGAATATGGCCAGCCAGTAGATCGCGCGGACAAGACTCTGGACGACAGGCTGCTTGGGGATGTTCTCCACCGCGTTTGGTGAGTATAACATCCAGGTTGTTGCTGAATACGGATTCCGGTAGACTGCAATATTCCTATCCGTATTGGCTGGAGCCTGCTGCATTTCCAGAATTTCCAGCGTCGCCTTGTTTGGATAAAAAGCGCTGCTCTTCCCGGCACTCTGAACGGTTGTCCCGGCTTCGTCAGTGATTTGCAAATACCTTCCGCTTTCCATCAACTGAGTGGATAGTTCGGAGAGCTTCAAGTTGCTAACCAGCCCATTGCTCTGATAGCTGTTGAACAGATTCATGAGCAGATCGAGGTCAGGATTCTTATAACCAAGGAGAAAAAGCTGGGTTTGTGAAAGGTTAAAATCCATTTGAGAATGCACCGAGTAATCTTCGTACTTGCCTGATTCCTGTATGTTTAACAGTTGGGCCACAGAGTAGGAGGAGGGAAGTGATGGGACAATGGCCGAGTTAATGTCATAGATCACTTTCCCGTCCTTATTGATAATCTGCAACCACATCCCCCGCTCCTTGAGCAGATTAGTCCAGTGTGAGGGGACCTTGATCTCCCCGTTACGCATAGAGACTTCTGTTGTGATACTGGTCAAGGCCCCATTTGGAAAATTGCGGCGCAAGTCATCGTCAATGGTTTTTTGCAGAAACATAAAGAGCAAGAACAGACCAATGGCCTGTATAAGCAGGGCATATAAAATAAACTGATAGGTAAGATGGAAGGCAATACGCCGTCTAATTTTCATGACTCCTGCGGCCCCTTTGCCAACTTATAACCGAGACCGCGGATGGTCAGTAAATATTTGGGGTTTCCAGGGTCTAGCTCGATGCGCTCCCGGATCCGCCGGATATGCACGGGTACTGTGGAGTCATCCCCCAGTCCGTCAATCCCCCATACCGCTTCATAGAGCTGGGTGCGGGTAAAGACGATCCCTGGATGCTTGCAGAAATGGAGAAGCAGTTGGAATACCTGGGCCGGGCAAGAGACGGGTTGTCCGTCTACCAGCAGCTCGCCTTCTGCTTCGTTGACGACGAAATGTCCGAACTCGTACTTCACAGCTTCAGAGCGGGGGGGAATATGCGTCACCGATGAGTTCTCGGCATCCTGACGGCGCAAACGAGCTTTAATCCGGGCCACGATTTCCAGAGGATTGAAAGGCTTGGTGATATAGTCATCCCCACCCATGGCAAAGCCGGTCAGCACATCCAGGTCTGAAGCTCTTGCCGTTAGAAAAAGGATATGGGGATTGCCGTATTCTCGAATACGTGAGCAGATATCCAGCCCACTGCCGTCAGGGAGCATAATGTCGAGCAGTACGATTTCGGGACGGACACGCTGGGCGACCTCCAGCGCCTCCCGGCACGTAGCGGCAGTATAGATGTGCTGGAACCCTTCCTTGCGCAGCACCATTTGAAGCATAGTGATAATCGAAGATTCATCATCTACGATGACGATTTTTATATCGTTCATTATTGTCATATATTCTTCACCCACTTCCATCGTATCATATTTACTTTAACAGAACTTGAACGACGCCATACTGATTCTTCTAAAGTCATTATAATGGTATTTTGTCCCAACCTCCGAATAGCTATTGCTAAAGGATCATGAACCTGATATATTGAACTCAACTCATACGTATGAGTGAACGACAGGCAGGACATCATGAGATGAAAGCGCTAAATCACCTGCAGTAGTTGACTTGAGCAGAATGGACGGTACAGCCTGGCTGGCCATCCCGTGATTGCGTGTAAGGAGGCAGATATGCTTAACAAGCATGACAGTGTTCCGCTGTACATCCAACTGCAGAACATTATCCGCAGCGAGATCATCAATGGAAAGTACACAGAAGGGGGAATGATTCCTTCCGAGACGGAAATGATGAAGCTGTACCAGGTCACAAGGACCACGATCCGCAAGGCAATTGACGGTCTCGTCGATGAAGCACTTCTGGTGAAGATGCACGGTAAGGGCACGATGGTGTGCCTGCGGGAGATGAAGCATAATATCTGGAACTTCAGCGGGTTTACCGAATCAGCGCGGAAGAAGAATGAAATTCCTGTCTCGCGTGTGCTGAAGAAGGAGATTGTCAGCCTGGAAGGTGGCTCTTACATGCATTTGGTTCGGCTTCGCGGGACGCGCAGGGAGAGCAGTATTAAGTGGCTGACCTTAGACACTTCCTATGTTCCGTTGGCTCTTTTTCCGAATATTGATCAATATGATTTCTCCGAGCAGTCTCTGTACCAAATTATGAATCAACGCTACAGTATTTATCCGCAGAATGCAGCGCTGACCATTCATCCCATTAACAGCAGCAAGCGAACAAGACAACTGTTTGAATATGAAGGAGATTTCCCGCTAATCATGACCAAGGGAAGCGTACTGGATGAGAAGGGGATCGAAGTGGAAAAAGTAGAGGTTATCTACGGGCCGAGTGTCGAGTTCAAAGTGGTTACCCATATTTAATCGCCGAGTCATCTCGGCTTTATTTTTAGATCAACTCATACGTACAACCGTATGTGTATAACCTTAAGGATAGGAGACAGATTTTTATGAAGAACAAAATTCTTGGTGCATTATATGGAATGGCCATTGGTGATGCGATGGGGATGCCGTCGGAGTTGTGGGGCAGAAACAAGGTGAAGGCGTATTTTGGAACGATAACGGATTTTCTGGATGGACCTAAGGAAAATGATGTGGCGTGCAACTTCACTCGTGGTCAATTTACGGATGATACTTCACAGGCTTTGCTGATCCTTGATGCTCTTATTGAAAGCGATTTCGTCCCGGATACGGCTGTGATTGGCCGGCACTTGCTGGAATGGGCGGATAGACTGAATGCTTTTGAGAACAACATTCTCGGGCCAAGCTCCAAGGCTGCGTTACTCGCTCTAAAGGCAGGTAAGGATGCAGTGGAATTTACTTCTAAGGCCGAAACCAATGGAGCTGCGATGCGGATCGCGCCTGTTGGTGGGCTATTCCTGCCTGCAGAAGCCCAGAAGTTATCCAAATTTGTGTACGACATCAGCAAGGTGACGCATTCTACGGATGTGGCTGTAGGTGGAGCGGCGATGGTTGCCGCAGCAGTCGGAGCTGCTATAGTCGACAAGTCCTGGGAGGATATTATGGCCCATGCGGTCTCGGCCTATCTGGAAGCGAAGGATTACGGTGCAGAGACGTACAGCGCATCGCTCCCTGCGCGGCTGAAGCTCGCATTGGAATACGCGGAGAAGTACGAAGGTCAGGACGAAAGATTCCTGCAGGTCATTTACGATGTCATCGGCAGCGGCGTAATCACCAGCGAATCTGTTCCAGCAGCACTCGCTATTGCGTATTACGCCAAGGAACCGCAACGATGCAGCCTATTGTGTGCAAATTTGGGCGGTGACACAGACACTATCGGTGCGATGGCGACTGCCATCTGCGGTGCCAAATCGGGAGCAGACGCTATTGATCCCGCTTGGAGAGCATTGATCGACGAGGCCAATGGTGTGAATCTCAGTCAGTATGCCGATCATATTCTTGCGTTCAGAACACAACATTAATTCATTCTGATTCATTATAGGGGGAAGAAGAACATGTCCAATTCGAAGTCTGAACTGTTTATCCCGTCTGATGAGAGAACCGGAAGTCCCAAGGAACTTTTTTTCATCTGGTTTGCTGGCAATATAGGAATTCTCGGCGTAGTTTATGGCGCACTTATTGTGAGTTATCATCTGAGCTTTATCCAGTCCGTCCTGGCGGCAGCCGCAGGTGCGTTGTCATTTGCACTTGTGGGTTATCTAAGTCTGTCAGGCCTAAAGTCGGGCGGTACTACCTTCGTGCTGTCTAGAGCGGTCTTTGGCGTCAAAGGAAACTATATTCCGAATCTGCTTGGTTGGTTAAGTCTAATAGGCTGGTTAGCAGTGAACGTGATTACGGGAACACTCACCCTGATGTCACTGTTCGGATTGTTTGGCATCGGTCAATCGGCGGTGCTGACGGTGATAAGTCTGGCGTTGTTCGTGGTGCTCATTCTAACATCGAATCTCTTTGGGCAAAATGTCCTGGTCAAAGTACAGACCTTCTTCACCTATGTATTCGGGGCGTTAACCTTCCTGATCCTGGTCATTCTCATTCCCCAGACAGACTGGACAGCGTTGCTCAAGATGAGCAACGGCAACTGGCTAAACGGCTTTCTGCCGGCGCTCTCGATCATCATTGCGGGAACGGGAATCAGTTGGTCTATTGCCGCCGCTGACTACAGCGCTTATCAGAACCCGGCCAATTCCGGCAAAAAGGTATTCGCGGGTGTGACCATCGGCGCCTTCATTCCACTGTTTTTCATCATGGGCGTGGGGATTCTGCTCAGCACTTCTGTTCCGGATCTGGTATCTGCCTCCAACCCGATCCAGGCCATTGGAAATGCGCTTCCGAAATGGATGACGGTGGTCTACTTCATCACAGCGCTTGGCGGCCTGATTCCGCAATGTATCATCAGCTTGAAATCGGCTCGTGTCAACATGGAGACGCTGAACATCAAGGTCAGCGATAAAACCGCTATCGCGATTCACGCGCTAATTATGATCCTTATTCCGATCTACGTCCTGTTTGTTTCAGAGGATTTCCTGATGAACTTCCAGCTGTTCCTGGGTATTCTCGGCATTGGCCTGGCAGCCTGGGCGGCGACCTTTATGTTCGACTATGTGCTGCTGAGAAGCAAGACTGGCTATGACGCAGGATTGCTGGACAATGCTACAGGCAAGGCATTTAATTACAATGGCGTAATCAGCTGGATTATGGGGGTAGTTACAGGTTTTCTGTTCACTAACTCTCCGTTCTTCAGCGGTCCGTTTGCTGTAGGGATTTTTAAAGATAGTGGCCTTGGTGTGCTGCTGGCCTTTGTGGCAAGTGCCGTGACAACCATTATCTTGAGTCAGATGCACAGAAAGTCCATGCAAGGAGGGGTACCTCATGAGTGAAAATATTCTGGATCGTGTGAAATCCGATAAAAGTCGCAAAATCCTCGTGATCGGTGCAGCCGTAGTGGATGTAATCATCCAACTCGACAGACTGCCAAGAACGGCTGAGGATGTCATGGCTGAGCATAAAGAAACGATTGTGGGCGGCTGCGCCTACAATGTGTCCAATATCCTGAACCAGCTACATGTGAATTACAGTTTGTTCGCCCCGGTGGGACAAGGAAGCTATGGCGATATCGTCAAAGCCCAGTTGCAAAAGGACGGTGTACCCGTGCTCCTAGAGGACCTGTCTGGAGATAACGGCTGGAATCTTTCCATCGTAGAGCATGATGGCGAGCGGACCTTCATCACTATTCCCGGAATCGAAACACGATGGGCTGCTCATTGGTTCGAGAGTCTTGATCTGGCTAGCTATGACTATATTTATGTCAGCGGTTACGAATTGGAGGGACCCTCAGGCCCTGTCATTCTGGATGCCCTGAGCCAGCGCAAGTCAGGCGGGAAAATTGTCTTCGATCCAGGCCCGCGCGGGGAGTTCTTGGAACCATCAATTCTGGAAAGAATCTTTAGTATGGGTACGATTGTGCACGTGAATAAGAACGAGATTCAGGCCATCATGCAAGAAGATGATGCCAAGAAAGCAGCAGCCAAGCTGACTGAGCGGACGGGCGAAGCGGTCGTCGTCACCTTGGGTGGAGATGGCACCCTGTATTACTCACGTGACGAAGAGGGGATCGCCGAGACGGAGCCGGTGAAGGTTGTGGATACGATTGGGGCAGGCGATTCGCATACCGGCGCTTTTATCGCGGGACTTGCCAGAGGCTATTCTCTGCAGCAGGCCTGTGAGCTGGGGAATGTCATAGCTGGTAAAGTAGTCCAGCAGCAGGGCGGGCGGCTACAATTGTAAGGGGCAAATTTAGGTATGTATATGTAAGCCGAATAAAAGACAGTAACGAAAAGCGAAGAGGAGCGAAGGAGGAAGTTTGGAACTGTAGGAGCAACAGCGGCCGGAAGTCCAAACATTCCATCGTAGTGACGTTGAGCTTAACGTTTGGTTTCTAAGTTTCTCTTATATAGTGTTACTTTTCGATTTACAATTGGGTAAACTTTAAGTACAAGGCTTGTCATTCTCATATAACTGGGCAGAGGAGAGCGAAGATGAGAAATGCGGTAGCGATCTGGGCGGGGAATTTCAATTCTGAAGAAGAGCTTATGAGCTACACGGAGGGTTCCTCTGGTGATGGGGTGACAGGGGGTAACTTCATGGATGATGCAGGAATAGAGGGGCTAGATCAGGATTTTATGGAACGGCATTATGCGGGGAGTGGGGAAGAGCGGCGGAGTTTGGTGACCTACTTGCGGCATGAGTATATAGAGGATAGTGAGTTTGCGGAACAATTGCCAGCTGACCTGGAAGCTCGCCTCGCCCCTTATAATTCGGTGGTGCTGGTTTACGGCAATGATTCTCCCTATGGTCCAGTGAATGAGATGCTGCTGGACAACGTTGCATCGAATAATATTGCGGCATCGTTTCCGATGATTCTCATAGCCCGTGTGGAGTACGAGTCACTCGGGAGGTAGCAATGAAAATAAAGGCTTCCCGCGGGTCTCGTGACCTGACGGGAAGCCTGTTACGTTAATCCTGTGAACAACGTTTCACAAGATCAAGATTATTTCTTTGCTTTAAGTCCCATGGAATCCATAAGCTTGTGGAATACTTCCGTATTCTCGTAGATGCCTGTGAAGAGATTCGCATTTCTGCCCATAGCTGTAATAGGAATATCTACCGCAGTGTGGCCAGAGGTCGTCCAATCTACCACAAAGTTTGCTTTGGAATTGGCAATAGCGAATGGACCGTCTTCCTTGGAGATGCCATCGCCGGACTCGTCGCCGTCGTTCACTTCTTCAATCGAGAAGCCGCCGGTTTCGTGGTCAGCTAGTACGAGAACCAGCGTATCCGGGTTCTTCTTGGCAAAATCTTTGGCAACTTGAACAGCTTTATCCAGCTCTTGACCAGATTTAATCGTCATTTTCGCATTGTTTTGGTGTGCAAATTCATCCGTGCCCTCTTCTTCAACCATCAGGAAGAAGCCATTTTTATTCTTAGAAAGGGTGTCGATGGCTTTTGTGGTCATTTCTTTAAGGGAGACGACAGGGTTGTAGATATCGCCTTCACCTTCAGGCTTTTGCTGGAACATTTCCTCATTAGCGAACAGTCCAAGCAGCTTGCCACCCTTTGCTTGTTGCAATTCTGTTTTGGAAGAGACATGGTTATAGCCCAATTGCTTAGCTTTTTCTACAAGATTACCTTGAGTTCCTTTGCTTTTCTCGGAAGGGTCTTCTGCAGGCTCATCTTGGAATTTACCTGGGTTGCCTGCCGGGTACCAAAAATCCTCGCCTCCACCAAGCAGTACATCGACTTTACTCTTCGTCAGTAGTTGCAGTGCGATGTCGCTTTGCTTGGAACGGTCTTCCACGTGCGCGCCAAAAGCAGCTCCGGTGGCATCCGTAATCTGACTGGTCGTAACGACGCCAGTGGATTTACCGGCTTCTTTGGCATATTCCATAATAGTAGGTACCGATTTCTTGTTGGCATCCATGCCGATGGCACCGTTGTAAGTCTTCACACCACTGGCATAAGCTGTGGCAGACGCCGCCGAATCCGTAACCGGAACGGTGGAACTTGTATGGATCAGACCCGCGTAGGGCATGGAATCCATAGCAAGATTACCTTTTTCACCAACAGTAGCTAACCGGATGGCATTTCGTTGTGCTGTCCCCATTCCATCACCGACAAACAGAATAACATTTTTAGTCTTGGAAGGAGCGGCGTCCGCACGATTGGTGACTTGTGCAGTGATTACGCTTGAAGCGAACAGAGCAGTTGCGGCGGTAGCTACAACGGCAGTTTTGATTCCATACTTTTTCGGTGATTTCATATGTTCCCTCCTAATGTTTGTACTATCAACCAAATCATAAAGAACTTTGATTATGAGAGTGTTTTCGGAATATACAAAAAATATTAACGCCAAGCACGTGTTCAGAAATCGCAAGATGACAAAAATTCTTCAACTACAAGTGAATGTTCCAAGTATACTAAAAGAAGCTATTATCTTTTTTTGCAGGAAAGAAAGGAAGAACAAAGTGAGCAGACAACAGGTGTTTACAGGATCCCCTTGGGAACCGATCGTAGGATATTGCCGCGCTATTCGTGTGGGCAACCGAATTGAGGTCGCGGGCACAACAGCGATGCAAGATGGAGAAGTTATCGGCATAGGAGATCCTTATGCACAAACGAAGTTTATCTTGGAAACTATTGAAAAGGCTCTGAACGATTTGGGGGCTGACCTAACGCATGTAGTACGAACCCGGATGTTTGTTACGGACATCTCCAGATGGGAAGAAATCGGGAAAGCGCACGGTGAATTTTTTAAAGATATTCAGCCGGTGGCGAGCATGCTGGAGGTAAAGGCGTTAATAGACCCGCAGCTGCTGGTCGAAATAGAAGCAGAAGCCATCATTGATACTGAGCTGGGCTAAGAGATTGTGACAACATCTTGATGAAATTAGACAAAGGGGCCTATCCCGGAAGTAGATTTTTCTACGGAGGGATAAGCTCCTGTTTTTTTTAATAGTATGATATTAGGCCCTCTTTGCCAAAGGTTGACATTATTTGGATCAAGGTGTAATCTATTATAGACCGACGGTCGGTCGATTGAGGGAATGGAGGCGTCATCGAATGAGAATTACGAAAGAACCTGAAGAACGTAGAAATGAAATTCTGGATACGGCGGAGAAGCTTTTTTATACCAAAGGATACGCTGGAACGACAGTAAACGATATGTTGCGGGAAATCGGGATCGCTAAAGGGACCTTTTATTATTATTTTAAATCCAAGGAAGAGGTTATGGATGCGGTAGTTATGCGATTCATCGAGGCAGGGTTGACATCAGCCAAGCAGATTGCAGGCAATCCCGATCTGACTGTGCATGAGAAGCTATTGTCCATCATCATGGCACAGAAACCAGATGAGACCCTAAAGGAACATATGATTGAGCAGTTCCACCAGCCGGCTAATGCCCAGATTCATCAGAAAAGCCTGGCCCAGACCATTCTTCACCTGACACCTGTGTTGACAGAGGTCATAGAGCAAGGAATTGGGGAGAAGCTGTTCCATACGCCATATCCCAAGGAATCGGTAGAGTTTCTATTGACCACCTCGGAGTTTCTGTTCGATGAAGGGATCTTCCAATGGCAGCCGGAGGAGATCCGGCAGAAGATTGAGGCGTTCATTTATATCATGGAGACGATGCTGGGTGCGGACAAAGGCAGTTTCGCTTATGTGGCGCAGATGTTTGATCAACGGCCATAAGGATGAGGAGATGAGAAAGAATGGGGAGAACAAGCCGTAAGTCATTTAGATCCTTTCTGATCCTGTGGACAGGGGAGTGGGTTTCCAGTATTGGCAGCGGACTGACTGCCTTTGCACTCGGTGTTTATGTCTACCAAATGACCGGGACAGCCACAAGTGTAGCGCTAGTGACGCTATGTGCTTTTCTCCCGTCTATCTTGCTTGGACCGATCGGCGGGGTACTCGCAGACCGATTTGACCGCAGACTGCTGATGATGGTGGGTGATCTGTTCTCTGCTGTTGGCCTTGTATTTATTCTGTTGGCCATGCTGCTGGGTGATCCGCCGTTATGGCAGATCTGTGTGGGTGTAACCTTTAGTTCAATCTTTGTTTCTCTGCTCGATCCCGCCTACAAAGCGACCATCACGGACCTATTGACCGAAGAGCAGTTTGCCAAGGCCAGCGGGCTGGTTCAGCTTGCGGCATCCTCTAAATATCTCCTTTCCCCGGTTATTGCCGGAATTCTACTGTCTCTTTTTGACATCAAGGTCGTGTTGTTAATAGACATCTTAACGTTTCTAGTGACGTTACTGACTATACTGGCTGTGAAAAGAACCCTCGGAACAACTCTCCATGTAAAGGAACCATCGTCTTTCGTCAAGGAACTTAAGGAGGGCTGGAGTGTCTTGACTTCCACCAAGGGCGTGCTCTCTCTGACCTTTATTCTGTCGATGGTAACCTTCTACATTGGTTTTCTCCAGACTTTATTTACTCCCATGCTTTTACCTCTCACAGATTCAGGAACCCTTGGCACAGTAATGTCTGTAAGTGCCGTCGGAATGCTGGTCGGAAGTCTGATCATCGGAATCTCCAGTATGAAGAGCAACTATATCCAACTGCTGGGGATCGGGCTGGGGGTAGCCGGGTGGTTTTACGCTGCGGTGGGCTTGACGACGAATATTTATTTTATTGCTGGAGCAGCCTTTCTCTTCTTCGCGGCTATACCCTTCATTAATACAAGTGCTGATGTAATGATCCGCTCCCATATTCCGAATGAAGCTCAGGGCCGGGCCTGGGGAATTATTGGCATCTTGTCCCAGCTAGGTTATGTAGCTGCTTACGCGCTGGCTGGTATGCTTGCGGATCGTATCTTCAACCCGATGTTACGGGAAGGAGGGCTGCTGGCTACTACGGTGGGTAGAGTGATCGGCATCGGAGAAGGACGCGGGATTGGTCTGTTATTTATCGTATGCGGCTTGCTGATTGTAGTCCTTGCCTTCTTGATTCCTAGTATTAAATCCATCCGTTCATTGGATAGATAATAGCTGATTCTAATCAAGAAGAGGAGGGAATAGGGAAACATGTTGTTGAAGATTGCTTTAAAAGATTTTCAGCGTAATAAAATCGTTACAGTTGCACTCTTCCTGTTCATTATGCTATCGGCTTTGCTTGTGGCCAGTGCTTCCCATATCATCATGGAGTTATCGGGATCTTTGAACAACCTGCTGCTTAAATCGAAAGCTCCCCACTTTGTTCAGATGCACCAAGGCCCAATCAATAATACTGAGATCCAAAGATTCGTATCGGCCAATCCATTAGTGAAAAAAGAGCAGACGGTAGAGATGCTGCGTATTGATGGCTCTAATATCACACTAGGCAAGCTATCAAAGACAGAAACCAATAGTGTGATGGACATTGGCTTTGTGAGACAGAATCCATCGTTTGATTTCTTGCTCAATTTGGACAATGAGGTGATCCAGCTATCGGAGGGCGAAATCGCCGTTCCCATCTATTACAGACAGCAGAACCATCTGAATATCGGAGATCCCGTTACCATTTCGGCTGGGGCTATCCAGTCTACATTCACCATCGTTGATTTCGCTCGGGATGTGCAGATGAATCCGGCTCTTGTCAGCTCCAAGCGTTTTGTGGTGAGTGACATAGACTATACAGCCCTTAAGAAAACCTTCAAGGAATCTGAATATCTGATCGAATTTCAACTTACGGATCGAAGCAAACTCAGTGAATTTCGGAGTGCTTATGAGGCTTCAGGACTACCCGCTAAAGGTCCGACGGTCGACTATGCCTTATTCAAGGCGCTGAATGCTTTGACTGATGGTGTCATTGCACTCGTTATTATTCTTGCCAGTATTCTGCTAATGATTATTGCCCTGTTATGCCTTAGGTTCACGATGATTGCCGCGTTAGAGGAGGATTATAGGGAGCTTGGGGTCATGAAGGCGATCGGGATTCCACAGGCTGAGATCAGAGCGATCTATATGGCAAAATACATCGTCATGGCAGCATCGTCTTCCCTACTGGGATACTTGGCCTCTTTAGCCGTGATGCGGATTTTCACGGCCAACATCAGCCTATATCTGGGAACAGCCTCACCAAGCTTGCTGCAGCACCTTGTTCCTGTTTTGGTAGTAGGTCTTGTATTTGCCGCAGTTGTCTTCTTCTGCAAGCTGATGCTGAGAAGAGTGAATGTTATCACGGCGGTTGAGGCATTACGGTCCGGCACTGCCGGGGCGGCTGAGCATAACACTACTATCATTCCACTTAGCCGGCGCAAATGGATGAACGTGAATATTTTTCTCGGGATCAAGGATGTGGTGGGACGTTTCAAAATGTACGGATTATTACTGTCTATTCTTATGATCTGTACGTTCATCATCATTGTGCCGGTGAATCTGCTGCATACACTTCAGTCTCCACAGTTCATTACTTATATGGGTATAGGGCAGAGCGATATTCGGATCGACTTGCAGCAATCGGGATCTACCAAGCGCAAGTTTGAATCTATGCTGAGAATGCTTGAAAAGGATCAAGACATCGCGAAGTTCTCGCCACTGGTGACCTCACGTTTTAAGGTGATGGGGAGTGATGGGGTATGGAAGAGTTTAAATGTTGAGAGTGGGGATTTCTCCATCTTCCCGTTGTCCTACATTGAAGGTACGGCTCCCGAAAAGAGTAATGAAATTGCGCTTTCGGATCTGAACGCCAGAGATCTGAACAAAGGGTTAGGGGAAGAACTTCTATTGGTCTTAGGTGGAACCCAGCGAAAAATGACCGTCAGCGGAATCTATCAGGATATCACGAACGGTGGCCGAACGGCAAAAGCGCGACTACCCTACGATCCTAAGACTGCTATGTGGTATGTAGTGGCTATAGATGTCAAGTCGGGTGTTGGGATAAGTGCGAAGGTGGATCAATATGCCAAACTCTTTTACCCTGCTAAAATCACACATCTGGACAGCTATCTGTCCCAGACTCTAGGGAGTATGATCTCACAACTACAGCTAGTCACTCTCTTGATTGTTACTGTCTCCTTAGCTATTACCGTGCTGATTACCTCACTGTTTCTGAAAATGATGTTGGCAAAGGATGCCTCGCAAATTTCCATTCTGCGCAGTATTGGGTTCTCGCTCGGGGACATTCGTCATCAGTATCTGGTCCGCATGCTGCTGACAGCCGGAGTGGGCATTCTTCTGGGAACTATTGCGGCAGGTACCCTTGGACAAGGTGTGGTTCGGGTGATTGGAGCGATGATGGGAGCTTCAAAGATTCAGTTTGTAATTCAACCGATGACAGTGTATGGGGGGATTCCACTAGTCTTTGTTCTGTTTGTCGGAATGACAACATTCGTGAGTACAATGTCCATTAGAAAATCCAGTATTGCGGCACAGATGAGTGAATGAGAGAGATAGCGGGCGTACAGAATGAGAGGGGATGACGAGATGTACATATTAGAGGCCAGCGGATTATCTAAAGCGTATTCCACAGGACAAGGTGCCAGGCAATTGGTGTTGCGAGAGATCCAGCTTCAGATAGCGCAGGGGGAATTCGTGGCGGTAATGGGGCCTTCCGGGTCCGGGAAATCCACGTTACTCTATACAATCAGCGGCATGGATGGGGTTAGTGCGGGGCGGGTGATTTTTAAGGGGCAGGAGATCAGCGGCCTTGCGGAGGAGGAGCTGGCGAAACTCCGGTTGCACGGGATGGGTTTTATTTTTCAGCAACTGCATCTGTTAAAAAATCTGAATATCCGTGATAACATCATCCTACCGGCGTACCGGGCGAACAAGAACAGACGCGGAAGTATCAATAAAAAAGCTGCTGAGTTAATGAAAAGAACCGGCATTGCTGCACTAGCAGAACGCGATATCACGCAGGTGTCCGGAGGTCAGATGCAGCGGGCAGCCATCTGCCGGGCCCTGATCAACGAACCCGATATTCTCTTTGGCGATGAGCCAACGGGTGCGCTCAACTCCAAGGCAGCCGGAGAGATTATGGAGATTATTGCCGAGATCCACCAGACAGGAACAACGATTCTACTGGTCACGCATGATACTAAGGTTGCTGCCCAGGCAGAACGAGTGCTGTATATGCTCGATGGAAGCATTGCCGCAGAACACCGGCTCGGCAGGTACGAGAAGAGGAATAATGACCTCAAGGCGAGGGAGGAGAAGTTGACTGCTTGGCTGATGAACATGGGCTTTTGAAGAGTCGATTATTGCAGAAGATCGTGGAGGGGTGGTAAGGTCGGTGGATGGAAGGGGACATTGGAACTGTAGCGACCGGGCTTTATTCCGCTTTGAAAATACTCAGCCTATCAATATTGAGCTGTGCAGAGGTGAGGTGTATCGCGCCTTCTTCCACTGATGATAGCACCCCGGCTATACATACTGGCCAGAATACCATTGGATTCTGCAGGATGAGGTAGAGTGGCGGTGCTAGAAAAAGAAGCCCCCCAGTTAGTTTGTTTCCCCACGTATGCAACATAACCCATGAATGATATTTGTAAGCTGCGATGATGGCGTTTGCTATCCGAATCAGGGCGATGATAATAATCCAAGGCAAAAAGATCAGCGTGTCAGGGCCGAGCCAGATTGCGGTAAATACGATGATCAGTGTATAAAATAGCAAATCCGCTGACGTATCCAAACGGGCTCCAAATTCACTTTGGGTGCCTGTTTGGCGCGCGATATATCCATCAAGCACATCACTTAGCCCGCAGAGCAGGTACAACAAGGTGAAGAGCCATACGTGGCTGAAGGAGAACAACATGCACAGTGTGAGAACTACCCGGCTTAGTGAGATGAGATTAGCGGTATGCTTCATGCCGACTAACCTCCTTTTTAGAAAAGACGACAGAACCTCCAGAGTAATCCTAAGAATCATTGGGGTTTTCCTTATTATAAAAGAGGTTTCCAGGGCTTTTCACGTTTAATTCAGGCTGCAAGCTACGATGAAAACACCCCGGATTGAAATGTTTTCAGAAAGGTGTATTTTTATGAACGGGCAAGGCTGGGGAATCGTCAGATTTTACGACGGAGGTTTCCCGCACCACTCTGCACACCATGCGCATGATCTTTCTCTGGAGGAACGGAAAAAGCGCGAACACAGCATCCATCGTTCTTCTTAACGGGACGGGACAGACGATCGGCTTGTTTTGTTCCAGACCCTTCAATGCAAAGATCGCGAAGGCTTCAGGACTCATCATCTTTTGTTTTCTGACCTGTTCATTGATCTTGTTCTTATCTAGGCTAATAGCTTCTCCGTTGTCGAAGATGGGGGTATCAACGTGACTTGGGCAAATGGCACTGACTTTGATGCCGAAGGCCTCTGCTTCATAATGAAGCGAGGTGGTCAGCCCGACAACGGCGTGTTTGGTCGTGCTATAAGCTGAGGCGGTGGGGGTCGGGCCAAGTCCTGCCACCGAGGCAGTGTTGGCAATATGTCCAAATCCCTGCTGTTTCATAAGCGGATAAGCGGCCTGAACGCCATAGATTACACCCCACAGATTGATATCCATGATTTTTTTCCAATGCTCCAGGCTCATCTGATCCAACTCGCCATACATAGATATTCCGGCATTGTTGAAGAGATAATCCAGCCTTCCGAACTCTTGATACACGGCATGAATAACATTATGTACGCTCGATGCGTCCGTGACATCCACTGGCATATACCTTGATTTGCCCCCGTTTGCATGAATTTCTAAAACCAGATCTTCGCCGAGGCTGGCGTTAATATCTGCAATCACCACAAAAATCCCTCTGGCTGCTAGCTCCTTGCTAATAGCACGTCCAATTCCGGAAGCTCCGCCTGTTATAATCCCTGTTAGCTGGGTTGGCAAGTTTTTTTCTCCTCTCAAAGAGATCTATCTTCTTGATTATTACATAAATAACCAATTAAAGGAGTGAGGACTTGATGACTCTTTAGAGATTTATCAAGCTAACCTGAAGCTACACATTATTAGCAGGTCAGCAGATAGGAGCCTGAAGGGCTCCTGTATCATAGGGACGTTCAGCCCATCGCGCTTTGCAGCAGATAGGCTCTTTTTTGTGCGGTTTCACTGTTGACCGCCGCCGCTGGCAGGCGAAGATGGTCGGAACGGATGTGCCCGCGTTCGGCGAGCAGCCATTTCAAGGGAGCGGGATTCGGCTCCGTGATCAGGAACTGGATCAGCGGCAGCAAATGCTCGAACCGCTGGTGAGCCTGCTCAATTTTGCCGGACCGAAACGACTCATACACCTCTACAAACTGCTCGCTGTCCAAGTTGGCGCTGGCCAGGATGCCCCCTTTAGCGCCACAGGACAGGGAAGCGAACAAAAGCTCATCCTCCCCGCAGAGAATCGGCTTGGACGAGAAGCGTGAAAGCTTGAACACCCGCTGGATGTTGCCAGTGCTTTCTTTTAAGCCAATCACATGGTCCAGCGCCAGAATGGCTTGTATGGTTGCAAGTTCCAGCGGAACTCCGGCGCGATACGGCCGGTCCAACACAATGATGGGCAGCTCCGCCTCAGCCAAAGTCTCAAAATAGCGGATAATGCCTTGCTGTGAAGAGCGGCTGGAAGCTGGGGCGGCTACAAGAGCGGCGTCGGCTCCGAGTAATTTGGCCCAGGATATCCTTCTGGCTGCGGCAGCAGGGCTGGTGGCGTGAATGCCAACAATGAGCGGGATGTTTCCTATCGCTGTACGCGCGGTCAGGAGCATTGTTTTCAACTCGTCCGTTCTGATGGCAGGAGCTTCCCCGGTTATTCCATTAATAACAAGCCCGTGGATGCCTTTGCTGGCCAGGCGCTCAATCAACTCTGCAAAGGACTGCCGGTCCAGATTGCCCTGTTCATCGAACGGTGTAATAACGGGGACGATAATGCCATGCAGGCTCTTTTCTGTAAGCACAGCGTTCAACTCCTGTCTTCCGGGTCTTGATGTTGAATATAGGATGATTTCCCGGAAAAGTAACCAGCCATTTGCCTCTTTTTTTGAGCAAACCGCTTTTTTATATTGAGTGATTCTTAAGTTCAGCTTATCTAGGGCAAAATCGGCTGGTATTTAAAATTTAAGAAATGGATGGTTACGTGCTCCGGCAGAACCGTTATATTCGGATTTGATTTCTAGCGAGGAAGGGGAGAGTCAGAGATTAACAGGAAGTTAGAGAAGGGCTGGAAGGCTGATAGAGGCCCATGGTTCCGAGATTGGTGGAAGGCGGGGGAGAAATGAGATCAAGGCGATACCGCATTCTGGCCTGGAGTACGTTCGTGGGCATGCTGTTTGTTTTGCTGGCGGGAGCCATTGTGACCCAGACCGGTTCTGGCCGGGGCTGTGGAAGCGATTGGCCCTTATGCCACGGGAAATTCATTCCGGCTTATACACTGGAATCTATGATTGAGTATTCCCACCGTATGATTACGGGGATTGTCGGATTGCTGGTGCTACTGACCTTCATTCTGACATGGTTTCATCGCAGGGAGCACCGCGAAGCATACGCTTATGCGGGTGGCACGCTGCTATTTACTGTCATTCAGGCGCTGATGGGCGCGGCGGCAGTTAAATGGCCACAACAGCCGGCCGTGATGGCTCTGCATTTTGGCATTTCGCTGCTTGCAGTGTCAAGCAGTATGATGCTGGTCTTATGGATCTACCGCATGAAACAAACGGACCGCCAAAGTGTGCAGACACCGCCGGGCTTTGCAGTCTGGGCCTGGGGAATTTGGGTGTTCACCTATGGTGTCATTTATCTGGGCGCCTTCATCCGGCACAGAAAAGCAGCAGGTGGCTGCATAGGATGGCCGCTTTGTAATGGCAGGCTGGTCCCTGACTTTAACGAAGTGGCTGGTGTTGTATTTGCGCACCGTTTGGCAGCCGTTCTTTTGTTCATTCTAACGGCAATCTGGGCATTACTCGTACGGCGGGCAGAACGCAGAAATCAGGCTTCCGGGACGGGAACGGCCGTCTCTTATCTGCTGCTATGTATTCTCTTTCAAATTATGAGTGGGGCCTGGCTCACAGCTGCGCTCGATCGGGGGGACGAGCTTCTGTTCGTCAGTCTCCTTCATAACATCATTGCGACGATACTATTCAGTCTGCTGACGGATATTGCCATTCAATCATGGATCTATCGGCGAAAATAGACCTCACGTTACTGAATTGTGTCTAAATCATGTCAAACTGAACACAGGAGTTGAAACAATGAATGTACCCAAAACGCTGCGCTGGTTGTCATCATTATCCGTGCTCATTGCTTTGCTGCTTACCGCAACCGGCTGCTCTGACGTCAGCGTTCTTCACCCGAAAGGACCCATTGCGGCGCAGCAGCGGGATCTGATGTTTATTTCAACCGCGCTTTGCGCCATTATCATTATTCCCGTCCTTATACTTGCGGCTATCATTATCTGGCGCTATCGGGATAGAGAAGGCAGGAAAGCTCCGTATACACCGAATTGGGCGCACAGCACACGGCTGGAGGTTATTTGGTGGGGGATTCCGATCCTTATTATTGTGGCGATTGCAGCCATCACTGTCCGGTATACTTATGCGCTGGAACCATCCAAGCCGCTGAAATCAGAGGCTAGGCCGTTAACCGTACAGGTCACCTCACTGAACTGGAAGTGGCTGTTCCAATATCCTGAGCAGGGAATTGCCACGGTGAATGTACTGAAGATTCCACAAGGGGTACCTGTCCGGTTCGAGATTACGGCTGATTCTCCGATGAATTCCTTCTGGATTCCCCAGCTTGGCGGGCAAATCTATGCGATGTCCGGCATGGCGATGACGTTGTATTTGCAGGCCGATGAGGTAGGTAAATACTGGGGCTCCGGAGCCAATTTTACCGGGACAGACTTTGCGAAGATGTATTTTGATGTAGATGCTGTAACCCCGGAGCAATTTAAGGAATGGGTAGCTGGTGTTAAAGGAGACTCCCCGGCACTAACGCAGGCTGGATATAATGCATTGGCTGAGCCTTCAGCTTCTAAAGTGTTGACGTATTCCTCCTTCCCGGAAGGGCTGTTCCAAAGAACGGTTACCAAATATGCGGCATCCCATCAGCATGGGAAGCATGCGCAGGGTACGGACGAATCGGATACACCAATTGGAGATGTACGAGAAACGAATGTGCAGCGTACAGACCTGCAAGGTATGGATATGCAAAATACGAACATGCAAAACAAGGATATGGAGGATATGCATAGTCACAAGTAGATTCTCAGGAAAGGAGCAAATAGCATCATGATGGACAAGATCAAAGATTTCGCCTCCGACTTTTTCGTCACCGGTGATCCAATGATTTATGGGGCGGATGTCAGCATCGGTCTGGCGCTTGTCGGCATTCTATTTACATTGACTTATTTCAAAAAATGGAGGTGGCTGTGGAGGGAGTGGCTGACGACCGTCGATCATAAGAAAATCGGCATTCTGTATATTCTGTCGGCGTTTCTAATGCTGTTCCGCGGCGGGGTGGATGCGCTGCTGATGCGGGCGCAGCTCGCTGTGCCGGAATTGCAGTTCCTGCAGCCGGATCACTACAATGAGATTTTCACTACCCATGGGGTGATTATGATTCTGTTCATGGCGATGCCGTTCATGTTCGGATTGTTCAATGTCGTGGTGCCGCTGCAGATCGGGGCACGGGATGTAGCCTATCCGTTCCTGAATGCACTCAGCTTCTGGCTCTTCTTCTCGGGGGCCATGCTGTTCAACCTGAGCTTTGTCATCGGTGGCTCGCCGGATGCGGGCTGGCTTGCTTATCCACCGTATTCGGAGCTGATGTATAATCCCGGCGTCGGACAGGACTTCTATATCTGGGGCATCCAGATTTCCGGGATCGGGAGTCTGATGACTGGGATCAACTTCATCGTCACCATTCTGAAAATGCGTGCGCCAGGGATGAAGCTGATGAAAATGCCGATGTTCCCGTGGTCTGTGCTGTCGAGCTGTATCGCTATTATCTTCTCGTTCCCGATCCTGACAGCGACACTGGCACTGCTGTTCCTGGATCGTTACGCGGGCGCTCACTTCTTCACGCTGGACGGCGGGGGGAACCCGATGATGTACATCAACCTGATCTGGATGTGGGGTCACCCTGAGGTGTATATTATTGTCCTGCCAGCCTTCGGTATCTTCTCCGAAGTGGTGGCAACCTTCTCCAAGAAAAAGCTGTTTGGCTATAAATCAATGGTGTACGCGATGATGATTATTAGTATCTTGTCCTTTCTGGTGTGGGCGCATCACTTCTTCACGATGGGCTCTGGAGCGGACGTTAATGCCTTCTTCGCGCTGACCACGATGCTGATTGCCATCCCCACAGGGGTGAAGATCTTCAACTGGCTGTTCACCATGTTCCGGGGCAAAATTACGTTTGAGACACCGATGCTGTGGACGGTGGGCTTTATTCCGTGCTTTGTGCTCGGGGGGATGACCGGGGTGCTGCTGTCCGTGGCTCCAGCAGACTTCCAATACCATAACAGTTACTTCCTGATTGCGCATTTCCATCAGGTGATCATCGGCGGTGTCGTCTTTGGCTACTTCGCCGGACTGTATTACTGGTGGCCTAAGCTGTTTGGCTTCAAGCTGAATGAGCGGATTGGCAAGTGGGCGTTCTGGTTCTGGAATATCGGTTTCTATGTCTGCTTTATGCCGCAGTATGCGCTTGGCCTTATGGGCATGACGCGGCGTGTGGTTACGTACAGCTGGGACAAAGGATGGTGGGAGCTTAACCTGATCTCCACAGTTGGAGCAGTGCTGATGGGTATCGCCTTTGTGTTCCAGGTGTGGCAGATCGTGCATGGTATCAAACATCACCGGAAGAATCTGGACACCACGGGCGATCCATGGAATGGACGCACGCTGGAATGGTCGATTCCTTCACCAGCACCATTGTATAACTTTGCTGTGCTTCCGCAGGTGTCGGAGATGGACGATTGGTGGGCAAGCAAGGAACGCAAGGGCAGAGGTACCTCTGTACCAGACACCACAGCAATCTTGGAGCCGATCCATATGCCCAAAAATTCCGGCATCCCGATCATTATGGCCGGCTTCTGGTTCCTGGCAGGGTTTGGCTTCGTGTTCCATTGGCTCTGGTTCATCATACCGGGACTAGTGGGTGTCGCCGTATGTATGATCGTCCATTCCTTCAACTATGATACAGATTATTATATTCCCGTGGACGAAATCAGCCGTGTGGAAACGGCCGCAAGGAGGGTAACCTTATCATGAGTTCAACTCATTTGACTGAAGATACAAAGGCAAGTCATCAGGGTCATCCCGATCTGGAGGAGATGCGAACCTTCGGATTCTGGATTTATCTCATGACGGATATCATGATCTTCGGCACATTTTTTGCCACATATATTGTACTGCGCGGCAGCACCAATGGCGGCCCGGGGCCCGCTGATTTATTCGAGCTTAGCGGTGTGATCGCCAGCACATTTATTCTCTTGGCCAGTAGCTATACCTGCGGCTTGGCGGTACTGGCGATGAACAAGGGCAGACATCGCGCCCTGATCGGCTGGCTCGGCGTGACAGCCCTGCTGGGAGCTGTCTTTATCGGGCTGGAGGTCAACGAGTTCGCCCATATGGTGAATGAAGGTGCAACAATGAGCACTAGCGCATTTTTGTCTGCTTTTTACACACTGGTGGGTACGCATGGTCTGCACGTGACGGTTGGATTGGTCTGGATGATTGCGTTAATGATTCAATTGAAACGCAGGGGGATTACGCCTGTAACGAAACGCAAAGTTCAGATCGTCAGCCTGTTCTGGCACTTTCTGGACGTGGTCTGGATCTTTGTTTTTACTGTAGTTTATTTAATGGGGGTGAGCTAAGATGTCACATGTGGAATCCGCTCATACCGGAGAAGAAACCCATGGCTCGCTGCGTTCCTATACCCTTGGGTTTCTCTGCTCCATCATTCTGACGATCATTCCGGTTGCCATCGTCATGGGAGGCTGGCTGGAGGGACGGACCAAAGCTGTGGTGTTAATGGCAGCGGGCGTCTTGCAGTTGATCGTTCAGCTGTTTTTCTTCATGCACTTGAAGGAAGAGAAGAAGCCGCGCTACAATCTGATCTCTCTGATTCTCGGTCTGATCATTCTGCTGATCATCGTTGCCGGATCGATGTGGATTATGCTCTACAATATGGTGGCTACATGAGCCAGCAGGCGCTCTACAGGGACTGGATTGGATTGACCAAGCCCCGGATTTTGCAATTGAATCTTTTTGCTGCATTTGGGGGCTACTGGCTGGCCTCGCAGTGGACCGTGGAGTGGAGTGTGCTACTGTGGGCGCTGCTGGGAACCACCTTTACGATGGCTTCCTCCTGTGTCCTCAACAATATTTGGGATTACCAGCTGGATCTGAAAATGAGCCGCACGCAGAATCGGCCGCTGGGCACAGGAAGAATCAAGCGCTCTAGCGCATGGATCTTCGCATGTCTGCTGGGAATTGCCGGAGAGACGATCCTCTTCTGGAAAGTAAACAGCCCGTGCGGCTGGCTCGGTCTGATCGGAATGTTCGTGTATATTGTCATTTATACGATGTGGTTAAACTGCAGATGATTCGATATGTGCTGCTGTTGTTCCCGACAGTCATTCTGCTCTATTCGCTGAACTATGCCGGGATTGTCTTTCTGACCGTATCCTTGCTGGCTACTGCGGCTTGGGGCTGGCACACACTGCGCGGGACGACAACCGGCAACCATGAGTCCTGGGCCAAAACCAACTTTCTGTTCTCGGTCAATTATTTAATGCTTGTGTTTTTAATTATGATTCTGGATACGCCGGGACGTCCTTTTTGGTAAGTTGTAATATATGAATCGTGTCCATAAAAAACAACCGCTGAAGCTTTCGCTCAGCGGTTGTTTGCATGTTATAGAGGAGTCGCCTGGCAACCGGCGCTCAACGGATCAATCCCTGCAGCGCTTCAGCGAACTTGGCAATGCCGGGGCCGATATCCTCAGTTTTGGCCCTGGCATATGTGAAGCGCACAAAGCCGGCATCTGAACCATAAACGCTCCCCGGTACAAAGACGACGCCCCGTTTAATGGATTCTTCCAGTAGTCTGCCATCGGAGACGTCGTGATGTAGCTTGCACCACAAATGCAGCCCGCCCCGGGGAGCTGTGAACGTAACAAGTCCCGGCAATTCCTTTTGCAAAGCTTCAATCACGAGGTCCCGCTTGAAATGCAGCTGCGCCTGCAGGCGTTCCAGATGGGGCTTAAAGTAGGAGGATTTGATGAACTGCGCAGCTACCTGTTGGGGAATAATACTTAGTCCGAAATCCATTTGCTGCCGGGCATCGGCTAGCCGCTCGACAATGGAGTTAGGGGCAACCAGCCAGCCGACGCGCAGTCCTGAAGCAGCAATCTTGGAGAAAGAGCCAATGTAGAGGATGGAGCCGTTCGTATCTTCTGATTTGAGCGGGAACGGAGGGGCTCCTTCGTACGCTGTCAGACTGAATGGATCATCCTCTACGACGGGCAGTCCCAATTCGCTAGTGATAGCAAACAGCTGTTTGCGTCGCTCGTTACTTAGAACAGCACCCGTAGGGTTTTGAAAATTCGGATTCATGAACACCATCTTGATGCGGTGCTTTTTGTATAATGCGCGGATATCCTCGGGGCGGATGCCCTCCTGGTCCACCGGAAGCCGGAACAACCGGAGTCCTGCGGATTGGAACATGGGCAGTGAATAACAGTAAGAAGGATCTTCTATAGCCACTGCATCTCCCGGCGACAACAAGCACTGCGTGATCAAATACAATGATTGCTGTGAACCGGAAGTAATTAATATAGAAGATTCAGTCGTCTGAATCCCTCGGTAGGACTCCAGGTAGGAGACGAGCGCCTCTCTCAGCGGAGTATAACCTTGTGGGCTGTCATAGCCCAGATAAGAGGTGTAATGATGGTTTTGCATGAGTGCTGTAATCTCTTCAATAGGTGCCAAATTCGGGGCTAGCTCTCCGCTTGCAAAATCAATCAAAGAAGGATGCTGAGCCAGTGCTTCGCGGATTTTGCGCATAAACGGTAAGTTCGGCAGGAAGCTGCCGCCTTCTGCATATCGGCTCCAGTTCGGCGTATGCTTCGGCAACGCCCCCCACTTGGTTCGGCTGACCCTTGTCCCACTGCCTGTGCGGCTTTCGATGATGCCCATAGACCGTAGCTCTGCGAAAGCGAGAATGACGGTGCTTCGATTCACACCAAGTTGCTCTGCCAGTTTTCGTTCCGAGGGAAGCAGGCTCCCTGGGGGATATTCACCATATGAAATGCTCCGCTCCAGATGATCGGCAATTTGTTCATATAAAGGTTGTTTCGTTTGTCGGTCGGGTTTCCACATGATTATCACCACTCTCACTTTGTGCGTCGGAAAAATATTGTGATTTTTATCATACCACCGAATTTTAAAATTAAATCTGCCCGTGATATCTTAACCATGACAATTGTTTATCGATTCCTTGAACATGGATGGTGTGCATGCTGCACTAATTGGATGGTTCCGTGAAGTGGTTGGCTGAGAAACCAGAAGATTGGTTGGTTACCGATGCTAATCCCAATGTTATCATGACCCTAAGCTTCTATCATTAATGAAATGAGGGACGAGCTATGAATGAAATGAAGACGATTGTCAAAGACATTAACGACATGCCCTGGGATGAACTGGTGAGTGAACGTACGGGCAAAAAGATGATAGAAAAGAAGCTGCTGAATGATCCGGATACAGGCATGCTGATTAATTACTGTCATTACCCGGAAGGCTTCGTAACACCATGGCATATTCATCATGATCTTGCTCACGGTATTTATGTGCTGGAAGGAACGTTATATACGCATGAGGGTTCTTACGGTCCGGGTAGCTTTGTCTGGTTCCCTGAGGGCATTGTGGCTGAACATGGTGCAGTTGCTGAAGGAGGAGCTACGGTTCTGTTTATTACCAACAAACCATTTAACATCGAGTATATTGATAAAGAATAAGGACAGCGACCAGGACGGGAGAGGATGGAATGAATCAGAGTCAACCACAAGTGAAGGTAGCTGTCGTTCAAGCGGCCCCAGTCTTATTCGATAAAGCATCGGCGATGGACAAGATTGCTGTAACAGCCAAGGAAGCTGCCGCCCAAGGAGCTAAGCTGATCGTCTATCCCGAGGTTTTCATTCCGGGTTACCCGCGCGGCTTGAGCTTCGGCGCAAGAGTGGGCAGCCGGACAGTAGACGGCAGGAAGAACTGGGAACGATACTGGGCCAGCTCCATTGACATTCCAGGTCCTGACACGCAAGTTCTCTGCGATCTGGCCCGGGAATTGGGTGTGTATCTGGTGATTGGTGCGGTAGAGCGGGATCACGAGTTCAGTCGGAGCACCTTGTATAACTCCATGATTTACATCGGACCAGATGGAGAACTGCTGGGCAAGCACCGCAAGCTTGTACCTACGGGCTCCGAACGGCTCTTATGGGGAGTAGGGGACGGTAGCACCCTGCCCGTCATAGATACCCCTTTTGGCAGAATCGGCGGATTGATCTGTTGGGAGAACTATATGCCGCTAGCCCGCATGTCCATGTATGCACAGGGTATTGATATATACATCGCTCCTACTGCAGATGCGCGGGAGACGTGGCAGTCTACGATTCGGCATATTGCTTGCGAAGGCCGCTGCTATGTCATCTCCTGCAATCAATTCGCTACTAAAGCTTCTTATCCTGCCGATCTCGCTGGTCATCAAGACCTCAAGGAAGATGCCGAGATTCTTAGCCGAGGTGGAAGTGCCATTGTCGGTCCGCTTGGCGAGTATGTAACAGAACCTCTGTATGATGAAGAAGGCATACTATATGCAACGCTGGATCTGTCGCAAGTGGTACAGAGCCGGTTTGATCTGGATGTGGTGGGGCACTACAACCGTCCGGATATTTTTCAACTGACCGTCAACACGCAAAAACAAGACGCCGTGAGGTCCGTTAAGCTATAAGCTAACGACCTTGCAGCATTTGTTGCTTTGTTCTTAGGTTGTCTTTCCCTGATACGATTACAGCCGGGCGTTGCAATCTGTATAGACCATAAAGCGCGGCGTGAAATGGCCGTCTTTATGGTTTTCGTGATTCTATTTTATAGTAGAATAATTTAATTTTTGTATTCACACATTTGTGAAATTTATCACGTAGTTATGATTAATTTTTAATATATAATTAATTCATAATAAGAAACAGGGGGAATTGAAATGAAACTTCTGAAAAGCTTGTTGGTAGCAGGGGTAGCGGCTGTATTGTTGGCGGGTTGTGGAGCGAAAGAAGAGACGGCCAATAAACCGGCTGCTGAACAAACCGATGCAGTAACTACCGCTTCGATCGTTAATGAAGGTGCAGCATTCACGAAGGCTGTGAGCAAGGATGGTAACTGGATTATTGCTATTTTAAAAGATGTAGCTATTGATCAGGATGTGGTTGTAGCTGGTGAATTCCGTGATAAAGGTGCCGCTGACGGCAAGATCTACCGCAAAATCGCATTGTATGCACAAGATGCAGATCACAATATTACAGCTAACTATACACTTACAGTACCTAAGCTGACTGTGCAAAGTGAGAATTTGAGAGTGCAAGGCGGTACGATCAAAGGCGATGTATATGTAGAAGCCAAAGGCTTTAACCTACATGAATCCGCAACGATTGATGGTAATCTGTACTTTGCCAGCGAAGATGTAAAAGCATCGGCTGCTATTGACGGTAAAGTGACTGGAGCTACCGAAGTTAAATAAATTCCGTAATTGTATGAATAGCATTATTTCTGGTGAGCCTGTAGACCAAAGCCATTGCGGCCTTTGTTTACAGGCTCTTTTAGTTGCAATGATGGTTGTTGACTTAAAGTGCTGTTTAAGTTGTATGCTAAGACTAGGCCTTTTGCTGGATAATTTGCAGACGGTGAGTGGATTAAATTAAAAGGAGAATGAGGAGTATGAGTGAACATATAACGCAGGTGCCCCTTCAGTCGGGTTTTGGTGCCACTACGACTGCGCAGGAGGTCATCGGGAATGTGGATCTGAAGGGCAAGGTCGTCATTGTAACGGGCGGCTATTCCGGGATTGACTTGAGACGACCCGTATTCTGGCGAATGCTGGCGCCAGCGTGCTTGTTCCGGTGCGAAACATAGAGAAAGGGCAAGCGGCGTTAAGCGGTATTCCTGGTGTAGAGCTGGATACGATGGATTTGATGGACCCGGCATCTGTTGACTCTTTTGCCGAGCGATTTCTCGCCACAGGGAGACCTTTGCATATCCTTATTAATAGTGCAGGCATTATGGCTACTCCACTTAGACGCGATGCCCGCGGATATGAGTCGCAGTTTTCCACAAATCATCTTGGACATTTCCAATTGACGGCAAGACTGTGGCCAGCCTTAGAACAGGAGAATGGGGCACGGGTAGTCGCTGTCTCTTCACGGGGGCACCGGCTTGGCAGTGTTGATCTGGATGATCCCAATTTTGAGCATAGAGAATACGATAAATGGAAAGCCTATGGTCAATCCAAGAGTGCTAATATACTATTTGCGCTGGAACTCGATAAACGGGGGAAATCCCGAAGTGTCCGCGCCTTCTCAGTTCATCCGGGACTGATCCCCGATACTGGCCTGGGCCGGGATTTGACTGCTGAAGAAATTGGCCCAAGACCAGTAAAGGACGAGCAGGGCCGCTCTCTAACCAATGAACAAAATGCTCATTTTAAGACGATTGAGCAAGGTGCAGCTACGAGTGTATGGTGCGCAGTAAGTACACAATTGGACGGGCTTGGCGGCGTCTATTGTGAAGATGTGGATATAGCAAAAGCCGTTCCCGCTGACAGCCTTGAACCTTCGGGTGTGCGCCCTTGGGCAATCGATCCAGAATTGGCCGTAGGGTTATGGACGCTGAGCGAGAAATATACAGGAGTGCAATTTGTAATCTAGTTTTATTGCGGGATAATTTGAAGGAATAATATGAGAAAAACAGATCGTCTTATCCAACGAAAGTTGAATAGATTGTCTGTTTTTTTTATTTGAGAACGAACAGTAAAAATAATTCTTTACCGATCGTTCCCGATATGTTAATATCATTTTGAGAGGAGGCAAGACAAGAGAAAGTGAGCACTAAAGAAAATATAAAAAATTTTACTATATATGAGAATGATCATTCTCAATAAAAATCGGTATTCATATTGAAACTACACATACACAAAGGAGCGAATAATAATGGGTAAATTAGATGGGAAAGTAGCATTGATTACAGGTGGAAGTAGCGGCATTGGATTGGCTACGGCAAAACTATTCATCGCAGAAGGAGCCCAGGTTATAATCACCGGCCGTAATCAGGCCACATTGGACGCGGCAGCAGCAGAACTGGGTGAGAATAGTCTAGCCGTTCAGGCGGATGCAGCAGATCCAATAAGTGGCGAGCAAGCAGTAGCAGCAGCAGTGAAGAAATTTGGCCAATTGGATATTGTATTCGCTAACGCCGGTATCACCGCGCAAACACCAACAGGTGGGACCGAACTCTCCGTCTTTGAAGAGGTACTAAAGGTTAACGTTACGGGGGTCTTTTTTACCGTTCAAGCGGCTGTACCTCACCTAAAAGATGGGTCTTCCATCATCTTGAATAGTTCCGTGCTTGCTACAGCCGGAAGTCCTGGATATGCCGCATACGCAGCCAGCAAAGGGGCAGTAGGCAGCATGGCAAGAGTGCTGGCCTCCGAACTGTCACCACGTGGGATTCGCGTGAATACCATTTCCCCAGGAGCCACTCGCACACCGATTTGGGGACAATCTACTACCCAAGGGATGAATCAACTGGAGTCTGTCCTGTCCCGTTCGATCCCGCTTAACCGTCTCGGTGAGCCGCAGGAGATTGCTAATGTTGCTTTGTTCCTGGCCTCCGATGACTCTTCCTATATCCAGGGAACTGAAATCAGCGTAGATGGCGGTGCGGCTGGTTCTCCGTTCGGCGCTCCAATCTATCTGAAAAAGTAAGTCGCTTCAACTAAACCTACAACTTGACTAAGGCTGCCTCCTTGTATGCTACAGGAAGCAGCCTTTTTGCCTTAGTTGCTGAGATACGCGAAAAGAGGGCGAAAGTAGCATCTGTAATTTAGGGGGAACTCTCTCGTGATTGACCTGTCGGTAGGCTGGGGCCTTTTGGCATGTTTTTGTAGTTCTGATGTTGGATTTTCCCGGGGTGTCTTTCAATTATTGTTAGCGTTATCAACGCTTGATATACCTGGGTTTTTCATATAATTTTCGGGACGGAAAGATCGCAAAACCCGCTGAAAAGCAGGTTAAAAATTAAAAATTGAGTCCGATATTAGTATAGCCAAATAATTTTTTTGGTGGGATATATTACTAGCATAGAGGAGAGAAGTTATGTTGTATTCGTACCACAGGAAGAGGAAAAACACTTTGAAAAAGGCAGTTTGTGCAGGATTAATCAGTGTACTTGCAGTCACAGGCTCCTTCGAACTTCAGCCACAACTAGTGCAAGCACAAGCGGTACATAAGCAAGCGGAGCAGGCGGATTATCTCATGTCATTAAACCGTCCTGTATATGCCTCTTCATCATCAGGTGCGCACACGCCTGATTTGGCTGTTGACGGCGACAAGGACTCCAGATGGGAAAGTATCTGGGGTGTGGACCCGCAGTGGATCTACATAGACCTTGGGGCAAGCGCTTCGATCTCACGTGTCACCATCGACTGGGAGAATGCCTACTCCAAAGCATTTGAAATTCAGGTATCTGATGATGAGAAGACATGGACACCTGTGTACTCCACTAAGAATAATCAGAGTACAAAGACAGATGAGTCCTTCTCTGCCAAGGGACGTTATGTGCGCTTATACAGCACACAGCGGTCACAGCCAGCCTATGGTATTTCGATTTTCGAATTCCAGGTATACGGAACGGGTGGAGTCAACTTGCCTCCCAAGCCTGCTGCACCCAATATTGCTCTGAACAAACCTGTAACGGTTTCCTCGGAAGAGAATGTTGAGAAGGGCAAGGAAGGTTTGCCAGAGAAGGATTACCTGAAGAATAATGCAACCGACGGAAGCCGTGATACACGCTGGTCCTCCAAGCATACGGACACGGAATGGATCTACGTGGATCTGGGTCAGAAAAGTGAAATCGGTAGCGTTGTTCTGGATTGGGAAGGAGCTTCCGGACGTGCGTATGACATTCAGGTAAGCGATGATGCGAAGAACTGGACCACCATCTACCGTCAGATGAATGGTTTCGGCGGCAAAGAAACGATAGATCTTTATGCCGATGCACGTTATGTGAGGATGCTCGGGCATGCCCGCTCCACAGAGTTTGGCTACTCACTATTTGAATTCGAGGTGCATGCATACCGGGACGGGGACGTGAAGCCGGTACATGAGATTCCCGAGATTCTGGCTCCATCGGCCGTCAAGGTAGGTGCGGGAAGCTACGAGATTAACGATATTACACAATTGTCGCCAAAATCTCCGAAATACCGCACTGCGGATATCCAATCACCAATCCCGTCTAACGGCTGGTGGCAGAGTATTCTGATCTCTAATTTGGGCGATAGCAATAGCCTTATTACGCTTCCTTTTAAGAACAATTACACGAAGCAGGGCTTGGCGATTTTGAATCCAGGTGCCGGATTTACTTCTAGCGATGGCGGCTCGATGAATGCGGACGGGGATCCGGATCTCTATCTCAGTACCAATAACATCAGCCCGGCGAATATGAAGACCAAAATCTCCGGCTACGGTGATTATTCGGCGAGTGTGATTCTGAGTGATGACGAAACGGCCAAAATCAAAACGACCTTTGTCAAAGGTTCGCCTTATATTTACAACACTTTCGAGAACCCGGACGCCGTTATTCTTCAGTCACCGGCAATTACAGGACTGTTCGATGACCAGGGTCAGCCGCTGGAAGTGGAAGACGGCGAGAGCTGGACTGCTGATCATATCGGGATTACTGTGACTAACAAAGATAAGGCGCCTAAGCCGCAGACTTTTGTCCGTAATTATGGTGTCTTCGTTCCTCCGGGCACGACATTTACGAAAATCGGCAGCATGCTGAAGATCAAACTTGGCGAAGGAGATTACTTGTCTCTCGCTACACTGCCTTCCGCAAGCGACCTGAATTTGTACTATCAGCATGGTTATGCTTTTGTCACCGATACACAGGTAGACTATAACTATGATCAAAATCAAGCGCTTGTGAACACCAGCTTCACTGCGGTAACCGAGTTGAAACGTCCAGGTTTCTCTAACGAGACGCTTGAAGCACTGTTGCCTCATCAATGGAAGATCACGAACTCGCCGCTTACTGACTTGTCCTATCCTTCCATTCGAGGCGAACTCAAGGTGCATAAGGGCAATGTCTTTACAACGACAGATCGATTTAACGGGATTGTGCCGCAATTTGCGGAGCCGAGTGGTGCTGGCTATTCCCGTTCGGAACTTATCGCTTATTTGGATATGCTGGATGCAGATATGGCCGGAGGCCTGATGCTGCTCGATCCTTACTGGCAGGGCAAGAAACTTCACCCGCTGGCAGTCGGAGCGTTGATCAGTGACCAGATTGGCGATACCGAGAGAAGAGATCGTTATTTGGGCTGGATCAAAACGATTCTGACGGACTGGTATACGTACTCCGAGGATGAACCGAAGCATTCCTACTACTTCCACTATTCACCAGAGTGGGGCGCGCTCATGCCTTACCATAGCGGTTTCGGTATGAATGTAGGCTTAACGGATCATCACTTTACTTACGGGTATTATGTCTTTGCATCTGCGGTTCTGGGGCAATTTGATAAGGAATTCGTAAGCGATTATGGTCCGATGGTAGAGACACTGATCCGTGACTACGCGAACCCTTCGCGTACAGACAGTGATTTCCCATGGTTCCGTAACTTTGATCCGTATGAAGGTCACTCCTGGGCAGGCGGCTATGCCGATAACAAGAGTGGTAACAACCTCGAAGCCGGCGGAGAGTCGCTGTTCGGCTGGGTTGGTGAATATATGTGGGGCGAGGTTACCGGCAACGACACTTATCGTAATGCGGGAATTTGGGGCTTTACCACTGAAGAGAAAGCAGTAGAACAGTACTGGTTCAACTATGATAAAGACATTTGGTTGTCGGATTATCCGCATCACATTGTAGGACAAGTCTATGGCAGCTCCTACTTGTATGGAACCTTCTTCTCTGGAAATCCACAGCATATTTACGGTATTCACTGGCTGCCGACCGCAGAGTGGATGACTTATTATGGCCGTGAGCCGGAAAAAGCAAAAGCGCTGTACGATGGTCTGGTGATTGACAACAACGGACCTGAGGACGTCTGGCAGCATCTCATTTGGCCATTCCAAAGTCTGAGCGAGCCGCAAGCCGTTCTGGCAAAATGGAATCCGAAAGATATGCAGAAGAATGAAGTATTCAATACCTATTGGTTCGTTAATAGCATGGCAACGCTCGGAAATCGTTCCACTGATATCTGGGCTGATGATCCAGCAGCAACCGTATACTACGACGGAACGAAGTATACTGCACAAGTGTGGAATCCATCTGGAGTGGATAAAACAGTCAACTTCTATAATGCAACTGGCAAAGTGGGCACGGCAACCGTATATCCTTCTGCCATCGTTTCTGTAGATCCAACCAAAGTAACCAAGCTTACCGGCCCTGAAGCTGGTACTGGTGTTCGTTACCTCGACCGTTCAGCCTGGACAGCTAAGGCATCCAACAGTGCAGGCGGTGAAGGGCCTGAGAATATGCTCGATGGCAAGCTGGATACCCGTTGGTCCAGTGGTACGGCTCAAAGCGACAAGATGTGGATTCAAGTCGATATGGGACAAACGGAACAATTCGATACTCTTTTCGTTAACTCAGGTACTAACTATGGTGATTATGCTAACAGTTATGTTGTTTATGCCTCCGAGGACGGAGAAGATTGGGGCGAGCCAATAGCTAGCGGCTTGGGTACAGCTCCAAGTATGGCTTTGTCTTTCCCACTGCAGACTGCAAGATATGTTAAAGTAGCCTTGAACGACTCTTCCAGCAATTGGTGGTCGGTATCCGAAATTTCGGCCGCCCAACTCAATAAAGGAAAAGAACCCTTGCAGGAGACTCCAGCCATTCCTCTAGAGGATCGTTCCCAATGGAAGATTACGGCTTCTTCCAGCAACGGTACAGAGGTGACAGCCAATCTGGTAGACGGTAGCAATTCTACCCGCTGGAGCACTGGGAAAAAGCAGACTAATGGACAGTGGTTGAGCGTTGATCTGGGACAGAAACAGACTTTTAATACGCTCTTGTTGAATTCCGGCCATTCTAATTCGGATTACGCCCGGGGCTACCAAATCTATGTATCGAACGATGGTGTAAATTGGGGCCAGCCTGTAGCCAACAGAAAAGGAACCGAAGGTTATCAACGTATAACACTGCCGGAGCAAACGGCACGTTACATCAAGATACTTCAAACCGGGCAGACCAGCAACTGGTGGTCTATCGCAGATCTTGAAATTCGTAATTCCGGAATTGCCAAGCGACAAGCTTTGCCAAGTGAAGCTCCAGAGAATGACGCTCCGATCGTCCTGGATCGTGCGGCATGGACGGTTACAGGTTCTACTTATGGAGACTCAAGTCTGCTGAATATTCTAGACGCGGACAAGCATACAAGCTGGACCACTGGTGCGCCACAAGCGGCAGGCCAATGGCTCCAAGTAGATCTGGGCAGCATTACAAGCTTCAAGCAAATTGAACTGGACTCTTCTTCCAGACCAGACGATTATGCTGCTGCTTATCGGGTATATGCTTCCCAAGATGCCAAGGAGTGGACAGAAATCACTTCTGGTACAGGCAGCACTGCTGTTCAAAAGTTGAGCTTCCCGGAGCAGCAGGCTAGATACTTCAGAATTGAGCTCACAGGCCCTTCGAATTACTGGTGGTCGATCTCTGAGCTGAATGTCTACAAATAAAGCGAATTTCTTTCGAAATTAAGTAAAATAAAATGCCCCCACAGATAGCTTCAAGCTTCTGTGGGGGCATTTGAGTTATATATATAGAAGTTGGTTCCTTACAGCCACTCTTGGAACTTACGAATGTACCATTTCTTAACGAGTTGAGTCACCACGCAGTATGCCAACAGCGTAGCAATCAGCCAAGGGAAGTAGGCGAATGGCAGAGGCTGAAGGCCGATGCTGGCGCCGAATCCGCTGAAAGGTAGATAGATGCCAAGCACCATAATGATGCTGGTCAAGATGATGACAGGCGCGCTGGCCCGGCTTTGGATAAATGGTATTTTTTCGGTGCGAATCATGTGTACGATCAGCGTCTGCGAGAGCAGGCCTTCGATAAACCATCCCGACTGGAACAGCGTTTGATGATCAACGGAATTTGCCGAGAAGACATACCACATCAAAGCATAGGTCGAGATATCGAAAATGGAGCTGATCGGGCCAATAAACACCATGAATCTGCTGACGGATTTAGCATCCCATTTTTGCGGCTTCCGCAGGTATTCTTTATCCATCTTGTCCCATGGAATGGAGAGTTGTGAAACATCATAGAACAGGTTTTGGATCAGCAGATGGATCGGCAGCATGGGCAGGAACGGCAAGAACGCGCTGGCTACGAGTACACTGAACATGTTGCCAAAGTTGGAGCTGGCCGTCATCTTAATATATTTAATCATATTGCCGAAGGTAATGCGGCCTTGAATGACACCTTGCTCCAGCACCATCAGGCTCTTTTCAAGCAAAATAATATCAGCAGATTCTTTAGCAATATCGACAGCTGTATCGACAGAAATACCGACGTCTGCTTCTTTCAGGGAAATGGCATCGTTGATGCCGTCCCCCATGAAGCCTACCGTATGACCATTGCTTTTCAGCACACGTACGATGCGTGCTTTTTGCATAGGATTCACTTTAGCGAAAACAGTTGTTTTCTCAGCGATTGCACCCAATTGCTCATCCGTCATGTCATCAATGAAGCTACCGGTCAGAATGTCATTAACCTTGATGCCGACATCCTTACAAACTTTCCGCGTTACGGCAGCGTTGTCGCCGGTAATTACCTTGACGTCCACGCCGCTTTCCTTCAGCGCACGGATGGCGGTTTTAGCGGTTTCTTTTGGTGGATCAAGGAATGCCAGATATCCGACCAGCGTAAGCTCTTGCTCATCAGCGATTCCGTAAAGCTCCTCTTTCGCTTCATTTTCCTTAATTGCCACGGCTAGCACCCGCAGGCCATCTTCATTCATCTGCTGTACCAGAGCATGAACTTCCTCAATGAGCTCGGCAGTGAGAGGGATTTTGCCTTTAGCTCCATCCGAGACATGCGTACAAATGCTGAGCATCTCTTCCATTGCACCCTTGCTGATCAGAAGGTGATTTTTGTCCGTTGTTTCAAGAACTACAGACATGCGACGACGATTGAAATCGAAGGGGATCTCGTCGACCTTACGATAGTTTTGTTCTGCGCCCAGTGTAGGCGTGAGCTCGGCATGTTCGAGAACGGCAACGTCCAGTAGGTTTTTGAGTCCGGTTTGATAATAGCTGTTCAAGAAGGCATATTCCAGTACCTTGCTGTTTTCTTGACCATGAACGTCAAGATGCTTCTCAAGAATAATCTTGTCTTGTGTTAGCGTTCCGGTCTTATCGGTACACAAAATGTCCATGGCTCCGAAGTTTTGAATAGCATTCAGACGTTTGACCACAACTTTGTTGCGGGCCATCGTTGCGGCACCCTTGGCCAGATTGCCGGCTACAATGACCGGAAGCATCTCGGGAGTCAAGCCAACGGCAACAGAGAGACCGAACAGCAAGGCTTCCCACCAATCTCCCTTGGTGAAGCCATTAACCACAAAGATTATCGGCACCATGATCAGCATAAAGCGGATCAGCACAAAAGTAATGCTTTTCACACCTTTATCAAAGCTGGTAAGAGGTGATTTGCCAAGCAGTGTGCCAGCCATGGAGCCAAAATAAGTGTCGGAACCTGTTGCTACTACCACAGCTGAAGCAGTACCACTGATGACATTGGTGCCCATGTAACACATGTTTCTAAGTTCCAGCGCATTCAGAGGTTTATTTTGCTTACGTGACTGAGAAATAGATCCACGAGGAAGGATGTCAAGCTTCTCCACTGGCATGGCTTCACCGGTTAGGGCGGATTCACCAACATGCAAATCTTTTGAAGCAATCAGTCTTACATCCGCCGGAACCATATCGCCTGCTGAAAGATGAATAATGTCGCCGGGGACTAGCAACTCCATATTAATATCTTTCTGCTCTGATTTACGGGTGACTGTGGCGGTCGTTTTGACCATCGCCTTGAGTTTCTCAGCGGTTCGTGAGGAGCGGAATTCCTGTGTAAAGGTGATTATTGTACTAACAGTAACCATAGTAACGATGATAATAACGGCTTGAACATCATTGTCGACAAAATAGGAAAAGGCTGCGAGTGAGAGCAGAATCAGAATAAACGGATTTTTGAAGCAGGCCAGCAGTTGGATGTACCAGGCAGGCGTTTTGTCATGAGCGATCTGATTTTGCCCGTATTTCTCCAGTCTCCGTTTCGCTTCATCTTCTGTTAGTCCATGCTGATGAGTGCTGTAATCCTCCATAAGATCCTCTTGTGAGGAGATGGAAGCTTGAATGAGACGTTCTGCAATGGTTTGAGTCATTTGGTCTTTACCTTTTGTGTTTTTGAACATGTGAAATTCCTCCTTGCGCAAACAGTTACAGTCTGCGGCTTGTAGCGGTATGAAATGCAAAATAAGCTCTCCCTGATAGCAGAGAGAGCTTTAGATCAACCGCTTCTTTTTACACTCACATGTCAAAAACGCATACTTAAACAAACCCGGCGGAGATACTTTTTTCGCAGGGAATGAAGCAGTGTAATGATTGGAGCGTAAAGAGAACGCGGTGCTCTCTCTGTACTAACATTTGATTTACAACGATTCTCCTATAACTCGGACTGCCATCCATGTGGTATCCCCCCTTATTTGATCAAATAAAAAACCCTCTAAACGAACTAGAGGGTTAAAAAAACGCGCAAAAAAACAGCGTATTCCCCCTAGTCGAGTTTTGGCACTATACAACGTAAAGAGTGATAACACTCTTAGCCACATTATGAAAAGCCTTAATCCGGCAATCCCTGTTCTACCCATGGGCATCTTTCGATATTTCTGGGCAGTGGCCTATGTTCATATAGGAGCCTCACCTAACGAGGACATATTCAATTCCTCTGCAATAGTAAGCCTTGTAATGTATTAAAGTCAAGAGGTTTTTTTGAAACAGTACGCTATATATGTATGTGTTCGTAGCACCGTGTGTGATTACTATTTTGATAGTGAAATGCCTATTGACAACCTGACCCTGCGAGCGTAAAATCCACCTAGTAATCTAATAGTCCTCGTTAGGCGAGGCTCCTATACAAACACAGGCTGCTGCCCGGGAACATCGAAAGATGCCTACGGGTAGAACAGGGATTGTCGGCATAAGGCTTTCCATAAGGCAGCTAAGAAATGATGAACTTTCTTTACGTTGTATAGTGCCAAAACTCAACCAGGGGGAGCCGGAATCTTTTTTGCGTGCTTACGCTTATGCAGCCCTCTAGTTGATCTAGAGGGTTTTTTATTTATGAAAAGGGGGGATATGTCATGGACAGTAGCAGGTGTTCAGGAGCAGTTTATATGGAGCATTACTTGGTTTTAAGAAGAAAAAAGACTGGCCGTTCACTAGCGCTGCGTTCATGTGTCCCTGGTTGGTTCGAACTTTTCGTTTCATCTAACGAAAGGAAAGTATCGTGCTGACAGGTTTATTTGGTATGCAAATCTAGTGAATTTCAAATGGCCGTTCGAAGCTCTTCTTAACTGAAGGGCTTTTTTGTTTTCCCGAAAAATACGTATATGAGGAAGTGAAGATCATGATGATGGAACTGGAAATGATTATGAAGCTTGGCCTGGCGTTGCTGTTCGGAATGCTTATTGGTATAGACAGACAGATCAAGCACAAACAACTGGGTTTGCGGCCTAGCATGGTAATTTGTATTGCCAGCTGTCTGATCACTATTGTATCCAATCAGGCATTTAGCAAATTTGGCGGTCCGAACCATCCCAATATGGACCCGATGAGACTAGCGGCCCAGGTGGTAAGCGGTGTTGGTTTTATCGGAGCCGGCGTTATTCTTCGCAGAAGCAATGAGGTTATTTCCGGCCTGACTTCTGCAGCGCTGATCTGGTCGGCCTCAGGCTTGGGGATTGCTATTGGGGCGGGATTTTATACAGAAGCTTTTGCCGGCGTAATGTTGCTGATTCTCGCGGTTAATGTCATCCCTATGCTGATCAAATCACTCGGTCCAGAAGCGCTGAGTCGGCATGATGTGGGGGTCAAAATTGTAGTTGAGCCCAACTACCGGATGACCGAATTGATTCAGATGATCGAGGGCAAGGACCAAGAATCATTGTCCGCCAAGCGTGAATTCAAAATCCGTTATATGAAGCTGAAGGATCTCGATAATCAATGCCAATTGATTGATCTGACGCTGTCTGTGCCCGATAAGCAATACACCACGGAAATCTATTACTTCATTAAGAAGATCGATCATGTACAAAGTGTAGAAGTAGAACAATTGTAAGTGAACAGGGGGAATGAACATGCTCAAGCTGCATCAATACAAATTCCGTGAGGAATATACTTATTACATGCTTCAAGCGCTGAAAGAGGGCGAACGGGAAGGATTTCGCAAGGACTTTTTGAATTTGCATCCCTCGGATCAGACTGATTTCTTCCTCACCCTGGATCATCAGAGACGCGAGCGGATCTATACTTTATTATCGCCTGCTGAGTTTGGGGAAATCTTCAGTGAACTGGCGCCGACGCGGCAAAAGAACATCATTCAAGAGCTGGATCAAACGTACGCTGTTGAGATGCTGAATGATTTACCTTCGGATGATGCTACCGATTTTTTCGGTCTGCTGTCACATAAACAGGCGGACTTTTTCCTTGATCGCATGGAGAAGGAAGAAGCAGAGGACATTAAGCATCTGCTGGCCTATCCGAAAGGATCAGCGGGTTCCTTAATGACAACCGATATCTATACGATTGACGGAGCAGATACAGTAATGAAAGTATTGAATGATCTGCGATTAATGACAAGCGATGCGGAGACAATTTACTACCTGTACGTTACGGATCATAACAAGCGATTGCTGGGTGTGGCCTCCTTGCGGCAACTGATCGTTGCTTCTGCGGAGCAATTGATTCTGGATCTTATGAGCTCCAAGCTGATCGCGGCATCCCCGGATACACCTCGCGCAGAGATTGTGGAAATTATTAAAAGATACGGCCTGCTCGCAGTTCCTGTGGTGACGCCTGACAACAAGCTTATGGGCATTGTCACATTTGATGATGTGGTATAATTTTCATATTAAACCATGTGTAAGAGAAGGGATCCCCGATATGTTCACTAAATTAAAGCAATGGTTCAAACCGTCCAGTAAAGCGACTAGCCCACAGAAGGCATCCAACCCAAAAGTATCCACAAGGGCAAACGCGTCAAAAGCCCGGAGCATCGAAGCCTCCAGAATAGGTGAACTAGGGGAATATAAGATCAACATACAGCTGGACCAACTGCCTAAGGAGACGAAATATATCAGCGATATTATGATCATTAATCCTAAATCCCAGACAGGGTACTCCCAGATCGACCATGTTGTTATTTCCCCATACGGTCTTTTCGTCATTGAGACTAAAAACTATAATGGAGAGATCAAAGGAACCCGGTCTGACAAGTATTGGCGTGTAAGCAACAGATTCAACATGTACAATCCCTTGAGGCAGAATTATGGACACATAAAGGCTCTGGAGTTGATCTTGCAAGGATTTCCCGGGTTAACTTACATATCTATGATTTCTTTTACGATGCGCTGCCGATTTAGTATTGATCCAGATTTAAGAAAAATAGAATCTAATGAATTAATTGTGTACGATACAGAGCTTTCCGAGTTTATTGACCGCAAGATGAATCGACTTCGTCAGACATCCGCTACACCTGTAGTTACAACTGATCAGATTCAGAAGATTTATGATAGTATTGCTAATGCAAATATTCAAGATGCCGCATTAAGAGCAGCGCATATTGGAAAGATAAAACAGTCTCAATAATGGGCTACCCAGCTCATCTCAATTATAAAAAAACACGCCTATAAACAACCGACCCTCATGCAGGCCTTTGTGATCACAAGGGTCTGCATGAGGGTCGAAGTTGTAGTTGGAGAGTTACTCACAAGAAAATAAGGAATAATATACCGGCTACGAAACAGTAATATGAGAAATATTTCAAATTCCCTTTGGCCATAATCCCCATAAACCAACGCATCGAGAAATAAGTTACGATTAGCGTAGTGAAAAACGCTATGATGTAGGGAATAGCCAACGCTGAGCGGTTCGGATCATGGGCAATATCGGATACACCCAACACCAGTCCGCCTAAGCTGACGGGAATGTAGAGCATAAACGAAAATCTTAATGCGGTTTCCTGCTTCATCCCAACAGCGATGGAGGAGATGACGGTTGCACCAGAACGGCTAATGCCAGGAATAAGAGCGACAGCTTGGGCAAGACCAACCAGTACCGCATCCCGCGCTGTTAAGTCACCATCTTGTTTGCGGCCGCGAAGATTACGAATCAGCCACAGAGCAACACCTGTAAAGAGCAACGCAATGGAAACGGTGCGCACGGAGGAGAAAATCTCCTCAATCTGATCTTTGAACAATGCGGCCACAATTACCGCGGGCACAGTGCCGATGACAACATACACAGAGAAGAGGAAATCCGATTTGTATTCTGGTTTGCGAGTGCGAATGAATCCAAAGAACCCGCCGATGAGTCTTCCAATATCTTTTCGGAAAATAAAGCAAATCGCGATCAGTGAAGCCGTGTTCGTCAAGATTTCAAATGACAATCCGTTCTGTTTTAATCCTAATAGTTTTTGTGCGATAATCAGATGTCCACTTGAAGAAACGGGGATGGGCTCTGTTGCCCCTTGAACAATTCCTAGAAACAAGTATTTTAGCCACAGTATAATATCTTCCATTTTACCTCCCAATATATTTGTAATCTTTGTCATCATATCGTATTTGTTGGGGAGATGACAATAGAACCTTAGTGCCAGACGACAGTCGAGTAGCGTCAGCGGAGGGAATTATGAAGATCAATAATCCTGGGGACTGGAGGGAGCGGGCATATTAATCCGAATCTCTGGTATAACGGTGTCATCCCGCGGTAGTATGTGTCTGGCGACAATATGATAGAGCGTACTGAGGCAGAAGTGGCTGTACTATGGATACAGTATCAAGTAGCGCATCCGCCTACGGCGAAAATAATTGGCCGCTTTTCATTATGTTTTCTATTGAAACCCGGGAAAGAAGGTGGAAGAAAAATGCTTATTCTTATGGCATCGCTCATTATATACGGTGATAATACGTTTGCCCAAATCCCATCTACTTCGAAAGAAGCTGTTAGGTCTAGTTAAATTCCTTGGGAAAAAGTGAAAACAGAAATGCATTCTAAATTACACAGATATAAAGAACATGATTTTCATGTTGTTCTCGTTATGGGAATCTATTGATTTATAATTGTTAAATTAATAGATTTCGTGCATAATACTTCTTGTGTTAATTGGGAGGGAAGTATGCAGAAAATAAAATACCTAGATGGACTAAGAGGATTAGCTGCGTTATTCGTTGTTTTTAGCCACTTTGTTGTAGCTTTTTATCCTGCGTTGTATACCAGTGATGTTAGCCAAATTCATACTGCGAAAGCAGTTGAATTGGATATTGCAAAAAGTCCTCTTAACTTATTGTACAATGGAAATTTCGCTGTTTGCATTTTCTTTGTTTTGAGTGGATATGTATTAAGCTATAAATTTTTTTCAACCAAAGATAATGAAACACTGGTGGCCAGCGCAGTGAAGAGGTACTTTAGATTATTAGTACCAATATTTTTTACTGTTTTTTTAGTTTTTCTCTTAATGAAATGTTCTCTTTTCTCTAACACCGAAGCTGGAAAATTGAGTTTTTCCGAATGGTGGCTAGGGACTTTTTGGAACTTTGATGAATCTTTCTTGCACGCAATTAAATATGCAACATTTGAAGCGATTTTTGAATATAACGATCAATATAACACTGTGCTATGGACAATGACCTATGAAATGTACGGATCTTTTTTAGTATTTGGATTCGTGTCCTTATTTGGTAAAACACGTAATAGGTATTTATTTTATATTCTGATCATTATCTTATTTTTCAAAACGTACTACTTGGCCTTTATTCTAGGAATGATTTTGAGTGATCTGAATAGCAATGGGTATTTTAATAAAACCTCTAAAAATCTCGGGTGGTTTAAAATGATTTTGCTGGCTCTGGGATTATATCTAGGTTCTTATCCTATGGGAGCAGTTGTTGATGATTCAATTTACAATTACATCAAAGTTGTAGACCTACAAGGAGTAATTATCTATCATATTGTAGGGGCACTTCTAGTAATGTTAGTACTACTTAATTCAGTAAAGTTACAGGAATTTTTTTCTTATCGAGTGTTTAATTTCTTAGGTAAAGTTTCTTTCTCTCTTTATCTGATACATGTCATAGTTATAGGCTCATTTACAAGTTATATTTTCGTCCTATTGAATGAACGAATGGCTTATTCTATTTCGGTCTTCATTAGCATTATTCTATCCATACCTCTGTTGGCTATCCTATCATATTTGATGTACAAGTATGTGGACAAGAAAGGGATCGAAATTTCAGGGAAATTATATAATCGTTTCTTTAAACAAAACTGATTTTCACTAAACCCTCAGGGATCGCTGGGGGTTATTTTGTTAAAGAATAATTTCCTCCCGAAAGGAGATATGAATTTGGATTATCTACGTTTCTCCGACGGCAATCGATCCCCAACCGGCCTGCTAGTCGCATCCACCGATGACAAGCGCCACCGCCTGATCAACAGCAACTATGAGATATTCTTCATAGTCTCGATGACTAGTGTTGATTACAAAGAGAAGATCATACTCAAAGGCCCATAAGGACGATGCTTCTAATCTGACGACTCGCCTGTTCAGCCAGATAAAAGACGGCCGGATGGACGTTCATCGGTCTTTCCGCAGACAACCTGACAGCGGAGGAGTGGAGTCTTCTGGATTCCTTCCGTGGTGCCATTGTGGGCAATAAGCTGGCCGTCAATTCTCCCTATGCTTAATACTGGACTAACAATGTGAATGTCTTTTATGATGGGGGAATGATCGATAAGAACATCGAGGATCCGAAGGAGTTACTGATGGCCAGTAGAGAAGTGAGTGCTACGCAAGAAGGAAATGCCGGACTTAGATTTGAAGAATGCTACATGTTTCTTCTGGAAAACAATTTGTTATGCTTCCGTTTTCAACTGTTTCAACAATGACTACTTGTCCGCTTATCTTGTCACTAAACGATATAGACATTTTATTTTTAGGCATTTTAGCAATAAATGAGTATATTTCCTCAGTAGTAAGTTTACTATATGAGGTCTTAACTACTAGGATAGCAAGAAAATTGTGATGTTTTGAACTTTGAAGACTTTCTTTTTTGTAGAGAGAAAAAGGAAGGTTTTGATCTTGAATAGTCTTCTCAACCACCTGTATATCGTTTTTGTGATCTGAATGGAATAAGATTCGAATATCATCTGAAGCTGTGTAGTAAGTGTTTACAATGGTTGGGGTGAAGAAGAACAGGGATACTGCGATAATTGTATTAATAATAATGATATTTTTTTCAGTTCTGATCCAAAGTGCTATAAAAAGCAGAATAGCAACAACTGTGAAGAACGTATAAAGTATTACCATATCTTGATTTTTTCAGCAAAAAACCCGCCTGTGTAAGATAAGGCCTGAAAAATAAGAATACCAGCTCCATATACAATTATGAAAGTTGCAACCCCTATTAAGGTATTCGGTTTTTACGATTCATATTTCCTCCTAGATAAATCATTTAAAGGGAATAACAGGGATTTTTTTCTATAATCTTAAATAAGAAGCGGAATTAAATCAATATATTTTCAAAGTAGCTATATATAAGATTATTTTGTCTATTTTATAGATTCCTATTTAGTCATTCTATTCTCTCCCCGCTATTAGAAGATATGCGGAAAAAATCGTTGAAATTGAGCTATGGCTACAGCATCCTTAATTAGGCTTGTTCTAAAAAGAAAAAAGACACTCCGGCAAGAGCGTCTTTTTAATGAATCACAGTTAGCTATGAGGAACAGTTTTCACAGTTAAAGTAACGTTGCCAGAACCTCCCTGTCCAGTAGCTTTTACGTTAAATGTATCCCCAGATCTTGAAGAATTATAAACTCCTGTAAATGTTCTAGATTTACCAGCCTGAACGTTTGAGAACCATGTAACCACTTGTCCGGTCGTAATATTGGTTAAGCTGAAGTTAACACGATCCACTGTGCCTGATGAATATTCTAGGTACAGATCAGGCTCACTACTTGTAATTGAAAAATCGGAACCAACTTTAACACCCTGAGTTTCATTAGTGTTCTTAGGTACGCCTTTTGTACCGTTAAAAATATCAGTGCCGGTGGCTGCTACTCTTGAAGAAGCTGTATCCTCAATTGTAGTATCACCATAAACTACACTGAAATTTGGTGATAATGTGTAGCCATCTGGCGTAAATCCATTTTTCATAACTATCAATAGATTTCCGTATTTGTCATAAACATTTCCATTAACTAACTTATACCCTTTGTCTAAAGTATTAACTTGTTTTTGTTTTACAGAATTTTTAGGAATAATACCATTAGCAGAGGCAACAGCACTGATTCCTAGGGTTAATACACCAGCAAGTAAGACGACACTGATTTTTTTGAGTTTCATAAGGCAAACCTCCTATTAAGGAATAACTTTATCAACCTCTAATCTCCTCATACCGGATGTCGATCCGCTCCCCGCTTGTCTTGACCAGATTAATGCTCATTGGAGCAAGATTTATGTTTCCACCGCTAAGCAATAAATGACTTCCGCCTTCCACTTCATATTTACGGATATATAACCCGGAACCGATATCTTCAAAAGGGTAGTTCTCGAAATCCGACCACGTTAATTGCTCTCCTTTTTGAGCCAACGTATGCAACTTGTGCAAGGAGATTACATTATCACTACCTCGCTCAAGCTTATGACCATAGGCTGACAAGATAACCATAACAGCCAAAAGCGCCGCAATCCCCAAGAAAGTTTTCTTGTTCATCTGAAAGAGTCACCTCCCTTAATGTGAACCATTTCCATTATTTTACCATAATCCTTCCCATGGGTGTTGTTTCGGTTGCGGGCTTAATCATATATAATCAGGTAGAATTATGACTATAGAACTCTTCAGGAGAATGATACAGATGAATAAGAAGATACTGATCGTTGAAGACGATGTTCATATATCCAAAATAATCAAGATGAACCTCAATCTCGTGAACTATGCCACTACGGAGGTGTATGACGGGCTCGCAGCGCTGGACGTGCTCAAGCAGGAAAAGTTCGATCTTGTATTGCTGGATGTGATGATTCCCCATCTGGACGGGTTTGAACTGATGGAGAGAATCAAGCCTTACGGCATCCCGGTAATATTTTTGACGGCGAAAAACTCGGTTTACGATAAAGTGAACGGTCTGAAGCTGGGCGCTGATGATTATATGGTCAAGCCCTTTGAAGCCATTGAACTACTGGCCCGGATAGAGACGGTGCTGCGCAGATATGGTCATGAGGACAGGGTGATGGAGTTTCAGCACGTTCAAGTGGATCTTGATAAAAGAGAAGTCGTGATCCAGGGAGCACCTGTGGAACTGACTCCGAAGGAGTTCGATCTGCTGGTGGTCCTGCTCAAGAACAAGAATATTGCCCTAACGCGGGAACAGTTCCTGGATAAAGTATGGGGTGGCGATTATTACGGGGAGACCCGAACGGTCGATATGCATATCAAGTCACTGCGCAAGAAGCTAAGTTTGCAGGAGCAGATCAAGACCATCTACAAAATCGGGTACCGGCTGGAGGACTGATGGATGAAGTTTTGGCAGAAAATATATCTGTTCTCGATCCTCGTGTTTGTTATTATTTTTAACGTCGCTTCCATTATGGTTATTGAACGTAGTCACAACAAGATGCTAACACAGGCGATCAACGTGGCCCTAAGCCAGAACATGAGCATTCATTCCAGCGTGGACGCCATCGTGCCGATTTTGCGAATCTATGACTCGATCGATTACGAGAAGACGGTCTTGACGCGGATTGCCAATGAATTTGTGGATAAGAACAGCGATCAGGGCATTTATATGGATATTACGGATGATTCGCAGCGTAAGGTGTTCAACAACTCCGATTTTTTAATGCCTGCGGAACGAAGCGAACTGAACCATCTGGATGATGACAGCATTCATTATATTTTGCGGGAGATCGATGCCCGGACGATTCTGTTTACCTCGAACATTACAGATATTAATCATAAAAAATATGTATTCACCTACATGAAGGATGTTACTCCGGTATATCAGGACCGTATTGACCAGTACAGCTTTTTTGCCAAGGTCGATCTGGCCGCCTGTCTCCTGTTTATGGTGATAATGCTCTTCGTGAGCAGAGGACTGACAAGGTCCATTGACCGCTTGAATCGCACGGCGAAAGTTATTGCGCAAGGGGATTTCTCGGAGCGTGTTACTCTTAAATCAAGGGATGAGATCGGCATTCTGGGGTCTAATTTCAATGAGATGGCGGAGGTCGTCGAAGATAAAATCAATGAGCTGGAGCGTAACAACGAGGAAAAACAACGGTTCATCAATAATTTTACACATGAGCTAAAAACACCGTTGACCTCGATTATCGGGTATGCCAATTTCTTGCGGACGACCAAATACAACGAAGAGCTGTTCGTGGACGGCCTGAATGTCATTTATTCCGAAGGGAAGCGGCTGGAGTCACTGTCGCTGAAGCTGATGGATTTGATTTTGCTGCAGAAGGAACAGTTTCAGATGGAACTACAGGATCTTGGTGAGATTATTACGGAGATAAAGCCCGCGCTAGAGATTATGGCTAAGGAGAAGGGCGTGGCGATTGTACTGGATTGTGAAAAAGGGGAGCTGCCCCTGGAGCGCGATCTAATCAAGGTGTTGATTTTTAATCTCGTGGATAATGCGCTTAAAGCCTCTTCGCCGGATCAGACAATTACACTGCGTGCGTATTGGCAGGACAAGAATTATATTCTTGCTGTTATTGATCAGGGTATCGGAATTGCTCAGGAGGATCAGGATAAAATATTTGAACCCTTTTACATGGGGGATAAATCCAGAACCAGAAGTAATAACGGCGCAGGTCTGGGACTAGCGATCTGTCAAAATGTTGCCGGCATACACGGTGCTGTTATTCGGGTGAATAGCAATGTGCAGCAAGGGACGTCGGTGGAAGTTGTTTTTGCGTCTAACCATGATGCGGAAAGCGAGTTACATTCATGAGAAAATATATGATAATTATGCTGTACTCGGCCTTACTGGTGCTGATGACAGGATGCCAAAGCTGGTTCAACAGTATTCCCAAGGATACCGTGATGGTCAAAAAAATAGTGCAGGAGCATAAGAACACTGAGATCGAGTACGAAGGGGTCCTATCCCAGGATGCGGTGAAGACACTGAGCGTACAAGCGGTGAATAAATTTTTGGATAAAAAGCTGACCTTGGATCATGCGCAGTTTGAGATTATGGCCGTCGATCAGAACAAGCTGAAAGAACTGTTGAAAGAGACTAGCCATGTGCCCGGGCCGGTGGTCATGGATGGAGGCAGGGCGCAGCAAACCATGCAATTCACAAGCGATATCCAGGAGATTACCGGAGGACTATATTATGTGACATTGACGTCATCGGAGGTTCCAGAGGATTCTTATGATATTGTATTGAACGCCAAGGATGGCGATGTGTTGAAGATTCTGCGATCCTACCGGGAAAGCAGAGCCATGCCGCGCAATTCGGAAGAAAAGGTATTCGATATTGCGGATCGTTATGTGGAAGAACACGGAAGTTATCCGTTGTCTGAGTTAACCCAGCAGCTTGATCTGACCCGTTGGGGTTCCAATGTGGAGTTGTATTATACGAGTAAAGATAACAAGACGCTGAAGTATTCTGTCGTGATTAATTACAGCAGCAATGAAGTCGTAGGCTTCAGTAAGGATGTTATGGCGCTGCTAAGTTATAATTCCAAACGGTAGAGTTAATCTGTACAAAAGGTTGGTTCAAAGTCATGAAAATGGCTTGGAACCAGCCTTTTTTTTGCATGCGTTCGCCCGTGCTCCAAACTTTACAACTTCTATATAACTCTATCTCACTTATGATATATCGTCTCTCTATACTGTTAGAGTACCCGGCAAAGGGGAGCCAACAATAGCTAATAACACTATTAAAGAAACCGGAAGGAAGTATAACTAATGAAAAAAGTCATGCTGGTGATATTCGCAGCGATGTTCGTATTAACCCTCTCTGCTTGCAGTGCTGGCACTGGAAATCACACAGGGAGCGCCAATGGAAATAACGGGGGAGCTAGCAGTACAGGGAATAGTAACGACGCCGGTGGTGGTGAAGTGAAGTCGGCGCAGCAGCCAACGGATCAATTGGCATCCTCATCAGGTCAGCCAGGAGGCCCCGGCGCACCATCCACTACGGAGAAGAAAACCGTGGTGTTCTCTACCTTTTTCCCAAGTGACTACTTTAAAGAAGCCAAGAAGAAATATGAAGCCAAGCATCCCAATATTACGATTGAGCTGAAATCGGTTGAGACGGATGATGCACATTCGGAAGAGAATCTGGAGAAATTTGTGAAGACCACGGGGACTGCGATGCTCTCAGGACAAGGCCCAGACTTGATCGAGATGGACCAGCTGCCGTCAGGTGACTATGTGAAGAGAAAAATGCTGGCCAATCTGGGCGACATTATGGACCATGACCCTGATTTTACAAAAGAACAGTATTTCATCAATATCCTGAACGGGATGAAGGTTAACGGTGGAATGTATGGCTTGCCGATCGGGTTCTTTATCTACGGCCTGGTTGGCGATGAAGATGCCATTAAGAAGAGTGGCGTGACCTTCGATGACCGCAAGTGGAACTGGGAGCAGTTCATCAAGACAGCCAAGGCCATGACTAAAGGGGCCGACAAGGACCATCAATATGCTTTGGGCAGAAGCATGCCAGAGTACATGACCACACAATTTGTGAATGAACGATATGCGACCTTCATCAATCAGGAGCAGGGGACTGCCAATTTTGTATCCAGCGACTTTACGGGCCTGCTTCAACAGGTCAAAACATTGTTCGATGAAAAAGTAGTCGGTACAGATGCACGCTTCCCGTTGTTCAGTACAGCTCAAATCAACTCGCCAACCGATTATATCCGGGAGCTCAGAATGAGTGAATTCATTCCAGGTGGCAATGCCTATACCTCGAAGCTTTATTTGAGTCCAAATGTGGATCCGCAGCATCCGGGTGGTTCCTTCCGTACCTACCAGACGATTGGGCTGAATGAACGTTCTGCTGTAAAAGCCGAGGCCTGGGATTTCCTGAAGTTTCTGCTCTCGGAAGAAATGCAGAGTAAACCTGACGGTACCGGATTTCCGCTCAATAAAGCTGCTTATGTGAAAAAAGCGCAAGCGCTGATTCAGAAAGGGTCCATCCTGTCTGATCAACCGATCGGGCCGATGAAAGGCAAGAGCTTCAAGATTACGCAGCAGGATATTGATGATTTGGACAAATTCCTGAACGGTGCGACGTACCCGCTACAATTCAAGCCCTCTAAGATTGACGAGATCATCACCGCAGAGGCACAGGGTTTTTTCACCGGTCAGAAGTCGGCTGATGAAGTAGCCAAGCTCATTCAGAATAGAGTAACTACCTATCTGAACGAGTAGCAGTCTGAATGATTAGCATTAGCAGCAAGGGGAGGAGTCTTGACAGATGACAGGAGCGCGTGAGGGAACCAGGGGAAATAAACTGCTCCGCAAAGAATGGCTGACTGCGCTGCTTTTTCTGGCACCTAGCTTGATCGGGTTTTCTATATTTTATCTCATTCCGTTTGCCACAGGGCTTCTTTACTCCTTCCAAGATAGTACGATCGACGGTACGTTTGTAGGCTTCGACAACTATCAGGCAGTGCTATCCAGTGGCTCGTTCCGCAAGGCGGCTGTTAATACACTGCTCTTTACAGGAGTAAGTGTTCCGCTCATTATTGCGCTATCCCTATGCTTTGCACATTTGCTCAATCGGCGATTGTTTATCCGGAACTGGCTCCAGACTGCTTTTGTACTGCCGCTGGTGGTTCCGGTAGCCTCAATCGTGATGATGTGGCAGATCCTGTTTGATTGGAACGGGACCTTGAATGTATGGCTGCAGCATCTGCACATGGGACGGATTGATTGGATGAAGTCGGAATGGTCCATGGTGGTACTGGTGGTGGTGTATATATGGAAGAACATCGGCTACAACATTATTTTATTTCTCGCAGGCCTGCAAAGTATTCCGAAGGATTACTACGAGACTGCGGATATAGAAGGTGCGAGTGGGCTACATAAGTGGCTGCACATCACGTGGGTCTATTTGACGCCAACGATGTTTTTCGTGACCCTGATGTCGATCATTAACTCTTTCAAAGTGTTTCGGGAGACGTACCTGATTGCTGGCGATTATCCGCATGACCGCATTTATATGCTTCAGCATTATATGAATAACATGTTCATGTCACTGGATGTGCAAAAGCTGACAGCGGCAGCGACGCTCATGGTTGGCGGTATTCTCCTCTTCGTCAGCATCATGCTGATGATGGAGCGCCGCTTCCGGAGCTTTATGGAATAAGGAAGGACCGTGGGTATATTGGTTTTGTTTCGCAAAGTGGCGTTGACGTTGATGATGAGCATTTTCGCCCTGGCTATGCTGTTTCCCATCCTGATCACATTCTCGAACTCTTTAATGGCGGAGAGCGAAATTGACTATAATTATCACCTTATTGGGAAAATGGTCAACATTGCAGCAGGGGAGAAGAACGGTTTTATTAACCTGAAGCTGATTCCCGACTGGGTTTCTTTGAGCCAATATGGAGAAGTGCTGGTGCATAAGCCGTTATTCCTGCATATGTTCTGGAATTCTGTCTTTATCGTGCTGCCGATTATCACCGGGCAGGTAGTTGTAGCATCACTGGCAGCCTATGCCTTTGCTAAGCTCCGCTTCTGGGGGAGGGAAAAGCTGTTTGTGGTGTACTTAATGACGATGCTGATGCCGTTTCAGGTGACGCTGGTTCCCAATTACATTATTGCCGACAAGCTGGGGCTGATGAACAGCACGGCTGCGATTATTTTACCGGGAATATTCAGTGCGTTCGGTGTGTTCATGCTGAGGCAATTCATGCTGCATATTCCGTATTCGTACCTTGAAGCTGCTAAAATGGACGGGGCCGGACAGCTGAGGATTTTCTATTCCATCATGCTTCCGCTTATCAAGCCGGGTATAGCGGCCCTGACGGTACTGCTGTTCGTGGACAACTGGAACATGGTGGAGCAGCCGCTGATCTTTTTAGAAGATGTCTTCAAGCAGCCGTTGTCCCTATACTTGTCACGCATTAATGAGGGCGCCCGCGGTGTGGCATTTGCTGCATCGGCATTGTATATGGCTCCTATGGTGTTGTTGTTTTTATATGCGGAGTCGTATTTTATTGAAGGTATTCAATTATCGGGGATTAAAGGGTAGTTCATTCATGAGGTGATCACATTTGGAAGTGCAATATGCAAGGCGCAAGAAAACAATCGCTGTAATCTCAGGGGTGTTCCTCGGGCTGTTGATCTTATTCACCTTGTTCAGTAATACGTTAATGTCGTTGACTTTGCCGAAGGTAGCGCTGGTTACAGTAAGCCGTGGTGATCTAAGTCATGAATTTCAGAGCTCTGGCGTATTAACATGGAAGGCGGAGACTGCATTAAGCAGCGCCTCTGGCTGGAAAGTGAAGAAGGTGGCGGTCAAGAAAGGCGATGTAGTCCAAAAAGGGCAGACGCTGATCACATATGACAGCAAGGACATCAAACAACAGATTCAGGACGAACAAGGCAGTCTTGCCAAAATAAAGCTGTCCACGGGCAGTTTACAATATGCCATAATGGAAGCGATGCAGGGCGGAGATGAAAAAACAATCAATGACGCAACAAACGCCTATAAAAGCCATGAGATTGATATCGAGACCCAGCAGCGGCGCGTTCAAAAACTGCAGGACAGCCTAAAGGAGAATTCGAAGCTGGTCGCCCCCTTTGCAGGGATCGTAACCAAGGTTAACGCATGGGAAGGCTTTCCTCCCAGCGGCCCGGATGTGACGATATCTAATCAAAGCTTGGGTCTCTCGCTAGAGGTATCGCTGCCTGCTCCGACAGTTGCCCAGCTCAAGGCTGGGGATAAACTGGATGTGCAAGTGAATGGCAAGGAAGCCCGTCAAGTAAAGGGGCAGATTGAGAGCATTCAGGAGGGTGACCCTGTAAATTCAGATTCCGGGGAAAGTACAACCGGGAATTCCATCGTTCTCATGAAGAAGCTCTTGCTCTCCATTCAAGACCCTGCTGTTAAGGAAGGGGAAGGAGCACAGGTCGATCTGACCCAAACGCTGGAGGATGTGGTGCTCGTACCTAATGCGGCGATTCATGATGAAGGCGGCAAGAAATATGTATTTGGCATTGAGCAAAAGGATGGACCGCTCGGCAACGCCTTCTATGTTCGGAAAGTATACATTACGGTTGATGATGCCAATGCGTCGCAATCTGCCGTCACCGGCGGGTTGTTTGATCAGGAGCCTATCATTCTAGAAAGTAGTGAACCCTTGCAGGAGGGTGACAAGATTCGCATGTAAACATCCTAGAACATCATGACAATGAAAATGAGGAATCGCAATAATGAGAAAATACACTCTTAGTATAGTTATATTATGCCTGATTCTTTTATCTGCTTGCAGCAAAAATCTATCAATTAACACTCCGGCTGTTAAACCAGCAGCTGTGCTAGGCAATGCCGCCTCAATAGAAGATTCAAGTTCGAATCATGCGGATGCTGAAGCCAATGCTTCCTCGATCCCTCAGAACCCGCAGCGACTTGTGCCAGAGCCTCCTAAAGAAAAGCCGGGACAGAAGATTATTTATCTAACATTTGATGATGGTCCTAGCATGGCAACAAAGAATATTCTGGATACACTGCAGAATTATGATGCACAGGCGACATTTTTCATGTTGGAGCCTAAGATGAAAGAGTGGCCAAGTATGGTCAAAAGAATCGTTACAGAGGATCATGGCGCAGGGTTGCATGGTGTCACCCATGATAAATATAAGTTCTACCAGTCACCACAAACCGCAATCCATGAGATGACACAGGCTCAGGGGACACTTGAGAAGCTTACCGGTGTCCACTCCACGATCATCCGTACCCCATACGGCAGTGTCCCTTACCTGATGGATTCGTACCGGATAGCGCTGGACAAGCAGGGTTTCAAATTATGGGATTGGAACGTGGACAGCAGCGACTGGTCGAACGGTCAATACCTCTCCACAACGATCCATCAGATTCAAAAACAGATCTCGGCGGGTATCATCCCCATTGTACTGATGCATGACAAGCCGGAGACGGCCAAGCATTTGCCCGCGCTGCTGAAGTTCCTATCTCAGAACGGATTTACAACGCAGACAATTAGTTCAGACACCCAGCCATACAGCTTCAACTGCTATAACCGCTGCCATCCTGTCAATCCCGTGAAGAAACTACAGATGGCCGGGAATGAGCAGACTCCAATCTGGAAAGAGAGCTTGACAAGATGAGCAATCGAATGGGTCTTATCCTATACAGTTTTCTATTACTAGTAATTCTGTCTGCTTGTAGTAGTAATGCGACGGAATCCATTGGAACAAGTACAGGGAGAGGCAGTGACTCCAAGGCTCCAGCCAGTTCGGAATTGATGGATACCAAGAGAATCACTGACATCGGGCAGACCGTTAATAAACCAGGGAAAGTATATAAAGTGGTAATTGATCCGGGCCATGGGGGCGAAGATCCCGGGGCTACCGCTGTTAATGGTCACTTTGAGAAGGAGTTCACGTTAAGCATGTCTAAAGCCATTGTTGACGTGCTGGAGCAAGACCCAGAAATACAGGTCGAGCTGACCCGAACGGATGATACATTTATATCTACTCAGGAACTGTACAGGCCTAAGTTAGCTAATGAGCTGAACGCCGATCTGTTTATCTCCATTCACGGCAATACCTTCGATGATTCTGCGGTGTCTGGTACGGAATCCTTCTATTATCATGAGGAATCTCTGGCATTCGCCGAAGTCATTCACAAGCATGTTGCACAGGCTACAGGATTTAAGGATCGCGGGGTCAAGAAAGCAAGTTATTTTGTGCTAAGAGAGACAACTATGCCTGCAGCACTATTGGAACTGGGATATTTGACGAACCCGGAGAATGAGGGGATGATGTGGACCTCTGCCTTCCAGCAATCGGTTGCTGCTGCTATTCATGCAGGAATTAGAGAATATTTGCAGCTGGACTGACACCAGAAAGGGATTGAATATTTATTTGAAAAAAGACAAGCCAGAGCATGAGTAAATGATGTGCTTGGCTTGTTTTATTTTGTTGCGGGGAGCGGGGTTGTAGAGTATGTTTAACTAGTGAAAAGATAGAGATGAAGTATGCGCTTGCAATAAATTTATTGATGGATGAGGCGTTCATGACAACTTTAAAGAACAATTTTAAACGAAGCCATGTGATCTACTTGATATTGTTCATTCTCATACTGATTGCCATTCGATGGAGCTGGCATGACCATGTGTCGATACCCGATCCGCCTAAGGTTGAACAAGGCCTACTGGATTTGCGGGGCGTTACATTGGAAAATACAAGCTCCTTCCCCATAGAAGGGGAGTGGGATTTTTATCCCGGGCAACGGATAGGGAATTCCAATATCAACGAAGCATCGCGTGGACAAAAAATACAGGTACCCGGCAATTGGAAGGACGCCCCTCTTCACGGGTAGAAAACCGGGAAAGGGCGGGGGCAATTAGAATTGCCTCCTAAAGCCTTAACCTTACAGACAAGCGCTTCGATTCCACAGCCCTGCCCCCTTCATTCCTTCTCATTGCTTCACGTAAGATGATTTAGTACGAGACATCTGTCTCTAAAAAATGCACAACATCTTTGAGTGTAGATTCATTTTCCCTGACAAAATCATCAGAAGATGGTGGCGAGGATTTTGTATATGTAAGTTGCAGATGTATGAGTACATTTTTAAATGATAGTATAGAATTAAAGTCTCCTGTATTCCCCTCAACATCTGGTTTAAAATATATAAGGTTGTCGCCTTGGTTTACCTCGGTATATATCCATCCCGTAGTCAGTTTATATCCATTTTCAGCATCTTCATAGGTTAAAAAATACTGTGTAGAATCCTTGACCTCATTCTTTAAAGATAAATAATTTTTTTTTCCAAAAGACATATCGCCATTGACTATTATAATAGACGGATTTTCCAAAGTTGATTTAGTTAATTTCATTGGAATGGTTTGGAAAACCAATTTTTCTTTAGCGGAGTTTACCATATTTACAAATTGCCCATAAGTAAGCAAAGCTTGCTGATTCTGTTCATTTGTCTCTCCTAAGGACACCATACTTTTATTTGCTTTGTCAGAGCTTTTACAAGCGGTTAAAGCTATGAGCAACACTAGAACCATAATTGGGAGACGATTTATCTTCATAACAAAAACCACCCTTTAGTGAAAATAACACTAATGAAATGACTAATATTTTTAATCATTTCATTAGTGTTTACTTGTTAAAATTAATTCTGTCCCGTTGAGAAGTTCAAAACGGTGTAACTAGTGGATGAGGGAGGAGCCCATCCGCCTTCATTGGTTGTAACAGTGTTTCCAGTTGCGACAAAGGACCCCGTGGAAGAATAATAGTTATATTCCTTATATTTCGCAGTGCCGTAGGAGTAGCCACCTGGTAGATAAGCTTTTATATAACCCGTTTTACCAGGGCTGGCTTGAATAGAATTAAGTATGGTGGTACTCGAAGAAGTAGTATTAGAAGTGGTATAAGATCCTCCCAATGTCACATTTAGTTTTGTGAAGTAATTGGATTTGAGTTCTGCTGTAGAGCTGACTTGAGCAGTTACAGACCATGTTGAAGTTACGGTGTTTGCTTGTGTATAAGCCAACGTTGAATTGCTTGAAGTGCCATTGTAAGTTTGCGTTTGTCCAACCAAAAAATGGTATGGGTCGTTTGAGTAGCTTGTTTGTGTGAAGCTATTATTGACATACTCATAGTAAAGTGTGTTATTGCCATTCCACCAATTATTAGTTGACACTAAACCATTGCCAGGGGAAGTACTAACTATTTGTTCATTTGAGATAATATTACGGCTATTAAACGGTGAGCTACTTAAAGTGGTAGTATTTCCAGAGGAGTCTGTTATAGTTCCACTAAAAGGTGGAACGGAATCTTGTGTTATCTCTCCTCTTGACCAAGTACCAAAGGTAATATTCTCTTCATCTTGCTGAGCTGCAAACGCTGACAGAGAAAGACTACTTGAAATTGTCAAAATTGCTAAGAAAGAAATTGTTTTTTTCAGCATATCACAATTGATTGCATATGTTATACGTTCGTGATTACATTGAGAGATTTGCTTCTTTGTAAAACAAAGAGTTCGGATCACCAAAACCATTGTTAGCCAATTTGAGCCAAAGCACCTGATAATGGTTCTCTCAATGTATCAAAAAGCGGAAACAACATATGAATCAATTTTTGTCAAGAATCTTTCGATTCTTCCAATTCTTCTTGACAAGATCACTATAACATCTATTATATGGAAATGTATAATAATCTCATATATTTGGTCAATTTATGCATTATTTAGTTGAAATGTATAAAAAGAGATCTCATGTGATGGAAGCGTTTCGATTAAAGAACAAAACCTCCCAATATGAAAGGTGGCATTTGCCGTCTATTGTGCATGTGTAAACCTCACTTTGCACGGAAAAAAGGGGTCAAAGCCAAAATTAGCAGTTGAGGAGGTTAGAGACCTCTTCGGCAAAAAAGAGCTAGTTGCATGTTTCATCTTTATGTCTTGTTTGCACGCGCTAGCATTTGGGAATGGAAGGAAACCTTTACCAAGTGGTATAACTGTTCATCAAGAGTCGACGTAGCCAGCTTCGGTTTTATACGTTAGCTGGAACAAAGTAAGTAAATTGACCATTTTCTGCTGTGCGAAGCACCTTACAAACCATGAGTAATTGGTAGGAGATCGTGAAGTGAAATCGTCGCCGCTGGACGAACGCCATGGTGGAGGGGGCATAGTCGAGTTAATGCCTACCAATTCCGATTATTTCACATGGAACCGCAAGTGCTACAAAGCAGGTTTATTGATAGATTGTAATCGACATCGTTTACTGCACTGAAAAATCAACCGCTAATTTTTGATTGGTTCTCTTTTATTCTTCATAATATGGCTTGTTTTATTTTGTTGCGGGGAGCGGGGTTGTAGAGTATGTTTAACTAGTGAAAAGATAGAGATGAAGTATGCGCTTGCAATGAATTTATTGATGGATGAGGCGTTCATGACAACTTTAAAGAACAATTTTAAACGAAGCCATGTGATCTACTTGATATTGTTCATTCTTATACTGATTGCCATTCGATGGAGCTGGCATGACCATGTGTCGATATCCGATCCGCCTAAGGTTGAACAAGGCCTACTGGATTTGCGGGGCGTTACACTGGAAGATACAAGCTCCTTCCCCATAGAAGGGGAGTGGGACTTTTATCCCGGACAACGGATAGGGAATTCCAATATCAACGAAGCATCGCGTGGACAAAAAATACAGGTACCCGGCAATTGGAAGGACGCCATTAAATCTGTAAATAATAAGGCCTATGGATATGGAACCTATCATGTTCGCATTCTGCTGGATCATCCCATGTCTGAGCCGCTTAGTCTGTGGTTTCAATCGATATATACGGCTTCTGAAATCGAGATCAATGGTAAGGTGCTTACGAAGTATGGTGTATTTGCCAATCAAGGACAAGGACAGGGGCAGGCATCTGAAACAAAGTCTTTTCTAGTGACCTATATGCAAAGCGATCAAACCGAGCTGAATCTGTTTGTTAGAGTGAAGAATGATGAATCTCCGCAAAAAGGCGGGATCGTCAGGTCTGTACAGCTCGGTACACAGAAAGACATCAACCAAAAATTCATGATATCGGCTGGCTTACAGCTGATTGTATGTGTGATTTTTCTGCTCCATGCGTTGTATGCACTGATCATTTACTTAATGAATATGCGAAAAATAGAGTTTATTCTGTTCTCCCTGATGATGGTGGCTGCCTCACTGACAATTGCCGTCTATCATAATGGACTTTTATTTTTGTGGATTGATGCTGACTTCTCTTGGATGCTGAAGCTGAAAGCTTTGGCATACGTCTGGTTTGCCTTTTTCCTCTTAATGATGGGGAGAAAGCTTACTGGTGTTAAACGAAGAGGGCGGCTGTTTTACAGTTACATTCTCCTGTTGATTTCCTACACTTCTTTTATTCTCTTCGCTCCGCATGAGCTGCTGCTCAATTCTCTGGAGCAAGATCACTTCATGGTGCTATATTACCTGCCTTTATTCTGGAGTACATATTATTTTTTCAAAATGGTGATCCACAGGGCGGAAGGTGCCTTATTTCTTTTGTTTTCTGTATGCAGTGTTATCAATAATATCCTGTGGGGGTCTGTGTATTATGCGGGAGCCTCGCAGTTTATGTTCTACCCTATAGATTTGCTTGCTGCGATAACAAGCTTCTCTGCCTATTGGTTTAGAAGATATTTTCATAACTCTAATGAAGTTGTGTTGTTAAATACACAATTGGCTGAGGCGGGCAGGCAGAAGGACCGTTTTCTGGCCAATACGTCGCATGAGCTTCGTACGCCATTGCATGGCATTATGAATATTGCGCAGAGCGTGCTAACCCGCAAGAAGAATGTGCTGGATGAACAAAGTCAAAGCGACATGGAGCTACTGATCATGGTAAGCCGCCGGATGTCACATATGCTGAATGATCTTCTGGATGTGGTGAGATTGCAGGATAAGCGGATTAATCTACAGCGGACAGGTGTTCAGGTGCAGACATTGGCTGCAGGTGTAATGGATATGCTGCGCTTTTTAACAGATGGAACCAAGATTGAACTACGTATGAATGTACAGGACGGTCTGCCATTCGTTTACGCGGATGAAGAGCGGTTGGTACAAATCCTGATTAACCTGCTGCATAACGCAATTAAGTATACAGAAGCAGGGAGTGTTGAACTGACGGTAGAAACCGTCAACGGGGAAGTCTGGATCTATGTCAGGGATACGGGACGCGGGATGGATAAAGACTTGTTACAACGAGTATTCAAGCCCTATGAGCAAGGAGCCTCTGATGGAGGGGGGATCGGTCTAGGGCTTAGTATCTGCAAGGAACTGGTCGAACTGCACGACAGTGAACTTCGGGTGCAATCGCAGCCCGGTGAAGGCAGTGTGTTCAGCTTTTCATTACCCCTGTTCGACGGGAAGCTTCAATCTGTTGCTCCACTTGCCAGGATACAGAGCTCGGACTCCCTGGAATCTATCAGAGCTCAGTTTGCCACCGAAACTCCTGCTATGGTAGCAGCCGGCTATGCCATGAATGACGCTGATCTTGTCCGGATTCCTACGACAGAGAATCAACGGATTCGTGTACTGGCAGTCGATGATGATCACATCAATTTAAAGGTTCTGGTTCATATTTTGTCCACCGATTCTTACGAGATCGAAACTGCGCTATCGGCACAGGAAGCCTTGGATAAGCTGCAGCACGGGCAGTGGGATCTAGTTATTGCTGATGTAATGATGCCAGGTATTTCTGGCTACGAATTGACACGCCTTATTCGCCAGCGGTTTATGCTGTACGAGCTGCCGATTATTCTGCTGACCGCACGCGGGGAGCCAGAAGACATCTATGCAGGTTTTCTTGCCGGAGCTAATGATTATGTCACTAAGCCTGTGGATGCAATGGAGCTCAAGTATCGCGCCTCGTCGCTGTCTTCCTTAAAGCAAGCGGTCAACGACCGTTTGCGTATGGAGGCTGCCTATTTGCAGGCCCAGATCCACCCGCATTTTCTCTTTAATTCATTGAACTCCATTATGGCTCTGAGTGAGATTGATACAGAGAAAATGAAAAATCTTGCCGAAGCCTTCACTTCTTATCTGCGCATCAGCTTTGACTCTTTGACGGCTGGCAAGCTGGTGCCGCTGTCGCGGGAGCTGCAACTGGTGGAACATTACCTGTATATCGAGCAGCAGCGTTTTGAGGAACGGCTAAAGGTGAAGTGGGAAGTGGACGCAGATCTTGGCGTGCTGATCCCCCCGCTTACCGTACAGCCCTTGGTGGAAAACGCGGTGCGGCATGGCATATTGAAACGAGCGAAGGGCGGCACGGTGTCCATAGTCATCGAGAAGAGAGTTGACAGCCTGGATTTCTGCATCAGAGATACGGGGCTTGGTATGGATGACGAACAAATAACCAAGTTACTGGTTCCGACACTAAAAGATGGCGGGGGAATCGGGCTGTATAACACACATAGCCGTCTGACACGACTCTATGGGCAAGGAATGGAGATCCAAAGCAAGCAGGGTGAGGGCACAACCGTGTCTTTTAGTATTCCAGGCTAACTGCGCTAACGGTAGTAATTTCAATAGCATTGCTGTGAGAACCAGATAAGGGAAGCATGTCGATAAAGGAGGAAAAATGTAGAAGAAAGTTGAGAATATATGCTAAGATAGAGCTATCATTCCAAATGAGGTGAATAATATGTTGCATCAGATTAGCGGGGGTACATCATCAATTGAACTATATGAGGATTACCTCATAATAAAGCCAAGTAATGTACAGAAATTGAATGGACAGACTAAGACCATTCCCCTGGATTCCGTAGTAACAATCAGTATTGTTAAGCCATTTTTAAAGGTGCCTTATCTGCAAGTTATTACGCCCAACCTGGAAACCTCTAAAAAGGATAACCTGAAAGGTGCAGACGCTAACGTTGTACTCATTCAGCCAGGAAGAATGAAAACGGCAGAGAAGATCCGTGATTACATCGCAAGTTATAAATCAGGTCAAACCAAGCGTTCAGCACCTTCGGCTTCTGGCGGATCGATTGATGATTTGCGGCAGCTCGCTGAGCTTAGGGATTCAGGTATTATTACCCCAGAAGAATTCGAGGCAAAGAAGAAGCAAATTCTAGGTCTATAAGAGTAATTGGAGAGAGGGCATCTTTGTAGATCACAAAGGTGCTTTTTTTTGATTTTAAGTGGATCGACCTCTAAAAAGTATATGTGTAATTCTTCATATAATAATAACGTTCCCCGGCATTAGAATGGTAATAAATTGAATAAAGGGAGGGACAGCTGTGTTTCATCTGTGGAGTCTTGTGATACCGCTGCTGATACTATTGCCCAATCTTCTTTTCTTTAGATTAGAACCACGAAATATGCCCAGTGAGAAGAATACGAACCTCCTCTTTACGATAGCTGAAGGGATTGGAAGGTTTGGGGTGATCTTAGTCCCCCTATTTTTTACAATACATCTACAAGAAACGTACGAAATCATTTCACTGATCGGGATGGGATTGTCCATTTTTCTGTACTATTTGGGGTGGGAGAGGTACTTTAGGAATGGCAGGGAGTATAAACTACTCTATTCGCCACTGCTGGGTATTCCTGTACCATTAGCGATTAGTCCGATTGTTTATTTTCTGTGCGCCTCTGTGGTTTTGCACTCTGTATATATGCTGATCTTCAGTGTTATTTTGGCGGCAGGGCATATTCCGAGTAGTCTTAGGGAGTATCAGCGGAGTAAACTTATTTAAGTGATGAAAGCGAGTGAGTTATGGATTTTAAGAACAAACACTATCACAGCCTTCTTGATAAAGGAGTGGCTATTGCGGAAGGTGGCAACCCGGAGAGGGCTATCGAGTTTTTCCAGCAGGCGGTGGAATTATTCCCTGAACATTCAATTCCGTATTCCTTTATCGCCAATGCATTGGCGGATTTGGATCGGCATAATGAGGCCATTGACTTCTATGATAAAGCTATTGAGATTTTAGCGAAACCATATTATTTGTACAATAAAGCTAATTCACTGGTGAGCCTGGGCAGGTTGGATGAAGCTATAGAATGCTATGGAAAAGCTACCGAAATAAACCCTTCATTTGGATCAGCTCATTTCAATAAAGCTAACGTATTAAAAGAGCAAGGTAGATTTGACGAAGCCATAGCAGCCTATGATCAAGCTATCGAAGGCGTTCCTGATCATTCCGGGGCGCATTATAACAAAGCAAAGCTTTTACATAAACTTGAGTTTAATAATGAAGCTATTGCATCTTTTGAAAAGGCCATAGTTCTTGACCCGGCTAACGGGGATATTTATTATGACCTGGGGATTGTCTTTTATGTTCAAGGTCAGAGCAATGGGGGATTGAAACCTGACTTTGATGGGGAAATCCACAGCAAAACGAGCCTGTAGAATAACTTCTAGGGCTCAAGGAATAGTCAAGCTTTACTCTCCGGTGTTCTCCACGACAAAACACATCACTTTACCGGCTGCACTGTTTTCACCTCAGGAACTGGGCAGAAGCCTGGGTTAGTCAAACATAACTCTCCAGCGAATTGGGGTCGGAGCTTGGAGATTTCTGCGAAATAACTGCTGATAATATGATTTTCCCCCACGGAACCGTTCTGGAAAGACAACGAGTCTAGAGTCTGAACATGTTGATAGTAATACTTTCTAACCTGTTTGGGCAGCTTGAAGACGGTAGGCGGGGCATAGGTAACGACATCGAAGAGATTGGCATAGCGGGAGCTTTTTCGCACATATTTCGTAAAAGCTTTCACGAACTCAGGATCACCTACACGGGGAGACCCGTATGTAAACAGGTTGGGGCTGGTGTGATTCGTGTTTGCTGCAACATCTATAGCACACAATGTCGCTAATGCTCCGCCGAGGCTGTGTCCGGTAATGTATAATGTCTTTTCTGGTGACATCCTGTCCAGGGTAGAGAGAATCCCCTCGCGGGCCGAAGAATAGATGTTAGTGAAACCGCGATGTGTCAGACAGTCTTCCTTAATGAAAGTGGGTTTTATTTGAGTGGCCATGGCATTTGAAATCCAATTGGTCGTCGAAATGGTGCCTCGAAAGGCAATAATAATATCTTGCTCTGATTCCAGAATAAACCCGAATCGTTCCCAGGCATTGCTGATAGACTTCGCCTGAATCGTATCCACGATCGAATAATTAACTGGAACGACGAAGGAACCGTCCGGGTTGGTGTATTGGGCATAGGCCTGTTCGCAGATTGCAGCTAGAAAGATAGCCCATTGCTCTTGAATATTCATGTAACCCATCAGCCTCCCACCTTTCTTTCCTACACTATATTAGTGGGATGTAAGATAGGTGCCTATGTGATTCCATTAAATATTTTTGCTTCCAGGACAGCCTAAAGGCTGTCTTTTTTAGTATGGATAAATGGGGAGCTAAGCGGATGTAATGCTACATCGAGGTCGGTCTGACCCTTCCTTGGTCCATCTCCGGGTGGAGTAGGGAAGTCAATCTGTGGATGGACTTTAAACCATTAGCATTCCGCTACAATCAGTGTATAGCTTGTCGCTCATGTCCAACCGTCCAACCGTTGCTAAGGTCTGATCTGTTATGTTCAGTTTAGAATTTCTCAAATTCAACATAATGATAATAAAAGATGGCTAGAAAGGAAGATAGCAAATATGAAACGGATTAGAAAGCTACTGTTGATTCTGCTTTCCATAGTTTGTGTACTGGTGCTAGGCGGAGTTATTTATGCCGCTACGCCGCTCTCGTCCTGCCAATTTAATGATCATGTGGTCTCCGACGTATCCTCTGAGGGTGTAGGGGGAACCGGATCGACAACAGGAAATCGGTTGGTCAACGAACATGTCCAGTATGCAGAGGCCAGTGATCATGTGCGGTTAGCCTATCGCAAATATGCTCCGGTTAAAGCGAAGGCGGTGGTGATTTTTTATCATGGATCAGGGGCTAACAGTGCGGCAGGTTATGAACCGATCGGAGAAGGACTTAGCACGAAGTATGAAGTAGCGACTTATCTGCCAGATATTCGGGGACATGGACTGTCCGGGGGGCCAAGAGGGGATGCGCCGAGTCTGCAACAGGTATACGATGATGTGAGTCTGTTGATTGATAACGCGCATAAAGAATTTCCCGGTTTGCCCGTCTTCTTGGGTGGTCATTCTGCAGGAGCAGGGTTAATCATCAACTACATTAATTCTCCTGGACACCAGTTAGTGAACGGCTATGTGTTCGTTGCGCCAGACTTTGGATTACGGTCGAAGACAACGTATGAAGGCAATGGTAACTTCGCAACGGTATGTACCAAGGCTTATATCGTTAATGGACTTACAGGTGGATTGTTCAAGGGACATGCTGTAGGGGTACGCTACAATTATTCTGAAGAGCAGTTGAAATCAGATATTGGACTGGTGCAAAATAACACCGTGAATATGTCATTGGCATTAAACCCTCGCCATCCTGCGGAGGAGGTTGCGGCAATTGACAAGCCTTTCGGCTTGTGGGTTGGGGCAGACGATGAGATTATGAATCCGCAGAAGCTTGTTGATTTTGCAGGCAATGCCAAGCAGGAGAAGGACCAGTCGTTAACACAGATTGTGCCAGGCGAAAAGCATTTAACCATCCTGAATGATACAGCAGATCTGATAGGCCCTTGGGTGCTTAAAAACCACTAAATGATTGAGGAAAAGCAAACCAACCCCCAAGCGAGAACTTGGGGGTTTCGCTATGAATGGACAAGTGGTCATTATAGCGGTTGTTTGTTGCCCTTTTTCAAATGAAATCGAATGAACGTGCCCCCCAGAATCAGGAGAAACGGCAGAACATATGCCAGGTTGTTGAGCAGTGGCCACGTGAGGTTAACGAGTTCCTCAAGTTCGGCCTCCTTGGTGTAAGTCGTTACAGAGAGCAGCAGGCAAATGAAAGCAACGGGGAAGGCTAAAAGGCGTTCATTTTTCAACCCCAGAAGGTCTTTAAGGGTTTTTATTAGGATCAGCAGGAGAATCGAGGCTTTGAAATAAAAACCGATGATTAGCGCAAAACCAATAACAGACTCAATCCGTTCTATAATCTCCTGAAAATAGATCAGTCTGGCTAGTTGATATAATGAATATTTCAAATCCCCGGAAAGAGGGCCCAATACCATAATGCTGCTAAGGACTGACACGATCAACGTTATAGCATTGACAATGAGCGCAAGATACATATGCTTGCCGAGCCTGGGCTTGTCTTCACTTTTCACGAACGGCAAGATCATGGAGAAGACAATAAGCTCGGAATAGGGAAATCCATAGACGACATAGGCAGCATTGAGGATCGGTCTGATTCCATCGGGCATCACAGGGAGCAGGTATTCCGGATGATACAAGCCAGCAACCAGAATCCAGACCAGGACGATGCAGCCAAACATCAGTGTGAAGAAAAGAGTAGCCATGCGTGCGATCACTTCGATTCCGGCCAAAGCCGTTAAAGCAATCGTCACAAAGAACATCGAATTGACGGCATAAGTAGGGGTTTCCTTCAGCATCGTACTCTTGAAGAAGGTTCCGATCTCCAGCACAATCCCCGCTATATTCCAGAATAATACACACGTGAACGGAATCAATAGCAGGAGGGTCGGAAGGTTGCCCAGTACGGAGCGGCTTTGTTCCACTAGTGACAGATTTGGTGCTCGCCGGTTTAAGTAAAGAATGCCAGATAACAGAATTATACCCAGCACGGAAGCAATCAGAAGAGAGATCCATGCGCCATTGCCGGCAATGTTAGTGAGTGGTGCAGGGACGATGACGATGGAGGAGCCTGTCATGAAGAAGAGGAACAGCATGGACATTTGCAAAGAGCTGACACGTTCTTGTTTTCTCATACGTTCCTCCTGATCCTATAAGCTCATGAATTAACAGGGTTTAGCCAGTGTATGAACTGCTGGGCCGGTCCCCTGATTACATTGAAGATCATGTCTAAATTGGGCCATGACCTCGCCGTTACAAATATGAATGCCAGATACAGCAAAGGCACGAGAAAAGCTCCATATACAAGCCGATCGCGAGAACGGGCCTTTCTGAATTTCGGAAGGTCATGCGCAATCATAGCGGAAGCTAATAACAAGACAGTGATGAATTTCCCTGGCACCTCTATTTCTCCTTTGTCCCGAAGATGGTACCTGTATTCATACCGGTACTTAATACTTTGACATTGACATTGGTCTTAAATTGTATTCGAGCGAGCTTTTGGTCCCAAGTTGGTTCGAGCCGGTTCCAGAGCTTAGGATTCCTCCTGTAAATCTGATTGCCAATCCCGAGTGCATCCACTTTGTTCGTCTTGAAGGTTGTGAGGGTATGTTCCAGTTGCTTCTCAACCTGCTCTTTAATGGTCTGCTCGAAGCGGCTCATATCTTTAGTCGTCTTTAAGTGTGAGCAGCGCAGCTCACCAATCGTCCCTTCGAATGCAACATCTACGTCGACAAAGACGTTATCGTCCTTCACTGTTGGTGTAAGCTTGCTGCTGAAAGTAAGAACTTCAAGGGTTTCTTTTTTGTAAGGCTGATTGCTCGCATGATTCATGCAAGAGAATTCCAGTACCCCATACCTGTAACTGCCCGTCAGCATCATGAACGTTTCCGTTTCCGGCTCCCCCAGAAGGCCTACCATTTTACCATCCTGAATTAAAGCGACCCCGGAGATTTTGGCCTCATTATCTAAACTGCTTCTATGCAGGTAGGGGATGGCCGAAGTTTTGGAAGGGCTGCTCAATTGCATAGCCAGATCATACAGCGGGATGTCAGAGGTTTTGGCAGAATAGTGAGCGCTGGTCGTCTCCATCTTTTTATACTGTTGACCAATGGTGTTTTCAATAAACGGCTTAATGTTTAAAAATCGGGCGGCTGATTGCTCGGCAATAAGGGGAAGGATCGTACCCCGTGGTTCATGGTCTCTGGAGAAAAAATCAAGGACTTCCCGGATGCTTAAGCTTCTGGCCAATTGCTCTCCGATAAGAATCACGCGCATATGATCCCATTTGGCCTTTCTCCCGAACTTCGCAGGAATCTCTCGTATGGCTTCAAAAAAAGTCTCTCCGCTGGTACGAATATTAGTTCCCTTTGATGCAGCACTAGCCGTATCGCCAGCCGCCATTTTACTGGAGGGATTATAGAAATGGGTCGTTATCTCAATGCGTTTGTCTTCGCTCTGGTCTATAGCTATCGCTTGGACGTATCCGTACTCATCCAACTCGTTATTATCCCAGCATCCGCTAGTCAGGCTGAGTACAATGAGGGATAGTAGGATAGAAGAAAGCCGTCTCACGTGATTTTGTTCTTTCCCGAAGTCTTTTTATAGAAGTGCCGACTCCGTGGCGAATGCACCAATAGACGTCTAGGCACCACGAAAATTGCATCGCGTAGTCTCTTGAGATCTAGCGGAGCCACTGAGTCGAGGTACGGCTCTCCCAAAGAGCGTAGTGTCGTCAGGTGGAGATAGATCAGGATAAATCCGACCATAATGCCAAGTCCACCGAATGTTGCGGCGAGAAACATCAACGGGAAGCGCAGAATCCGCAGTGCGATCGCCATATTGTATTGAGGAAGCGCGAAAGAGGCGATGCCTGTAAGGGCAACCACAATCACCATAACCGGTGAAGCAATCTGCGATTGTATGGCTGCTTGTCCGATAACCAGTGCGCCGACGATGCTGACGGCCGAGCCGATCGGCCTAGGCAATCGAATCCCAGCCTCCCTCAAAAGCTCAAAAAAGAACTCCATGATGAGCGCTTCAATTAACGCAGGGAACGGAATGCCTTCACGCGTGTTAAGAATGGCCAGCAGAAGAACAGTAGGAATGAGTTCCGAGTGGAAGGTTGATAGTGCAATATAGGTGCTGGGCAGCATGAGCGCTATGATGAAGGCAGCGACCCTGATCAACCGGATTAACGACGAAAAAATCGTTCGATAGTAGTAATCCTCGCTGATGGTGAAGAATTCCATAAAATTTCCCGGGCAGATCAGAATCGAGGGGCTCCCGTTCACCATTGCGATGATCTTACCATCAAGCAGCGCGTTAACAGCAGTATCTGGACGTTCCGTATATCGAACCTGCGGAAAAGGGGAGTAGAGGGAATCATTGATCCACTCCTCAAGATAAGAGACCTCGATAATTTCTTCCTTAACGATGCCGTCAATGCGTTGTTTAAATTCAGTTAACGTCTCAGGTTTAACAACGCCATTCAGATAACCATAAGACACTGTTCTTTGAACCTGCTCGCCGGATGCGAACATTTCGAATTTGAGATTGGGAGATTTAATCAGACTTCGAATGACCCCGATATTGCGTTCCAGACTTTCTATAAAGCTCACATGAGGGCCTTGTACAGTTGATTCTGTGATGGGCTCAGAGGCTTGGCGCTGTTCTACATCAAGAGCATAGTACGCAATTGCTCTGGACCAGCCGTTGAAAAAAATGACGACTTTTCCATCCAGTATACCGCTAATGACTTGCTGAAAATCATCCATAAGTTCAACATATGGGGAAGCCACGCCCTTGTTCTCGAAAAAATCGATGACATCGTCAATGATTACCGCCCTGGCAGGCCCGAGCTCGTGAGGAACGAGATTTTGCAGCGTGTCCTTCACAAAATGGTTCAGGGTAGATTTGGTTAACGTGTCGAAATATACGGAGATGGCCGCTTGCTCCAGCCCCGGTCCATAGTTCCAAGTGAGGATTTTTAAATCGGTGCAGTTTGCAAAAGAGTCTTCTATTGTCTTCAAATTCTCTCCCAGGATTGAAGAAATGGCAGGGGACGATGAATCACTGGATGAATCCACACCTTCGGCGGAATGTGGTGATGAATGGTTGGTTGAAGGGATTGTCTGGCTGGTCCGTTTCCGCATGCTGTTCTCCTATCAGAAATAAGATGTTGAAGCATTTACATCTTTTCCCTAAGGGGAGGAAACTATGCGGAAAGGTTCTGACAGTAGGGTGCTTATACAGGAAAAATTTCATTCTTCTCATATAGTTTGCGGACTTGCTCAGCCATATACTGCGATGAATGAGGCCTGTCGTTCGTAATCCACCATTCCAGAATGCCAATGAACGCAGAGGCCATAAATTCCGCATTCAGCTCCGTGTCGATCCCCGATTGTAGGTTCTGCTTGGCGAGCTTCTCCTTAAGGTTGGCAGACATAAAGTGCTGCAGGCGACCCCGAAACACGGAAGTTCGATGATTGGTAAACATGGCAGAGAAGAACAGATAGTTTTCTTCAAAATAATGAAATACAGGGGCCAGGTCGGTCACCAGGAATGTTATGCCTTGACCCGATTCATTAGTACTGCAAAAGTTGATCAGTCGGAGCAAATGCTCCTCTATGCATTTATCCAGCAGATCATATTTGTCACTATAATGCAGATAGATCGTTCCCCGATTGACGTTGGCTCGCTCTGCGATATCGTTTATGGTGATTTGCTCCAGTTCTTTTTCGGAAAAAAGCTCCAGAAATGCCTTGTTAATGGCTTCTTTTGTCCTAACAATCCGGCGGTCTGTTTTAGTTGTGGTCTCCATTCTTCTAGTATCTCCTCCAGTTAATCAACAATTTCAAGGTACCTGTTGTATATCGTACAAAAACGCCTGTATTAACGATTGAATGAATGATTCTTCTCTATATAATATTATTCAACGGCCGTTAAATAATCAACAAGTATTCAATAAAATACAATTGTTCAATATAAGGAGAGATTACCGATGGGAAATACTAAAGGCAAGGTAGTTATCATCACAGGTGCATCCAGCGGTATCGGAGAAGCTACTGCCCGGTTGTTGGCAGAGAAAGGAGCAAAGGTAGTCTTGGCTGCTAGAAGAGAAGATCGACTGCAGGGCATTGTGCAAGAAATTAAAAATGCGGGTGGGGAAGCTGTTTATTTCAAAGCAGATGTCGTCTCCACCGAGGATATGCAGAAGCTGGCACAGTTCGCCTTGGAGCAATATGGCCGGATTGATGTATTGGTTAATAATGCCGGGGTGATGCCGGTTTCTCGGCTTAATGAACTGAGAACCTCCGAATGGGATCAGATGATCGATGTGAACATTAAAGGTGTACTGTATGGCATTGCAGCAGTCCTGCCGGTCATGAGAGAGCAGCAAGCAGGGCACATTATCAACATTTCATCTGTTGCGGGTTATGAGATCAGTCCCACTTCATCCGTTTATAGTGCCACCAAGTTTGCGGTTCGAGCCATTACAGAGGGGTTGCGTCAAGAGGAGTCTCCAACTTCCCATATCCGCACCACGAACATTGCTCCAGGAATGACGGAATCGGAACTGCTCCATACGGTGAACAGTCCAGAGGTTCAAGCCATGGCATCGCATATCTCAAATTTAGCTATATCGCCCTACAGTATCGCTAGAGCGATTGCATATGCCATCGATGAACCTGAGGATACTGGAGTCAACGAGATCGTAATCAGACCCACTGCACAGCCATAATTTATTTGTATCTGTGCATACAAAACGCTCACCCTCTTCATGTTCTGCATGAGAGGGTGAGCGTTTTTTGTTCTTTTAAAACTATTCGCCTTAATTACTCTTTCCAATACTTCTTCGTATCTTCTTCAGTGATGGATCGGATGACCCGACAAGGATTTCCGGCAGCGATTACGCCTGAAGGGATATCCCGGTTGACTACACTGCCCGCTCCAATGACGGTGTTGTCCCCGATGGTTACACCCGGCAAGACCACAACATTGCCACCAAACCACACATTGTTACCTACGGTAATCGGGTAGGCATACTCTAATCCTTGGTTACGCTGCTCAACATCCAGTGGATGTCCGGCGGTATAGAAGCCGCAGTTCGGAGCAATGAATACGTTATCTCCAAACGTTACTTTGGCTGCATCCAAAATAACGCAGTTATGGTTAACATAAAAATTCTCACCAATCTCAATGTTGTACCCGTAATCACACACGAATGGCTGCTCAATATGAAAGCTCTTGCTGGTTTTTCCCATCAGCTTCTCAATAAGCGCTTTACGGTCAGTCATGTTCGAAGGACGTAAATGATTGTAATCATGACAGAGATCCTTAGCCCATGTGCGTTCCTCCATCAATGCAGTATCATAGTTCGCATCATACAACAACCCGTTTTTTGCTTTTTCCTTTTCGTTCATAAGATCCTCCTGATTCAAAGAATGCTCTAAAGTTATTCTTGACTTTTAACAGCACTCTCATTATATTTCTATTATTATATATCTTTTTAAAAATGATTTAAAAAGACTTGTTACTTATGATAACTGCATTTGATAATACTCGCAAGTAAAATAATAAGAGACAAGGAGATCTCAACGATGAAAACGAAAAGAATGGATTGGGATGCAGGGACATGGATCAATACACCACAGTCTGCCCGAAGAGAAGGAGAATTCCTGAAGGTTGTACCTGAGAAGGGAAAGGACTTCTGGAAAAAGACTTTATATGGTTTTGAATTTGAAGATGGAGCTGCTTTGTTGAAGGAGTGGGATAACAACACTGCGGTAGAGGTGTCGTTTCAACTCGGTTCCTTTACGGAGTTATATGATCAGGCAGGCATATTGTTGTATCATGGTCCAGAGCAATGGATAAAAACGGGAATCGAAATCAATGACGGCATTCCCCAGCTATCCGCAGTGGTAACCGATGGATATTCCGACTGGTCGCTCGCAGCTGTACCAGAGTGGGCTGGGGAAGAGGTTACATTGCGCGCTTCCATTATGAAAGATGCTGTGATTATTCGGGCACGGACGGAGAATCACGGATGGCGTACGATTCGTGTAGCTCGTTTTCCATACGAATCCGGGAATCAGGCCGGTCCTTACACCTGTTCACCAACCCGTGCAGGCTTTGAGGTCACGTTCACTCGTTGGGACTTCACAGCACCGGACCAAGACCTTCATGTCGATCCTCCCCTGGAAAGTGGACACTAATATGAGATTACCGATAAATGAAGCGGGTTGGTATTCTTACCCTGGGATGGTGGCGATCGTCACCTCACGTTACAACGGGCAGCAGAACATTATGGCCTCCGGCTGGCATACGTACATAGGATCATCGCCAGGAATCTATGGAATCTCCATTCGCAAGGAGACCTATACGTATCAGCTGATAGAGCAGAGTGGTGTCTTTGGTGTGCATTTTATGCCGGCGAGATGCTCAGAGATGATTCAGGCTGTTGGTACATTCAGTGGGCGAAATATGGACAAGTTCGATAAGTTCAACATCGGTTATGAAGAAGGTCTCCAAGCAGATATTCCAGTGCTAACAGAGGCATACTTTGCTTATGAATGTAAAACCATGAATATCACATCCTACGGGGATCATGAATGGATCGCAGGGGAAATCGTGCAGACCTATCAGGACAAGGATTGTTTCTTGGAAAATGGGCTGCCTGATCTTACGAAAGTGGAAATCCCACTCTATGTGGGACGCTCTAGCTACCGAACATTAAATCAAACAGCGGAGGAGAAAAATCATCCGTTGTATCTACAAAACTAAGCGAAAGAATGGACGGGAAGTCATCCCGCTCCATTCTTTTTTAACATCCCGAACGGATGACAAGACGGCGTTTATTTTAGATTTTCATTAAAATTACGAACTTGTCGCTTGGCCGCCATTCACATGCAGTACCTGTCCGGTCACAAACCGAGAGTCATCCGAAGCCAGATAGACAAAAGTTGGAGCGACCTCGAACGGCTGGGCAGGACGCTGCATTGGATTGGACGCGGCGAATGAGGCCACTCTGTCTGCGGTAAAGCTCGCCGCGATAAGTGGCGTCCACACTGGCCCAGGAGCAATAGCGTTAACCCGAATGCCCTGCTTCGCCACATTGTGTGCAAGGGCGCGTGTGAATCCAACATTCGCTCCTTTGGTAGCTGAATAATCAATCATTAGCGTTTCCCCGTTGTAAGCGACAACAGAAGAGGTATTAATGATCGAACTACCAGGCTTCAAGTGCGGCAGCGCAGCTCGTGTAGTATAGAAATGCGAATAAATATTGACTTTAAAGGTGTCATCGAACTGTTCATCAGTAATATCCAGCAGGCTGTTTTGCTGGAACTGGATGCCGACATGATTGCATAGAATATCCAGCCTGCCAAAGTATCTCACGGTCTGCTCGACAATGGCTACGCAATGCTGCTTATCTCTCAAATCTCCCGGTAACACCAAGCAGCGCCGCCCCAGTTGTTCAACTCTTGTCTGTGTTCGCTTCGCATCCTCATGTTCATCCAGATAGGAAATTGCAACATCAGCACCTTCTTTGGCAAAAGCAATGGCCGCTGCTGCCCCCATGCCACTATCTCCCCCAGTGATGAGGGCAACCTTATCTAACAGCTTGTCGCTGCCTTTATAATTAGGGTTCTCTACCAGCGGCATGGGCACCATCAGCCGCTCCACACCTGGCTGGCGAAACTGTCGTTGTTCTGGCATGTTGAGCGGCACTTCTTCATATTTCGTGATCCTCCCGTAATTGGGGAACAGAGGGTAGGGCTCTGTTTTTAAATGATCCGCAAAATACTGCTGAGACTGCTCCAATTGCTCCATCTTCTGTTTATTGTCCATCGTTGCCTCCCGAATGAATTCATAGGTTATCTTATGTGCAATAGGCATTTGTGGTGATTTCAGCCCATTGTTTAAAATCTCCACAGTACTGGCTCAGATCCAGCAGATCCTACGTACATTGGTAACAAAAAAGCATGCCAGGAGGTCCTATGATCCCTTATTATTTTAGCCCGCAGGTGTATTATTTGCTTATACAGCATGACAATGGATACGTGGATATGCACTATGCTTCGAACCATTCATGGCCAGCACCAGTCATCGAGCTTAGACCGCCGTATTATACTAATCCGCAAATCGTCCTTAACTACCCGTTGATCTGAGCGCCTGACGCAGTAATTCAAGCAAAAGGAGTTCTCTGCATCGCACAAAAAATAACCTGATTCAGCTACGATACTTTTCGTGCCGAATCAGGTTATTCTTTTGGGGGATTTTAAAGACTGTCCTTGGAATCTAAATATAAAAGATATATAGTTTATTCAGAAGAAATCATAGTTAGGATGAATGGAACATGGCATACTCTACAGCCTTATCGCAAGGAATTTCAATATTACTCTATATCCACAGCCTCGCAGAAGAGGACTGCTTTAACTTTTTATCCACGAAAGTGATCTCTGAACAATTGAACATTCCAGTTCCTACAACCGTTAAGGTCATTCGGAACTTGAACAATGCCAAGCTGACGATTGCCAAGGAAGGGGCAAAAGGGGGCATCCTGCTGGCGAGGCCACTGTCTGAAATGACGTTGCTGGATGTTTTTCTAGCGGTTGAACCTGGGAAAGCGTTATTCAAACTCCACACAGATGTAGCTCTGCAAGGAGAGCAAGTTGACGAAGTAAAACAGAAGATTGTTGCTAGTCTACAGACAGCTGAGCTGGCTATGCAGCGTTCACTGAAAGAAGTAAGGTTAACCGATCTATTGGACTAAGAGAGCGGTGACCTTCTCTTTTTTTGAATTAACTAAATATAATATATATCTAATATATTTTGTTCAACGTATTATTTTCGTAAATGAGAGGAGCAGTAAATTATGAAATTAGAAAACAAAACAATAGAAGCGATGAATGGCGTTCAGATCCCTCAACTAGGTTTTGGAGTATACAAAATAACTAAAGAGCAAGAGTTTGAGACAGCGATCAGTGAGGCTATTCGTGCAGGCTACAGGCATTTTGACACCGCTAAAATTTATGGGAATGAGCAGGCTTTAGGAAGGGAGATTCAGAAATGCGGGATACCCCGTGCGGAATTTTTTATCACTTCTAAAGTATGGAACACCGATCACGGCTATAAAGCCACCAAAAGGGCGTTTGAACAAACCTGTAGCAAGCTGAATGTGGATTATCTTGACATGTACTTGATCCATTTTGCCTCACCAGATTATCTGGGCACGTGGCGGGCGATGGAAGAGTTGTATACCGAGGGTAAAATCAAAGTGATTGGGGTTACGAATTTTGAGATTCAGCATCTTGAGAAATTAATAAAACACGCCAACATTCCACCGATGATCAATCAGATTGAGACACATCCGGAGTTTCCGCAGCATGAGCTACATGATTATCTTAAAAAATATAAGATTCTGCACGAAGCCTGGGCTCCACTGGGTCAAGGCAATAAAGCGTTATTAGAACATCCAGAATTAAAAAGAATTGCCCGGAATCACAAGAAGACGGTGGCTCAAATCGTTTTGCGTTGGCATATGCAAATTGCGACAATAAACATTGTGAGCTAGAATGTGGTTAGCTAGGATGAGGGCGGTGGAATGGCTTGGTTGATGTAGATAACAACTTTAGACAGAAAGATTATGCATCACTGGATGGGCTGTGCTTCAAGCTTCGAGAGATGGAGCATATTAAGCATCAAGTGAACCCGTGGGAGCTACGGCTGCAATTTATTGAATCGCATATGATTCTTGTGGCGGCAAGTGGTCAAGGTTGGCTAACCATTGATGGAAAGTTCACCGAGCTTCGACAAGGCAGCGTGTATGTATGTACGCCAGGTCAATTAGTGGAAGCGGAAGTGAACACTCTTGATGAGCGGGGGTTCTATCATATCAGATTTGATGTTATGGAAGATGAAGGAGATTCAGGGCACACCATGCAGATTATTACGAGGAATAGCCCGTTTCCAGCTAAAGGAGAAATTATCGTTACGTCACCGGTTTCTGTCCATACGTTGTGCAATGCGATTTGCCAAAACATACAGGATGAAGATTGCCTGAGACGGTTTCGCGCCCAGATCCTTTTTCTGGAATTGCTTCATACGATCCTGCAGGATGCTCATCCTGTAGAGGGCAACGACTCAGAGACAGCGCTAGAATTCGTTAAAGAGTATATCGAGCAGCATTATCAGCAGGAACTCACAATCGATCATTTAGCTAAAGTGGCGGGAATTAGCACCCGTCATTTTATGCGTTTATTCAAAAAAAGATACGGCTACAGCGCAATCGACTATTTGGCAGTGTATCGAATAGAACGGGCGCAGCAGCTGATGAGATCAGGTGGGCAGCATCGCCTGCGGGACATTGCACGGCATGTAGGCTACCACGACGATATTTATTTTCGGCGAAAATTCAAACAGATCTCAGGTGTGCCACCAGCCACATTTATGAAGAACAGCAGGGAAAAAGTAGTGGCCTACGATTTTCCGAACATTGGCCAGTTGATTGCGCTGCAACTGAATCCTTATGCCGCACCAGCCGATCACCCATGGACGGATTATTACAGACGAAAGTATCAGTTGAATACCTTACTGTCGCTAAGCTCAAATCAGTCGATCAAGCGAGAGGAAATCCGTCAGGCTAAACCTGATTTTATTATTGGTATCGACATTCTGGTCCCTTCGGAGGAGCAGGACTTGTTGAAAGGCATCGCACCGTCCTATTTTGTACCGTGGGTGGACAATGATTGGCGTACGCATCTACGCTTGATTGGACAATTTATGGACAAGGCAGTAGCAGCGGAGAAATGGCTGGAGAAATATGACCGAAGGGCCCTTTTTGTAAGAGAGCAAGTGAAGAACGTATTCAAGGAGGATAGTCTCCTCATTCTGAATATCACCGGTGATCGGTACAGTGTTTTGGGCAAAAGAAGCCTAGGCACGGTATTCTATGATGATTTGCAGGTCGCGCCTGTGCAAGGTCTCGATCTGTTGAGGATAGATCAGCAGTTAACGCCGAATGAGCTGGCAGATATAGATCCAGACCGTTTATTGCTGATCGTCGATGAGGATACTCAATCGCAATTAAGCTGGCGGAGACTCATGAACACTACGCTCTGGAATGATCTCAAGGCCGTGAGAAGTAAGAAGGTAGAATTCCTGCCATCCTATCCTTGGGTTGAGTATACGGCGTTCACCCATGAGCTACTGCTGGATGAAGTATTAAAGATTTGGCGGGATCGTGCATAAAATAAAGTCGCTATCGTCAATATGCTGACAATACATCTTCCTCTATACTCCTTATATATGATAATGATAATCAATTTTAATTAGAGATTGTCATCCAACCATCAAAATATCAGGAGGGCCATCGAAGAATGAAGCAACAACGCAGTTTGATTACAGGCTTAATCCTCGTAATGCTAGTCATGTTAATTACGGCTTGCGGAACGAGTAAAGCAGATAATGTTGTAAACGCTGGAAATACAGCACAGAACACGGGTGGGAACACAACAGCAAATACTGAAAAAAAGAGCGAAGCAACTACCGATGAACAACGTGTGATTTCAACTCTAAAGGGGGACCTAAGGATTCCAACAGATCCGAAGAGAGTTATTGGACTTTCGGTTGTATATCCGGAGTTTTTATATGCACTTGGCGTTACACCGATTGCGGTTCAGAATTATCATCCGGAGTTCCCTTCTTATTTGAAAGAACCGTTCAAAGATACGCTGAAGATGGGACTTGGCCAAGCTCCTAATTTTGAAGCGATTCTGGCCTCAGAGCCGGATCTGATTATTGCTCCTACATGGTGGTCCGATAAAGATTATGATCAGCTCTCCAAGATAGCACCAACAGTGCTGTTGCCACAGCGTGATAATTGGCGCGATGAGTTGCGGGATATCGGCGAGGTTCTCGGCAAAACAGAAACAGCAAATAAGGTGATTCAAGATTTGCAGTCCAAAGAAGCTGAGGCCAAGGAGAAACTCCAGACTCTAGCCGGAGACGAGACCGTGCTCTACATGATGATCATGGCGAAGGAAATCGTAATTTACGGCGAAAAAAGTGACCGCGGTAGCTTCATCCATAAAACACTAGGCCTAAAGCCGATTAAAGAATACCCTCAGGAAGAAATCAGCCTATCTATTTCATTGGAAAAAATACCGCAATATAATCCCGACCATCTCATTTTGCAGTTAGATGATGATTCCAGCGAAGAAGTACGCAATAGATATGAAGATATGCTCAGCAGTTCCTTATGGAAGAACATGACCGCAGTGAAGAAGAATCAGGTACATATGATGGGAGGCAAAGAATGGTTCAGTCTGGGCATGTCTCCACTGGCAGACGATCATGCGATTGACGATGTCATTCATGCTTTTGAAAAATAGACATTAATCATGGGAGGGTATGCAATGGGCACGGTTGATTTTCAACAGTTAGAAGAGAAGTTCGCCCTGACTCTGCATGAGCTTGAGAACACCGTGCTTACTATCCCTGCGAGCGATTTATTAATAGCCGAACATATGCAACACCTAATCGACACTTATGGCTCGCTTATCAAAGCTAGAGAACCTGCTGCTACGGCAGCTTTTTTTGTTAGCTGGTTTGCGGGGGTATGCGGGGCATTGCAGCACATGCTATATCAAGGCAATGAGGTCATTTTGGATTTGTCATTGTCTAATTTGACCGTACAATTATACATAGATGGACAGTATCCTCTTTTTTCCTTTAAAATCAATGAGGCACAGTTTAGCGACGTTTCAGCAGCGGACCTTAAGGAAGAGTACAAGAGAACGCTACATGTTTTTTACAAGGAACAGGTAACACCAATAATTCAGCTACTGTCAGAGCTAGTCCCAACCCGTGCTACTGCCTTATGGGGACAAATCGGTAATCCGTTATATGCTCAGCTTGAAGAAGCGTTGGCTGCAGCCTTTGATGAAGAGAGTAGAAATCGAATGGTTTATTTATATGAATGGCTAACACAAGATCTCGATCCTAGCTCGTTCGGACTAAGTAGCAACCCGCTTAACAGGAAACCGAGATTTATTGAGCACCCTAGTATCCCTGATCTTAAAATTAGGATGAAAACCGCGTGCTGTCTGGCGTATTGCTTGGATGGCGAATTTGGTTATTGTTACGAATGTCCGCGGTTAAAAGAAAAGGATCGGGCATTCATGAGAGCGAATAAGTAATAACGATACGATTGAATGCAATTAAACAGATGAAGAGGAGTCTTAGAACGTGACACAGAATAATCAACTGACCATAAATCGGCTTACGCAAGCAGATATACAATCTGCATTTGAACTTTTTACATCCTCAATCACAAACACTTTTGAAAAAGAAGGAATACTGCATTTAACGGATAATCTGCACAGTGAAATTGAAGTGAAACAACAGAAGGCTCTGGCATCTCTGGCGGAGCATTCAGATATCTATTTTCTTGCTGCTAAAATCAATGAAACGGTCGTCGGCACGATTTCCTTTGCCCCCTGTGGGGAGGTTATTCGTGCATTATCTGATAATCAGCTAGATGACGTGGGCGAACTGGGTAGTCTATATGTATTGCCAAGCTATCAAGACCAAGGTGTGGGTTCGGCATTAATTAAGGAGTTAATAACTTATCTGGTGTCGCAAGGGACGGAGCAATTTTGTCTGGACAGTGGCTACAGCAGCGCGCAGTCGAGATGGAAGCGGAAATTTGGAGAGCCTTATAAAGTAGCGATTGACTACTGGGGACCTGGTTCTGCGCATATGGTTTGGTTGTGTCAGGTGAGTGATCATATAGCGTGAAGTTTGTGAGTTAACCTCCGAAATACCAATTTCTACTATTTCAGATAATATATTCATCTAGTTAGTTTTAAAAAATCCAATATAAACTAATATATGTATTTTTTTAGGTGGATATGATATCTTATAGTTATAAATAAAGGTATAGTAGTTAATTAATGGTTTGGTTATTGAGGAGGGAGCATTCCTATGAAAGTATTGGAAGTGAACAAACCAATTATTGCAGTAATGCCAGAACATGCGCATGCCCTATCTATTATTAGTGCGCATGAATCGTATGAAAATTGGATATTTAGCAATTTAATTCAAGTTTTTCACGACCAGAAAGCGGTGGTGGATAATGATAAATTATTAATACGTTTTCTTGATGATGGATTTATACATAAATCAAGGATAACCAAATTTGAAGAAGTTCAAAAATCAACCTTTTCAAGATGGTTCAGTGATGTGTTAAAGCCGCTTATGGATTGTATTGATAATAACACCTATATCATAACATTATTGGATAGTTTCTATATTCCCAAACACAGACCATATTATAAGACAATACATAGGCCTCATATGACATTGATTTATGGATATTGTTTAATTGAACAATGTTTTTTTATTGCTGATTTCTTTGAAGGTTTCTATAGTTTCGAAAAAGCAAGTTTTGAAGAGGTCAGATTGGGATTTGAAAATGTTCCTCCTGGAGATTGGTCTAAAGTAAGCTTAATTCAGAAGGGAGAGAATCAGTATAATTTTGACCTTCATCATGTGATCAAGTCAATTAAAGAATACAAATTATCGATTTGTCCACATGAACAGGTATTACGAGGGACAAATAATATGTTTAATAATGTCTATGGGTTGGATGCTTATAGAATTATGTTAGAACTTATTCCATTCTATTTTGCTTTAGGAGAAGAATGTATGGATATTAGATCTTTTCATCTTATGTACGAACACAAGAAATTAATGATTCTTAGATTAAATATCCTAGGTAGTATTTTTAAAATAGATAGTGAATTAATTCAAGGTTTTAAAGAAATCGAACAAGAGGCCTTGATCCTTCGTAATATAGGACTTAAATATCTATTAACTAAAAATAAACAATGCATAGAGAATATTTTGATTTTATTAACCAGGTTAATTAAAAAGGAAGATGAGCTCTTATCTCAATTACTAGATATAAAAGGTATAAAAATATTAACATGATAAAGAGAGGACTATGGAAGAAGTCCTGGATATTTCTTCGTAAAAAGCCACTTGATTGTGGCTTTTTACATGTTTAACGAATGCAGCGTTAAATTCGTAAAACCCTTCCAATTAATGTTATGATTAGCTTAGGGTTACCCATACATACTCATAGTTAGAAGTAAGGAGATGAGAGCATGACAATCAATACCACCGCGGAGCAAATCTGTATTATCGAATATGATCCTTCTTACGCAGGGGCACTTGCTGAGATGTGGAATCTCAGTAACGAAAGCTGGGGAGGCGGTACTAACCAACGAACGGAGGACACGGTGCGCCGGGAGATGGAGACGTCGTCCAATCTTCATGCATTCCTCGCCGTCGATGGAAGGGAGGTTGTTGGCTTCTGCAGCTTCGCCCACTACCGCCACGACGAAGGGGCTCTGTATGTGCCACTGCTCAATGTAAGACCCGATTATCACGGTTACAAGGTCGGTCGCAATCTGATTTTGAATGCGGTTCGTAAGACGGTGGAAGCAGGTTGGCCGCGGCTGGACCTCTTCACTTGGGCGGGCAATACGAAGGCAGTGCCGATGTACAAGAAATGCGGATTCTTCTGGGAAAAAAATGACGACTACGTTCACCTGATGAACTTCATCCCCACCATTTTGCAGACGGAAGCGCTTGCCCCTTATTTTGAGGAGCTGGACTGGTACGGGGACAGTACCCGTGAGCTCGTCGTTGAGCCGGATGGCCGCCGGGAACGAGGCTTCGATTTTATGGAGTACACTTGGGGCAAGGGAGAACTCTCCCTGCGAGCAGAATTTGAAAAGACTGGTCGAGGTTTAACTGCTCTTGATACACCAGATTATACAATCTCCACCGAAATCGCTGATCATGATCTTGTATTCGGTTCCACCTACAACGTTCGATACCGTATCAAGAACTGCTCAACTGCTGAGTTGGACATTGAGATCAAGGGCCAGGATGACAAGAATATCCGATTTGCATTGGACGCTACACATACCATTGCTCCTGGAGAATCGGTTATCGTGGAAGGAAAATTCGAACTTGACCCGATTAGGGAGGAACAGAATGACAAGAAAACCCATCCGGTTGTCAGAAGTGAGTGGTTGATTGGGGGCAAGCGGGCCGAATTCCGTATCGGTATTGCTCCGAAATTCCCGCTCAAGATGAAGATTGCGCAGCCAGCCAAGGCGTTGTTCCCGGGCATTTCGAGTGAGCTGTATCTGAATGTAGAGAACAACTTTGCCTCAGAGGCGGAGTTTGCTCTGGAGTTGCCGGAAGATGAGAGTATAGAATGGGCCGAGCGTAACGTCTGCTTCACGGTTCCAGCTAAGGGTAAAGCAGCGATTGCGGTATCCTTCACGCTTCGGTCATACGGATTGTATTCGCAAGAGGTTGAAGTGACGGCAAGTCCGGGTGATAGTCAGTCGGTATCCTTCACGAGCAATTTATCTGTCTTGATGAAGGGCACACATGGCCGTTTCGGTGGCGAGAATGGGGATCAGTGGGTTGCCGTGAATGGAGCGTTCTCCCTGCATCAGAGCAAAAACGATAATAACATTTGGATCGAATATCCGGAATCTCACCATAGCTTCTGGTGGCCCTATCCGAAGCTAGGTAAGCCGTTCGCCGACGAATTCTCCAAGAAGCAGGCCAAAGAAGTGAAGATCTACCCTGAGGGTGAGGGTCAAATTCTTGAAACTCTTTATGAGTCGGAAGCTTTCCCTGGCCTTGAAATAAAGTCGGTAGCCAAACTGTTCGCCAGCGGTATCGCTGAATTTCATCACGAGATCTGCAACACCACCAGTCAAGAGCTGGAAGAGAACCTATTTCTGCAAACCAACTTCGGTTTCTTCGGCAAACGACTCATTCTGCCTTACCAGGGGCAGTTTGTAGATATGGGCGATGCCTACTCTAGTGATCCAAGTCATTGGGACAGTGCACAAATTACGGAGAACTGGCTGTTCAGCAAGGAAGAGAACGGGGCTAGTGGGATCTACTGGGACCCTTCACTGAAGCTGCTGCGCCCGGAATACCCGCTTGGGCTGGAACATGATCTGGGCCGAATTCCTGCCGGCGATGTCGTTCGGACAAAGACAACTGTGTTTGCTCTGAACACCTTCAAGAAGTGGTCGGATTTCCGTTCTTTTGCCCGGAAGCAGTATGAGCCGGTTGTATCCGCGTTAGCTGATCATCTCGAACTGGCGCTGGGAGGCGGAAATCTGTTCTCACCTGGGGAGCTTCATGCAGAACTCATTGAAAGAAAGATGATTCCACTTGCTGGTAGCCTCGAACTGTATGTGCAAAACGATGGCCAAGCAGAGTCGAAAGTCGCTGACATTGAGTTGCACAGAGAACATGATTTGCGCTCTGCAGGTTTTGAATTCTCTCCTGAGGAAGCGGAAGGAACAGAAAGTAGTGATCGTGAATCCGTTTGGAAAGTCCGTGCCGTTTATTGTGGAGAGGATCGAGTTCAGGCGCGTTCAGCTCTCTGGTTCCCTCAGAAGGAAACAGCTGTTGTTTGCGAAGTGGAAGAAGGACCAGCGGGTCCTATTTACACGGTGAGTAATGGAGTTCTCACCATAGCAGCTGCCCCTGGTTTTGGGAGCGTCGTGCATTCCTTGAAGTACCAGAACGCAGAGTGGCTTGACAGTTCTTATCCGGAAGCGGCCCCGCGTTCCTGGTGGAATCCCTGGTACGGTGGACTCGGCGTAGATATTCCTGGCATGGGTGGGTTTAGCCTACAACAGGAGCCGAGAAGTGCGGCTTGGGTGGAGAGAACAGATAGTCACGGGAACCTCTGGAAGGGCCTTCGATTGACGACTGTGATTGAGAAACAGGAGGCGAATCGAGGAATTACGATCCACCAGCATTACCTAATGCTGCCCGGTGTCCCTGTTCTCTGTGTGCTGCATTCCGTGACCAACGAAAGTGGCGTGGTTCTGCTGAATTATTCACTCTCAGACGCTAATTACTTCCACCCTTCGCCGGTCTTCTCTGAAGGTTGGCTGGAGCTTCCCGAGCAAGGGAAATTCCTTGTTGGAAAGCTGGGCGCAGGTCTTGATTCGAAGGGCCTTTTGCGAATCGGTGCGGTTTCTCGTAAGGACTTACTGCATATAGTCAATAATTCTGACAATCAGAACGCTTCAGTGTACGTGAACAACAAAGTGTTCGGTCAAAGTGTGAATCATCATCTTTCCCTTCGTAATGGAGAAACCGCTTGGACACAGCCGACTTTCCTGATCTTGGGTGGAATGGCTCTGCATCCGGAGGATGTCCGGGATCTTCAGAAGATTACCTTTACTAGCCCTACTGACACAAAGGAGAACTAATATGCCGATCATTGACATTCATATTCATCTGTCGGATATTGATAGCTTTCATCAAACCGCTAAAGATCTGTCCAAAGTCGATTATAGCGCTGCTGGCCTCAAGGCGGAGTTTGACAAGAACGATGTCATTCTCGGTATCGGAATGGGTGTCACAGAGCAGAGCAAGGGCGCTTTTCCCGATTCCAGTTCCCCCAATCCGATGCCCCTCGACCTGGAAGAGACCGTACCACCATTCCTAATGGAGTGCGTGGGTATTAATCCGAACATGCTCGTCGGTAAGCAGTCTTTGGAAGAGCTGGATCGGATCGAGTCACGGCTGCAAGCTCCTGAGGTAGCAGGAATCAAATTGTATGCCGGATACTATCACCATTACGTATATGACAAAATCTACAGCCCAATCTATGAGCTGGCTGCAAAATATGAAGTGCCTGTGGTGATTCATACCGGCGACACTTATTCGATGAACGGCTTGCTCAAGTATTCACATCCGCTCACCGTAGATGAACTGGCACTCCAGCAGCGTGGGGTGAACTTCATGATCTGCCATCTGGGCGATCCGTGGGTGATGGACGCCGCCGAGGTGGTGGCCAAAAATCCTAACGTCTACGCTGATCTATCCGGTTTAGTCGTCGGTGACCGGCCGCACTTTGAACGGTTCATGAATGAACCACTGTTCATGGATCATTTCCGCCGGGCACTGGTGTATTCCGATCATTACGAGAAAATGCTGTTCGGAACCGACTGGCCGCTCGCGCCGATTGACCTGTATGCGGAATTCGTGCGCCGGCTTGTGCCGGAGCAACATCATGAGAAAGTGTTCTACGAGAATGCCTTTAGACTGTTCCCGCGTATTAAGGATCGGATCGCGGCGCTGTGAGATCGGCGGAGGCGGTATAGTTAGAGTTGTATGAATAAACTAGAGGACAATGCAAAAGAACGAAGTATAAGCAGCCAAGCCATCCCCGTATTTTGAAGGGGATGGCTTGTTTTTTATCTGAGTATGATAGCTTGTCAGGGATAGCACCAGACTTTATTCTCGCTGCATTTCCCCGTTGACGTTGCCCGTAGGGCAAGGTGCATAGTGGATATAGAACAAAGCTTTGATGTATATAGCATTTCGTACATCTTTAAAAGAGGAATAATCGAGGTGACCTTTGTGCTCTCGATAGGAGAATTCTTGAAGATTTGCGAAGTTCGCATTACGCACAAGGAAACTCTAAGAGATGCTTCTGCATCTAATAGTTTTTTAGCCGAATAATCTTGAGAGCAGAATAATCTCTGCCAATCTTATGATGCGTCTTCTTCTACGTCCTCTAATAATGGAACTTAGAATAAGAAAATCTGTGCCAACCGATGAGAGGGTCCCAGTATAAGTACCCCCGGTGGTTGTCACCTGCACGGTTTTTCCTTGTAATAATTTAGCTTGTTTGCGAAAGTTCATGGTTAATCCCCCTTTCCTTTACTGATAAGGAATGCCTTATAAGATATTCCTTAAAAGTAAAGTGTGAAAGGTATAAATGTGGATAAAAGGCAAGCCTAGAGGCGATTATCCGATTGGTTGATGCACATCAGGGTACCATCATCAGTGAGAGAGTGATCACCCAGAAGTTGGGGGCGGCGGACCGGGCAAACTATCGAAATTATATATACCTGGACAAAGCAACGCACGATTACTCAACGAAAAATCGAAATACGCGGCATTACTCGTTTCATAATTATTGTTACATGGTCATTGAGGACTGAGAGCGTACCGAGGATAGTCCGGCGCCAGTTTCATTGGACGGAGGTCATATAGATTACTGGACCAATCCTTCTAAGGTGCCTTCGAATTAAATTCTTCTATAGTGACGGGAATGAAAGATTGGATAATGGTTTTTCTTAAATGTGTAAGGATTTGATCTGCTCTTAACTCAAAGCTTAATCCGGCCAATTTCTTCTCTGCCAAATAGTTCTTAGGTATCTCAATACTGAACTCGTAGATGGTACTGTCTGCTTTCTGTTTAATGGTCTTCTGCTGAATTAGTGTTGCCATGTTTTCTATCGTTTCGGGTACTGAAAATTCGACATTTGCTCCATCCACATTTGTGAATTTAATCGTGTATAGTATGGAACCATTCCATTGTTTGAAATGCTTATTGATAATGAACATTTCTTTGTTAACTGGAAGGGAATCATATGTTTATCATTTACTGTGATATTTTCGACACCAGAGATCTCGGTAACTACATCTCCATCTGAAAGCAAAGTTATGTTATTGATGTCGATAAAATCTATAGCGGATAAAAGGTAAATAGCATAGACTTTAGAGTGGAAAAAATGGTGTTCTTCTTTTGGCACACCCCCTTATTTTTCATTTAATAGAGTCTGACCAGAAATGATATTCCATTATTTTACTATGAGAGAAGGTATATGTCGAAGTTTACTTTGCCCTTAGGGCAAGGTGCATATTGGATGAAGAACAAAGCTTTGATGTTCACAGCATTCTGTACATATTTAAAACAGGGATAACGGAGGTGACCTTATGCTCTCGATTGGTGAATTCTCAAAGATTTGCGAAGTCTCTACCAAAACGCTTCGGTATTATGCCGAGATTGGCTTAATAACCCCGGATGAGGTTAACCCAGAGAACGGATATCGGTATTATTCGATCCAGCAGCTTAAATAGATGCTGTTGATTAACCGCTTGAAATCGTATCATTTCTCTCTGGCGGAAATTAGAGCCCTTCTGGAAGTTGAGCAGGATCAATACGAAGAGAAGCTTTGCGCTGCCCTTCATCTCAAGCGAAGAGAGATCGAGAACAAGATACAGGCTTTTGAGTACACACTTCAGCAAATGAACAATGACATTCTAAATGTAGAGAATGGAATACCGATGCTGGCCTACCTTGACCGAATTGAAGTGCAGCTTGTTGAAGTCCAGTCGATGAATATTCTCTATACGCGTCAAATGATGAGTAGGGAGGAGTATACCCTAGGATATGGATCGTATTTTAGCCACCTCTATGAAAAGATAGCTATCGACCAACTCACCTTATTGGGTACCCCCATGACGATTTATCACAGCCAGGACTACAATCCTGCCGGCAATGATGCAGAGTTCGCCATCCCGGTAAAAGAGGCTGTAAAAGGAACGAGAGATTTTCCTGGGGGCCTATGTGCCAAGGCAATTGTCAAAGGAGCCTATTCAGAATTGACTTCGGTGTATGCGAAGCTTCGGGAACGGCTTGTGGCGCTTGAACCAAGTATTCAATCCGAATACAGCAATATTAACGGCATCGTTGTTATGAGACATGGACAGATCGCCTATGAAAAATATTTTAATGGTTACGGCTGTGATCATAAGCATCATGTGGCCTCTGTAACAAAAAGCATCCTATCTGCCCTTGTCGGCATTGCTATAGATGCAGGTTATATTAACAATGTAGATCAGAAGGTGCTAGATTTTTTCTCGGAATATGTTCCCCCTGTTGAAGATACGCAGAAAAGCGAGATTACGATCCGACATTTGCTTACGATGACAGCGCCGTATCTCTTTCAGGATTGGCACGAACCGCTGGACAAGATGTGTATGGCACCTGACTGGGTAAAATATACGCTGGATATACTGGGGCAGCAGGGGCGTATTGGCGATTTTAAATATTCCTCCGCAGGGGCGCATCTGCTCTCCGCTATCCTCTGAATCGTGGTCTTTGGGAACAGACTCAGATCATTCCAGGGACATGGATTGACGATGCAACAGCGATGAACGCTCATCATTATGGTTATCTATGGTGGTTGCGTGAGGAGGACGGAGTGTCTGTCTACTCCGCACTGGGTGATGGCGGCAATGTCATTTGCTGCATTCCAGATCAAGATCTGGTCGTGGCTATTGCTTCGGAACTTATGTTGAATTCCCCTGATCGGTGGACTCTGATTAAGGAATGTATCCTCCCGGCGGTAATGGACTAGGTATCAAAAAATGGAATAAACAAGCAACCTTCCGCAGTAGTCTGCGTCTAAAGATTACGTAGGTTAATGTTCTCTAACACGGGAGGCTCGTCAATTCATGGATAAAAAATGGATATTAGCTCCTATTCTTGCCGCGTCATTGCTTGTGGCTCCAGTAACTAATGCGGCTACGCCAGCTTACTTCATCTACATTACAGATGGGGGCGGCAAGGCTACCAGCTCAGCGCTGATTAAGGATGGCATTGCTTATGTTTCATCCGGCAACTGGGAAGCAGCGGGACTTCGGGGCGTGTGGGACCAGGGTCACAAGAGAGTGGAGTTTACAGGATGGGGGAAAAAGATAGCCGTCCGCATTGGAAGCAAAACGGGAGTCTTAGATGGGAAATTGGTCAGTCTGGGAGGTATCCCTTTTGAAACCAATGGACAATTATATGTACCCGCTGACTTCCTTGTGAAGTCATTAGAAGGCGAAACCGTCAGCTGGGATGCAGCCAAGAGAATCTATACGGCAAAAGAACTAAAGACCTTTTCCAGTGCCAGCGCACAATTCGGCGGTTATACGTACGAGGTAGATAAAAAGGTTGGGCGCTTATATGTCACAGATTCTTCCGGGAGTACCCGCCTGCTGGCGAACCTCGGATCGGAGCTGTACGATATGGTGGAGTTTGATTTTCAGAAGACAGCGAAGGGCCTAATTTATCTGACCTTGACAGATGTTTACGGGGAACCTCATATTCATAATAAATGGTATACGTTGATTATCAAGGACGGAGGGGTCATTCGCCAAGCAAGTGTAGGATACTTTATGCGATATGGTAACAATGTCAAAATTGCGGGGAATCAGTTCTTGCTAACTGATGGGAAAACATTGCGACTGATCGAAGATGGAACGGGAAACGTTGCCCAGACCCTTGACCTAATCAAGCTGGGTGGTGTTTCTGACACCTATTTGGTGGAAGGAATGGATGATGATTTTCTACTGATCCGGCCCAATCAACAAGGTTTCCTCACACTAATAGATCGTAAAACAGGGACCAAAACGTTGCTTTACAAAGAACTGCTGGATTCCGAACAGCAAAACTTCGCGGAAAACAATGATCTTCCCTTCTTTGGGGACAATCTAAAGTTTGTGAAGCGAGAAGGCAATGCTCTGCTATTTACAAACGAATATGTACGAGATGGTAAGGTGTACAAATTTAATTTGAGTGGGAATAATAAATAATAAAACTACTGTTAGACGAAAGTTGTGCAAGAACAAGGAAAGGAATGAACAAAAGAATGTTTGTTTTAAGATTTACCCAAACTTTATTGAAAGATATGAAAATTACACCTGTAGAGTACGAAAATATTTCACCATTCTTGAGTTGGCATGCTAATATTATTCGATTGAATAAACGAAAACACATTATATTTGTCAATGACCTTAGTCGGCTAAGTATCATCATTGATGGCGTTAGAACTTCGCAGTTAAATATTTTATTAGATAAATTTCATTCAACACTGTTTGCATACTTAGTAAGCGAAGGAATAGAGCAGAAAGGAATAGAGTCGTATTTGAAAGAGGGACTCGAAACGAACATCTCCAAAACGAACAGTAGAAGTGTCTTAGGGACAATGAAAGAAATAACAATGTATTGTGACGTAACGCAAGATAAATTTGCGGATCAAGAAGAGCGGATCAAATGGCTGAATAGAACGATACATAAACCCATTGACTATAAAAAACCTATTAATGTATTTAAAGAAGAGATTCGAAAATACTCTATATAAAAGTTTGACCGAACAAGTCGGAACATGATGGGTCATGTGCTCTGGCTTGTTTTTTGTTATTAAATATGATAATTTAAAATCAAGTAGTTTTATCTAATGGCATTAAGTTTCATCTAATGAAACTAATGAAGGGAGCTAATGTATGTCTGAGGAAATGAAGACACGCGTACAACAGCAATTTGGCAAGAACGCTGAGAAGTATGTAACAAGTACTCGTCATGCCAAAGGAGAGGATTTGACCCTACTGGTATCAGCAGCGCAGGCTACTAAGGAGATGACTGTCCTTGATATTGCGACAGGAGGAGGCCATGTAGCGAATGCGCTTGCCCCACTTGTCAAGCAGGTCACAGCTGTGGACTTAACGCAAGAGATGTTGAATTCAGCTAAGGCGTTTATCCAAGGGAACGGTCACGGTAATGTAGAATTTGTGAAGGGGGATGCGGAGCAGTTACCCTTTGAAGATGCTAGCTTTAATATTGTGACTTGTCGAATTGCCGCTCATCATTTCCCTAATGTACCTGCTTTCTTGAGAGAGGCGTACAGAGTTTTGAAACCAGGAGGCAAATTGCAACTGATTGATAATGTATCTCCGGAAGATGGTCGTTTGGGGGAGTTTTATAATGAGGTTGAGCGATTGCGTGATCGCAGTCATGTTCGCGCCTTGTCCAAATCAGAATGGATTAAGCAATTAGAACAAACGCATTTCCAACTGGATGCTTTGATTTGCTTTCAGAAGCCTTTTGAGTTCCAGAGCTGGTGCCAGCGAATGGGGCTTACCCCGGAAGAACAAGATGAAGTCACAGCTGAATTTATGAAGGCAGAACCGGCCATAAGGGAGTTTTTCCGTATTACCGCAGATGCAGAGGAAATCATCAGCTTTGTTGGTCAATCCGCGTATTTTCAGGCTTCGAAATCATAACTAATTGTAAAATAGCAAAGCCGGCAATTCCCATGTAAGAGGGAAACTGCCGGCTTCTTTTTGTGCGCCCGACATGGGCGATAACTTGGCGATAAAAGGACTATAGGTCATTTTACTTAGACAATTCTACAAAACCTTCTCCAAACACATCTCTTACATCATGAATAGTTAGGAAGGCGTCTTTATCTGCACTTTCAACGATTTTCTTGAGCATGGACACTTCCTGTTTGCTAATGACAATGTAGAGTACTTCTTTGGGCTCCTGGCTATAGTAACCCTTTCCTTGCAGCACAGTTACGCCTCTGTCCATGACCAGGTTGACCTGCTCAGCGATTCTATCCTGCTGCTTGGAGATAATCGTGACTGCCTTCTTAGGGTTCAGTCCTTCAATAATAAAGTCCATCACCTTCGTACCGACATAGAGCATAATAATGGTTACCATAAGTTTCTCTGTCCCGATAATGAAGTAAGAGGCAAATACAACGATCAAATCAAAGAATAGCAGGGCGTAGCTAATATTCCAATGAAGATATTTATTAGCGATCTTTGCGAGAATAGTGGTACCCGCAGTACTGCCGCCGACCTTAATGATCAGCCCAATACCTGTTCCGACGAGTATGCCGCCAAATATCGCATTCACTATTAATTCATTAGATTGAATTCTCCAATCGTGGGTCAGATGGAGGAACATCGAATGAAGCAACACAGCGATAATTGTATAAATAATCATCTTCTTATCCAGGAATCGATATCCGAAAATCAGCAATAAAGCATTGATTACTAAGTTGACTATACTGGGTGACCATTGAAATAGATAATACAAGATAATGGAAGTACCAGTAACTCCACCCTCTCCCAGTTCATTGGGAATGACAAATACATTGACTGCTAAGGCAAACAGAAATGCTCCAAGTATTAAGTAAAAAAAATCGTGCGTTAATTTCTTCAACATCGCTACCATCCTTACGTTTCGCAATAATCACAATACTATATATCATCTCTGTGAGCTTAGGCAATCCTTTTTTTTCAAAGACTAAGGCCCCAAAGAAGTGCAATTATTGCTTTTTATCTGCGATTATGCACTCTTCTGTATAAGGATAAATTGTCAGCTGTTCGATCCATCTTTAACATTTCTTTAAATTCGTCTTGTATAATGGACTACTATATAAGACGAACTTAACATAAGAACGTAAAGCTCGGACGTCGCTGCGGTGAATGTTTGGACTTCCGGTCGCTGTTGTCGCCAGATTTCTTCTTTATAAACCGCTTCTAGCGGTTGAAATCTGTCAACAAAGGCGAACGCTTCGCTCCTACAGTTCCAAACCTTCCCCTTCGTTCCTTCTCGCTTTTGTTCCTTTCTTCTATTCGTCTTATATAGTAAAGAAAGGGGTCAACAAAGTGCAAAAAGACATCTTAATCGTCGAAGACGATATGAAAATAAGAAAGCTTTTAAGATTATATTTGGAAAAAGAAGGATATAGCGTAATGGAGGCTCAGAACGGGGAAGAAGCCAGAGAGATGTTTCAACAGGAAGAGCCTTGTTTCGTAATTACTGACCTCATGATGCCGAAGTTTAGCGGTGAACAATTATGCAGGTGGATTCGAAATGAACAGAAAAGCGATATTCCTATTATGATGCTCACAGCTAAAATCACGGAATCCGAACGGATCGCAGGTCTGCAAATGGGTGCGGATGATTACATCATCAAGCCATTCAGTCCACAAGAAGTTGTTGTGCGGGTGAATACGATTCTCAAGCGGATGGTCAATCGCTGCAGCAAGATTAGTTACCGGGGGCTGATGATCAAGACGCAATCATGTGAGGTAAAGTATAACGGAGTCGATATTGCCTTAACACAGCATGAATTTAAGTTGCTGCACTTTCTTATGAAGCATCCTAATCAAATCTTGTCCCGTGAGCAAATATTAAATGAGCTTTATCCTAATGATGAGAAGTCTGTGATCGACCGTACGGTTGACGTCCATGTTGGCAAGCTGCGGGAGAAGATTGAAGTATCCTGCCAGACACCGTCCTTCTTTCAAACGGTACGTGGAATGGGGTATCGCTTTGTTGCCTATTAAGAAACTGCAAATATGGAAGCAGTATGTCGCTTGGAAATTGATTTGGGTCAATGTGCTGGTGATGCTCGTTGTGATCTGGATAGTAGGTGTATCTGTCAAAGACTTCGCGTGTGTATTGGTAGCCAAGTATCAGCTTGTGGGCGATGTCAAAAATGATTTTTTCGAGCGCACCATGCAGTTCTATCTTATTAGGGCAAGTGTGCTTGCCATTGTTGTGGCTGCCATTATTCATTTTGTCTTTATTAAGAAGATTCTGTCTCCTTTGAAAAGATTAACAGAGTCAACTCGTCAGTTAATGGAAGGATCCTATCCTGAACCCATCCAAGTATCCGCTGGGGATGAGATTGGGGAATTGACGAAGCGCTTTAATGCTATGACCCTAACCCTGCAGCGAACGGAACAGAATCGCAAAGTAATGCTCAGCAATGTGTCACATGATTTAAGAACGCCACTTAGCAATTTGAATGGTTATTTAGAGGCGTTAAGTAATGGTGTGATTGAGGGAGACCGGGAATTGTATTTATCTCTGTTGGAAGAGTCGCAGCATATTACGCGACTTGTGGAGCAGCTTCACCAACTATCCCTTTGGGAGGACAGGGGAGCTGACAGTATGGTTTTTAGCGAGATACCCATCGACGAGTTCATTACACGTAGTTTGCTATCTTTTCAACTAGAGCTAGAGCGCAAAGGGATCACATTAGATATTTCTCTTGAACCACATGTCATTGTTAGTAATGAGGATGGCTTGCGACAGGTACTAACTAATCTGATCCAGAACGCAATTACTTATAATTCTGGACATATGGTTTGGATATCAGGAGTAGTGGAAGTAGATGACTACCGAATTACAGTATGTAATTTGGGGGAGTCGTTGTCAGAGGAGCAGCGGGAGTTGGTCTTTGAACGTTTTTTCCAAGCCGATGGTTCCAGACAGCGTAGAGAAGGGATGCAGGGTAGCGGACTTGGTCTAACTATCGTGAAGGAGATAATGGGGAAACTTGGAGGTCAGGTAGAGCTGACTTCAGACAAGGATAAGCATTCTTTTTCAATCACGATACCGCTCAAACTTAGCAAAACCTGAAAAATCATTTCACTGAATAGGTGAGAAAGGAGGGCCGAGGATATGGATAATATCCAGCTCGGATCATTATTAATAAACGGACGACTTGTGATGTACATGACTTTTGGTGTAATCGGGTGGCTCGTACTGCATTATCGGTTACGGCATATTCCAGAGCAAGAGCGCTTCACCTCCTATGCAAGCAATGCATTCTGGATATGGCTGCTGGTATGGAAAGGGAGTTTTATGTTTTTATATCCCATTGAATTTATAGAGACGCCTATAAGCTTGCTGTATTTTGACGGCGGCAAACGTGGGATGTGGCTGGCAAGCCTGCTTGCAATTGTTTACCTTTGGGTACGATCAAGAAAACATAATTTGCCCGTGAAAATATGGATGGATATCGGACTATGGTTCATCTCTGGATGTTGGTTAGCCTATCCCATCCTGCAGGTTATAGCCGGGCATCAGCTTGTTTTTTACGATAAGTTCAGCGCTTTATGGTCAGGGGTGTTCATGTTGATCCTGTTCCTGACAAGGAGAACCTCCCGCTTTGGTGACCGGGGTGGATATGCTATTTGGTTTCTAATTGGACATGTAGTTCTTCAGTTTCTGTTGCCTGACCGTACGTTGTGGCTGCTGTCATTTAGCCGGCTGCAAATCATTTGTATTGCAATAGCCGCAGCACTAACCGTATGGTCCTATTTCCAAGAGAAGAACGAGAAAGGATGAGGATATGAATCACATTACCATTGTAGTAGCTTTTGCCGCAGGAATGTTGTCTTTTTTATCTCCCTGCATTTTTCCATTGATTCCTGCTTATCTATCCCATTTGACAGGTTCCTCGTTGCAGGACGGCAAGCTTGTGGTACATAGAGGGAGATTGTTCTCCCAATCGCTCTTCTTTATTCTGGGGTTTAGTCTAATTTTTATCGCCATGGGCGCTTCGGCAAGCTTTATCGGCCAATTTTTTGCTCAGCAACGAGAGCTGGTTCAGAAAATAAGCGGCTTATTCATTATTATTTTTGGTCTGCAAATGATGGGCTTGCTCAATCTGTCCTTTCTAATGTCTGGAAAAACCTGGGATTCCAAAGGGGGGCAAAGCCGTGGAGCCATTCGTTCTTTACTTACTGGATTTGCATTCGGAGCAGGTTGGAGCCCATGCGTTGGACTGGCCTTATCCTCGATCCTACTTATGGCCGGCTCATCTGATACATTATGGAGCGGTATAGCCATGTTAGCAGTCTATTCCCTTGGTCTCGGTATACCGTTTCTGCTGATTTCCTGGATGCTAACTTACTCTATGAAAGTGCTGAAAAAAATGAATAAATGGATGCCTCTTTTATCGAAGGTGAATGGGGTACTGCTCCTAGGAATGGGACTTCTCCTGTTCACAGGGCAGCTGCAAAAGCTGAGTGCTTGGCTGGCTAAATATACTTTATGGGATATTACTTTTTAATAGACGGGAGGCAGTTAAAATGAAAAAAAACGTCATTGCTATCATCTTTATCATTGGATTAGTACTATATGGGGGATATGAATACTTTAATAAGTCTTCTCAGCAGCCGTTGCAAAGTGTAAGCTCGGAAGAGGAAAGTCGTGATGTTGGAATTGAGATAGGGCAAGTAGCTCCTGATTTCTCTTTGCAAGATTTGAGTGGGAATCCAGTGCGGTTATCAGATTACAAGGGGAAAAGAGTAATGCTCAACTTCTGGGCTACATGGTGCCCTCCCTGCCGGGTAGAGATGCCGCATATGCAGAGCATTTATGAGAATTATGAATCGGAAGATGTAGTCATCCTCGGTGTGAATATGACCTTAACGGAAAAGGCGCTTGGAGATGTCCAGCCATTTGTTCAAGAGCAGAAACTTACTTTCCCGATTGTATTGGATGAAGACGGGGAACTTATGCAAACTTATCAAATCGTGGCTTACCCAACAACTTATGTACTCGATGCTGATGGAGTCGTTCGTGAGAAGGTGCGGGGCGCTATGAATTATGAGATGATGTCAGAACTACTTGCAGAAGTGAAATAGATATTGATCATAAGGAGCAAAACTATGAAATGTCCTCACTGTGACAACGAATTAAGTGAACTTCCATTATGTTATGGAATTGAAGCACCACATTACTTTAATTTGGTACCAGAAGAGCAAAGAACAGAATTAACTGGTGATTTTTGCGTAATTGATGAACAGCATTTCTTTATTAGAGGACATATTGAAATCCCAATAGTGGATTGTGATGAAAAGTTTATTTGGAGTGTATGGGTGTCTCTTAGTGAAGAGAATTTTTTCAGATCGAATGAATTATTACTAGTAGAAGGAAGAGAAGCGGAAGAACCTTATTTCGGCTGGTTGTCGACTGAACTTTCAATATATCCAATATCGACATTGTCTTTGAAGACCATGGTACATACACAAGAAGTGGGTGCGGTTCCGCTAATCGAATTAGAACAAACAGACCATCCCCTTGCAGTTGAACAAAGAGATGGAATTACAATGGAAAGAGTTAAGGAAATAGCCCATTTGGTGAACCACGTTTAGTTGTAAGGAGATGGACAGCTAGTTGATGTTATAAGTAGAACATAGGCAGGGAGGCAGCAAGTGTAATGAAACAGAAAATGGACAGCTGGAAACGGCGATGGCTGTGGCTTGTTCAGGCTCTGGAGCTGAAGGGGGCAAGCACCTTTATTTCCATTGATCCCCCTGCACAAGAGCAGGAAATTGCTGAAGTTGAATCCCGGCTCAGAATCCAGCTACCTGAGGAGTTCCGTTCACTGCTGATGGATGGCTCCGGCAAAGTATTAGTATACTGGAGCTTGCCATGTGAGACGATTAAACCTTTTGATGTGAGTGGAGAAATAGGCTGGGGTACAGATCAGCTTTGTTTCTCCGATTTTGCCGATGAGGAAATGGAGGCGCAACGGCGGTATCTTACCTTTCATGTGGCCGGAAACGGGGATGAATTACTGTTGGACCTGAGCAGCCCTTCCGGAACTTCCGTTGTGCATTGGGCACATGAGACGGCAGAATTCCGGCTCCTTGCGCCAACCATGACGGCTTTTGTAGACCGGGTAACAGAGCTGGGTTGTGTCGGAGCGGAGGAATGGCAGTATCCGTATTTTTGCGGGGAATTCGGCTTGGACCTGGAGAGCGAGAATAGCAGGCGCTGGAAGGCATGGCTGCATCAATACCTAACGCTTACATTGGAACAGGCCCAGGAGGAACTTTCGCTACTCATCACCTATACAGAGATGAACGGGGTGGACAAGAAGGTGGGAGCAGCCTTTGCCCGCTATGATGGAGAGGAAGTGCTACGAGCCTGGTTGAAGCGAGCCAAGGCAGAGGAAGATCTCAATCAAATAGATGCTTTAATGTGCTGTGCAGGTGATATTCTTAAGGAGAACGCAGCTGATTTGGTGCGATCATTGTGGTCGGAAGCTCCAGCGGTTAATGTGAGCCACTCTATTCGTGCTTATCTTTCTGCACGCTGTCTGCCGGAAGGTGAGGGACTTAAACGAGTCTTGGAAATGTTGGACGCATCTGCGAAACAGAATAAGCTGAGTGGTTATGAAGCGAACTCGGTGCTTCAGCCTTTTGGTAGCCGCAGGGTGCTGGAGTGGATGGAGGATAAGGTGTCTTTTCCTTATAGTGGTTGGGATACGTTGTATGTCCATTCGCAGCCATCCGTATCCGACATCGTGCACTGGCTCAGCGCCAAGGATGTACAGCGTCAGATCGTCATTTCGGCCTTATCCATCTTGCCGGAGGATTACGTACTGTTCAATAGTGATGTGGAGGCACAGCAGGTCCGCAACTTGTTAGAACAGGCGTTGGATACCGCTGTGCTTAAAAAAGAAAAGCAAGCGATCCGTAAGGCGCTGGAAAAGCTTGCTTAAAGCAGCCGCTGATAATGTAATCTGATTAAGGTAAGTCATGAATAAATCAAGGGAACTAAACAAAAACTTTACTGAATAACGTCACTACTTTGACCATTCAGGAGGGATTGTTATAAAACCGTTGATTGTAATTGCAGCACTAGTACTCGTTACGGCTTGTTCGAATAATCATTCGGCTGACAAGCAAATCACAACTAAACAAACGAAAGTTGAGACTCGTGCTCGTCATGGTGCTTCCGCGTCAACCTTAACTCAAGCTTCTTCCATTTCAACAGATGCTCCAAAGGATTCAATCCTTAGAGCTAAACAAGCACAAGTACCTGGTGATGTTTCGGATTTGCTGGGTGGACTATTAGGCAACAATACACCGACAGAGAGAACACCGGAGCAGACTGCTTATCCGCAATCGGCCACTAATCCGGAACCGTCCGCCTATCCAGGGCAGTCCGCTAGTCCACAGCAGTCGGCTTACCCAGGGAAGTCAACTAACCCACAGCAGTCTGCCAATCCGGAAGCATCCGGCGATTCATCCCAATTTGTGCAGCAAGTGCTGGATCTGGTAAACCAAGAACGAACGAAAGCAGGATTGAAATCCCTTAACTTAAACAGTGCGCTTTCGAAAATGGCTTTGGCCAAGGCGCAGGATATGTACGACAACAATTATTTTGACCATCAATCTCCGACGTATGGCTCCCCATTTGACATGATGAAGGCATTTGGGATCACCTATAATTCAGCAGGGGAGAATATCGCCAACGGCCAGACAAGCGCGGAGGAAGTGATGAACCAATGGATGAACAGTCCTGGTCATCGTGCGAACATCCTGAATAGCAGCTTCACCGAAATTGGAATTGGCTACTATAACAAAGAGTGGGTTCAAGAATTTACGGGTTAGTATTAACCTTCTCAGTCTTGAGATGCGAATTAAGATTACATGAAATAAAACAAGCCGGAGCGAATTCGCTCTGGCTTTTATATAGATTGAAATAATTTAATATTAGGTGGAGGGAATGGAGGAGAAGTTTGGAACTGTAGGAGCGACAGCGTCCGCCTTTGTCTCCGGATTTTATCCGCGAATGCGGTACAATCTGAAGAAATCTGGAGACAACAGCGGCCGAAAGTCCAAACCTTTTCCGCAATGACCACTTTGCCCCATGTACAAATTAGCAATTACTTACTCGATACGGACTTGAACCATTCGTTCACTTCTTTGGTGATCTGGTCACCGCCATTAGCCTTCCAATTGGTTACGAATTGGTCGAAGGCATCCACTGGCAATTTACCGTAAATAATTTTGTTGAACGTTTCCATTTCGGACTGACGAAGCAGGTTCCATTTGGAGACCATCGTTGGTGTCGCAGCACCTGTGAAGTAGTTTTGCTTGCGAACATCTAATTGCGACATCACCACTTTGGCGGCTGCCCAGTTTTCCGGTTTGCGGAACTCCGCCATTTGTTTTTCATAAGGCGTTTCTGGTGTTACGCCATCAGCAAGTTTAACTAGTGTCTTCATGTACAGATCAGGAATCCGCGCCGGGCCAGTCAAGAAGGGGAACTCGTTGGAAAAGTCTTTAATCTTCTCTTTATCGCTGGTCGGTTGTCCATCAATGATGTCCCAATCGTAACCCTTAGCAAAGCCATATTCGAATTCACTGCCTGCTGCAGGGTTAGCTAAATTATCAAGTAAATAATTATAGTATAAGAAAATCGCTTCAGGATGCTTGGCATCCTTGTTAATCATGATACTGGCGTTGACGCCGGAGTTCTGCCACTTCGTACCAATGAATCCGTCTGGACCGGCTGGAACGGGATAAGCTTTAATCTTCGCGCTAGGGACATTCTTCAAAAGATCGGGAGCAGGCCAGTCCGGCACCCAGTTCGCGCCTGGCAGGATTCCTGCAGCGCCTTTTGTCCAGCTCTCCGCAGATTTACCTTCATCCCACAGTGCGGAATCCGTATGAATATAGCCTTTATCCATCCATTCACTAAGCTTCGCTAAAGCCTGTTTAGCACCAGGATTAATGGAACCGTATTCTAGATTGCCGTCGGCATCTTTATTCCATTGTTCTTCAATCGTACCGTAAGCACCGAATAACCAGTCGAGTTGGCCCATCCAGGTGTTTGTGTTATTTTTCAAAGAAATCGCAAGTGGGAAAACATCTTTAGGCGCTAGACCGTCAGGGTTTTCGTTCTTAAATTTGTCCATGATATTCTCAAGATCGGCGATGGTTTTGGGCGCTTCAAGATGCAACTTTTCCATCCAATCTTCGCGCAGCCACAGCAACGTGTCGTCATTATCTGTATATTCAAGGATCGGCATATTGTATTTCTTACCGTTCTTGGTGAACGGGTACCACAGTTCAGGATGCGCTGCCGCATGGTCTTTTAGAATTTTATTGGCGTATTTGTCAAACAGCTCATCAATAGCAATGAACTGACCGGAATCAATCAGCTGATTGGTCAATACCGCGTTGGTTGGTACAGCCACGAAATCAGGCAGCTTCTCACCAGATGCAATGGCCAGCTGCAGCTTTTGTCTGTATTGATCGTCATTGGCAGGGTACCAGGTATCTTTATGCTTCATGCCCAGCGTCTCCAGCATCCAGCGGTCGTGAACGTTGTTTTCTTTGGTATCCCCTTGCACATATTTCTTCGGCATCAACACCGAGCTGAACTCGATAGGTGGATCGTATTTACCTTTTTCAAAAGCAGCATCTGCTTCGGATGAACTTGTAGTGGCATTGCCTGATTTAGCGTTTTCATTCGAAGTTCCGCCACTGCCACAGGCTGTGAGTGTGATAAGTGCAGTGACTGTGAGCATCGACCACATTTTGTTGAATTTGATCATTCTTCAATTCCCCCTACTGTGTATGATCTTTACAAGTGTAACTTTAACAAGTTGTCGGGGATGGCATCTATATGAGTTTTTTAGTTTCGATAGGACTCTATCATGCTATTTATTATTGTCTCTGTACTCCTGCGGCGTAACCCCAAACTGCCGTTTGAACACTTTGATAAAATAAGCAGGGTCCATATATCCAATCTCCATGCTGATTTCATACACTTTCTTGGAGGTCGTCTTCAGCTTGTGACAGGCACGATCCATGCGCAGGCGTGAGATATAATCGCTGATGCCCTCGCCCGTTTCGATCTTATAAATTTTAGACAAATGGGTCGGATGGAGATTAACATGGTCAGCCAGTACCCGCAAGGAAACATCAAGATGGAGATTTTTATCGGTAAAATCCTGGATTTTCTTCACATACTCTGAACGTATGTCTTTGATATCGTTGGATGTGCTTTCTTGCAGTTTGCCAAGGGCAGTGAGTGACCATTTTCTAAGTTTACTAATTGTGGTAAAAGCATCCCCGCTTCGCAGTCCCTCGATATCGCTCCCCATTAAGTTAGCCAGGGTAAGTCCATTACGGTGGGCGAGATTCGTGAACGAAGCCGTAATCAAAAATCCAGCCTCCATACAATGTTCCCAGGATTCAGACCATTTCTCATCCAGCTCCGCGCAGACCGCAAGTAATTTCTCTTCTGCAGTATCCCACTGCCCGCTTTCCAGCAAATGAATCAAAGAGGGCGGGGTATAGAGCGCGTCCAAGGGACCATGCACTGTGGATGGTTCGACATCACTAACCCGCATTACGAATTCGCGCTCGTCGCCGACAATTTGCCGGAAATAACCCGTAGCCTGACGGAAACGATTGGACAGCTGCTCAGGGAAAGGGAACCACTCAGTGATAACAATGGAGAGGGAACCCTTCAAAAACTGCTTGACCTTATACTGAAGTTGCACGGAAAGTTTCTCTAGTATGGTTTCTTTTCCGATGTCGGCTCCTTTTTCTTTCAGCTGCAGCAGAAACACCAGATAGCCGTGCTCCTCCTTAACGCCCCAGACTTCCATAAATTCGCCCAGTATCTCTTCCGCCATATTGATAATGGCATATTCGATCAAGGTTTGGTCGTTGTTGTTGTATTGTCCAAACTCTTCTTCCATTCGTACAAGCATTAACGCGCAATCCCCGGCGTGGAAGGGCAACCCGTAATTCACAAGCTTTCGTTCCCATTCGCCGGCTTGGAATCGATGTCCTTGTAGGGCATCCAGGAGCAGTCGACCGCGTAACAGCGGCAGATTTTCCCGAAGGGTAAACTGAGTTCGTGTAAGGGAGCTTACAAGCTCCCATTCGGTGTTTAATTGATCAATGGCAGTCTTCACTGCGCCCATCAATTCATCGTCAGTGGGTGGTTTGAGTAAGTAATCAACGGCCTCGAACTGGAGTGCTTTTTTGGCATAATCAAATTCGGAATGGCCGGATAAAATAATGCATTTTATTTTTTTATCACGTATTTTGATCCGCTCGATCAGTTCAATTCCTGTCATTTCCGGCATTTGTATATCCGAGATCACAATATCTATGGGGTGGGTATCGATAATTTCTAGGGCTTCATGCGCCGAATAGGCTTTATGCACCTGTTCAATCCCCAGCGTATGCCAGGGTTTGGTCATGGAAAGGTTATCTACCCAGTGGGCTTCATCGTCTACGATGATCATCTGCATGTTGTTAGTCTCCTTGATGGTTTGTTATATAAGACGAACTTAAGCTCCTAACGTAAGGCTCTATCGTCACTACGGTGGAATGTTTGGACTTCCGGTCGCTGTTGTCCCCAGATTTCTTATTTAAAACCGCTTCTAGCGGTTGAAATCTATCGACAAAGACGAACGCTACGCTCCTCCAGTTCCAAACTTCCCCCTTCGTTCCTTCTCGCGTTTGTTATTTTCTTTTGGTCATCTTAAATAATTAGTATTTTCTTGATCAGTTGGAATTTCCCAGATGATCTCTGTGCGGAATCCTCCGAGAGGGGAGGGGCCAAATATAAGACAGGATTGATTGCCGAACAGGTGAATGATCCGCTGATTCGTATTCCAGAGTCCACAGCCCATTTCCTCTTGCAGCGGCTGCTGCATTTTCCGATTCAAAGCTTCTAGCTGCTCCGGGTTCAGGCCGGGTCCATCGTCATCAACGTAAATTTTGCAGAAACCGTTCGCACGCTCGCCGGTAATTCGGATCTCACCCGATGAATAGGACTTCGCCACTCCATGAATGACCGAATTCTCCACAATCGGCTGCAGCATTAAGCGTGGCACAGACTGGCTAAGCATAGGCTCAGGGATATCAATATGGTAATCTATTCTGCCATTGCGCAGCTTTTGGATATCCAAGTAATTGACGAGTAATTTGATTTCATCATTCAGAGAAGCGGTCTCCCGTTCCATTCGGGTAGTATAGCGATAGTACGCACTTAAGTTATAAGCCATAGAGATGACGGCTTCCTGCTCTTTCATCTGGGCCATATTGATAATATAACCAAGGCAGTTATAGAGAAAATGCGGATTGATCTGCGCTTGTAGCTGCTTTAGCGTAGCTTCTCTGGCCCTAATCTTTTCATTGAACACATTCTCTATCAGGTCTTGAATTTGATGTGACATATCATTAAACCGATGGAACAGAAATGAGAACTCATTCTGATCCTTGCTATGAAGACGCACGGAATAGTCACCGCGCTGCACGCGCCGTAAGCCTTGAATCAGCTTTTTGATAGGAGACTGCACGTTTCTGTATAGTAAAATCGAAGCCGAAATGCCCACTACAAACAACAAAATCATCGAGATATAGAACAAGTCTCGGCTGAATGAAATCGGCTGAAGAATTTGATAGAGTGGGACCACATCTACTAAATGCCAATCCAGATAAGAAGATTTCACTGAGCTGACTAGATAGTTCTTCCCATTCAGCTTCACTACATCTTGGGTTGTATTCTCAGGAGAGTGACTATCCAGATAACGAATGAGTTCTTCTGATAGCTGCTTGTCTGCACTACGATTCAGAATGGGTAAATTGCCCTTATGATAAAAGAAGGGATCGCCTTGTCCACCTTCCTTGTACTTATCCAGCATGTTCTGAATGTTCTCATAACTGAAGCTGGCTTCAATCACCAGATTGCTGCCCGTCAACATCCCCGGCTGGGCCAAGGAATCCGTGAAGAACCAGTAAAAGGATTGCAGCTTATTTTGTGACTCTCCCCCTTGATCACCATAGGTCCATTTTCCACTCATATTACTCTTTAAGTAATTCTCATCATATCCAGTCGAACGATTGTAGTTGGCGATGACATCTTTATTCTGCTGTGAATGCACAGCGTATCTGGTGGGCCAAATATCGGTCACCCCGGACTGCAGTACCATTTTCTCCTGAATGACATAGCGGGTCTGCATCTGATCATAACGATCATCCCAAATATTCAAACCATTGAATGCCCTGACATTGGGATCTCTCGAAAGAATAAGACTGAAATCCATCATCTGATTTATTCTAGAATCGATTTGACTGGATAGAAAGGTGAGCTGTTTAGTATTGGAGACCTGCAACTCTTTGCTAACGACATCGAATGTGACGTTGTTCGAATAGGTGTACACGATAATAATCGGGATGAACAAGACAATGATCAGACAATTGATTTTGGCAAAGAGGCTAAACCGGGACCGTGCCTGTTCCTTTAGTAGTGTAAAGCGCTTCCATATATTCATGTATGACTCCTCCAGATGATGCCCTAATAAAACCATATCAAGCCTAACAATGTTATATAGTCAGACCTGAGAAAGGCCTGATACTATTTATAGCAGAGATCCCCATTACACACAAAATATTTTTTTGGGAACAGGAGAGCGCTATGGAGGCTAATATGGAGGTCAACTCGATACCGCAGGCGAACACCCGGAGTAAGCCGAATAGAAAAAGAAAAAAGGGCTTTAACCAGTCATGGATTCTCCATTTGATGGTATTGCCAGCGGTCATTATGGTGTTTATTTTTTCTTATATTCCGATGTCTGGAATTCTCATGGCGTTTCAAGAGTATAAACCTGCACTAGGTTTTTTTAATTCGGAGTGGGTCGGACTGAAGCATTTCAGGTACATGTGGGAAAATGATTATTTCCTGCAAATCACGTGGAATACGCTGTTTTTTGCCTGTTCCAAAATTGTGATGAACCTGATTATTCCCTTTATCTTCGCCTTATTATTGAACGAGGTACGGAAGATGGCGCTCAAAAGAACCATCCAAACGCTCGTGTATCTTCCACACTTCTTGTCTTGGGTTACACTGTCAGGCATTCTGATCGATATTCTGGCCCAGACAGGTCTCATTAATCAGTTCATATCATCTGTATTCGGCATCAAGCCGATTTTCTTCCTAGGGGATGGAAATTGGTTCAGGTTTACGATTATTGCGAGTGATGTCTGGAAGGAGTTTGGCTTTAACACGATCATCTTCCTGGCGGCATTATCCGGGATTAGTCCGTCACTCTATGAAGCTGCTGAAGTGGATGGAGCGGGGCGCTGGAAGCAGACGATGTATATTACCATACCTGCGCTGATTCCAATTGCGATCGTGATCGCGACTCTGGCTCTAGGCAATGTGCTCAACGCTAACTTCGATCAGGTGTTTAACCTCTACAGTCCGTTGATCTATCAGCAAGGGGATATCATTGATACCTTTGTGTACAGGGAAGGCCTTCTTAGCGGGCAGTTCAGCTTCGCTACCGCAGTGAATCTATTCAAATCGGTGATCAGCTTAATCTTAATCGTGATTTCTTACCGACTGGCCTATAGGTTTGCAGGGTACCGAATCTTCTAGAAAGGATGAGAACGAATGTATCATAAAACAATCCCATATCGCATATTCAGCATATTTAATAACGTGTTCTTAACGATCCTTGCTGTACTCTGCTTATTACCTTTGTATCACTTGCTCATGGTATCACTTAGCGCCTCGGCACCTGCTAATGCCGGATTGGTCACCTTCTGGCCGATTGGATTTACCTTGGAGGCCTATGCCAAGACGTTCAATAACGCCAATTTCCTCTCCTCCTTGTGGGTGTCTGTGGAACGGACCGTACTTGGAACAGGACTTGCACTGGTGGTCAATACAATTGCAGCTTATGCGCTCTCCAAGGAGACACGGGTCTTCCGTGCGCGGAATATCTACCTTTGGTATTTTGTCGTGACGATGCTATTCAGCGGTGGACTGATTCCAGGCTACATCCTTATTCTAAAGCTTGGACTGATGAACTCTCTGCTGGCACTGATTCTGCCGGGCTTAGTTGCAGTATTTAACATCATTCTACTGCTTAATTTCTTCCGGACTGTTCCTAAGGAGCTTGAGGAAGCTGCATTTATTGATGGGGCAGGACACTTTAAGACCTTTATGAGCATATATTTACCGGTATCCTTACCCGTTATCGCCACGGTTTCTCTATTCCTGATGGTCGGGCATTGGAACTCATATTTTGACGGTATCATCTATATTAGAGATTCTGACAAATTGCCGCTGGCCACCTTTATGCAGACGATCATCGTTCAGGCAGATATGTCAAAGCTCGATCCGTCAGCGGTTGCCAATCTGTCACAACGTACCATTCGGGCTTCGCAGATCTTTATCAGTGCGCTGCCTATACTACTCGTATATCCGTTCCTGCAACGTTATTTTGTAACGGGGATTGTGGTTGGGGCTGTGAAAGAGTAGTTGCTGGAGAGAACCATCCTCCCGAATAGATTTGAAGTGAAAATAACGGCACAGGATAACGAGAAGGAAGGAATTAACCAAAATATGTCGAATACGATAGATTAAGATACTGAAAGGGGAATTTGCTATGTGGTTTTACAGCTACAGAAAACCAATAAGAATCCGTCACCTCCCTCAATATTAAAAAAATTGAGGAGGATTACAATGAAAATAAATGATAATTATTTGAAGGAACAATTAAAGCATGTATATTGGTTAAATGGTGGTTGTTGTGCAGGGAAGTCCACAATGACAAAGAAATTTGTTAAAGAGTTAGGATTTCAAACACTGGAAGATAACGTGATGAAGTACAGACCATTCACAAATCCAGTTGAATACCCTGCCTTACAGTATCCTCATTCGGGTTTAGATTGGGATAAATGGTTCAATAAACCTAATGATGAACATGTTCATTGGCTTTTTCAAATTGTCGAAGAGATGATCGAATTTTTTGTTACGGATTTATTAAAAATGCCCACTGATAAACCAATCATTATAGACTTAGGAATTATGCCCGAGCGTATATTACCCTTTATTCCAAAAGAAAGAATGATTTGCCTCTATACTTCTGACGAAGAAATAGAAAGGCTATATTTCTTTAGAGAAGACCATAAGATGATTTTGGATGTTATTAATCTTACATCAAATCCAGCGGCAACAATCGCAAATGGTAATAAAAACATGGTGAGATTTTCACATGACGTAAAAAGCGCTTGCATTCGAAATGGCATCAAAACACTGGAAAGAACACCCGAAATGAGTGTTGAAGAACAGTTTAAATTAGTTCGTGAGCATTTTGGATTATGAGATGAAAACAAACAATTGTTGATTTCATTGGTAGGTTACACAGTTGGTAGCCTGTTGAACTAACGATGAATGATAGTGTAATAAAAGGCAAGTCCCTTCAAAAACCCACTTCCGTTAACAAAGGAGTGGGTTTTTGTTTAAATTGTTATTCAACATATGGATTTGGTTTGAATGACAGACTCACTCTTTAAAATAGGGTGTAATCCCTCTTGAATGTAGGTTCTCCACTAGCTTGAAAAATTCTTCTGACGATAAATCCTGTTGACGCTGGAGCCAAAGACGAAATAAAGAAAGAGAAGTTGTCAGGTAAAACTCAACGAAGTATGGCGTTAAGGAATGGTTTTGCGGAACGTTTAATTCTAATTGCTCCAACGTGATTTCATTTTTTAAGCGTTTTAAAAAATGGGCACTTCCATAATCACCTAAAAGGGCATTAAGAACCAGGAGATGTTCTCTTTTATCCAGACAAAAGAGCGTATCTTGAACCGTATGCATCGATAGCTCTTTATTCGCCAATTCTTTTTTCATCTCATTCAATAAGTCATTTTCAACAGCGTCTAACAATTCGTACATGTCAGTAAAGTATTGATAAAAGGTGCTGCGGTTATATCCTGACTTATTCGCAATTTCCTGAACCGAAATCTTCTCAATCGGCTTTTGGCTATATAACTCACAAAAAACATCTACAAACTTTTGTCTTGTTATCTCCGTGATTTGGGGTTGCTTTTTCATGTTTCCCTCCTATTAGCGAATAAGAATATCATCCGACAAATCATAAAAAACTGATGGTTGATCAAGGAATAATGAAGATTTATAATCACATCATACAACATGTTGTCGGATAATCAAAAGGAAATGTTAATAAGTAGGGGTGGTATTAATGTCAACGAAACAAGATAGAATTTTAATTTTTGGTGCAGGTGTCATCGGGAGCATGTACGCAATAAAGCTTATTGAAGCAGGGTTTGACGTTAGCCTGTTTGCACATTCTAATAGATATAAATCATTAAAAGAAAATGGCCTGCAATATATAGAAAAAGGTACAGTTAGGTCGATACAAGTGAATGTCATTGAGACGCTCGAAAATGACGATGTATACGATTTTATTTTCGTTACCGTTCGTTATGATCGGTCCGAATCAGCGTTGTTAGCGCTAAAAGATAATCAAAGCAAAAATACAGTTACGATGACTAATAATTCAATTGGATTTTCTTCGTGGCTGGATATCGTAGGGGATAGACTTTTACCAGCATTTCCCGGCTTCGGCGGACAGATTAAAGATGGCGTATTGCATGCTCGATTTCTGCCAAAGTTTATAGCGGCAACTGCATTTGGAGAAATTAATGGGGTAGTGACAGAACGCATTGAAAACCTCGCAAAATTATTTAAAACAGCAAAGCTTCCTTACGTTATTAAAAAGGATATGCAAGCGTATCTAATCACACATTCCGTATCAGACATTGCCATGTTGAGCTTTTTGCATTCAGAGAATAAGATCATTGACACAAAAACAGCCAGAACCAGAAAGACGGCACGCAAAATAACAGTCACTTTAAAAGCGTATCTAAGGGCAATACAAAAAGCCGGCGTCTCAATTGATCCGCCAATGCTTAAAATGATGCTTAAAATTCCAAACTTATTGTTGGATCTTTTCTTTATGACATGGCTACGAACTAAAATGGTTAGGGATATGATGTTGCCGGATTATGCGAACAGTGCTAACAATGAGATTGTGCAGCTGAGTAATGATTTAATGAGATTTTTAAGTCAAAATGATATCAAATCGGAAATACATGTTCAGTAATTTATTTATGGGAAACGATAATTGAACAACAACAGCGACAGTCTAAGACTTAATTTGTCAAGTCTTGTTCTGTCGCTGCTTTATTTATTGGACCCAGTCGGTGTCATTGTTATACTTAAAGATGTAGTTGATATATTCTGCCGCACTGTTATTGATCTCTTCGTCGCTTGCTTGAAATGAAGCCCCGAAGACAGCAAAGTAGGGGAGTGCTACTGCGCCCACATGTTTTGTACTGGCTTTGAAAGGCGCAGTCACTTCATCCACGGTAAAAGAAACAGAGCCTTCTGGCACATAATTTTCTTTTTTATCACCGATGGACATGGCAAGCCCCATCTTTTTCCCATTAAGCTTGTTACCGTTTGAACCATAAGCCCATCCATAAGTAAACACATCATCAAACCACTTTTTCAATAACGACGGATAACTGTACCAATACAAGGGAAATTGAAAGATCACGTGGTTATGTGCTTCTAATAACTTTTGTTCTTTAGGAACATCAATGTTCCAGTCAGGATACTCTTTGTAAATCTCATGAATGGTAATATCGTTTGGATATTGCAGCAGTTCTTTTTTCCATCTCTGGTTTACCCTTGAATTATCAAGGTTCGGGTGTGCTATAATCACTAGTGTTTTCATTATGAAAATTCCTTTCTCAGGCCCATATCAAAGAGTGCAGCCTCTGGTGTCTTACCTCATTTTTTGAATATCTTCATTATGTTGTAGGCTTTAAAAAAAGAAAATACACACAATGAAGTAAGAGGGTTACTTCAAAGTAAGTACTGGACTCGAAAAAAGATGTATGCGAAAATAAAGTTTTAGCAAATTTATCAGTTGTCATGAATGAGAGGTTATTGATATGAAACAATACAATCTGGGCATAGAGGCCACACTTGAAATCATCGGCGGTAAGTGGAAAGCTCTGATCATATGCTTGTTAATGTCTGGTGTGAAGAGAACAAGCGAATTACAGCGGAATATTCACGGCATTTCACAAAAGGTTCTGATCCAGCAGCTTCGTGAGCTTGAAAAGGATGGACTTGTAAGCCGACACGTATATCAGCAGATGCCGCCAAAAGTTGAGTATAGCCTCACGGAATATGGTGTGACTGCCAATAAAATCGTTGATGTCATGTGTTCTTGGGGCAAAGAAAATATTCAAATGAGGCAACAGCGAGGAGAAGATATTGTGTTATTGGAAGAGATGTTACCGGATCACTAGTTCATCCTAATGGATTTATTTACCTGCTTTGTCCTGTGTTTATTATTAAATAGTTGACAGCGGGTAAAGGTCGATCTAGAATAAAACAAACGTTTAATTTAAACAATCATTTGATTTGGTCGTGTTACAAAAAAGGAGAGATACTTATGCTTAATGCTTTAAAAGCTTATCTGAAGAAACCGGCGACCATCGTCGGAGTTGTGATGCTACTGATGTTTCAAGTTATTTTTAGCATCATCTGGATGACGGGTTACAAAGGAATTAATGAGAATACGACTAAACTATCGATTGCAATAGTCAATGAAGACCCAGGGGCTGGTGCAAAGATCAGCGAACAGCTCGCAGCGTCCCTTCCGTTTCATATGGTAACAGGGATGAGTTTGGAAGAGGCGAAAGGAAGTCTGGAACGGCGCGAGGTGCAGATGGTACTGCAGGTGCCTGCAGATTTCTCTCAACAACTCCAAAGCCAGGGGCAACAAGCAGAGCTTCGTTACACGATCAATGAATCCAATCCAATGATGATTAAGAGTGTGATGCAGAGCGTCGCAGCTCAAATTACAGCAACCGTGGGTAAGCAAGTTACGATTCAAGGAACGGAAGCTGTACTGAAGCAGGCAAATGTGCCGGCAGCTCAAGCGCAGGGTATCGCACAAGGCGTCGTAGATAAAGTCAATTCCAATGTGACATTTACCAACCCTGTTCAGGGTATGAATAACCAGATGGTGCCGATGATGATGGTGCTCGCCTCGTTCGTTGGCGCCATGATCATGGGGATGAATTTTCAGCAGGCGACGGATATGATTGGATCTGGCATTTCAAAATGGAGCAAGTTTGGTGCTAGAGTCGTCATTAACGTTAGTTCCGCAGTCGTCGTCTCTTTGATCGGATCATCATTGATCGCCGGGCTGGGGGGCCAGCATGCAGGAGGCTTTATTTCCGTCTGGTTGTTCCAAGCATTATTCCTTCTGACCTTTATGTTCTTCGCTCAGATGTTCTTGATCGTTTTCGGTATGGCTGGAATGCTGTTCAATATGACTTTATTGTCGTTGCAACTAGTTTCCTCAGGGGCGATGGTTCCAAGGGAATTACTAAATGAATTTTACCAAGGGTTAGGTCACTATCTGCCAGCGACGTATGCCGTGGACGGCTTGATGAATCTATTGTTCGGAGGTCCAAGCGTTGCCTCTGACGTTCTCTTGCTGGTGGCGATCCTCGCAGCTTCGTTTTTCGTGAGCCTGGCTGTGACAGGACTTCGCAAACAAACTGAGCGTGCGGTAGCACCTGTCGCGGTTCCTGTTGAATAAAAGGTCTCTGTGAGAAACTTGCCTATCCGTAATAGAGCATCCATAATAGGTTCTATATGATCATGCGAGGAGATTGATTGAATCATGACTACAGCTGATCCCGACATGAAGCTGCGCATCCTGCTAGCAGCCAAGAAATTATTTGCGCGACAAGGCTATGACGGTACCAGTGTCAGACAAATTTGCGAGGAAGCAGGAGCGAACGTGGCGCTCGTCTCTTATTATTTTGGCGGCAAGGAGAATTTGCTGCGCGCTATATTTGAACAGTTTTTTTCAGGGAATCGGATAAAGGACAGTGGCGATCTCTTGAGTCATCCTGTAGAGGGGCTGACACTGCTGATCCGGGAGATTATTTTCTTCGGGCTAGAGGACTCAGAACTGAGCAACATCATCAAGCAGGAAATTGAACTCACCTCTCCACGTGCTGATATCGTGCGTATCTATGTCCAACCAGTATGGAAGAAGGTACGGGAACTGCTGGAGCGGGGTCGCAATGAAGGCTTCTTCCACTTCGATTCACTGGATCATACGCTGATGTTTGTCATTGGAGCCGCTCTTTCATTCAAGATTCATACCGCGCATAGCAGCCTGCTAGAGAACACAAACTATGACTCTGGAGTGACCGCAGACCATATCGTTAAGCTCGTATTGGCTTCCTTACGTGCAACTGACATAAGCTCCTAAGCTTTGATGAGCTGGATAATGTTTATTTTAAACTTGACCGATGAAGACGTTAACGGATGTAATCTATCTGGTTAGCGTCTTTTTCATTTTCAGAAGTGAATCAAGGGAAAAGCATATGCAACGAAACATATTGCAGCGAAAAAAGGCTTGAGCAGATCTAAAGAATGATTAAAGGATACATCTCCAGTCCGATCCACAAGGATCGGATTTTTGTTTTAATAAATCGTGAGAAAGCGCTATTGACGTAGTGTGATGGTTATTTTGAATCATTATGTTACGAGTTTAAATTCAGTTTATAAACGTGGGTTACCATCCGTATATAATCTATTGTTCAGGAGGAGTAGAACGTGAATCAATTTCAAAAAGCGAAAGCAGCACATGACAAGAGTAACTGGGCTATCGAAGCACAAGGACTTGTCAAAACGTATGGAAGCAACCGTGCTGTTGATGGTGTGGATCTGAATGTAGGTACCGGGATGATCTATGGTGTGCTAGGTCCGAACGGGGCAGGGAAGACAACCGTAATTCGCATGCTGGCAACGTTATTGCGGCCGGATGGGGGTTCAGCGCGTGTCTTTGGACATGATGTGGTTAAGGAGCCTCAGATTGTGCGTCAATTAATTGGTGTGACCGGTCAATATGCGTCCGTTGATGAGTCACTCAGCGCGATCGAGAATCTGGTGATCTTCTCCAGACTCCTTGGATTGGGGCGGGCCGAAGCACGGCAAAAATCTGCAGAACTTCTAGAGGAATTTGGACTAAGCGAAGCGGCGAAACGTCCCCTTAAAAATTTCTCCGGCGGTATGCGCCGCCGTCTGGATTTAGCGGCAAGCCTCATTGCTCAGCCGCCGCTCATTTTCCTGGATGAACCAACAACTGGTCTTGATCCGCGGACGCGTAATCAGATGTGGGACACCATTCAGCGGCTCGTAAGCACTGGATCTACGGTATTGTTAACTACGCAGTACCTGGAAGAAGCGGATCAGCTTGCTGACCGGATTGCGGTTATTGACAAAGGGCATGTCGTCGCCGAAGGTACCGTAGATGAACTGAAAGCATCCGTTGGTACTTCATCGCTGCATTTAAAGGTTCAGAATACGCAGGATTTGAAAAATGCCCGTCAGACTGTTGAACAGGTGCTTAAGGTTCGTACTAATATATCGGTGGAAGCAGGGGAAATCACTGCCCCAATGGGGAACGTTGACCGGGTCACCGACCTGCTGCTTGCTCTCCGCGAGACGGGGATTCCACTATCAGAGATGAGTGTACAGAAACCAACACTTGACGAAGTTTTCCTGACTCTGACAGGCGATGGAGTGAAGGAGGACGCACAACTTGCGTCAGAACAATCGAAGAATACCAAGGGGGTAACAGCGTGAGTACTTTAATAAAACCAGGTGCAGAGCGCCAATTAAAAAACCATACCAGCTTCGGTCAGTCGGTACGCAATTCGTTGACTATGGCCTACAGGGGGCTGCTTAAAATCCGGCGCACCCCTGAACAACTGTTTGATGTTACGCTTCAACCCATCATTTTCACCCTAATGTTCACTTATATCTTTGGCGGGGCTATTTCAGGAGATGTAGTGAGTTATTTGCCCGTCATCATCCCCGGCATCCTTGTTCAGACCGTGATTACGACCTCCATCGTCACTGGCGTACAGTTACGTGAGGACATGGAAAAAGGCGTGTTCGACCGATTTAAATCACTACCGATCTCCCGGATCGCTCCGCTCGCCGGAGCTCTGCTCGCGGATACGGTTCGGTATACCATAGCGACTGTACTCACTTTTGTCATGGGCTATATTATGGGCTTCCGGCCAGAGGGTGGCCTTGGATACGTTGCACTTGCTGGACTTCTTGTCATTGCATGTTCGTGGGCAATTAGCTGGATATTTGCCTTCTTCGGCGTGATTGCACGTACTGCTTCCAGTGTACAAGGGATTTCGATGATCGTCCTATTTCCACTCACGTTTCTCTCGAATGCCTTCGTACCGGTCGATACCATGCCGAATTGGCTCCAATGGTTTGTTAAGATCAATCCGATTTCGCATCTAGTCACCGCCGTCCGCAATCTGGTCAACCATGGAACCGTGGGCAGCGATCTTGTCTATTCCCTAGTCGGCGCCGCAGTCATTGTGGCCATTTTCGTTCCGGTTACCGTCCGCGCTTATATGCGCCGCACATAATTTAAATAGTTCTCCTGAAGAGTATGGTTCCTGATTTCCGCCTTTTAGCTGGCTTTACCACTTGCAGATGGCTGGGATCAGGAATCAGATTTTAGGGTGTTCCTACGTATCTCTCATTGATGAGATGTACATATAGATGGAACAGAGTTAGTTAGAATTATAATTTTGAAAAATCATATTTACCATTAAATGTTATATAATTTATTGTATATGCGAATGGGCAATGTACTTTGCTTTACATAACGAATGAACCCCTTAACGACCGATGATTAAGTTTGCCCCCTTTGTTGTATCAACCAGATCAAACTGGTTTCTCTTTTCAACACTCATTATTTGCCGCTTATATCCAACAGAGTTGACCACCACATTTCATACAACTTCTAAAGGTAAAGCATTTCACGCGACTACCAAGATTTTGTGTAGATTTGTGTTGTTATTTTGTATGGAAAGGAGTTGGTGGATTTGATTGTATAATTTGCTCTAATCCATTGAAAGCGCTTAATAAACTGTCGGCTTCGAATAATTCCTAGCAACTTATACGTGAAGTAATCGAACGACGACAGTATTGAGGGATCAGCTTAGGACTTTGACATGACGACTTTTACCTGCCACTAAGAAAATCGAATTGGAGGTAATGAGTGTATGTTGAAAAAGAAAATCATGTTTATTTTATTGATTTCGATCCTGATCGTAAGTATGTTCTCAAGCGTTGGTCCTACCATAGCAGCACCTGATGACCCTGGAAGGATTGAAGCGGAAAATTTCTCTGCGATGAGTGGCATTCAGACGGAAGAATCTTCTGAAGGTGGCTTAAATGTGGCCTATGTAGATGGCGGGGATTGGATGGACTACGAGGTCAACGTTCCGAGATCAGGAGTCTATACTGTGGAGTTTAGATTAGCCAGTCCCTATACGGGAACACAGTTGCAGCTTCAAAAGGGTGACACGAATCTGGCAACGGTAACCGTTCCCAATACGGGGGGATACCAAAATTGGGAGACGGTAGCTGCATCGGTAAATTTGTCGGCCGGTGTTCAGATTTTACGCGTCTATGCAGTCACGAACGGATGGAATTTGAACTGGCTTAGCTTTACATCGGCAGCACCTTCGGAGCAAGTGGCAGCGCCAACCTTTACTCCAGCGGCTGGTACCTACACATCTGCGCAAAATGTAACCCTTGCCAGTAGCACGCCAGGCGCTGTTATCAAATATACGACGGACGGCTCCACCCCTACTGGTGAATCCCCGACCTACACAGGGCCAATTCATGTATCTTCAACAACCACGCTCAGAGCGATTGCCACCAAATCAGGAATGACCAACTCGGTGGTGTCAACTGCCACGTATACCGTCAACGCAGATCAGACCGAGGTGAATATTCCGGTTACAGGCCCCTATGTGCAGTATCTGGAGATGGGCCTCAGCCCAGGGGACTTGAATCAGGTGACGACCTTGAAATCACAGAACACCGCGATTAATCAAACCATGAAATACAAAGTTGGAGCCACGGTAACCATTGGCGTAAATTACATGGTAGAGCAAAAGCAGGTGCAATTCAGAACAACCGACCAGAGTGGCAATCCGCTACAAGGCAATCCATTAACCTTCACGGTACATGCCAACTCAGCGGTTAATGTCGATATCACAGACCGGGTGACCACAGCAATCCCTGTGTTTACACCGAATTCAGGAACCTACACATCGGCGCAAAATGTGACGATTACGAGTTCAACGCCAGGAGCCATTATCAGGTATACAGTGGATGGTTCCATTCCTAATGCAGCATCCACAACCTATACCGTACCTATCCAGGTGACGAAGTCGACAACAATCAAAGCCATTGCGACCAAGCCGGGCTTGGCGGATTCAGCAGTCTCGACTGCTATATATACTATCCATTCAGCTCCAGTGAACGTTGCATTAAACAAAAGGGCGGTGGCGTTCACGGACATCGGAGGTAACACAGCTCGTAACGCATTTGACGGCAACCCTGATACACGCTGGGAATCTAAATTCGAAGATCCGCAGTGGATTTATGTAGATCTTGGGGAGAACCACACGGTAACGGGCGCTAAGCTGCATTGGGAAGCGGCAAGTGCAAAAGCTTATACCATTCAGGTTTCAACCAATGAAAACGTTTGGACGGAGGTGCATGCCCAGGCCAAAGGAACAGGAAATATAGAAAACATCACCTTTGATCCTGTAGTGGCTCGTTATGTAAAAATGAACGGCACAGAGCGGAATACGCCGTATGGATATTCCTTGTTTGAATTCGAAGTATATGGTCAAACGGCGCCTTTACCGGCTAAGGTGGCAGCACCAGCCTTTACTCCTGCATCAGGTACCTACACATCGGCACAAAATGTGACTCTAAGCAGTGCAACCGCAGGTGCCACCATCAAATATACAACAGATGGATCAACCCCTAATGCAGCATCGACTACCTACACAGGGCCTATCCCTGTGACATCAACCTCTACGATTAAAGCAATAGCCACTCATCCGGAAATGAGGGACTCGGAAGTCGCAACTGCAAGCTATACAATTTCTGCATTCAAGGTATTAGCGCCGGTTAACGGTCAGATGATCACCAATACCAGAACACCCTCTCTAACGTGGGAAGCGAAGGCCGGAGCAGTGAAGTATGAGGTATGGGTGAATCTTTCAAGAACAGACTATGACTGGAATGCCTCGGGAAATCTTTTGGATCGTTACACGAAAGTTGCAGAGGTCACAGAGACGCACGTTAATGCTCCATCCTTAGTGGATCGCTGGACCTATAAATGGTACGTAGTCGCCATAGCAGGGAATGGAGACAGAAGTCAGTCCAGTATCGGACAGTTCAGCGTGTATCTTCCCTACATGGAGCAAGTAGCTGATGGGGTGAACCTTATTGGTGGAATTCGGGATTTGAATAAGAATGGTTCCATCGAACCTTATGAAGACTGGCATAATCCGATTTCCGTGCGCGTAGATGATCTGATGTCACGAATGACCCATGAGGAGAAAATAAATCAACTGTTCTTTTCGCCGGAATCGTTAGACGGGCTTAATGAGCAAGCGGGTTTTGTCTTCTCTTACGGCACCACCGATTTCATCACCAAAGCGCAAATCAAAGTAGCGAATACGCAGCGGCTTGGGATTCCTATTGCCTTTACTGGTGACAAAATTCAAGGCTGGCAAACAGTTTTTCCTACAGGAATAGGGCTTGCGGCTACCCGGAACTTGAATACGGCCTGGAAGGTCGGAGATTTACAGCGCAGAGAGCACAAAGCTTGGGGATTCACAGGTACACTATCTCCAATCGCTGAGGTCAACACCAAGGTACTGTATCCGCGTGTTCAGGAAGGTACCGGTGAGAATGCGGAGTATTCAGCCGCCATGATGCGTGCGATGATTGCTGGTATGCAGGGAGGTCCTGAGGTGAATCCAAAATCTATGATGATATCCGTCAAGCATTGGCCAAGTCAAGGTGCCGGCGGGGAACAATCTATTGTATATGATAGCACGACTATTAAATGGCACATGAAGCCCTGGTATGCTGCAATGGATGCCAATCCGTCGACTGTGATGCCAGGTTATGGTAACGCGCCGTATCTCGATCCAAGCGGAGAAGGGGCAGGGACCAGCAAACCCACTTTGGACTATTTGCGAAACGTGATCGGATTCAATGGGGTAGTCATGACTGACTGGTTGGCTGCAGCAACAGATATTTCAGTCAACAGTATTCGGGCGGGCAGCGATGTGATGGGAGGAGCGGTCGCCTCGGGAACTGATTTTAATGAACTCGTTAGTGCGGTAGGCTGGACACGGCTCGATGAAGCGGTGCGCAGAGTGCTGGAGCTCAAGTTCAAATTGGGTCTGTTCGAAAATCCTTATGGTGACCCCGATTATCCAACGACCATATGGCATAGCACTGAAAGCAACAATATTGTTAATGATGCCGCGCGCCAATCGCTTACACTGCTGAAGAACAACGGCATTCTTCCGCTGAAAGTGAATAATGGAGACACACTCGTTGTAGCAGGCCCGCGTGCGACCAGTGACGATATGGCAAAAGATAATATCGCCAATGTGATCTGGCAATCGATATATCATGATAACCCCGCGGCAAAAAGCTATTACCAGGGCATCAAAGACAGAGCGGGGACGGGTGTCAACGTCGTTCTGAATGATGCCAATCAAGCCAAAGCTGCTGTTGTAGTGATTGGCGAAAGAAGTTATACTCACGGAACAGAATGGCCGGATAAACGGCCAACGCTTCCTGCAGATCAGATTGCCGAGATTGAAAAATTTCATAACAAAGGAATTCCTGTTGTCGCTGTAGTTGTGATGCCAAGGCCCTATGTCTTGACAGATATCTTAGACAAATGTGCAGCTGTCTTGGTTGTGTATCGGCCAGGGAACGGTGGAGGCTTGGCAACATCTGAGTTACTTTTCGGCGATTATCTGCCAACCGGCAAGCTTCCCTTCCAGCTTCCTCGTTCGATTAGTCAGGTTGGAACCGATGATGTTAGCAATCAGCTCGAAAAATGGGATATTCCTTATGACCTAGGGGCAACTGAAGCGGAGCGCGCCGAGATTCGCAGTTATATTAATAACAATCAGTCGGTACCCACGAACTACGGCAATCCATTGTTCCCGTATGGTTACGGATTACAGAGCTTCGCACCTGCCAATTAGACAGTACAATATAACATTTAAAGAGTCTTTAGTCCTAATCAAATGGGACTAAGGGCTCTTTATTTTTCTAGTAATCATTTTATATTACAAAATTAAATATAGACATCTCTGTCATCCAGCATCGCCTTAAAGTGCAGAGAGATATTTTGTAAGAAGCGGTCGTTATAATAATATCCGAATAAACAAAAAAATAGTGAAAAAAATGGGATATTAATACATAATGAGACATTAAAATACAAATTATGTAGTGGTTTTTTTAGAATTAATGGATTAGTATATTGAATATTCCCGATTGTTCAACTTGCATTAACGTATTAAAGTAAGGTCTCCAATTAAGATAGCCAAGGCTTTTTGCTTGACTATGAATAATCAGATCGAAGGAGGTGACAATATGAAAAAGTATCAAAAACCTAAAGCAGTTAAAGTGCAAATTCCAGCTGCTCTGGCGCATGAACTTCTTTAAGTAATGTAGATAACAAGGTAAATGAGAAGGTGACATTTACCTTGCTATAACATCATGTTCAAAATGGGTGATAAAAATTAGTTCAAACAATTACATGAAAATAAATGAGTTACTTCAATGGTTAAGTGTATTTTTTATTTTGATATTATCGTTTGTTGCTGGCTATGAATATCTTGATATCTTATTCTTTTGGTTGGTTACTATATTACTTATTGGAAATGCAAGATGGTTATATTACCCCCCTACGAGAAAACCTTTTTTGTTATTCGAAGATCCCTTTATGTTATTCCATTTTTAATGCCTTTGTTAAAAGTCAGAACGTTGGATTTCCTTGATATAAAGGATTATCGATGGTTGGTAGGAGGTATCCTGCTTGGGATTTTATGCATTTTACCTAAATGGAGGGAATGGAGAATTGCATACTCCAAAGATTTTATCCTCTTAAACTCTTACCAGAGCACAAGGAGAAGAGTTTATATAATCGTTTTATTAATTGCAATTCCTTTTGCTGAGGAATACTTTTTTAGATACTTTATTCTACATACTGCTCCCTCAACAATGGTTATTGTAAATGTTCTGCTGAGTGCCTTTTTATTTTTTTTATCACATTACGGAACAAAGTGGTCGTCGACTAACTTCAGAGCATAATCCCATATACTAAATTTGATTGTAGGGTGTAGAAAGCAGCGAATAGAATTAAAGTCCGAAATGATAATTTCTATCTTCTTTAGGTCTGAAGCCATGAATAAGCTGGCGAACGCCTACTTAAGGCCGATGTAAGTATACTACCCTACCAATGATGGCGGGGTATTTCTTTGTGTTCAGGAAACTCTACCTTATCGAAACTTATATATTGCTCATATTAATTATAATAAGTTAAAATTATGAGTTAGTAACAAATGACATACATTTGCTTGAAGTAATTTATTACAGAAACATAGAAAAAGAATTCTCAGGAGGATCATGATGTCAAAGGAATATTCACGTAACTATATTGAAAGTGTAAAGCTGGAGTTGTTAAACAGACTCGGATTGAAGCAGGTATATTATAAAGGACAAGCCGGTGATGATTTGTTGTATGAGGCCACGGGCTTCGACAGAGGGACTGAGCATAAATTTTGTGTCAGAACAAAAAAAGGAACAATCGATGAGATGGTTGGGGGCAAATGGATGAAGGTCCGCAGCTTTACGATTAAAAGTAAAGAGCAATGATTTAGACTTTATGCTAATTGGAACGAATATGTTCTTGTTGAGGATATTGGGGTATCAAGGCATGGCGGCATCAAGGGATTGGAACCAAGTAATTAGAAAAATCTATAGCGTGAGCGAAGCAAAATGGCCTGATGGGTCTTATGCTTGAAACGCAAGATATCAATGTGTCTGCTTGTGATTTTTATGCAAGAAACAATTTTATCATCGGCGGAGTGGATAGTATGCTCTACTCAAATTTCTCTACAGCTAATGAAAAGGAGATTTTTTGGTACTATAAGTTTTAGTTTCTAAGTATCTGCTTAGGCTGGCGAACGTTCAGCTCATGAATATTTCTAAAGGCAACCTTACACGGTTGTCTTTATTTTTTAATTAAAGCAATAAAAATATATCTAAAATCAGAAAGTATTTATTGTAAAACGATAAATTGCATGTTAAAGTCTAAATAAATTCAATGATAAGTGAGGGACTTGTATGAAACTTGGAACAACACTTTTTTTAAAGATAGCGGTGATTCTAATTGCAATTCCAGTTCTTGCTTTGTGCATCTTTTTGCTGCCTAAGTTCGGGGATTTTGCAGCTGAGCTGTATCCGGATATAGCGTATATCAAATATCTTTTCTTTTTCGTTTTTTATGGATCGGCGATTCCTTTTTACATTGCGCTGTATCAAGCTTTGAAGCTTTTGGGCTATATTGACAAGAATGAAGCGTTCTCTGAGTTATCCGTAAGCGTGTTAAACAAAATAAAATACTGTGCAATCACAATCAGTGGTTTGTATGTGCTTGGCTTGCCCCTGTTCTATCTTATCGCGCAGAAAGTGGATCCCCCGGGAGTGCCAGCGATTGGAGTAATCATAATTTTTGCCTCGATGGTGATTGCTGTGTTTGCTGCTGTTCTCCAAAGGCTTTTAAAAGAAGCTATAGCTATAAAATCTGAAAACGATTTGACAGTCTGAGGTGAAAACAATGGCAATTATAATCAATGTTGATGTGATGTTGGCGAAGAGAAAGATGAGCGTAACCGAACTTTCCGAGAGGGTGGGAATCACAATGGCTAACCTCTCTATATTGAAAAACGGAAAGGCAAAAGCGATCCGATTATCCACATTAGAAGCGATTTGTAAAGCTTTAGAGTGCCAGCCTGGCGATATTTTAGAATATAAAAATGACGAAGATTCCACCACTACCGGTTAAAGAGCTGTACGGATTATCAAGATAAACCGCCAATAAATGCCGAGATCCATGGACTTGGATGTAAAAATATACAGGTTCTTTGTTTAATTTTTAATATCTGTATGGAGTTGCGGCGCTATAACCTTTATAATATGACGAGTATACAGTATAAAGGAAAAGGTGTTAATTCATGAGTATATTAAATGTAGAAAAATTAAGTCACGGGTTTGGAGATCGTGCAATTTTCACGGATGTATCCTTCCGCCTGCTGAAGGGCGAGCATATCGGTCTAATTGGTGCCAATGGCGAAGGTAAATCCACCTTCATGAACATTATCACCGGCAAACTTCAGCCGGACGAAGGTAAAGTCGAATGGGCCAGACGTATGCGGTCGGGCTATTTGGATCAGCACGCTGTGCTTACAAAAGGACAGACTATGCGCGACGTTCTGCGCGGGGCGTTCCAATATCTATTCGATATGGAGCAAGAGATGAACGACATGTACGGCAGAATGGGCGACGTGTCCCCGGAGGAACTGGAACAGCTGCTGGAAGATGTCGGAACGATTCAGGATACGTTAACGAACCAGGATTTTTATATGATCGATGCCAAAATCGATGAAACGGCTCGTGGGCTGGGACTTACAGACATCGGTTTGGACAAGGACGTCCATGATCTCAGTGGTGGTCAACGGACCAAGGTGCTGCTAGCCAAGCTGCTGCTGGAGAAACCGGACATTCTGTTGCTTGACGAGCCTACCAACTATCTTGACGAGCAGCACATCGTATGGCTGAAGCGGTATTTGCAGGAATACGAGAATGCCTTCATCCTGATTTCCCATGATATACCGTTCCTGAACAGCGTTATCAACTTGATTTATCATATGGAAAATCAGACGTTGTCGCGTTATGTGGGCGATTACGATTACTTCCAGCAAGTATATGAGGCGAAAAAGCAACAGCTTGAATCTGCTTTTAAACGCCAGCAGCAGGAAATTGCGGACTTGAAGGACTTCGTTGCCCGGAACAAGGCCAGCGTAGCTACCCGGAATATGGCGATGTCCCGGCAGAAGAAGCTGGATAAGATGGATGTTATCGAACTCTCCAAGGAGAAACCGAAACCGCAATTCAACTTCAAGTCCGGACGCACTTCGGGCAAGATGATTTTTGAAACAAAGGATCTCGTAATCGGCTACGACTCACCGCTGTCCAGACCTTTGAACCTGAGTATGGAGCGTGGACAAAAAATCGCGCTTGTCGGCTCGAACGGAATCGGTAAAACCACGCTGCTGCGCAGCATTCTCGGCCAAATTCCAGCGATTTCAGGTTCCGCCAAGCTTGGAGACCTTCTAGACATTGGTTATTTCGAGCAGGAAATAAAGGAAGCGAACTACAACACCTGCATTGAAGAAATTTGGAACGAGTTCCCGTCCTACACACAGTTTGAAATTCGGGCGGCTCTGGCTAAATGTGGTCTGACGACCAATCATATTGAAAGCAAGATAGCGGTCCTAAGCGGCGGAGAGAAAGCTAAAGTCCGTTTGTGCAAGCTGATTAACCGCGAGTCGAATCTACTCGTATTTGACGAGCCTACCAACCACTTGGATGTGGATGCGAAGGACGAGTTGAAGCGTGCACTTCAAGCGTATAAGGGAAGCATTTTGCTGATTTCCCACGAACCTGAATTTTATCAAGATATCGTGACGGAAACGTGGAACTGCGAATCGTGGACGACAAAAGTATTCTAAATCACAACAAAGGGCTGTCTCATTGAGGCAGCCTTTTTTATGTCTCGATTAAATTCAGTTCTAATCCTTATTAAACCTAGTACTTCTGCGTGAGGTAGTATTTCAGCAGCGTTGCAAAAGCTATTATGCGATCTGGGCGTAAACGAGCAGTTGGTTTGCACTTTGAATAAATAAGCTATAGAATGTATCCGGGTCTAAATCGGAGATTATCGAAAGGAATGAATGAGATGAAGCATCCTTTTCATCTGAAAGCGGTCTGGAATGGTGGGCGTAACAGTGAAGGACATATTGATGCAGGCGGGTTAAAAACAATCATTTCGATTCCGCAGGAGATGGGAGGTCCGGGAACGGGTACTAATCCTGACGAAATGCTTTTGGGAGCAGCATCTACCTGTTATCTGATTACTCTGGCAGCGATGCTTGAGCGTGCGAATATTACACCACAGGATTTGACACTGGAGTCTGAAGCGATTGTAGATGTAACGAATAACGTGTTTACGTACGAACGGATCGTACACAAACCACGAATTGTCCTCAAGGGCGATGCAACAGAGGCTGAACTGAGCAAGGCAGAGCTGCTGGCACATAAGGCAGAAGAGTCCTGTATGATCTCCAGAGCCGTGGCGGGAAATGTCTCTATAGAGACACAACCTATTATTGAAACAGTAGAGGTTCTTCCATATACAGACTAAGCGAGAAAGTGAGAGCATGTAAATGACAACCAATGGAGTAGAGATTAGAGAGGCTATTACTGAGGATTTAGAGCAAATAGAACAGATATTGTCTGTATGTAAACGTGATCTGGAACAGAAGGGGATATACCAATGGAATGATCAGTATCCTAATACAGCCTATTTTTTGGAGAAACTAAATCATAGAGAACTGTACGTAATTGAACATGAGGACGAAATAGCAGGATCATTTGTACTGGACGAACATGCGATGCCCGAGTGGGGAGAGGTGAAGTGGCGGTATGAGAAGGGTAAATATCTCCTCTTGCATGCTTTGTTTATTAATCCGCTGATTCAAGGAAAAGGGTTAGGGAAGAGAGTGCTGGATTTTTTTGAGGAAACGGCTGTGCAAGGACATTATGATGGGATTCGGCTTGATGTATTTTCTAAGAACGAGGCTGCCTTAAAGTTCTATACGAAAAGGGGCTTTGAGCATAGAGGAGACATCATTTTGCCTTTTAAACCAGTGGATAATCAAATATACGCATGTTATGAAAAAATACTGCGGATAAGCTCGCTGCAATCTTAAAGTTTCTTTTTTAAGCAACTGTTGCAATAGAAATAACCCAAACCGTTCCAATTCCTACGAATTGAAGCTGTTTGGGTATTTTTTTCTTGCAGAACCGACTTGGACAAATCACGGTTCTCTGAGCCTGGATGACGATAACCAATGCATTGCATGCCTGTGGATTTGGTGGCCTGAACTCCATTGCACGAATCTTCGACGACCCATACAATGGCCATGGAAGATGGACAGCAGATGGACGGCATGCAGGAAATATCAACCCAGCAAGGGTACGGAAGGCCTACTCATAATCCATCATAATTCTCCAGCGGGAAGGCGAGTATGATGATCTTTTTAGAGAAAATCCCTGGATCATTGTGATCCAGGGATGTGTAATTTGTATAGGTGTTTTTACAAAGACCTTATTCAAAATCATAACAAATAAGGTAATATAAGTCTATATTTTTTTTCAGGAATAGATGTACCATTTTCCTATAAATGGATTGATGAGGATGGGGAAATACTTAAAGAAATACTTGTTAGCGATGCAATGACATATGAATATCCGCCTGACGGGGGAACAGTTCCGATTATTGATCCTTATGATGGATGTACAGTTGGTTTGTCCATACTGTTTCCAGTTAGAAGATGAAGAGTGGAATGTTGATTTAAAGGTTAAACTCAATATTCCTGATATTCTCCACGTTGAGCTGAAGAACTGGAATAAAGAAGAGACGGTGTATCTGGGGAGCAAAAGTGATCCCTATATGGAGATTGACCGGAAATATCAATTAACCAGAAAATGTCTAATCGAATTAGGCAAGCTAAACGTAAAGTGTATGGTGACAACGAAGTCTGGATCCAAGCTGATTTATAGAGACCTCGATGTCATAAAAGCGATGGGTGACAAGTTCACTCTGCTCTTAGGGCTATCTAATCTCCAGCAATTGAAGGCAATAGATGACTATAGGCTATTAAGCAATATACATACAGCAAATGAGTTACATCGAATGGGAATTCGTGTCTGGGCATTTATTACTCCGATTTTGCCTGGAATCACTAATGTGGAGTTAATGATGAATGCTTTAGATAAAGACATACCGGTATTCCTGGATAGGGTCAGATTAAAAAAAGACACCAAACCTGCGATAACCTTGGAGAGCTTCATCCATAAACACCATCCCGAGCTGGCTAATCAATATCAGGACATCATCTATAATGATGTTGATATTGATTATGATCAGGTGAGAGAAAAGTGGAGTGGGGATCAGCGAGTAAGGTTTGTTTTTGAGTGAAAAGCCGCATGAACGAGTTATGCACCGTATGGGTTTGATATTAAAAGAACGAACTGGATTGTCAGTTCGTTCAATTCTTGCTCTGCCAAAGCTGAGTTGTTAATTATCCTTTTTTTTAATAATTACTTCGTTTTCTTCAATTTTCACTTGATACTCAACAACTTTGTCTTTTTCAAATTCTTCGCGAAATTCTTTACTTACTGAGTAATTTTTTTTTGGATTAAGTGTAATCTTAAACGCATGTTTTCCATTATTAATACTGAACTTCGCGGCCTCTCCAAGGTTGATATTACTATCAATTAAAGAATTAATCGGATTGTTATTTTTTTCATCAACAGTTACAACTACACTTTTCAAAAATAATGGACTGTTATTAGTAATCATCAAATTATACTCTTTATCATTTGGTACTTCTGTATCACTTGAAACATCGGAGCTAGTTCCTTTACAACCTGTTAATAAGACTAAAAATATTAAGAATATAGTTAACCGTTTTTTTACAGTCATTAGCTTGTCTCTCCAATCTTATATTCTATTGTGCATCGACAAAATTGAAAAAACTGATTGGTTCTAAGGGTGCTAAACTGTGTGCGTATTTATCAAAAAAAAGTTTTATTTCCGGTTGAAAAACTATACTCCCTTGTTTCTTTATGATATATGTACATTGGATTTCATAAATCTTTAGTCCGTTTAATTTTTCTTCATCCACTTTACCTTTATACTCTTCCTTTATTTGCTCTTCTGTATATATGTCAGGATTAACTTTCACATTCACTATTTCTATAAAGTTCCTTATTTCATCAAGGTAAATCAATTCTGCTCGGATATCATTAGTAATCATATGATTTAAATCTAAAATTTTATAAGAGTAAGAATACTCCTTTCCTAATATCACTTTATTCTTGGGAGCTATCGGTGATTCCATTATGGAAATCCCATTTTGCTCTCCAGAATAAAATTGTAAGTATAATGGATTTATGTTTCTTTTTATTATTCTCTTATCTATATCAATTATGATTTTATCAAAAACTTCTTCATTCATTTTCAATATATTATCAGAAGTTAACCTTAAAGAAAATCCACCCTTAAGTAAAATAGGATCAGATAATTTCCATTCTATATCTTCTGAACTAAACTTTATCTCATCTTTTTTTTCATTTGATAAAGTTATTGATATGTTTGAATCATTCAATTCATTAAGCGTATCTTTTGTTAAATTCGATGTTCTTCCAAATACCAGTACTGAAGGAACGTTGTTCTCTGAATGATCTACGTTAATAGTATATACCCCTACAGCTTGGTTAAATTCTATTTTCTCCACTATGTTATTTATCCTATTAACATCACACCCCAATATCACCAATAAAAGAAATGTTATCAATAAAAAAACTGTTTTTTTCATAATCTTCTCTACCTTCCTGATAGTGTACACAAAAAAATGGGAGTGAATAGTTAGTATTCACTCCCGTTTTTTGTTAAAAAATCATATTTAGATATGCCAATACATCATAATAATGCCTACAATGAGACCGATTGCAACGCGTAGTACTGGTCGTATGCCGCAGTAAATGCACTACCTGGATATGCTATACCCAATTTAGTGATAGTATACGTATACTGATCCTGTGAATATCTCAAAATAATTCTTCCTTTAGTGCCTGACGAAGCTGGGTAAGAAATAGTCTGCGTCGTTGTGAAAGTAACACTATCGCCGACTGTCTTTGATACATTGGCTTTCAAAAACTTAATGTCTACACCGCCCCCACCTGTAACTGAAGAAGTAATGGTGGTGCTTTTTCCTTTGGATACCGAAACGGTGCCAGGATAAGCAATATAATCGGAGACAGGTGAAAACAGATTATATCTACTTGGTTGGCTTATATTTGAGATAGTATATGTAGCAGTGGGCGATATGTTAGCTGAATCTAATTTATTCGCAGTAGTTGTATCCTGTTCAGGCGTAACAGTATCCTTGGTTGCATAATTACCGATATATGTTTCAACTGCTCCTTCTTCGTTCACTGTAATAGTATCCTGATATTCAGATGTAGCAAAGGCAGTGGAACTTAGTCCGAAACAAAAAGAGCATGCAAGTACCACCGATAAAACTTTCTTCACGCCCTTTTTTCCTATAGCTTTTTCTCTATTTATTGAACCAACCATCTTAGTACAGTTTTTTTCATTCATTATCAATAACACCCTTTCTTTTAATTAAAATAATATTTTACAATAATGGCATCTTACAGAGAGTCGAACTTCAGCAATAGTTTTTAAATAATAAAACTAATACCGATGATTATTAACATAAATAAACTATAAAACATTCACCTCCATAAAATAAAATAAAAACATTAATTAATGAAAAAAAGTAAATTTATTACTTATATACCTAATCAAATTACCATTATTATGTTTTTTTGTCAATGAGTTTGAGGATATATGCATTAACCATTCAAATCAAAGATCAAAAATTAAATATATCTTCATAGAGTAGATATATATTATAAAGGTCGCTCTTATGAATCTGCTTATTATCCATACAACGATCATCTTTTCCACTATATTTTACTGGCTTGGCAATCAGCATAGATAAAGTACCGATCAACAGACGGATAAAGTACCGATAACACTTCAGATTCCTTTGGGAACATGTAAGTCACGGCTAAATTCGGGATTGAAAAAATTGCGCAAACAGCTACCAGCTAACGAAATGTTTTCGATTTTAGAAAGAGGAGAGTTAGTATGATACAAGAGTTGGATTTGAGTGGCGCATTGAAAGACAACGTTGCTGATGTACAAGCTTCGGTTACATTTGAGTGTGTGTGGCAGCTTCATTCAACCCGATCGAAGAGGAGCTTTCAAATTACCCGTAAAGCGTGGGTTCCGGCAGGCATCGCCGCCATGATTATGATTGGTTTAATACTCAGTCCATCAGTTAGAGCCTCTGTTGGCAATTTAATTAAAAATAAGATTATTAAAAATAGCTCAAAGGCAATTGTATATGAAGGTTGGGTTAGCTCCGTGGAATGGGATGCTGTAACTAGCTATCCAACGCTCCAGGATTCTGAGCAAGCCGTGGGGACAAGGCTTCCATTCCCTCAGCAATTACTCGGCATTGAATCGGAGAGATTAACCGGGAATTGAGGCTGACTACTGAAAAAGGAAATATAGCGGGGGATTATTATACACTACGCACAGATGAGCGCATGTTGTCAGTAACAGCTAACTATAGGTCTGTAACCGACCCACAATTTAAAGTTGAATCAACGGAGGACGTTGTGCATAAAACAGTAGATATCAACGGAATCCCAGCCCAAATGGTGTCGTAAAGGAGTTTGATGGTTGTAGGATTTACCTGAGAAATGGGGATTGGAAAATAGTCATTCAAGGAAGCGCTAACGGTGCGGGTGGCGGTGAGGCCACGGTAATTCCGTTTACAGAAGACGAAGCGATGAGCATTGCTAGGTCCATTAAATGGTAGATCGAAAATTATTTTTCCGGACCAACGAACAATCACTGACCGTAACTGTCAGTGATTGTTTTGTATGCTTGTAGAGCTTAAAGCCAATAATGAGATGGAGGAATAGATATGTTTACTAGGATTGAAGACTTTGCGGTGGAGTGGAAGAACGAGGCGGAAATAACCGCCGGTGTACTAGATGCGCTTACGGATGACTCTCTTGGCCAGGTGGTCATCGAAGGCAGGCGGACCCTTGGACAAATCGCCTGGCATTTAGTTCGATCACTGCATTTCATGACATCTTTGGGTCTCGTGTTCGATGCTCCCTCCGGTGGCGAAGTGGCCCCGGCTTCTGCAGCGTTTATAGCCTCAGAGTATCGACGGATCAGCGGAGAACTTTTGAATGCCGTTCGAACACAGTGGAACGATGCTACGTTGCACGAATCAGTTATTATTCACCAGGAAGCTTGGTTGAACGGAGCTTCCCTTCGGTTCACGATGATGCACCAAGCGCACCATCGCGGACAGATGACTGTGCTCATGCGCCAGGCTGGCCTTCCATTGCCTGCTGTCTACGGCCCGACTTACGACCATTGGATTGAGAAAGAAATAGCTCCCTTAGTCTAAATTCCTATACAATGGAACTATTAGAAAGGGCAGATGAATGCTTTTTCAAGAAAGCCTGAGGGGGGAAGAAGGGCATGTCCAAAGCGGATAATATGCTATCCATTCTATGGCTGCTTGGTTCGGGGAAGCGGGTGACGGCGCAACAACTCGCGGACGAATTGGAGATTCATGTTCGGACGGTATACCGATGTATTGATTCATTGTGCGCAAGCGGAGTCCCGATTATTGCCGATTCCGGTCCAAACGGAGGTTATCAGATACTCGGTGAGTTCATAGATTCCCCGCTGCTCTTCGATTCCGAAGAGCAGATTGCGCTCGTGCATGCATCCGTCTTCGCCCAGGAAGCTGGCTATCCACTTACGGAAGCACTTGTACGTGCGGTAGATAAACTGAAGCGGTACACCAATGAAGAGCAGCTCGAATGGATAAATAGACATAGTAGGGGGCTTGCAGTTATCCAGACACCCGCGGAAGGTAGAGAGCTTAAGTTGCTTCAATGCTTAGAGGAGGCAGCGGCCCATGGAGAGTCTGTTAACATGGACTACGCCAAGGGACCAGATTTAGCTTCCAGCCATCGAGTCCTTGATCCCTACGGAATTGTGCATTGGAAAGGAAATTGGTACGTTGTTGGATTTTGTCATTTGAGGGGCGAGATACGCAGCTTTCGGGTAGATCGTATTCTTTACTTGAAAGCCACTAATCTCAACTTTGAGCGTCCGGCGGCCTTTTCCCCGAAGGATTTTCTCTTGCGCTCTTTACTTCCGAATCCGCTGGAAGCAGAGACGCAAGTCATTGTAAGACTCCAGGGACACGAGCATGTACTTAACGAGATATGTAAGCATTGGTTATTCGGGCATTCCATTATCGAACGCAGGGGGCCCAGCGAAGTGCTTTTCCAGCTAGAGGAGCAGTCGTTAAAGACGTACGTGCCTTACTTTCTTCTGTCCTACGGGAAGTCACTGGAGATCCTTGAGCCGCGAATGCTGATCGATAGAATGACGGAGGTCAGTCTGGAAATATTCAAGCATTATGAAGTCATGCAAAAAAAGATGATCGGAAAGGATGAAGAGATAAAATGAACAAGTTTACGATGTTCAGCAAAATGACGGCTCACCCTGGGGAGCGGGAGGAACTACTCTCATTATTGCTGGAGGCCTCGCGGAGTCTCAGTAATATGGAGAGCTGCGAGCTCTATATTATCAATGAATCCGTAGATGATCCTGATGTGATCTGGGTGACCGAGCTGTGGCGCGATGCTGAGGCTCATGCTGACTCGCTCAAGAACGAAGAAGTACTTGCCGTCATTCAGCGCGCGAAGCCTTTAATCGCAGCCGTCGAGCCGGTTCGACTTCGTCCCGTGGGTGGTAAGGGCTTGGGCGTATAACTTTTGATGACTGCAAATCGTTTATTGACATTGATCGATCGTTCGATTATATTTTGAGTATGAAAAATAAATCCGAAAACAAAGTGAACCTTATTTATCAGGCTACGATCGAACTTATCAATGAAAGTGGCCTTTCTGAAGTATCCATCTCAAAAATTGCTAAAAGAGCGAATATCTCTTCTTCGATCATTTATTTTTATTTTGAAAGCAAAGAGGATATGCTGATCAAATTGTATTTTGTGCTCAAGGATCAAATGCACCAGCTCATGTTTTATGGTGTAACAGAGAGTACGCCCGTAAAAGAGGGGTTTGAGCTCATTCTGCGAAACTATTCAAATTATATCTTAAATCATAAGGACAGCTTTTTGTTAATGGAGCAGTTTATCGACTCCCCCTTTATACGTAATAACTGTAAGGATCAGAATGGTGGCGTGTTTAAGCCGATGTACCCTTTGTTTGAGAGGGGAATTAAAGAAGGTTTTTTTAAGGATTTGGAAACGAATTTATTGGTTACCTACTCCTGTTTACCTTTTGTCGAAATGGGAAAAGAGTATTTAAATGGGGCCTATGAGTTCAGTTCAATAAACATTGAGAAAATGATTCAAATGAGCTGGGATGCTATTAAGGTATAATCAGCTCTTTTTTTGAGAAAAAATTTGATCGATCGTTCGATATATTTTTTGTGATATTTTGATCGATCGTTCGATAAAATTTAGAGAGGGTGATTTTATTTCTACAATCGAATTTTCAAGGTCTGGATTCCCATAGGGTGAGAAGTAATCCAAATGAAGAAACTGTATTATCATTTCAAACAATAAAAATAATAGATTCGACAAACAAAGGGGAACAATTCTTAGATGAAGAACTACAAATGGATTATTTACTTACTTGCATTAGGCGCAACGGTGGTCGGTACGGCTGAATCAATTATTACAGGTATTCTGGACATGGTTGCCACTGATATAAATGTCTCGATTGGCTTGGCTGGACAGTTGGTTGCTATGTATTCTATCGCCTACGCTGTAGGAACGCCAATTCTGATCGCGCTCACTTCAAAAGTAGATCGAAAAAAACTGCTGTTCATAGCACTTCTTATCTTCATTATCGGTAATGTCATCGCTGTCCTGAGCCTTAACTTTATTATATTGATGATATCCCGGGCTATCTTGGGTGTAAGCGCAGGTGTATTCGCGGTAGTGTCTTTGGGGATTGCCGCACAAATTGCTCCTCCAGAGAAAAGAGGAAGTGCGATTGGTACGATCTTGATGGGTACGAGTCTTGCGCTAGTTGTCGGCCTTCCTTTAGGAACCTTAATCGGTGAATATATGGGGTGGCGTTGGATCTTCGCAATTCTTGGAATTATCACCATCATTCCTATTATTGCGATTGTAAAAGCGATACCTAAAATGTCTGGACAAGAAACGATTCCTTTATCCAAGCAATTGGCTATTCTCAAAGATTTCAAGGTTATCAGCGGTTTATTAGCTTCCTTGTTCTTTATTACCGGTTACTCTGTTGTTTCCACATACATTGCGCCTTTACTACGCGAAAATGCTGGCCTCAATAGCAATACAATTAGTCTCGTCTTACTCGGCATGGGTTTAATGGCTGTTGTTGGAGCACGTGTTGGAGGCTATGGCGCTGATAAATGGGGAATAGCGCCTACGCTGATTGTCAGTCTGTTGATTCATGTAATTGCCTTGTTCTTCCTTCCGTTCGCTGCGGTTACTTTTGTAGGTGCTATGTTTATTCTTGCACTCTGGATGCTTGGAGCTTGGACAACTGCTCCTGCACAACAGTTCTATCTGGTAACTATGGCTCCTAAATCTACCGAAATTATACTGAGCTTGAACTCATCCGCCTTCCACCTTGGTGTTGCTCTGGGTGCAGCTCTGGGTGGAGTGGTTGTAGAGCGGTTAACCTTGTCGTCGATCGGCTGGGTCGGTGGTTTAGTCGTCATACTTGCTACTGTATTTGCAGTGGTTTCTTTATTAATGGGAAAGAAAGAAGCATCAGGTGTAATTGATTCGAGTGTATGAGTATCGCGCATATGACAACAGTAGCCGGGAGAGTCCGGGCTCCAGACGTTCTACCGTATGTCCGATACTTTTTTTTGTCCATGGGCGAACCGCCGGCTGCTGAAGTCATCGCGTACAACCTCTTTTCCAAGATAATGAGCGGGATGAGGGAGGACTATAGGTTGACTATGACAGATTCTTATTCTGATCCGGAGCGATGAAAAGAGTGTCATTGGAAAGTTTCTCTGCTTCTTTCCTGGACATTTCAAGATTTGTAGACAGCAGGTCAACAGGGTTGCCCGCAAGCCATTCGCTCAGATCAATGGCTTCGTAGTGGGCATTGTTGAATCCAATTAAGACGCGACAGACTTCATCGCCCGTATTTTTGATATAGTGACCTGCACCCATAGGAGCATAACCGACATCTCCTGCCTCAAACTGCTCTTTAACCGAATTACCTTCCGCCAGAAATACAGTCATTTCAGCTTGTCCGCTGATATAATACTGCCATTCATCCGCATTGGGATGCCAATGCATCTCCCGCAGTGCACCCGGCTGCAATTCGATCAGTGACCCTGACATCGTAGATGAGATGGGGAAATCTTCGACCGTCACAGTACGCTGCGTTCCACCTCCGGGCGCACGACGGGGCTGCTTGGCACTTAGGGGATAACGGTGGGTTGACGTTAGCTCTGAATTGCGGCGATATGTTCCGTCCGAGGAGCTGTCATTCGGGACAGGACCTTTGACAAAATACGATTCTCCCTGAGGAAGCTGCGCCGCCCGTTCTTCCGTAATACCAAGATTCTGAGCGACAATGTTGTCTGGTGTCTGGGTTAAGAAATCGGTGATGCTAAAGGTATGTTCCTCCGAGAAATCTCCGTTATCAAAAATAAGAATAAAGTGACATTCTTCCGGACCCAGTCCCTGAATGGAATGGCCATAACCACGCGGGAAGTACCAAACATCTCCTGGCTCAAACGTGTCGGTATACGCGTGTCCATCAGGATGGATGACTGTCGTACGACAAGAGCCGCTAATGACATAAGCCCATTCTGCCGCATTAGCATGCCAGTGAAGTTCACGCATACCTCCCGGTTCCAGCCGCATGGATACACCAGCAAGGCCTATGGAAGCGGGGAAATCCCGGACTGAAGCTCCGCGTGTAACGCCGCCAGTGCCTGTGTGAGGTTTTTTTTGCTCAAGTCGGTATTTGAAAGATGTCATGGTGGTAGACGCTCCTCATTTCAAAGTAGGCATTCATGTAAATAGATTGATATAGCGTTATTATTACCCACATCTTAGGGAAACGATTCAGAGCAGGGGTTTCAAAATTCTCCTTCCGGGAGCGCTGTGGTATGATGGAAATGAATTGAAATTAGCGAATATATCTGGGTAGTAATCGGATCGAACCTCATTGTACTTTACTACGAAGACATGATGAAATTTAAAGAGTCTGCAGTATCTTTTTATAAGGCGATCCTAATTTTTATTCTAGTCAGTGTAGTTGTTTAAATCATATTAAGTATTCTAATAGAAAATCCCTTCATAGAGCCGACGTCAGGCATGTTTTAGTAACAGCAATAGATATCGTGAGACGAGAGAATGCTTGAGAATTGTTGTGGTCAGTAAATCACAAAAGGATAGGTGAAAGGTATTAAATTACTCTTTATTTGCAGCCGTAATAAGTGGCGCAGCTTAACAGCTGAGAAGATTTTCGATGGAATAAACGGTTATGAGGTTCGATCTGCTGGTACAGAAGAAGGAGCACGAGTTAAGGTGACAGAAGGACACATTGGATGGTCCAATATAATTTTTGTGATGGAAAAGAAGCATAAGAGAAGGCTTCAGGAGAGATTTCCAGACAAATTGAAACATAAACAATTAATCTGTCTTGATATACCAGATGAATACCGATTCATGGATGAGGAATTGATAGAGATTTTGAAATCGAGAGTATATGAGTATATGGAAGAACCTGGCGAGGAGTGGAGTTGATTATTTTCATATGTAGAAAATGAAACTGAGCCTATATAGTGGTTGTTTAAGCGTTCGTGGGTGAGAAATTCGGTTCCAGTATATTAGACTGACCCTAGAAATAAAAGAGCGACAGTTCAAGGATAAGAAAATAAAGTCCTAGACTGTCATTGTTTCATTAAACTAACGTTCCTGTTTGAGCAACGCTGATGACCGAATTGTATCCAATCTCCTTTGGTTAAAACGGCTTGATTTCGAGTCCCCGGACTATTCAACATATGCCAAGATGTATACTGTTCGGCATAAGGATTAAACGCTGAAATTCCGTCAACAGGAACAATGACATGATATCCCCGAAAAGCAGCGCTTGTTGCTGTATGAAGGACTGCACCATTAGCGGCATACCCGGTAACGATCACTGTTTTTATGCCATGCTCTTTTAGGATTTGATCGAGATCAGTTTCATAAAATTTATCAACGTTTGATTTCACTACGGGTTCATTGGGTAAGGGAGAAAGCTGAGGAACAATATCAGAGACATTTCCATTATGTGTGAGGCTATAGATAACTAACATGTCCCGTTCACGGCTTTTCGTCAGTAACGGTTTGATAGTTGAGATGGATGCAATACAGCGAGGATTATTACATATCGTCTTTTCCATATCTAAAACGAGCAGTGCGCTTGTTTTCGGGTCGACAGTGACGAATTGCAGCTTAGGCGGAGGCGGAGCAAGGACATAATTCCATTCATCAATGATTGTTGTGTTATTTTTTGTTGCATAGTCCATCCAACGATTACAGTAAGGACAATAATAAGTCATCTACATCCACCTCTAGGCATCTTAGATGTTACCTAATTTATGCAGGCGATTTGAAAAGGTGAGGCTTCTTTTGACACATGTCCAAATAGATATAATAAAAAATTAAAGCACATATCTCGCTGATAAAATCTTTAAAAAAGTTGACCTCGCTATCTGCAAAGTCAACTTTTTCGTTTTACTAACTCTTTGCTTATTCTCAGACCCTCTAACAAGACAACGCCCGATTAAACTTATCCACGACATGCTGAATGACCGGCTCAATCAACGAATCATCCACGATGTCGAGCTTATCTGCTTTGAACAACTGTATTTTCTTAAGGTTGTAGTAGTCGTATAGCACCTGCTCGATGGAGATTTGATTTTGCAGCAGATACTTTACATTGATGATTTCACGTAGCAGCAGATCATCCTGGAGCAGGATCAGTCGCTCATTAATGGGGTTAAAGATGCCTTTTTCTTTTCCTTCGCGGTAGAAGATGAGGGCCTGTTGCTCGCGTCTGCTCAGTACCGCTCTCAGTTGATCGTACAGTTCCGGATAGATCGTCTGAAGATCCTTGAGGAAAATATCAGTGATTTTACCCACGAGCGCTACGGTCTGATCGAACAGCTTTTGGAACCAGATCCCGAATGAACGCTCATCATCCTCGGGGTTGCGGTCGGCGAGCTTTTCGATATAATTAACAAAAATTTGCACGACACCCGCTATAACTTCCTCTTTAGACGAGAAGTATTTGTACATAGTTGCCCGGCTTACATCCATATGCTTGGCGATGTCATCCATCCGCAAATGCTGGAATCCATCTTTCATCACAGAATTTATTAGTTTCTTGAGTAGTTTTACTCTCGGTTCCACTTGTGTATTCATTGTGCTGGATTCAACTCCAATCTCTCAAACCTTGTCACTTTATTATACAGCATTAAATACAAGAAATACACGAAATACAAAATAGACAAAATAAATACTTTTTGTTTACTTTGGTATAAATGCGTGTTATTCTAATCCAGCGACGTCGATCCATGCTTTTGGCAAATAGCCAATTGCTAAGCATAACTGAATTTAATCATTCAGATGGTTGTCAGTATCTTAAGTTCATTCATCAAGAAAGGATGATTGTTATCCGACAGTCAAATAATAATATTATTCTGGCCATCATCATCATTTGTCAGCTTATGGTTGTGCTCGATGCATCCATTATGATCACGGCACTTCCTGAGATTGGTCGCGGACTACACCTTGCGACAACGAGCCTGACTTGGGTGCAAAATGCATACGTTCTGGCATTTGGGGGCTTTTTGCTGCTTGGAGCAAGAGCGGGGGATCTCGTTGGCCGAAGACGGGTTTTTATTATCGGGACAGCAATTTTTACAGTTGCATCGTTATTGGCCGGGTTAGCTCAATCTGCTGAGATGCTCTTTTTCACCCGTGCTTTGCAAGGAATCGGGGCCGCATTGGCCACGCCTTCAGCATTGGCGCTGTTATCTGTTAGTTTTGTGGAGACCAAGGAACGGGTAAAAGCTATTGCCATGTACAGTGCGGTCAATGGGGCCGGTGGAAGTATTGGTCTAGTTGTAGGCGGTATGTTAACGGACTGGGTGTCCTGGCGCGTAGGTATGTTCATTAATGTACCGATCGGTATTCTATTGCTCGTGCTGGCACCGAAGTTTTTGCCGGAGACGAATAAAAGCACTGGTCGTTTTGATATCATGGGGGCTATTACTTCTGTGGTTGGTCTGACAGCTCTCGTATATGGTTTTGTCCGCGCGGCAGACGACGGATGGGGAAATGCTGTAACTATAACCTCATTACTCACAGGAGTTATTCTGCTGGCAGCCTTTGCCTTTATCGAGTCACGGGTTGAACAGCCGATTACACCGCTTCGTCTATTCTCAAGCCGTGAACGGTCTGGCGCATATTTGGGTAGACTATTGTTTGTGGGCGGTATGTTCTCTATGTTCTTCTTCATGTCGCAATTCTTGCAGCATGTGCTTGGTTTTACGGCACTCGAGACTGGCCTTGCCTTTCTTCCTATGACTATGGTTCAGTTCGGGATGATGTATGCCATGCCATGGCTTGTCTCTCGTTTCGGAAATGCGAAAGTGCTCATTAGTGGGATTTTTATTGTCATCATCGCCATGAGCTTTATGAGTCAGATTTCAACGGACTTGAAGTTCTTCCCAGGGATTCTGATTCCGATGGTCATATTGGGGATGGGTGCAGGCATTGTGTTTATTCCGTTTACGACTTTTGGTCTGGCTGGTGTTGATCCACGTGATGCAGGGGCTGCATCGGGGTTGGTCAATGTGGCGCATCAAACGGGTGGATCGCTTGGACTGGCTGTACTTACAGCGGTGTTCGGATCATTCGTTCGAACTGGAACGCCTACGGACGCACAATTTACAGCTGGGATCTCTACAGCGATTATTGGCTCGATTGTATTTATTTCGGCATCCTTTATCGTCGTGCTATTGCTGCTGCGGCCGGGTAGCAAGAAAGCTGCTAAACAACAGGCTCAGGATGCGGCGTGAATTAACGAGATTGTAAAATAATAATGAAAATAGTCTGTCCCTTGAGCAGGAATTTCTGCAGAGGGGACAGACTATTTTTTTGCCAAGCATATTCAATCCGAGAACAGCGTCTATTATTAATGATTGAAGTTGGTTGTAAACAGTGTTACTCTAACAACGGTAAACTCAAAATCTATGTTTGCAATACATCTAATGATAGTCACCAATTTAGTTACAAAGAAAGGTAACACCATGATAAAAGTAGATAACTTATCCTTCTCATTTCCACAAAAAGAACTATACAAAAACATTTCATTTACGCTTGAAGAGACACAACATTGCGCTTTTATAGGAACAAGTGGCAGTGGGAAGAGTACACTGATAGATATACTGATGGATCCAGAAAGATATTTGTTCGAGGGCAAGTTAGAAATAGACCCGACTTGTAAAATTGGGTTTGTAAGTCAGTTCTCTGAGCTAGACAGATCGAAAGAAACAACTGTTTTTGAATATATCGGAGAAGAATTTATTAAGAAACAACTTGAAATAGAAACCATTTGTACTGAAATGGAAACTTCATTGGATATTGAAGTGCTGTTAGAAAAGTATCAATTAGCTTTAGACGCATTTGATGCAATAGGTGGGAACGATTTTGAAAGCAACATTAATAAGAAGCTAAATCTTGCAAACCTCATGAACCTAAAAGATGTTAGGGTATCTGACCTGAGCGGCGGGGAATTCAAACTTATTCAAGTGATGAAGGAAATGCTTAATAGTCCAGACTTAATGATTATGGATGAACCCGATGTATTTTTAGACTTTGAAAACCTAAATGCACTTAAAAATCTAATTAATGCACACAAAGGCATACTGTTAGTTGTTACGCACAACCGATATCTATTGAATCATTGTTTCAACAAAATTATCCACCTTGAAAACACGGAGATTCAAGAGTTTGATGGGCGATATATTGAGTATAACTTCTCGTTACTTCAGACAAAAATAGAGTTGCAAGAAATCGCAGTCGCTGAAGCTGAAGAAATTGAGAGATATGATAGCATAATTGATAATCTTAGAGCTATCGCAACCTATAATTCAGAAGCATCTAGAGGGAGAGCCTTAAAAGCTAGAGTTAAGTTTCAAGAGAGATTGGAAGCACGTAGAATTAAAGCGCCTTTTGTTGATATTAAGCAACCGAAAATCAGTTTTGGTATTGAAAATGAGATTGAAGACACCATTGTTGTAAATGTCAATAATTATGGTGTTACCTTTGAAGAGTTGCTTTTGGGAAATGTTAACTTTGAGATAAAATCTACAGATAAAGTAGCTATTATCGGGGCAAACGGTACTGGGAAAACGACTTTACTTCGAGAAATTTTTAAGAATAATCACGATTCAATTGTAATAAATGCTGATGCTAAAGTGGCTTATTTATCTCAGCTACAAGGCGAAGTGCTAAATGATTCTAATACAATTCTTGAAGAATTTATTGATGCTGGAATTAGTACCTACGACGAGGTTAGATCGTATCTTTCAAATTATGGATTTGAAGGAGAAAGCGTTAATCAGAAGATAGAATCATTATCTGGTGGAGAAAAAAATATACTTCAATTGGCTAAAGTTTCTGCCAGTAAAGCAAACGTATTGCTTCTTGATGAACCGACAAGCCATTTAGACACCTATACACAAATAGCACTGGAGAAAGCCATCGAAGACTATAAAGGTGCGATACTCATGATTTCTCATGATTTCTATTCTGTTGTAAATGGTATGGATTATGTACTAATCATTGACGATAAGACGATTAGAAAAATGAAAATGAAAAAATTCAAACAGATGATTTATGCTAGTCATTTTGATAAAGACTATTTAGAAACTGAACAAAAGAAGAAATCAGTTGAAATGAAAATCGAATTGGCCTTGAAAGATACTAATTTTGAACATGCAAAAGTATTGGTTGATGAGCTAGAAGAGCTGATTAAGCTGCTTTAAAATACGACTCTGAGTTCAACGATGAAATATGATGTTGGTGGAAAAGTAACAACAAGAAAGACACTGATGAATAAAATCTCAGTGTCTTTTTGCTGCATTGATTTCTTGATAGCTTTTGCCGTGGACAGTGGTTCAGAAGGCTTGAACGGCGAGTGGAGACTTCAGAGATGTAATTTCCATTTACATCGAAGCTCAATAATATTCCGGAAGAATCATGGACTTCGTATTTGTGGCCGTTAGGATATATCACTTTATAATTCAAACTGGGTGAAGAATCGATTTTCGTAATAAAATACTCCTGGTGCTGGATGGTGACTGTACGTTTCCCATGATCAAGATTTACTTGTATCGGATCGTTTGTTTTGCTTCGATAGGTGACGAGATTATCTTGTTCACTGTAGAAAGAGTATTTGTAGTTATCTACATAGAAGATACGCTCTGTGAAATAAGGTTTGGACAGAATCGCTACCATTACGGACAGGACCAGAACACACGAAAAGAAAATAAAGGTAGGTGTCCGGATATTTTTGAGCAGCGCCGACATCTGAACGTCATCCTTTCCAGTTTTTCTTTAATACGCCAATTTAGGGGGATGGTTGCGGCACTAGTTGCTACGTGAATACTTGCAGGCTACTCCTCCACTTGAGCAGATTGGTAATTTGGTGTACTTAACAAAAATTTATATCATGCAGTAACGAAAATAGGCTGTCCCCTTTGCAGAAATTTTTGCTCAAGGGACAGCCTATTTGACAATCTTATAATTCTCATGCCTGAGGATGCTTTAGGACTATTAAAAATGATAAAATTAAGAGATGAGGTAATTTTTAGTATGAGAATATATAATTAAGTAAAAATATCAATTAAATGGGGGGATTAAGTTGTGGTTTTTTAATTTGGCTAATTCCAAGCTGTTACTATCCGAAACAGGAACATTTGCAGGTACTTCAGGAAATGCAGTTTTTGATAAATACCACTCACGGCGTTATTTTTTAGAAAAACGTTGGGAACAAGGTGAGAATATCTTTACAGCAATTATGATGAATCCTAGTAATGCCGCACATAATAAATCTGATAAGACGGTTGATCAGTTAATTAATGTTGCAAAAGCTCACGATTGTCACACACTGTATGTTGTGAATATCTCTAGTATTATTAGCGGTTCTAGCAGTAAATTAAATTCCGCTCATTTTGCTTTTGAGGAAATTAATTGGAATTTTATCTCTGCTGCTATCTCGGAAGCTAAATATATTTTCATCGGTTGGGGAATCAAAGGACATAAGGGAATTCTTAAGCAACAAAAAAGTAATCCTGATTTAGTTAGTACCTTTAAAAATGCATTAAGCAAGACATATTGCTATGAGGTGTTAAAATCTGAGGATAAGAAATATGAAAATAAATCACTATTCTTTGTACCTCATCCACGCCCCTTAAAGGCACAAAACAAATATTCTGAAGTAGCAATACGGAAAATTAAAGAGCATGAGTTTGAAAATTTATTTTTTCGATGATTGGATTTAAGATTCCAATGAAGTAACTGAAATTTATATTTATCATAAAAGTCTAGCCTTTAATAAATCCTAACATTCTATATAAAAAACAGGGGTACACTCATACATGATGCAAGAAATTTTAACTTACTTTAAAGCAAATCCTGGCTGGTCACTAGCAATTACAGTTTTTACTACTGTTCTTATTTGGTTGTATAAAGAATTCAAAGTATTGATGGAGAAAGATAATAATGATAAATTAGCTCTTGTTCAAAAACAGTTGGACATGTATTCGTCAGTGGAAGCTGCTATAGCTCAGATTATCCATAGACCAAGTGATGCGTTCGCTGTACAGAACTTTTATAATAAGCTTGGTGAATCAAGTGCTTATTTCACAAATGATATCAAAAAGATTGTAAGGGATTACTATTTGCGAGCAGATATATCCGTTTTACGGACGCTAATGACATTTATTCAATTAGAATGTGATAAGCTTCATAAAGAAAAATCTAAATTAATTTCATCAAATACTTCTTCTGATGTATTTGAGACAGTTTCGAGGTTATATAGACCTTTTAAGCCAATTATATTAGTTTTCATTATTGTTATTGTAACCACATATTTTATTCTCCTGTTACTAAATCAAAATAATATACTAGCATCTATTATTCTATTTATAATGTTCATCTCATTGATTCTAAGTGGAACAATGATTTGGGTGATTATATCATTATTAATGGAGGGGAATTTAGGAATTAATAGTAAATACAGATGGTTTTTAATAGCTTGTTTGATAGTTTCACCTATTTTAATGTTGATTGATTTGAGATTATCTGTTTTATCATTATTAATACAAATTGTTCTCTTTATTTTTTTCGTTAGAAGTAGGAAAAAACAGCTGGTTAGAATATAGAAATTAAAATCAAGAATAGTTGAATACATAGCAGAACTTGAATAATATCGTGAGTCTAATTATTCTACCAAGGCCGTCTCCTAGCAGATACTCTGCACTTGGGGACGGCCTATTTTTTAGCCAATACGAAGTGGTCAGTTGTTTAGACTACCGTGAATCAGTCGTTGTTGTATTGCCGAAAGGTAAGTGTCAAACTATCGTTCATCAAGATCCTATCAATGCTGCTCAGGATAGTTAAACTACTTGCTCGTATGCTTATGGCAGCTGCCACAGCTTGGCTGCATCTAGGATTTGTTCGATATATACACTGGCTGCCAGCACGCTGCGGTCTTCACCCTGTCTTCCTGTTATCTGTAAGCCTATGGGCAAGCCATCCTGTGACAAACCGATGGGCAGCGTGAGCGCGGGTAGTCCCCACAAATTGGCTAGTGGCGTGAATTCGCCGTTGGCTAGTCTATTGGTACTCGTGTTATGAATGGGTCCGGCCGTGACGGGACAGGTAGGCGTAAGGATGACGTCGATGCCCGTAAACAGCTGATCAATCAAGTGGGCTGAGGAATCACGCCAGGATAGGCAATGGTTATAGTCTGCCTCTGTGATAGCTTGTCCCAAACGCAAGTTGCTTCGCAGCGGCTCACTGTAGCCTTCAGCCCAATCCATTAAAAGATTGCTGTGCGTAGAGTACGCCTCATAATGAAGGATACTCCAAGTCTTTTCTTTGATTTCTTGAATAGGCAGATCGGTAGGAAGCCACTCTACGGTTGCACCTTGACCCTCAAGTGCGCGAACGACTTCCAGTACTGCAGCACGGACTTCCGGATCGGTCGTCGATTGCAGGTAGGCGATGGGCACACCGAACCTTGATGGAGTTGTTAATGGTTGCCGCTGTATCCTACCGTCAGTTTCTTTAGGCGTTACGTTAGTGCTAAGAATCAATTCGTTAAATAGTAGCGCAGCATCTTCACAGGTGCGGGTGATAATGCCGGCATGATCCAGCGAAGGAGTGAGCGGTGTAATCCCTGCCAGGCTGAGGCGGTTAGTGGTAGGTTTGAACCCTACGACTCCGCAAAAACTGGCCGGCACCCGGATCGACCCTGCAGAATCGGTCCCGATAGAGCCGAGCGCGAACCCGGCAGCAACACCTGCGGCAGAGCCGGAACTGGAACCGCCCGGCAATCGGTCAGGATGATAGGGATTAGCGGTTGCACCATATGCCGGGTGATGCTTGCCATACGCAAATTCATGCAGATGAGATTTGCCGATGATCACGGCGCCAGCCTCAAGGAGCTGCTCTACGATGTGAGCGTGTATGCTTGGCTTGAACGGGGGCGTGCGTCCTGAGCCGTTCGTCATTGGTATACCCGCATACGCAATCATATCTTTGACCGATATGGGAATGCCGTGCAGTGGTCCACGGTCTACTCCGTTCCTCAGCTCCTGCTCGGCCTGTCTAGCTTGAGCACGTGCATCTTCCTCCATGATCAGAATAAATGTACGATAGTGTGGTTCGTTATAAGCAATACGCTGCAGATGCAAATCCAGCAGGGATGAAGGGGATAGTCGACCGTCCCGCAACGCTTGCCCTGCCGTAGCAATGGTCCATGAAGTGTTATCTTTCATTCGGAATCTCTCCCTCCTGCATTCAAGCATAATGTATTAAAGAGATAAGATGTTGAGCAAATATTGAATTATATTGCGATCATTGTCGTACGTTGTGTATAGGTATAACTATATTGCTACGTTTTAATATCCAACTTTACATCTGGGATAACCCATACTATGATAGCAGAAAAGTAATGCTAACCCTTACTGTTACGCACTTTTCATTCCAACTTGCATGTTGGCACAATGATTCTGAATGCTGTTCAGGGGCTCAACTTTGAGGACAATTAAGTACAATCATTACACAAGAATTATAAATCCATATAAGATGAATAAAAGAACGTAACAAAGAGCGAGAAGGAACGAAGGGGAAGGTTTGGAACTGTAGGAGCGAATGCGATCGCCTTTGTATCCAGATTTCAACCGCTAAAAAGCGGCTTATAAAGAAGAAATCTGGATACAACAGCGACCGGAAGTCCAAATATTCACCGTAGTGACGACCGAGCCTTAAGTGAAAATCTTAAGTTTGTCTTATAGATTAGAAAGAGGCGATAGGATGAGATGCGGCTCCCCGAATGCTTTTATCGATACATTGTACAAAAATAAACTAGAAGAAGCATCCAAATTACCGGATGTTCTCGATGATGCTGAAAGACAGCGACGCAGAGAACGACTGGCCCAAATTCTTCGTATTCCAGCTGCACGCATTGCTCAGCTAGGCAGTGGAGAGGCTGTGTATGAAGCACCTGAGTCTTTCCACAAGGAGTCGATAGATTGTGGAGACTATGTGCGGGAACGTATTGAGATTGAAACGAGAGACGGATTGCTAATGCCTGCCTATGTTCTGCTTCCTAAAACCGCAGCAGCCGATCATCCTGTACCCGCGGTGCTAGCACTGCATGGCCACGGTTATGGTAGCCGCGAGCTGGTCGGCCTTACGCCGGACGGACAGGACGAACCGGAGGGTACAGGTATCCACAAGCATTTCGCCCTGTCATTGGTCAAGCGCGGCTTGGCTGTAATCGTGCCCGAATTGCTTGGTTTCGGAGAGAGACGGCTGAATGCGGACAGTCATTTGGACCCGAAGGAGATAGGCAACTCTTCTTGCTATAAGCTGTCTTCTTATTTAATCCATCTGGGTGAAACGCTGGCAGGTGTACGCACATTGGAAACGCTGATAGCGGCAGATTATGCGCTCGCCAGACCGGAGATACAGGGAGAGAGTATCGGTGTGATGGGATTATCGGGCGGTGCTTTTGTGGGCTATTTGGCGGGAGCGCTGGATGTAAGGCTGACGGCACTCGTACTGAGCGGATATCCAAACACTTATGAAGACAGTTCCTTCTTTGTCGGGCAAAATTGTTTATGCGATTACATTCCCGGCATCGTCGAGTTGGGGGATATGCCGGACCTGATCGGGCTGATCGCTCCTCGCTCGTTATACCTGGAAGTCGGGAGAAGAGATCATATATTCCCAGTTCAAGGAGCGATTAAAGCGGCAGACATATTGAAACAACAGTATGAAAAGCTTGGCGCGGCGGACCGGTTCCAGGTGGAGATCTTTGAAGGCGGGCATGAAATCGGTGGCGCTCATTCCTTTGATTGGCTGCAGCAGGAGATGACCGGCAGATGAGCCGGCTGATTAATCCGGTACCGCAGCTTGTCGAGCAGAACTTCCTTTTCTTTCACCGCCTTGCGACTCGCAAGGGTCATTTGGAAATCGTAAACGCACATCAAGGCCTTGAGATTGTACTGGTGCTGGAAGGGCAGGGACAGCTTATTCTGGAACAAAAGGTCCATTCCGTTGGTTCCGGAACGCTTGTTATCATTCAACCTTACCAGCTTCACCATTTTAAAATGGAGCCTCCCTATGTGCGTACGCCAATTGTGTTCGACCCCTATTTGTTCGACCGCTATGCTGCGTTGTTCCCGAGCTTACATGCTTTTTTTCAACGAATATGGAAAGGCAAGCTGGAACGCCAGCTGTTCTCACTAACAGTGGAAGAGGTCGCAAGCTTCGACGTCCTATCCGAGCAATTCAAGCAGCGGTTAGCGGAAGTGCCAAATTATGAACGTCAAGAGGAACTGCTTCTGTTCCTGATAGATTTCATGCGGACAATGCGCAAAATGTACGAAAGAGCATCTGAGCACCAACCGGTTGAGATCATAGATAAACGTGAGGGACGTCATATTGAACATATGATGAACTGGATTGAGGAGCATTACCATGAGGAATTTTCATTGGAAAAGCTGGCCGAAAGCCTGCATGTCTCTCCTTTTTATGCTTCACATTTGTTCAGTGAGGAAACCGGGTGTACGCTCAGCCAATACATTATTGCTCGCAGGCTCCGTGAGTCCTGCTTACTGCTCTCGGTGACCGACCGTCCGGTGGTGCAGATCGGGAAGCAGACAGGATTCAATAGCAGTGCGTATTTTTGCAAAACATTCAAGAAAAAGATGGGGTTATCCCCGCAAGCTTTTCGCAAGCGATCCCGCCAAGTTTAAAGGGAGGTGCGCTGTTAGATTGCGTGGAAAATAAACACCGGCGGCCATCCTGCTCAGCGCCGGTGATTTTGCTGTGCGCAAAATTAGGAGTAACGTGCGTTTTTTCAAGAAACGAGTAGTAGAGGATCGGGCATGTGGCTTGTTCATTACTTAAGTTACAGTCATTTTATAAAAGTACACACAAGGGGGACTGGCATGAAATACGCATTTAACACGGCATCTGCCCCACAGCTTACGTTGACGGAGCTCTTAGAGACGGCGCGTAATTCCGGATATCACGGCTTGGAAATTCGTAGTGGCGTTGATCATGCTCATGGCATTGAAGTGACAGCTAGCAGAGAAACGCGCTTAGCTCTCCGTCAAGAAGCAGCTAGAAGTGGCATCGCACTGACAGCTCTAGGTATTTCCTCCCGATTCACAACGGTTGTGGATGCTGAGAATCAACTAGCAGCTGCATCAGAGGCTATTACGCTGGCAAAGGATGTGGGTATTCCGTTTGTTCGGTTGTTTTGCGGCCGAATCGCTACAGAAGATTCTAGAGAGAGCGCTACGAATAGAGTGATTGCGGCTCTTGGCCAGCTTGCGCCGATTGCACAAAGAGAAGGGATTACGCTGCTGTTAGAAACACATGATGACTGGTCGGCCCCACATACACTCGCAGAACTGCTGCGAAGAGTGAATCTTCCCGGTTTGGGCGTATTGTGGGATGTGCTGCACACGCAGCATGAAGGAAATGCTTCTCCGGCTGAAGTAGCTCATATACTTGGGCCCTATATTAAGCATGTGCATGTGCACGATGGTGCTGCTGGTCCGAAGCGGGAGAACGGGCATCCGCAGTACCTGGCCATCGGCAGCGGAGACATTGATCACGCGGAGGTTATTCATGCTCTGCAAGCCATCGGCTATACCGGTTATTTAAGCGGGGAATGGTTTCAATGGGAGCCGTATGACATTCATTTGCCACGAGAGATTAAAGCATTAAAGCGTGCAGAGCAATTAGCGAAGGAGTGGACAGGTAGTGACGTTTAAAATTTGTGTTGTCGGATGCGGCAGCATTGCCTGGCGAGGACATGGACCAGCCTACCGGCGTTATGTGGCGGAGCATCCGGATACGGAGCTTGTCGCCTGTGTAGATGCTGACCCAGTAAAGGCTGCCGCGTTCGCTGCAGAATTCGGCTTTACCCGGACGTATACCCAAGTGGAAGAAGCGCTGGAGAAAGAGCGTCCGGACGTGGTTTGTCTGCTGGTGCCGGCGCCGCACATTGCAGGTCTGGCGGTTTCGATCTTGGAGCGAGGATATCCACTGCTGTTGGAGAAGCCTCCGGGCGTGTCAAAGGAGGAAGCGTTGCAAATTGCTGCAGCGGCGCAGCGGCCTGACGGGTCTGAGATTCCGAATCGGGTAGCTTTTAACAGACGGTATATGCCGCTTGTCATTCAAGCTCGCAGTCAATTGGAGGAATGGAGTGCTGCTGGTCGTCTTCATCATATTGCATACGATATCAGCAGAGTTGGGCGAACGGACGATGAGGATGCATCGGTTACGGTTATTCACGGTATAGATGCACTGCGCGAGTTGGTCGGCTCTGACTATAGCAATATTCGTCTGCGGTACAGAAAGCTTCCGCATCTGGGGGCAGGTGTAACTAATGTTGCGCTTGAAGGGGAGTTTCTGTCCGGAATCACATTCAGTCTAAACTATTATCCCGTTGCGGGAGCAGTGTATGAGCGTGTGGAGGTTTCAGGTGAGGGAGTTTCTCTCCGGTTAAAGCTTCCTTTTTGGACATCACATGATTCACCTGGCAGTGCCGAGCTTTGGTCTAGTAATCATCGAACAGCCAGTTGGGCTGGTGCTGCGATAGCGGGAAGTGAAGAGCCTTATGTGGTTAACGGATTTTATGAGGAAAATGCCGGCTTCTTTAATGAACTTCGTACCGGTCTTCAGACCACCGGCGGAATTACAACTGCCATTCAATCCGTTGAAGTGGCAGAAGCAGTTTCTAGAAGGGCAACCCATTATGCAAGAACATCGGAAGAAGGGAGTGGAGGGGCAAGATGAGCAGCAAATCGGCATCATATGACGTAGTCGTTATTGGTGGAGGTTTGGCTGGCCTTAGTGCAGCAATAGCTGCGGCACGAGAGGGTGCCGTAACTGCACTGCTGCAGGACCGTCCTGTCCTCGGTGGCAACAGCTCGTCGGAGATTCGCGTGACTCCACACGGTGCCGGACGATTTCATGCTTATGCGCGCGAAACAGGCATCCTTACGGAGCTTGCAGGCACGGATCGGGCGAATAATCATGAGCAATTCCACAATAATGGTTGGACGAACAGCGTATGGGATATGACGCTGTATGATTTGGCGGTAAGGACAGATAATCTGACTGTTTATTTGAACACCACGGTGCAGCAAGTGCACAAGCATGGAGAGCGGCAGATTACCGCTGTAACCGGTCATATTCTCGGCGCTGAGACAGACCTGCGAATTGAAGGGAAGGTCTTTATCGATTGTACCGGGGATGGCACAATTGCAGCACTGGCAGGCAACGAATGGCGGATGGGCTCAGAGGGTCGAGACGAATACGGAGAGCTGCATGCACCGGAGAGGGCAAGCAGTGATACGATGGGCAGCTCCATTCATTTTCGCGCTCGTGATACGGGACGGACAGCGCCGTTTCACGCGCCTTCATGGGCGGCTTCCTATGACGACCCGGCCTTCTTCTATGGGCATAACCGTAAGCCTTATGACATTCGGGCCGGCTACTGGTGGTTCGAGCTCGGTACGCCTTGGGATACGATCCATGATGCGGAGACCATTCGTCATGAGCTTACCCGCCATGTTCTCGGGGTGTGGGATTGGATTAAAAATAAGGACCCTCTGACACGAGACAAAGCGGCGAATTATGCGCTTGATTGGATCGGTCAAGTGCCGGGGAAGCGGGAGAGCCGCCGCATTATTGGACGTTATCTAATGACCGAGCACGATGTGCAGCAGGAAGTAGCCTTTCCCGATGAGGTCGCTTTCGGGGGCTGGTATCTGGATTTACATATCCCGGGAGGACTACTTGCGCCGACAAGCGAGCTGCCGGGAGCGGGAGAAATTATCAGTCCTTATGGTATCCCGCTGCGTATTCTGATTGCGAAGGACATCGACAATTTGATGATGGCAGGGCGGAATGTAAGTGTAACGCATGCTGCTCTTGGGACGGTTCGCGTGATGTCGACGACGGCGATTATGGGGCAAGCCGCTGGAACGACAGCCGCCATCGCACTGCAGCAAGGCATTGCTATTCCGGATATACCGACTACGGCCATTGCCAAGGTACAGCAAACGTTGCTGCGTAGAGGCTGCTTCCTGCCGAATGTAACGAACGCTGATCCGCTTGATCTCGCTCGCAGTGCAGAAGTCACTGCCAGTAGTGAAGATTTTTTGACGACGGTTGAGCCAGGTCCTGATGCCGATTCGCTCGACATTCGCCGCAGCCAATGGGTACCCGTGTGCGGTCTGCTAGAGCAAGTCGATATGTGGATTGCTAATTCTACGGATCAGCCGCAAACGTTCTCGGTAGAACTGCATCGTACCGAGCACATCTGGGATTACAGCGTGAACGGCAGTCATAATGGAGCCACGGATAAGAGGGATACCGTTTCAGCAACGAGTGTTCTGGCCTTCGCTCAATTGACAGTTCCCGATGCGTATACCGGCTGGGTGCAGTGGCAGGTACAGCTGGATAAAAGAGCTGAAGAAGCCTTTCCGCAGGACGGTTATGTTCGTCTTGATGTTTTCGGAGCGGAGGAATTGTCATGGCATCGCGCAGCAAGCGTGCATCAGGGGCTGCCTTCAGCAAGCGAATTGGAATCTGGCCGGCTGCGGAGTCATGAGGATGGGCGAACGATGAGCTTGCGAGTAGCTCCGCCACAGGCGGTGTTCGGCCCTGAAAGAACGACTAGTGGAGCGTCAAGGCCGCATCGAACGACCAATTTGTGGCGCTCGGAGCCAGGGAAGAGTCTCCCACAGTCGCTTGAACTGCGTTGGAGCAATCCTCAACAGATCGGAACGGTAGAGTTAACTTTCCCTGGCCATCTGCTGCAGGACCTTAACCGATACCCGGCCTTTTTCCGCGAACCCGACTCTCCTCGGGATTACAGCATCGAAGCGTGGGATGGAAAAAGGTGGCGGGTGGTCTTGGGAATAACCGATAATTACCAACGGCATGTTTCGCATCGGTTGTCTGAACCGGTGTTAGCAGAGCGAATTCGAGTGGTTGTGCATGCTACGAATGGGAGTACGGAAGCTTCGATTTATGAGATTCGTTGCTACGAAATATAACTGTATTGTGATCTAATGCAAGTAGATTGGTATTCTCTTAAAACCAACTATACAGATTGTATAACTGTGTAATATGATGTGGGCATGCGAGAGGCCACGCACAACTAAATAGCCAAGGAGCGAATGAAATGTTTAAAATAAAAAGCTTATCTATGATTACAGTATTGACTCTGGCGTTAATCGTGTCAGGATGCTCCAACAATAAAGGCAGTGAATCAGAGGCAGCTCCTTCTACTAATCCACCGGCTACCAAGCAGACTTCGCTGGACAAGCTAAAAGAGAAAGGCGAGTTTGTCATCGCTACTACGGGGACTTATCCACCCTATGCTTTCCATGAAGAGGGCAATGATCGTCCGTTGACGGGCTTTGATATCGAGTTGCTTACGGAGGTTTGGAATCGCGTCGAAGGTGTGAAGCCAGTGTTTAAAGAAGCGGAGTGGGACGGCATGCTGGCTGGTCTGGACGCGGGACGCTTTGATTCCATCCATCAGATCGGGGTAACCGACGAACGTAAGGAGAAGTACGATTTTACCGATCCGTATCTGATTTCGTATCCGACGCTTATAGTGCTGGATGAGACGAAAGACATCAACAGTTTTGAAGATCTGAAGGGTAAAAAGGTTTACGGCTCTAACACGAGTATTTACGGTAAACTGGCCGAATCCTATGGGGCCGAGCTTGTGCCGGAAGGCGAAAGTCTTGAGCTCCTGAAGAATAAACGGGTTGACGCAATTATTTTCAACAATTTGTATTTCCTTGAACTTAAGAAAAGCCGTCCGGATCTAAAGCTGAGAGCCGCAGCTGAGGCAGATACTCAAGAAATTGTTGCACTGCCGCTGGTTAAGGGCGGGGACGGAACCGTCACTGCGGCATTTAACGAGGCGCTGAAGAGCGTGAAGGAGGATGGCACTTACGAGAAGCTGTCCGTCAAATGGTTCGGAGAAAATGTACTAAAATAGGATGGAGAAGGGAGAAACGACATGAGTCAGGAGCGCGCGGAAAGATTGTGGGACGTTTTCCTCCACTCGTTGTGGCCGCTGCTGCAGGGGATGCTTAAATATACGATACCGTTGTCCATCCTTTCGTTCGGGCTTTCGCTGATTTTTGCTCTGCTGATCGCTTTGGCAGGCTTGTCACATAAACCCTATTTGCGGATGCCATCACGATTCTATGTGTGGATTATCCGGGGCACGCCGATACTTGTCCAATTGTTCATTATCTTTTACGGGCTGCCGAGTTTTGGCATCATCCTACCTGCATTTCCCACGGTTGTCATCGCTCTTACGGTGTCGGAAGCAGCGTATTGCTCTGAAATTATGCGTTCAACGATCAAGTCACTGCCCCAGGGGCAGTGGAGAGCGGGGTATTCCCTTGGGATGACGCCCTTTCAGGTGCTAAGGCGTGTAATCTTGCCGCAAGCGGCGCGGATCAGCATCCCGCCGCTCGGCAGCCAGTTCATTAGCTTGTTTAAAACCTCCTCACTCGCTGCACTCGTCACCTTGCCGGATTTATTTGGCGTAGCGAAGCAAATTGCTGCCTCCACGTTTGAACCGATGCTGCTCTACATTGTGGCTGCCGGCTATTATTTGGCGATCTGCTCTGTACTCACGATCTTTCAACATCGGCTGGAGAACAAATTCGGAAAGTATTCGCTTTAAATGAGGGGAAGGAGGCGGCGAACATGTTAACGATCTCGCAATTGCGTAAAAGCTTCGGTCCGACAGAAGTTCTTCGGGGGATCGACTTGCATATCGCAAAAGGACAGACGACGATTGTCATCGGTCCTTCCGGATCAGGGAAATCGACTTTGCTCAACTGCGTGAATTTGCTGGAAATTCCAGATAGAGGCACGATCGAACTGGATGGATTGTCAATGTCCTTTGGGGATGGAGGCAAGAAGAAAACACGCGAGCTGACCAGTTACCGGCAAAAGACCGGCATGGTGTTCCAAAGCCATCAATTGTTTCCCCACCGCACAGCATTGGAGAATGTCATTGAGGGGCTAATCGTGGTCAAACGATGGAATTCGGCGGATGCTATACAGCGCGGAAAATTGCTGCTGAACAAGGTCGGCCTTGGCGAATTCGCCGATCGTTTTCCAGCCCAGCTATCCGGTGGCCAGCAGCAGCGGGTCGGAATTGCGCGTGCATTGGCGATGGAGCCGGCCATCCTGCTGTTCGATGAGCCAACGTCTGCGCTCGATCCTGAGCTGGTGGGTGAAGTGCTGCTCGTCATGAAGGAGCTGACCCGGGAAGGAATGACGCTTGTTGTCGCGACACATGAGATGAATTTTGCCAGAGAGGTCGGGGACCGTGTTATTTTTATGGAGAAGGGCATTATTTCTGACGACGGGACACCGAATCATATTTTCGAAGAAAGCCGTAATGAGCGGGTGAGGCAATTCTTGAGTCGCTTCGATACCGGCAGTAGGAGTACCAGATAGAAGTAACTGAAAGGATGATGGCCGACATGACGACAAACCGCAGACAAATTAAACTAGGTGCGATGATTCATGGCGTAGGATCAAGTGTTAGCGCATGGAAGCATCCCGGGGTCAGGTCTGACGCGAGTATTGCCTTCGACTTCTACCGTGAACAGGCGCTGATTGCGGAGGCTGGCAAGCTGGATCTTGTTTTTATCGCGGATGTCCTGCATATAAATGAGAAATCGACACCGCACTATGTCAATCATTTGGAGCCTTTGACGTTGTTGTCTGCACTGGGACACGCCACTTCGCGCATCGGTCTGGTTGGTACATTATCCACGACATATAGTGATCCCTATACAAGTGCGAGGCAGCTTGCTTCCATCGACCATATCAGCGGTGGACGAGCGGGCTGGAATGTAGTGACGACCGGTATGCGTGCGGCAGCGCTTAATTTCAGCAAATCAGAGGAAGATCATCCTGAGCATGACACGCGTTATCGGATAGCCAGTGAGTATTTGTCTGTTGCCCGCGGCTTATGGGATTCATGGGAAGATGACGCCTTTGTGAGGGACAAAGATAGCGGAGTCTTTTTCGATCCGAGTAAGCTGCATAGTCTAAATCACCGGGGCGAATTTTTCTCTGTGAAAGGACCGCTGAATATTGCCCGATCGCGCCAGGGTCATCCGGTTATTTTTCAAGCGGGCTCTTCTGCGGATGGGCAGGATTTCTCTGCGGTTCACTCTGATGCGGTCATGACTGGTATTAGCAATTTGGAGGAAGCAAGGAAGTATTATAAGGATCTGAAGCGAAAAGCTGGCGAAGCCGGACGTGATCCGTCTGAATTGATCATTATGCCAAGCGCCAATATTGTTATAGGTCGATCAAGGGAAGAGGCTGAGGAAAAGTATGCTAAGATCGCTGCGTTAAAATCATTTGACCAGTCGCTCCGATATTTTGCACAGTTTTTCGATTTCCACGATTTCACGCAGTATCCGTTGGATGATCCTTTCCCTGATGTAGGGACACTTGGCAGCAAAAGCTTTCAAAGCTTTACCGATCGCATCAAACGAAAAGCCCGCGAGCGTGGTTTGACCCTACGCCAGACTGTGCTGGCATTTGCCGAGCCAAAGCCGACTTTCTTCGGTTCACCCCTTGAAGTAGCAGATCGGATGCAGGAGTGGTTCGAAACAGGAGCGGCGGATGGGTTTATTCTGCATAGTGAAGTACCAGGCACATTGGCTGATGTCACGGAGCTGCTTGTGCCAGAGCTACAGAAGCGCGGATTGTTTCGGTTAGATTATGAGAGCGATACGTTAAGGGGCCATCTTGGTCTGCAGATCCCGAAAAACCGGTATTCATAGGATTGATGGTGTGAAGCAGGTAGAGGGATTCACTCGGGAAAATTGATGTAGACTGAGGCATCATTTTCTGTTTTTGTCCATGAGACTGTTGCTCCCAATGCCTCGGATATAAATCTTAAGTTTACGTAAAATATATTACTACTTGGCTCAAGTGATGGTGCTTGGTTTAAGGGGACTATGTTACCATTAAAAAATGCTTCATATGAATTATGTGTTAATTTAATTGTGTTTTCGCCTTTCTTTGCAGTTACAGTTTTAGTTAAATTGTCCCATTCAACCGTCATTCCATACTTTTCAAAGATTGGGCGCATAGGAACAAGCGTAGTACCAAGCGAAGTTATATTAGCGTAGATGTCCATTTTTTCATTGTTGATATAAATATTAGGATGTTCCCGAGATGCATAAGCACTATTTACTCCAACTGCCATTGAAATAACTGTCGCACACAAAAATATCTTCAATATTCTTTTCATAATTTCCTCCTCAGAATAATGGACAATGGATGCGGAAAAACTTCCATTGTCTATTATTTTATTTGTGATTGTCGATATTTACAATAATTGCTACGGAAGTGTTGGTATTTACAGTTACATTAGAGTGAACATCTTGAGGAGATGAAGAAACTCAAGCTGCAAAAGCACATCAAAAAGCCGTCACCCAGCAGAGAAGCTACACAGGGGGACGGCTTTTTTATAGATAACACTGCCATCAGCATCTAATTCTCCCCTATATCCCCGATCGACTCCTCAGCTCCTGCAACCGCTCCATCACAATCTGCACAGCGATAGCATCATCCAGATAACCCAGCGGGAAAACATAGTCCGGAATGATGTCAGTCGCCGAGACAAAATAAAACAATCCGCTGCCCAAGATAGCACGTTCCTCCGCAGGGAGGTCGGTGCTGCTGTAAAGCTCATACATGCGATGCAGTTCTTCAATGAACGGTCCTGCACCGTTGACGCTTTTTACTTTGTCGGGGAAATCGTTATGAATCTTTCGTGCGCCTTCTTCGGTGAGGACATACGGTTCGTATTTACTGAGTTCCCGTTGAACCAGCTCTGCGGTGAAATGATGATCGATCAGGTTGAAGGCCTGTAGGGTTTCCTTGATGCTGGTGATGGAGGAAAGAATGTCGGAGATCGGAACGGGGGGAGAGGGCGCGGCAGCGCCATAACCGGCGGCCTGGAATAGATCGGTGAGGGGGGCTTCCAAATGCAGGGCGAACGCCTTCAGATGCTCTGGCTTGGCCCGCTGTTTGCCGTTCACGATGCGGGAGATTGTTGCGGTATCCATGCCGGTCAGCGCGCTCAACTTCCGCATGGAGAGTCTGCGCTCTTTGAGCAAAGTCGTCAGTATCTCGCCAAGGTCAGGGCTTCTCTTCTCATTGGACATGTGAATTTCACCTCCTGTACAGGGTGGTGTTGATATCAATTGTTGAGGAAATCTCAACAATTTTACTTGGGACGCGCACCATTTTGCGTATATCTCAATAGTATGACTGTAAACAGAAACAAGGAGTGAACCAAACCATGGTAGCGTGGCTTCTCATTGCCGGCTTTGCCCTTTCATCCAGTCTGGATAATTTAGGTGTTGGAATATCTTATGGGATTCGTGGCATCCGTATTAACCATTTCTCAAATTTAATCATCGCGGTGATCTGCTTCATTCTCAGTATGGTCGGCATTCTCTCGGGTCAATGGATGGCCAAGGTGCTACCCGGTGTAATGCCCGTTGTGATCGGCGCCCTGCTGCTCTTTATCATCGGGGTGCGGATCATTCTGCTAGCGGCACCGCGTAAGAAGCGGGAAGCTGTTCAAGAGAGTGAAGGAGCCCGTGAGGAAGGGGGGGGATCGCTGACCGGAATTCTACAAAATCCAGAACTGGCCGATAAAGATAAATCCGGCTCGATAGGCATTCTGGAAGCGATGGTCCTGGGGGTGGCCTTGGCCGCGAATGCAGTCACGAACGGCATAGGCGCAGGGCTGATCGGACTGTCTCCGCTGGCAATATCTCTAACGGCGGCCATCGGGAGTTATGTGACGGTGTGGCTCGGTGTGGTTCTCGGGCGAAAGCTGTCTGGCGTGCGGATCGGTTCGTTTACTCTAGGGCAATTCAGTACCGTATTAAGTGGGATTATCATCATTTTGATTGCATGTAATTCATTTTTTGATTAAGCGGCGCATGACACAGGACGAAGCCGTCTCGACACTGGAAGCAGTGGAGTGACGGCTTTTTGGCGTGGGATTACAGTGACGTAGAACAGGTGTATCGACATCGTAGTTTTAGACAAAAAATCATGAATTCAGGTAAAGACAATTTACTCAAAAAACCATACATTTAAAGGGATCAATGAACCTGAAGGAGTGACTACACAAATGAGAAATAGGAAAATTATGTTCGTCAGCCCAAATGAAGTAGAAACGGTGGAAGAGGCGTTTACAGCTCCAACTCTTGGGGAGAATGAAGTCCTTGTTCAATTAATATATTCGCTAATTAGCCCCGGAACGGAGCTGGCGATGCTGGCGGGTACAGAGTGGTGGGCCAAGCTCCCGCTTAACCCAGGTTATGCTAGCGTTAGCCGAATTATTGAAGCGGGTGCAGGCGTTAAGGATGTACAAGTTGGAGATGCTGTCTTCCACTATGGCAGTCATAGCGAATACCAGGTGCTGGAGGTTAAGGACGTTGTACTGAAGGTGCCGGACGGATTAGATCTGAGATGGGTTCCTTTCACTCGCATGGCGACTGTGGCTTTCACTTCGGTTCGCGTGTCGAACATTGAGCTTGGCGACAAGGTAAGTGTATCCGGTCTTGGATTGGTCGGCAATCTAGCCGCTCAATTGGCCCGCTTGCAAGGTGCAACGGTGATCGGGGTCGACCTGTCGCAGGAACGACTCAAGACAGCTCGTGCATGTGGTGTGGATTATGCGCTAGATGGTAGCAGCGGTAAAGTAAAAGAAGAATTGATGGCGCTTACTAGCGGTCAGGGTGTATCCTCTCATATAGAAGCTACTGGGATCTCCAAGGTTGCAGTTGACAGTCTAGAGTACATCGGCAGCCAGGGAGAGATCATTCTGCTGGGCAGTCCGCGTGGAGAGTACAACACAGATATTACGGAAGTACTCAACTATTGCCATCTGTATAACCGTGGCTGTATTACGTTCAAAGGGGCGCATGAGTGGCGTTATCCGACAGAACCTAATCAGTTCGTGAAGCACTCGCTGGTGCGTAATTCCAAGATCGTCTTCGAGCTGATGCAGCAGAACCGTCTGCAGATCGAGCCGCTGATCAGCCATGTGATCAAGCCAGAGCAAGCTAGTGAAGCTTATGCAGGACTAAGAAACAATAAAGACCAATACAACGGTGTGCTATTTAACTGGGCCTAAGGAGGACAAAGACATGTTAAGAGGATTGACTACGGCGGGTCTCGGTGAGATTGCGTCAAATGAAGAGTATATCAGAAGTGCGGCTGAGTTCGGGTTTCAGGCGGTGGATCTTAATCCGCTAGAGCTGATCCAGGAGCTTGGACAAGAAAAAGCATTAGAACTGCTGGAAAGCACCGGGATTACCATCGGTTCCTTCAGCCTGGATGTGGATTGGCGGAGCACGGAAGAGAATTTCCGAGCAGGATTAGAACAGCTTGTACGGGTGTCGGAAGCAGCGGCCGCGCTTAATTGTAAGGCGTGTTGCACGTACATTTTGCCTTCCACTGATCTGCCAGCGGCTCCATTCATGATTGCTGCTACACGGCGGTTGAGACTGTGCGCGGACATCTTGGGGGCGTACGGCATCTCGCTAGGTCTGGAGTTTGTCGGCAGTAACCACCTGCGCACACAGTGGGCTAATCCATTCATCTGGACGATGGAGGATACGCTTGAGTGGATGGAGGCGATCAACTCCCGTAATGTCGGTCTGCTACTAGACTCCTACCATTGGTACACGAATGGGCTAACTACCGATGATCTGCTTAAGCTGAAACCGGGGCAAATCACGCATGCTCATATCAATGATGCCAAGGACCTGCCAATTCCTGAACTTCAGGATGGTGACCGTCTGTATCCTGGCGAAGGTGTGATCGATCTTGCTGGTTTCGTGGAAAGTCTCGTGAAGATCGGCTATAACGGCGTTATTGCTCAGGAAGTGCTGGCCCCGGGTAGCGGGCAGACTTCGCAGGAATTGCTGGCTCGCTCAAAGGCAGGATTTGATAAAGTGTTCGTACCACTAGGGCTAGGGCTATAAGAGAACGGGCAGGGTTAGCGCGCTGGTACGTGAAGCCCTGCCAATAAGGAGACCTATTCATGACTGAATTCAAAGGTAAAATCGCTGCTCATGCCATCACTTGGGGCCAGAATCATCTTCAGGCCGTGACAGAGATTTCTCAACTTGGCTTTCGTGGAATCGAACCGTGGGCGTCCTTTGCGCTCCAGTTCGAAGACAAGCCGGAAGAGTTCAAGGAACTGCTGGCCGGATACGGACTAGTGATCACTGGGCTATACGGCGGGATGCCGGACGGGCAGCATCAGCGTTTTGGAAACTTGGAGAACCGAGAGGACATCATCCGTCATAATGTGCGGCTAGCCAAGCTTCTGGCGGAATTGGGCGCAGAGATTCTTGTGCTGGGTCCTGGTGGGACAAGAGAGCAGCCAACTACATTGGAAGAACTCAAAGTCGCAGCTGAAACAATCAATGAACTAGCCAAGCAGACGAAAGCCCTGGGAGTAAAAGCTTGTCTGCATCCTCACCTCTGGACGGAAATTCAGGATCAGAACGAACTGGAGACGTTGATGGACCTGACCGATCCGGAATATGTCTACCTGGCACCGGATTCTGCTCACCTAAAGGGAGCTGGCATGGACCCGTCAGAGATCATTAAAACTTACCGTGATAGAGTGGCTTATGTCCACCTCAAAGACCTGACGAAGCAGAAGGCCGAGGGTGGCAATGAGAACGAACCCTTCTTTTGCGAGCTAGGAAGAGGGGCGGTCAACTTCCAAGAGGTACTTGCGTCGCTGGAAGAAATTCAGTACACCGGCTGGGTAACGCTTGAAGTGGACGAAACGACGAATACCCCGTATGATAGCATGAAGACCTGCCGTGATTATGTAGAGAAGGAATTGTTGATTCCGGTCAAAGCGTAAATCCGTTGCAGGATGGAGACACCGCAGAGAGAAGGGAGCCGCAGCCGTGGAGCAGTCTTGGATTAACCATATTTCGCCCTATGTCAGAGCCGCTAGAATTCAGAAGTCCACTTCACTAGCCGGAGAATGGATGGATCCGGATCATGTGTACACCTATATTGATCAGGGTGAGGCAGAGTTCTTTCTGAATGGCGTGAAATATCTGGTCAAGGAAGGGGATGTGCTCTTGATGCATCCTTTCATGCCCCATATCATCAAGTCTTCCTCGGCGCTCCCGCTGGTGCAGTGTATTCTACACTTTGATCTCTACTATGACGAGCATAGGCATGCGGGGCGTCCCGACGCCATGAAGCACAGGGAAGAGGAGATGGAGCTGGCCTCCATCGCCCCGGTAACCCGCTTGGCCTTAGCAGACCGGATGGATATGAAGAAGAAATTCCTCATGCTGCAAAAAGAACTGAGCGATCCATCACCAGCCAGCCCCTTGCTGCTCAAATCCATCTGTTTGGAGTTGCTTTACACCTTTATGAAGAGCCACTCCCTTCCGGGGGAGGCGGAGGGCAAGTTAACGAAAGGCTGGCCGCTGCTGGAAGGCGCCATTCATTATATTCATGAGCATTATCATGATCCTCAGCTCAGCAACGAGTGCATTGGCAAACATGCAGGTGTAACAGCGAATCATCTGTCCTACTTGTTCAAAAGCCAGCTTGGCATTACGATTCATAATTATCTGAAGCATGTCCGAATTGAACAGGCGAAGCTACGAATTCTCCGGGGACGACAGAATTTGACCGAGATCGCGGAGGAAACCGGGTTCTCCAGCATTCATCTGTTCAGTCGTATCTTCAAGAATACGGTAGGCGTCATGCCCAGTAAATATGCAGCTGCACAGTCGGCGCTGAACAAGCAAGATCTCCTCAGCCGCCCGATGTAGAGGCCCCTCATCCTCAAGAAGGATGAAAAATCAACCTTTCACTCCACCGGAAGGTTGATTTTTTTATGTCCGTTTTAAGTTAGGATAGGGCTCAGGAGATGATAAAAAATGGAAAAAATATTGAGTGTAAAGCGCTTGGTAAAAAGCTTCAAAGATCACAAGGTTCTAAAGGGAATCAGCTTCGAAGTGGTACGCGGAGAAATCCTGTGCTTCCTGGGGCCCAACGGTGCGGGGAAGAGCACGACGATCAACATCCTGACAGCTGCACTGTCGAGCGATGGCGGTGAACTCTTTTATAAAGGAGAGGTCCTTAGCAAGGTGTTGCGTGGCTACAAGAAGAAGCTCGGCGTGGTCCCTCAGGATATTGCGCTATATGAAGAGCTATCGGCTGAGCGTAACATCCGCTTTTTCGCTGGATTGTACGGTCTTCGTGGTCAAGAGCTGAACCGGGCGACGGATGAGGCGCTGGCTTTAGCCGGACTTGCCGACCGTAGACATGACAAGGTGAAGACGTTCTCGGGCGGCATGAAGCGCAGACTTAACATTGCGTGTGCCGTTGCCCATAATCCAGAGCTGGTGATCATGGATGAGCCTACTGTCGGAATCGATCCCCAGTCGCGCAACCACATTCTGCATAGTATTCAGCAACTGCGCGATAGTGGGATGACCGTCCTGTATACGACCCATTACATGGAGGAGGTTGAGGCGATTTCATCACGGATTATCATCATGGATCATGGCGCGATTATCGCCGAGGGTACGAAAGAGACGCTCAAGGCAGAGATTCAGGAAGAGAAGCGCTATATTATTGAAATCGAAACGGAGAAGAATGTGGAGGATAAGTCGTTCTACAGCATTACCGGTGTGAAATCTGTCCAGATCAACGGGTCGCAGCTTGAAGTGACTTGTCTCAAGGATATTGAGAACCTGGACCGGATTATTGCGCTTCTAACGGATAGCGGGATCAGAATCCGCAATGTGGCGAGCGAGACGGCTAGTCTCGAGACGGTATTTCTCAAACTGACCGGCCGCAAGCTGCGCGATTAAGGGGGAGAGCAATGATGAGCGGGTTTATGCATATTTGCCGAATGGACCTTAAGAATATGGTGAAGAGTCCGGTGCTGATCGGCTATAACACTCTTTTTTTCTTCCTGATCGTTCTGATTATGGGCTTTCTGAATAGCGGCGCATACCAACATGCTTCCGATGCCTACCTTTACTACACGGTCACCTTTCTGGGGTACGGGATCTTGAACGGGGCAATGACGGCAACCAACATTTTTATGGAACGAGATATCAAGAAAGCGAATCTGCGCATCATCCATTCTCCGGTGGGCAGCTTTCCGATCTATTTTTCCAAAATCGTTACGTCGTGCGTCTTCAATTATCTCTGTCATCTGTTGGTACTGGCCGCGCTTGTGCTCTTGCTCCATTTGGATTTTGACGGTACCCATGTGGGTTACCTGCTTCTGCTGATGGTACCGGTTGAATTCGCCGCATGCGCACTAGGCGTACTGTTCTGCTGTGTGTTCAAGGCGGAAGAAGGGGCCAGTACGCTGCTCAGCAATGTGATTGCGATTTTGGCTTTCCTGGGCGGCACGTTCTTCTCTTGGGATGGCCTGGGCGGAACAATGTCCCTGATCTCAAAGCTCTCCCCTGTAAAATGGTTGAACGATACGTTCTTCTCCATCATTGTCGACGGGGATCTGTCCTCATTCCTGCCAGTGCTGGCCGTTAGTATACTGATTTCCGTGCTGCTGGTATTGGGCTGTGTGAAGCTGTTCCGAACGGAGGATTATGTATGCTGACGATTCTGAAAAATAACTACTCCCGGATGCTCACCCGCCTGCCGCTGGTAGTGATTATGACAGTGTTGATGCTGGGCATGATTGCACTAGCCGTCTATTTTACCAATCTTCAGCAGGTCAGAGGCCATATTGCGCTGATTAGTGAGGCTGATACGGTACCGGTTCATTCGGAGCTTCTTAACATCGATATTCTGCCTGAAGATCCGCCGAGGTCCACACTCGTCAAACACCGGTATGATGCCATTGTTAAAGTGGAGGGGGATGGGCAGTACAATATTACCACGCTCAAAAATGATGAATACGAAGCGATGCTCCTGAATCTGCTTCAGCATCCTGAGGCTCCCGCGCCTGTGCTGCAAGGAGATCGAGGAATTGGGAGTAATATCATCGGTTTTCTAATGCTGTTTCTGCTGATGAGCACGTTTATGAATCTGTTCACTTTTGCAGAGGATCGGGAGAAGGGCCAGCTTGAGCGGATTATTATCTCTCCGGTCTCCTTGATCGGTTATCTGGCAGCACATATCCTGTATTGTATATCCACGTTTATACCTGTATTTCTGGCACTTGTTGTCATGAAAATATCAGGCTTCGCGATTGGCCTCACGCTTGTACAGTACGCCCTGCTGATTCTAATGATTATCATTTTGGGCATCTCTATCGCCATGCTGCTGTATACACTTTTTGACAAGCCGGATAACGCCTCGATGCTGGGTAACAGTGTACTGGCGCTATCAACCATTCTGGCGGGTAGCTTCTATTCCTTTAGCCCGAACAACCCTGTTCTAGACACCATCGTGTCCGTTCTGCCGCAAAAGCAAATCCTTCACGCAGCCGTAAACTTGGAACATCACACCGCAGGGTTCCAGCTCTGGCCATGGTTGTATCCGGTCCTGTTAATAGGTCTCTTTCTGTCGATCACGATGTTCAAGCTGCACAGGAAATATGTTCAAAAAAACTGATCTCGTATTGCTAAAATTACCCTCCTCCACCTACAATCAGACTACATCACTAAGGCCCGGGAGGGTGAGATGACACAGGTAGCCGTATACGATTCTATATTGTTGTCCACCAAGCTGAAGCGGCGGGTTCCACAGGGGAATTATGAGCTATCGCAAGGTTACACGAATCCGGAAATTGCGGATCGCTTGAACATCTCGCTGGCTACTGTCAAGACGCATATCATTAATGTCTACAGCAAACTTTCCGTCTCATCTCGCGTTGCAGCGGTGGAAGCTGTCCGTACCAGGGGCTTGCTTCATTAATGCCGCGCAGATGTGGTAAAGTATACTTATTCATTAAGTAACTAACTATAGGTGAGGAGGCAGTTAAGATGGACTTGGGATTGAAGGATAAGATTGCGCTGATTACCGGCGGAAGCAAAGGTATTGGACTGGAGACGGCGATTACGTTAGCGGCGGAGGGCGCCAAGGTGGCGATCGTCGCGCGGAATGTGGATTCGCTCCGGGCGGCAGCGGAGCGAATCAAGGAAGAGACTGGGGCAGAGGCGCTGATCCTCTCCGTCGATGTTTCGGTGGGAGAAGAGGCGCGCGGCGCAGTGGAACAAACGGTGCGGCATTTCGGCGGACTCGACATTCTAATCAACAATGCTGGGACGTCGGCGGCGAAGCCGTTCGAAGAGGTCACTAGCGAGGGCTGGCATAATGACATCGATCTGAAGGTGCTGGGGTCGGTGAATACCGCGAAGGCAGCGGTACCTCATCTGCGCCAGCGCGGAGGCGGCGCGATTCTGAATGTGACGGCGATCCAGGGGAAGACGCCGTCTGCTTCGTCCCTGCCAACCTCGGTTAGCCGGGCGGCGGGACTTGCACTCACGAAGGCGATGAGCAAGGATCTGGCCGGGGACAACATTCGCGTCAACGCGGTGTGCATCGGCCTGATCCGCAGCGATCAGATCGAGCGCAAGTGGAAGTCTGTTGCTCCTGAGCAGAGCTGGGAGGAGTTTGCTTCGAACCCGAGCCACGGCATTCCGCTGGGGCGGATTGGCCAGACGGAAGAGGCAGCAAAGGTTATAGCTTTTCTGGTCTCCGGCGCGGCATCTTATGTAACGGGAACCGCCGTGAATATTGACGGGGGAACATCGACCGTATTATAAGGAATCGGACATTAAAGGAAGATTACCCCATATATTATAAAAAAGAGCGATTCTGAAGCCCACAAAGGTGACAGATCGCTCTTTTTCTGCACCTAAGCATAAAAAAACCAATTTGACAAGTTATAAAGTGAACTATTGTGCAGCACGAACGCCAGCTATAATGGGCAGTATAATGAAAGGAGAGTACCCTTTATGCCCATCAAGATCATCACTGACAGCGGTTGCGACCTACCTCTTGATTACATTGAAAAGTACGATATTTCCGTAATTCATTTGCCAGTTCATTTCGGACATGAACCTATGCCGGAAGGAGCGGGAGCCGAAGAATTTTACGCCAAAATGCGTGACTTCAAGGAGTTACCGACGACAGCGAGCCCAAGTCCGATGGTATTTCTGGAAGCGTTCAAGCAAGTGGAGGAAGGCACCGACATCATGGTCATCTCCATGTCCTCTAACATCAGCAGTACGTATCAGGCTGCAATGATTGCCAAGGAGATGTATGAGGATGAAGGGTATCCGAATGCAATTGAGGTCATAGATACGAAAAGCTTTTCAGCAGGGTTGTCCGTTGTTCTAGCGCATGCCGGAAAATGGTCGCAATCGTACACCTGCCTCCAGGATCTGAAAGAAAAAGTGGTTCAGCAGAGTGAAGAGGTCAGCGCTCACTTTACCCTCGACACGCTGGAGAATGTTATCAAGGGCGGGCGTCTCAGCCGTCTATCCGGGGCAGTAGCGTCTGTACTTAACATCAAGTTGCTGCTGAAAATCAGTGACGAAGGCACAGTCGAAGTGGTGGAGAAGACGCGCGGGATTCCGAAGGCGCTGAACCAGCTCTTGGCCCGTCTTGAAGAGAAGGAGCATGACTACGAGAGGGCGGTCATCGCGATTGTTCATAGCAATTGTGAGAAGCTGGCGCTTGAGATGAAAGCCCGGATTCTGGAGCGGCATCCCTTCAAGGAGGTTGTATTCTCTTGTATGGGACCCGTGATGGGGACCTATGCTGGCGAAGGTGGAATCGGAGTTGCTTTTTAAATAAATGAACAATATGAACAATCGTACATGGGGATAATATCCCGTGTACGATTTTTTGCTACAATCGTGGAATATTAATAATTTAGATAATCTTTAGATTCCGTTTAGATGAGATTTAGAATGGCAGGATATAGTTAGGGTGCCAGGGTCCTGCATTTCAGGATTTTACCCAAAAGACCGGGCTGGCCTAGACTCGTATACAGATATAGATACATAAAGGGGGATCACCGTGTATACCATCCTGATTGCCGACGACGAGACAGAGATTGTGGAATTACTGCAGCTCTATTTGGAGAAAGAGTACAATATTCTGGAGGCCCACAGCGGCACACAGGCGCTGCAACTGATGCAGTCCAATCACATCGACCTGGCGATACTCGATATTATGATGCCGGGCATGGACGGGCTACAATTGTTGAAAAGAATCCGTGAAACGCATTTCTTTCCGGTTCTGTTCCTGTCCGCCAAGAGTCAGTACCATGACAAGATCCTGGGTCTTGAGCTGGGTGCCGATGATTATATCGCCAAGCCCTTCAATCCGCTCGAAATTGTTGCCCGGGTGGGCGCGCTGTTGCGGCGGGTGAACCATTTTGACGCCCCGCCGGCAGAAGAGAAGAAACAAAATGAACGAATTGAGCTCGGCAGTCTTGTACTGGACCGTAGCGAATGCGTTCTTTACCGCTCCGGGGAGAAGGTCACCTTGACCTCGACCGAATATAAAATCCTTGAGCTGTTGATGGAACAACCGGGACGTGTATTTACCCGCAAAAAGATATATGAGGCCGTATGGGAAGATTTCTATGTGTATGAGGATAATAGCATCATGGTGCATATCAGCAACATTCGTGACAAAATCGAACGCGATTCCAAAAAACCGGAGTATTTGAAGACGATTCGCGGATTGGGGTACAAATTTGAAGCGCCCGTGGAAAACTAGAGATCAGAGACCGCTGCACATTTCCCTTACACTAGACTTTTTGCTATTTAACTGTATGCTGCTGATGCTTGTGTTGGGCGTCTATATTTTCATCAATATTGATGTCACCATTAATTCCGGCAAAAATATTATCGCTGACGCTAACCTGAAGATAGAGGCCCGGGAATATCGGGAGCAGCCCGCAAATGGGATTGAAAACCGACGTCTGCTGGAAAGTGGAGGATGGCTGGAGGTCCTCGATAATGAGCGGAACGTTGTGAGCGCCATTGGTGAGAAAAGAGATGAGGTAGCCCAGTATAGCGAAGACGCTATTTACGAAGCGCTGGAAAATAGGAAAGATCAGCCCTATTACTACTCCATGGCTCGTATGGATGAGAGACATCATGAAGCTGGCTGGCTGTTGCTCAAAATTCCGCGTGATCGTGTGAAAGTATCCATCAACAGCGATCCGCTAGAGGTCTACTTGAACCAATCGGTATCGTTCTATGTCTTTGTCGGAACCGGACTAATTATTCTGCTGACCGTTATTTACAGCTACTGGGTGGCCCGCCGGATCAAGAAGCCGCTGCGTATTATTACCCTGGGGCTTAACCAGATGACCGAGGGGAACTACAGCATGCGCATCAAGTTGTATGCCGAGAAAGAATTTGCCCGCATCGGCGACACCTTCAACTATATGGCGGGCGTGATCGAGAGAACTACACGTGAGAAGGCTCAAGCGGAGGAGAGTAAGCAGCAGCTGATGGTGGATCTGTCCCATGATTTGAAGACACCGATAACGAGCATCCAGGGCTACGCCCAGGCGCTAGTGGAAGGACGCGGAGAGGACAAGGAGCGGCAGACGCGTTACTTGACCTATATTTATAACAAATCCTCACAGGTCACTAAGTTGATCCAGAATACACTGGAACTGCTGAAGATTGATTCACCGGACTTCTTGCTTCGGGTGGAGCGCCAGGAGCTGGGAGAATTTCTACGGGAGATTGTTGCGGAGACCTATGGTGAAATTGAGCAAAAGAATTTCGATCTAAAGCTAAACGTTCCCGATCATGAAGTCATGGCCAGCTATGATGCCGAGCTGCTGTCCCGGGTGATTCACAACCTTATCGCTAACGCTCTGGCTTATAACCCGCCGGGAACGCGGCTGCGTGTTGAGTTAATGCCTTCAGATGAAAAGATAGCGATTGAAATTGCCGACAACGGTATTGGCATTCCACAGGAGCTATGGCCGACCATCTTCGATCCGTTTGTTCGTGGGGATGAAGCGCGAACAGCTACCGGGGGAACTGGGCTTGGGCTGTCCATCGCGAAGCGCAATACAGAGAAGATGGGCGGAACGCTCCATCTGAGCCGGAAGGGCAAGGATGCAACGATTTTTACAATTGAGATACCTAAATAGAAAACATAGAGGATTGGAGGGATACTGTGGCGAAATTGAATGTGTTCATTCGGATTTGTATTGCTGTTCTGCTGGTGCTGGGCATCGTGTACGTCGGCACCTTGGTTGATTTTATTTTTAAACCGGTGCTGTCGTTGTTCAGTGTAATTATCATTCCCTTAATGCTGGCGGGATTCTTCTATTATCTGCTACGTCCGCTGATCGATGTCATGGAGAAACGCAGGATCAATCGTTCGATCTCCATACTGATTGTGTATGTAGTGATAGCACTGCTGCTGCTGGTGCTCAGCATCGGCGTGTTCCCATCCCTGCGGACACAGCTAGTGAATTTGGTGAACAATGCACCAAGTCTTTTCGCCAACATGAACGAGCAGATTCACAAGCTGGAGGATATCAAATGGCTCTCGTCTCTGCTGCCGGGTGATATTAGCCCACTGACCCAGGTGACAGATTATCTGAACCAAGGCTTCAACTTGTTAACGAACTATGTTTCTGGACTGTTTTCCTTCGTGTCCAATTTTGCCGTTATTTTATTTACTTTTCCGATCATTCTGTTCTATATGCTCAAGGAAGGCGGCAAGTTCGGACGGAGGATCGTAGGCTTCATGCCGCAGCGTTACAAGGATGAGGGCACAGCGATGATGAGTGAGATCGACAGCGCGCTTAGCAACTTTATAGTAGGCAGAGTGCTGGTGAATCTGGCGCTGGGTGTGCTGATGTACATTGGCTTCCTGATCATTGGCCTGCCATATGCGCTACTGCTTACACTTATCGCGGTTGTCATGAACTTCGTGCCGTTCATCGGTGCAATTCTATCGAGTGTGCCGATCTTTATTGTGGGTCTGATTCAGTCGCCGTCGACGGCGATTTGGTCGATTGTGATTATTCTGATTGCCCAGCAGATCCAGGATAACCTGGTTGCACCGTATATTTTCGGGAAAAAGCTTGATATCCACCCGTTAACCACGATTATCCTGGTATTGGTCGGCGGCGATCTGGGCGGCATCCTGGCGATCTTGCTGATCATCCCTGTCTATCTAATTCTTAAAATTATCGTAATCAAGCTGTACGAAGTGTTTATCCGGAAACGGAAGACGGAGGCCAGTCCCCCAGTTTCTTCTGAACCCATAGAATAAGGAGTGAATGTTTATGTTGAAGGATATCAGAGAAGGTTTGGTTCACATTTCGGATGCTGTAGTCTCCAAGATCATTGGCCTGGCAGCGATTGAGACTCCGGGTATAGCTTCCCTGTCCAAAAATATGTCGGAGGGCCTGACCAAACGCCTGAGCGGCAAAAGCGGGCAGCAGGGTATTACTGTTGAAGTGAAGGAGCGAGAAGTCGAGGTAGACCTGCGGATCATCGTCAACTACGGGTATAAGATTCAGGAGGTATGCCAGGCAGTTCAGCTGAATGTGCGTCATGCTGTGGAGACGATGATGGGATTGTCGCTCGTGGCCGTGAACGTCAAGGTAGAAGGGATCGTCGTCGTATAGAGACCTCGGTAAGAGTTGTCTCTAGGCACCATTGAGTAGGCTACCGCATAGTATGGAGCAAATCCATCTGTGGAGGTCAAAAGATTATGTCGACATATAACAGTGGTCAGCAGCAGGGGGTTATCTATCAGGCCGATCCCAATGTAATCCGGCATCTGCACGGTGTCCGTGATTCGCTGCACCATTCCTGTAAACCTTATATTAATCAAAGGGTGAGAGTGCAAACTGTAGACGGACTGACCCATGAAGGCACCATCTCCGGCGTAGACAGCAAACATCTCTATCTGGGTGTGACCGCTAATAACCAAGGAGCCCGGGGGTATTTTAACCCGTATGCACCTTATCCGACCCCGTACCCTGCACTTGGCTATAACAGTAATGTGATCTTGCCACTGGTGCTATATGAACTGCTGGTAATTTCCCTGCTTTAAGACTGCGGAGATTGAGGGTTATGGAGCAGTGGGGTCGTTCGGATAGGTCAATACAGTGAAGGGGTACTGCATATGCGGTATCCCTTTTTGCGCGCCAGACTGTTGTGCTGATGTGCTTCTGTGTATGCAGCAGACAGGTTCCAGATGAACCTGAGGAATATCGAGGTCTTGAGCGAGGTGAAAAAGATATTGCAGCGTCCGTCTGCGATAATTCGCTACGTATAGAAAAGACGGTACAGCTCAAGGGCCGCACCGTCTTCTTTTTTCATCCATTTCAGTCCGTAGTTACTACAGCTGTAATTTCTTCATCCAGATCCAACCGTACATCCTCGCGGTAAGCCCGGATCCCGTATTCGGTATGAACGTAACGCAGAATGGCTTCGATCATATTGGACTCGACCAGGAACTGGCTCCGGCCATGTACCCATACCTCCGCAGAATAGCCGGTGTCTTCTTCCCAGCTAAGCTCCACCTGCACTTCGGTAGGGTTTACTGCCTTACGTTCAGCCATGTGTAGGCAGATCGCATTAATGATCTCATCCATGCTAAGAACAGTACTATTCATTAGGCGCGGTCATCCCGTTCTTGGAATCTGCGGCGTTCCTGTCTGCGGCGGAAGAAGGAAAGAATCAAGGTAACTACGAGATAAATTGCGAGCATATTAACTGCGAATCCGAGAATATTGCCCATAAAGCCCATACCACCGAACATGCCGCCGAACAGCATGCCAGCAAGACCACCGATCATGAGGCCTTTCATCAATCCGCCGCCGCTAAAGAAGCCGCGTTTTGTATTTGCCATGCTTCCGGTGGTTGCGCCGCCGGTAGTGCTATCGCTTTTCTTCACGTTATTTGTGGTGGTAGATTTCTTCGGGGTGGTGGTGAAGCTACGCGTTCCGGATTTGAATCCGCCGCCCCCGCGTTTTGCGTCCACAAAATTCGGTGACGCTACAGCAAAGAACAGAGTGAAGGCCATAACAATCATCATTACACGTTTCATTGGTTTCATTGACTAGGTGAACCCTCCTGTAAGCTATTTTTTTGTGTCTTTCCGGTAATACGGATGACTTTGAAGAAGGTTTCATTTTTAATGATCATATTTCGAAATATTTTTAAAATAAAAAAAAGCGCGGATATGGTATCCGCGCGTACAGCTTACGAGTGTGAGTGCATCTTATTCGTAACCGTTTGAGAGAAGCTCAAGTGCTCCTGTATTTGGATCAATAATCATTCCGTGTACTGGAACATTCGGAGGCAGTAACGGATGACGCTTAATTAGCTCAACAGTCTGGATAACGCCTTCCTTTTCGTTGTCGAATCCTTTTAGCCACTTGGTCAGCTTGATTCCGGAATTCTCCAGGGTGGACAACACTTCTTCGGAGACTCCGCGCTCCTTGATGTGGCCGATCATCGTGTCCGGATTCAGTGATGCCATGCCGCATTCATAGTGACCGACAACGATCACTTCATCCGCATTCAGCTCGTACAGCGCAACCATAACACTGCGCATGACACTGCCGAAGGGCTGAGAGATAATAGCGCCGGCATTTTTAATGACTTTGACATCGCCGTTCTTGAAATTCATAGCTTTAGGCAGTAGTTCTACGAGACGTGTATCCATACAGGTAATCACCAGCATTTTTTTAGCTGGGTACCGGCCGGTCAGGTAGGCTTCATATTCTTTGTTTTCAACGAATTTTTGATTATGTTCTAGGATATTGGTTACTTGGCTCATGGTTTTGCTCCTCCTTGGGGTTAACGGGTAATTTCCACTGCGCACGCTGCTCCTTCACCAGGAAGCGGGGCTTCAGTACCTCGTATATCTCTTACCAGTATATTTTTTCCGTAAATCTGTGAATCGCTATCCAGTTTAAATGAAGTGAACCGTTCTTCAGCATCCAGCCGCATTTTGTCTTCATAGAAGATTTCCTGCTGCCTACTGATGATGAAAGGTAGGTCGCCAGCGTCGATACTGAGATCTTCAGGACCACCTTGATCCACAATCAGGAGCACGTTGATGCCGTCACAGCCGCATCCTTCCGTATCATAAAAGAGCCTGAAAATGCCCGGCTGATCCCCAAGCCTTTCTTTCAATTTCCTCTCCGCTAAGGGTGTAACTTGAATGATCATTGCCTTTCACGCTCCTTTAGCATCATGTGAAGTCCAGTTGACTTCGAGTAGTCTAATCAAAGTATTTGAAATTAGAGAATTTAAGCTCTGAAGTTGATTATACGTATTAAAATTAACGGTCGTCAATATTCTGGATTTTTCTTAGGGTTTTCGAACTATGGTCAATATATTTAACCTGGAAAGTGGAGAGCAAGGGGATGAACGCTGTAAGGCTATGACATAGGTATATAAAAAGCTGACGTGGAGCGGTTGGGATGTATCAATAGTCGGATTAGAACGGAGAGTGCTTCTTTTAGCGAAGATAGAGAAGATAACGTTGTTGATTACGAGCTAAACATGACAAGTTGAAGGATAAAGCGGCCATGTGATGGAGCAGAAATTGATATATTTCCTCAGCAGTGGTAATGGAAACACAACGATCCATGAGAGGGCTAACTACCCTCTCCGCCTGCGACTTTTCTATTTGTTTTTACGTCTTTTTAGGAGAACGGCCCAGCAGCAAAAAGCTCCAGCGAACGCAGCGATGATTGGGACCAGTTGATTAGTAGTCAAGTTTCCACCTCCTATGTTTGAAATACTACAGAAAAATAGTTGAGGATACAATATGCAGTTATTCTAATTCAAGCGAAGGCAAGACCGGGCGTTTAAAGAATGTCTATTAACTTGATTTAGCTATATTCTTGTAGGCGAAGTTGCTTATCAGTATTGAAAAAAGTATCATCAAGAGGAGCAGACAAAATAGAGAAAGCAGGTGCTCCATATATGGAACAACAAGTATCGCAAGAGTGGGAGAAATTCAGTAGTTTATTATCTAAAATGAGCGGTTACCGAGAGGCCATCGGGCTTCTGCATTGGGATTTACGTACAGGTGCGCCGCGCAAAGGTGCGGAGATTCGTTCCCAGACCGTAGGGATGCTGAGCGGTGAATATTTCAGATTGGAGACTTCGCCCGAGATGGGGCGGTTCACCGAATTTTTCAGCCGTCCTGATATTAAGAGTCAATTGAATGAGATTCAGAATAAGATAGTGCATGATTGCCGCAAGGAATATGAGCGCTCCAAGAGTATTCCGCCGGAGAAGTATGAGGAATACGCTGTATTGGCAGCTCACTCGGAAACGAAGTGGGAAGATGCCAAGGAGAACAGCGATTTTGCTGGCTTCGAGCCATTCCTTACGAAAATTGTAGCCTTTAAGCAGGAGTTTATTGATTACTGGGGAGTAAATGGCACCCGCTATGACACTTTGCTTGATATGTATGAGCCGGATTTGACAGTCGAGAAGGTTGACGAAGTGTTCAGCCGTCTGCGTAGCCGTCTCGTTCCGCTGGTGGAGAAAATCGCAGCTTCCCCGAACAAGCCAGACACAAGCTTTTTACAGCAAATCTTCGAACAAGAGCAGCAGGAGCAATTTGGACTCTTCATCTTGAAGCAGATGGGGTATGACTTTGATGCCGGACGCCTGGACGAGAGTGTGCATCCTTTTGCCACAGGACTGAATCCGGGAGATGTTCGCATTACGACCAACTATATTCCGGATAACGTTACAAGCGCTGTGTTCAGCTCCTTGCATGAAGGCGGACACGCCCTGTATGAGCAAAATATCAACCCTGAGCTTGTAGGCACACCACTCGCTCAAGGCGCATCCATGGGGATACACGAATCCCAGTCCCGCCTGTGGGAGAACATGATCGGCCGGAGCCTGCCCTTCTGGGAGCGGTATTACAAGGATCTGCAACATTACTTCCCAGTACAGCTTGCGGGTGTTGACGTCAAGGATTTCTACCGCGCCATTAACAGTGTGGACAATACGTTCATTCGGATTGAAGCTGACGAGTTGACCTACAACCTCCATATTATTGTCCGCTATGAAGTTGAGAAGCTAATCTTCAATGAAGGACTTGCCGTGAAGGATCTGCCGCAGGTCTGGAATGCCAAGTACCAGGAGTATTTGGGAATCACCCCTCCAACTGATGCACTGGGCGTATTGCAGGACGTACATTGGTCGGGTGGAGACTTCGGCTATTTTGCCTCCTATTCGCTTGGGAATATGTATGCCGCTCAGATTCTGAACACGCTCCGCAAAGAGCTGCCAACGTTTGATGAGCTAGTTTCGTCCGGTAACCTGCTTCCGATCAAGGAATGGCTGACCGACAAAATTTATAAGTATGGACAAAGTTTAACGCCTTCACAGATTATTGAGCAAGTGACTGGCGAGCCGTTGAACCCGGATTATCTGGCCGATTATCTGGAAGAGAAATACACATCGCTCTATCAACTGTAAGTCATAAGGCAGGCGGGGTCATCCGGCAGAGTGGAATGGCACCCGCGGAACGGCTATAATAGAAGGAAACCGCAAACGGAAGGATTTGGGTATGGCAAATACGTATACTTACAGTCGCCGGGAAGAGGTCGCAAATGCAATTACGCATGGCATTGGTACGGTCCTTAGTGTGGCCGCGCTGGTCCTGCTTGTTGTTTTTGCAAGTTTGAAGGGAACGGCTTGGCATGTGGTCAGCTTCTCTATTTATGGAACCACCATGCTGCTTCTGTACCTCAATTCAACATTGGTTCATAGCCTCAAAGAGGGCAAGGCGAAGGATTTGTTCGAGTTCTTCGATCATTCCTCCATTTACTTGTTCATCGCGGGAACGTATACCCCGTTTTTGCTGGTAGCCATCCGAGGGACTCTTGGTTGGTCGCTGTTCGGCATTATTTGGGGGATTGCTGTTTTCGGTGTGCTCTTCAAGGCCTTTTTCGTCAAAAAGTTTCTGTTCATGTCCACCGTCTTCTACATTGCCATGGGCTGGCTGATCGTGATCGCCTGGAGCCCCTTGTCAGCTGTAGTGGCTAGTGGAGGGATGACGCTGTTGGTCGCCGGCGGTATCCTGTATACCCTGGGGACGGTCTTCTATGTATGGCGTGGGTTCCCGTTCCATCATGCCGTCTGGCATGTCTTCGTGCTGGCAGGCAGTGTGACACATTTCTTCGCCGTGTTAATTTATTTGCTGCCGATCCGCTTATAAAGGGTGAAAATCGCATACATGGGGCATACATGGCAACAAATTTGCTTAAAGAAAAAGATGACAAGCAAAAAAGCTTGACATCTTTCTTTGTTTTGGGTAATATAAGGGACGTTGTGAAGCTGTAAAGTGTTTTTCCTTGACGAAGGGAGTGCCCTTAATGAGTCAGGAGAATAGGCTCGAGAAAACAAATCGAATCAACTTGCTTTTCGCTTTTTACGAACGGTTGCTTACGGATAAGCAGCAGACGTTCCTTAAATATTATTTTCACGACGATTTTTCCTTGGGAGAAATCGCCGCTGAGTTTGATATCAGCCGCCAGGCGGTGTACGAGCATATCAAGCGAGCGGAACAGGTTCTGGAGAATTATGAAGAGAAGCTCGGTTTACTGGTGAAGCATGAGACCCGTAGCCGATATTTGGAAGAATTGCGCAGACTGCCGGATGATGGGATGCTGCCTGAGCAATATAAAGTACGGTTCATGGACCTTGTGGATCGTTTGCAGAGGTTAGAATAGCATGAAGGGAGGAACTGCATATGGCGTTTGAGGGTTTGACCGGAAGATTGCAGAATGTATTCAGCAAGCTTCGCGGCAAGGGCAAGGTATCTGAAGATGATGTCAACGAAGCCATGCGCGAAGTGCGACTGGCCTTGCTGGAAGCGGACGTTAACTTCAAGGTCGTCAAGGAGTTTGTTTCCAAGGTGAAAGAGAAGTCCGTTGGCAAGGAAGTGATGGACAGCTTTACACCAGGCATGGTCATTATCGACATCGTTAACAAAGAGCTGACTGAGCTGATGGGCGGAAGCCAGGCGAAGCTGGCTAAGTCGAACAAGCCGCCGACCGTTATTATGATGGCGGGTTTGCAAGGGGCGGGTAAGACCACCACCTCAGGCAAGCTGGCGAAATTGCTACAGAAGGGCAATCACCGTCCGCTCTTGGTAGCGTGTGATATTTACCGCCCAGCAGCGATCAAGCAGCTTGAAGTGCTTGGTGAGCAGATCAAGGTTCCGGTGTTCTCGCTGGGAGACAAGATCAGCCCGGTGGAAATCGCTAAACAAGGTCTGCAGCATGCCAAGGACAACAACTTGGATTATGTCATCATAGATACCGCAGGCCGCCTGCATATTGATGAAGCGCTGATGGAAGAGCTGAAGCAGATTCACACAGCCTTGACTCCTGATGAAGTGCTACTCGTCGTTGATGCGATGACAGGTCAGGACGCCGTTAATGTCGCAGACAGCTTCAACAAACAGCTTGAACTAACAGGCGTTGTGCTGACGAAGCTGGATGGTGACACCCGTGGTGGTGCGGCATTGTCCGTCAAAGCTGTTACCGGTTGCCCGATCAAGTTCGCCGCGCTAGGCGAGAAGATCGACGCGCTGGAGCCGTTCCATCCGGAGCGGATGGCTTCTCGTATCCTGGGCATGGGCGACATGCTGTCGCTGATTGAGAAAGCCCAAGCGAACATTGATACAGAGAAAGCCAAGGAAATGGAACGTAAGATGCGTAATGCTGAATTTACGTTCGATGATTTCCTTGAGCAAATGGATCAGGTCAAGAAGCTTGGCCCGATCGACCAGATTCTCGGTATGCTTCCTGGTATGAACCAGGCTAAGGGCATCAAGGACCTCAAGGTCGATGACAAGCAGATGGACCGTGTCGAAGCCATTGTTCATTCTATGACCAAGGCTGAGAAACAGCAGCCCGAGATCATCAACCATAACCGTCGCAAACGGATTGCAGCCGGAAGCGGCACCTCGGTCGCTGAGGTTAACCGTCTCATCAAGCAGTTCGACGAGATGCGTAAGATGATGAAGCAGTTCTCTGGTATGATGGGTGGCGGAGGCAAGGGCTCCAAGAAGAACGCCATGAAGCAGCTCAAAGCACTTGGCGGCAAAGGCATGAAATTCCCTTTCCGTTAAAATGTGCCCTTGAACTTCATAATTATCCACAGTATAACGTAGGATGATTCTTCTGCTCTTAGTCTTTAATCTTTTGACTTTAGTCTTTTGATTTTAATCTTTTGAACTTGTTGATTGTCCACAGTATAACGTAGAGACAATCAATGGTCTTCCTAGATACAGTAAGTAATTCAAGCGTGTCCCGTAAGGGACGATAAGCGCTCATGCATCCCTCGTCCCTAGGTACCGCCAATCTGAACACCTACGCTAGTTGCACTTAGCGGGTGTCCAGAGGGTGCAACCCTTTGGGGCCCTCCCTTCCAAGGGAGGGTTTGGGAGGGATCGATACTTTTATAAGGAGGTGAATTTCGTGGCAGTACGTATTCGTCTGAAAAGAATGGGTGCACATAAAGCGCCTTTCTATCGTGTAGTGGTTTCCGATTCCCGGTCCCCTCGTGATGGTCGTTTCATCGAGGAAATCGGTTACTATAACCCGGTTGAACAACCGGCAGTAGTGAAGATCGATGAGGAAAAAGCTCTTAAATGGCTTCAAACAGGTGCGCAAGCATCCGACACCGTTCGCAACTTGCTTTCCAAAGCTGGTGTGTTGAAGAAGTTCCATGAGCTTAAGAATCAGAAATAATGACTGATTGCGAGGGTCCTCTATGGAAGAATTAGTTGGAGTTATTGCTAAGGCTTTAGTGGATCATCCAGAGGATGTGGCCGTACGTATCGTGGAGAAGGATCACCTGATTGTCTATGAGCTTTCCGTTCATCCTGATGATGTCGGCAAGGTCATTGGCAAGCAGGGTAGGATCGCCAAAGCGCTCCGTACCGTAGTTACATCTGCAGCAGTCAAGAGCGATAAACGCGTAACCGTAGATATTTTATCTTAACAGATACGCACAAAGAGGGGCTAGGGATTGTATATCCCGGCTCCTTTTTGTTCAATTATATAAGAACGGATAAGTCTCACATGGTAAAGGAGAGGAATGTATGACCGAAGAATTAACTGTAGGCAGACTGGTCAACACTCACGGCATTCGCGGGGAGATCAAGATTTTGTCCCATACGGATTTCCCGGATGTACGGTTTGCGCCTGGCAAGAAGCTAATTGTGATTCCGGCAGATGGCAGCCCCAGATTTGATGTAATTGTAGATGCTGCCCGGGAACATAAGGGAATGTATATTGTCAGACTGAAAGGCTATACCAACATCAACCAGATCGAAAAGTACAAGGGAAGCATGCTTAAAGTGCCAAGCGATGATCTGGTGGAGTTACCGGAAAATGAGTATTATTTTCACCAGATTGTAGGCTGTGACGTGTACACCGAAGACAACGACAGTCAGCCACTGGGGACAATCACTGAAATTCTTCAGCCCGGAGCTAATGATGTATGGGTGGTTAAGCCGCCGAAAGGACAGGATATCCTGATTCCAGTCATTAACGATGTGGTAGTGGATGTTGACATCGAGACTAAGCGCATCAAGGTCCGCCTGATGGAAGGGCTACTTCCATGATTAGAATCGATGTGCTGACGCTCTTTCCCGAGATGTGCGAAGGTGTCTTCGGCACAAGCATTCTGGGGAAGGCTCGTGAGAAAGGGATTGTGGCGCTGAACGCCGTTAACTTCCGTGACTTCTCCGGCAATAAACACAATACCGTGGACGACACGCCGTATGGTGGAGGTGGAGGGATGGTACTGAAGCCTGATCCAATCTTCGCTGCGGTGGAACATGTGTTGGCTGAAGCTACTGGAGGACCGTCTGGGCATGAGAATATAGTGGAGCATTCTGCTGAGGTGTACTGTGATCAGGAAGGTATAGTCTCAGATGCCGCAACTGCTCCAGTTAAACCACGAATTATTCTGATGTGCCCGCAGGGCAAAACCTATACTCAGCAGATTGCCGAAGAATTGGCACAGGAAGAACATCTGATCTTTATCTGCGGTCATTATGAGGGCTACGACGAGCGGATTCGTGAGCATCTGGTGACGGACGAGCTGTCCATTGGCGATTACGTACTGACTGGGGGAGAACTTCCGGCAATGACTGTCATTGATTCGATCGTTCGCTTGCAACCGGGAGCACTCGGCAATGAGACCTCAGCAGTGAGTGATTCGTTCAGCACGGGACTGCTGGAGTACCCGCATTATACACGTCCGGCAGAGTTTCGTGGCTGGAAGGTGCCAGATATACTGCTCAGCGGACATCATGCTAACATCGAGACTTGGCGGCGGGAGCAGTCCTTGCAGCGTACACTGGAGCGTCGTCCGGATCTCTTGGAGACTGCGGAGCTTACAGTGAAGGATCGGAAGACCCTGGAGCGACTGAAAAACCATGGTCAAGCCTGATTTGGGGAAAAGTTGTTCATATTTGTCATATTTAACGCCTCTTTAACGTATATATAACGTTGAGGAGGCGTTTTTTGTGATGTCCGTTTCTGAAAGCATCCCAATACCATTTTTCTGAAAAAGATATATATAAGATGAACAAAAAAGGTAACAAAAAGCGAGAAGAAATGAAGGGGGAAGTTTGGAACTGGAGGAGCGAAGCGCTCGTCTTTGTCGCCAGATTTCAACCGCAAGGAGCGGTTATAAAGAAGAAATCTGGGGACAACAACGACCGGAAGTCCAAACATTCCACCGTAGTGACAATCGAGTCTTATGTGAGGATATTAAGTTCATATTATATAGAGGAATCTCATCAAAAGGGCCATTGTGCGTTGCAAGCTTATATTTGGGGTAATAAAGAGAGGTGCCGAAATAAAATATCCTGCTGAAGACGCAGCTAATTCAAGATAAGTGAAAGGAATGACTAATGTGACTACGACTACGAATACGCAGAAAGAATTCAAGCAGACCGTGGACGATGTCCAGCAGCAAGCGGAGCAGCTCCGCACGGTGAACGATATTATCGATTTCTATACGAATCGTAAATCCTAAACGAATGAATTTTTGTCCGCATATTCAATTCCCTTAGCATAGTAAAACAATAAAACCATTAAGGCCAGACGATGATAATCGCTGCTTTAATGGTTTTATTAATATTAAGATATGTTTCTGTGCGAAACATCATAGCTTTTAAGGATAACTTGTCTCTTGTTATTTATTAGCAAAAACAGTACTATTATTATACTTATGCAATACCAAACCAAGGAGGGGCTGATTGTATGGCTAAAAAGAGTAGCCTGTTTATTAACGAAGGTGTGCTGCGCATTGCCATATTCATTATGCTGTCATCGCTTACGTATACCGTCCGCAACTATTCATGGGCAGTTACATTCCTTGTGCTTCTAGCCATTTACTCGCTTGTAACAGGTGTCTTCAAGCTCTTTAAGGAGTCTTGAATAGGCTTACATGAATGTAGGCTAACTCTTCATGGGTTGGGTACCGCTAACTAACCTGTACCTCCGATTAACACATCACGCCTTCTATCCTGGAGGAAAGCTTTAAAACCAAAAGCAGCACCGATCAGGCTACGAAACCTGAAAGGTGCTGCTTTGTTCTTCTTCTAAAATCGCTGATCGTTCAAGTGAAAAATGAAATTTCGGGTAGATGTTTTTAATTAATATGTAAACGTTAACAATATGAGTCTAGCATTGATAAATTGTTAATAAATTGTATTGGATATTTTACAAAGGCTATGCTATACTCTTGGCACAAGGAAAGGAGGTGCGTTCACATCAAGCATGACATGTTGAGCGTATCCCTTACCCGGACCAACGGTTAATATGATTAGCTTTGGTGGCGCGGGATACGGATCAAGGTTTTAAACTAGCGCCTCGGGTAAAGAGACCGTCTACGGACGGTCTTTTTTATGTTTTCAACCTATATTTAATGCTCCCTTGTCTTCCGATACCTGTCACTTCGCCGTTACCGGCTGATTACTCCACTCATAAAATACACTACTACGAATGAGGAGGAGTATTTAGTGGAGGCTTATCATAACTGTTTGCGCTGCATGAATAGACGCGTGCGAATTTTGACTGTAGATGGACAGCGACATGAGGGAGTTATCGTGAATGTGGACAGAAACAATGTTTATTTAAAAAGAGACGGAGCTGAAAGGGTTCAGACGTCAGCATTTTTCGGAAATCCTTATGGTGCCAATGATATTCTGACCCTGAGTTTGTTTACGCTGCTCGCTATCGCGTTGATATAACAGATTAGGCTGCAAAAGACCGCCCCTCATGATGAGAGACGGTCTTTTGAGCTGCTTTGCAGCGTGAGGTTCGATACCTGCGCGGGCCTCATAGCCCTAGTTACAATTACTTGTGAACGGTTATTGCGCCAATCTCGGAGCTTAGGGAGACCAGGGGCCCGCCGTTACCCACCGTGCTCTTTCCTTTGGCTGCTCCTTTGATCTGTCCGATCTCGCTGCCTACCTCCAGGCTATAGTTCAAACCGTCGGCCAAGGTAGCTGTAATGGCTCCTACGTCCGTCTTGGCTTTCAGGCTGCTCCCTTCGTTGAGAGCGGCGATGTTCAGAGTAATACTCCCTGTATCGGACTCAATGGTGGACTTGCCAGCAATGGTAGCATCGCTAATGTGGATAGCTCCTACATCGCTGCTCACCCGGTACGTTCCTTGCAAACCGCTCAGCTGGATTTCACCGACATCGTTGGATACCTGATACATATCTATGTTCTTTGGGACCTCAATGACATAATCAATGCTAAAATCAGAAGAGCCATATTTGCGCTGGGCCCAGCTCCACAGGTCTTTCTTAGGCGCGTCTTTGGCATGGGTGGAGATGATCAGTTTGTCTCCACTGGTCTGGATAGAAACCACGGCGTTGTCGAGGATTTCCTGACGTTCTTGCTCACTGTTAAAGTTTTTATAGGACTGAATCGTGGCTTTTACGTTGATTTGATCGCCGCCAACGGCTCTTACCGCTATGGCACCTACGGAATTTTCGATACTTAACACGGATGCAGACCCGATTGTCTGAGATACTTGGAGTTCCTTGCTTATGCTTCCTTCCTTGAAGCCTGCCACAACTTTATCTGCTGTGTTCTGTGCGGCTTGTGTAACAGCTGCTGCGGCTTGGCCCAACCCTTGCTTGACAGCCTCACCCAGGTTTTGTTCCAAGCCATCTGACTGGGATTGTTCCGATTCTTGGTTTACTTTGGCTTTTCCAGGCAACTCCGTGCATCCCGCCAATAATGTTAAGGATACAACGGCGAGTGCTGCGATCATTTTTGGACTGTTCTTTTTCATATGTATAGCTCCCCCTTGAAATTTTAAAGACCCTGCACTGCTAATTCGCTCATTGAATACGTACTATAATTAGTATAACTGTTATGGGAATTTATTGAAAACAGGCTACAGGCGGGTTGCGATACTAGACCTAAGACTAGGCCTGGGACTCCATCTGTAATTGAGCTTTTAAATGTGATAAAATCAGTTCATATGAAGCTTAGCTGCGGGTTCATCCAAAACAATCGAGGGAGGGAATAGCGAATGGCTTATATTGTTGGCCTTATTGTTTTGCTGGTGTTGACCGGGACGTATGTTATATTCCAGAAGCGAACGGCCAAACGCCAGAACGAGCGCAGTGGAATGAACGGCAAGGTCATCTCTATGGAAAGCCACCGCAGAGCGAAGCAGACCTCCGGCGAACAGTTATGCTCCTCCTGCAAAAAGAAAAACGGTAAGCTGATCTTTTATGCCCAAGATAATGGAACTGTGGTCGGTTTATGCAAGGACTGCAAAGCTCAAGCCAAGAAACGTGACATGCTGCCGCTTTAATTTTCAAAAAAAGTTTATCTTTTTGTTGAAATAGCCCGTCTTTTATGGTAACATTATTTTTGTTGTGTGGAATACGGTGGTCCGCTGTCGATAATGAGGGGGAGTTAAGATCTCTCCGGAAGAGGCATGAACACCTGTACGGAAGGAGGAAGTCCTTAATGAGTATCCTACAAGAAATTACCCAAGAGCAACTTCGCAAAGATATCCCGAGTTTTCGCCCGGGTGACACTTTGAAAGTGCACGTAAAAGTTATCGAGGGAACTCGTGAGCGTATCCAGTTGTTCGAAGGCGTTGTAATCAAACGTCGCGGCGGTGGAATCAGTGAGACTTTTACAGTTCGTAAAATTTCTTACGGTGTTGGTGTGGAAAGAACATTCCCTATCAACTCGCCTAAACTCGAGAAAATCGAAGTGGCTCGTCGCGGTAAAGTTCGTCGTGCGAAGCTGTACTATCTTCGTGAACTGCGCGGTAAAGCTGCGAGAATTAAAGAAATCCGTCGCTAGAATTAGTGACAAAGGGAAGGGGCTTGAGTTCAAGCCCCTTTCGTTTTATCATGAGAGTATTATGCATGGGGATTTTTAGGCTGTTTCCTGAGATTAAAGGGAGAATAATCATTTAGGATGGATTCGGCAGTATTCTGAAGAGACACTCTGTCTGACTGGAGTAATCTCATTTAATTTGTATACAATGCATCAGAGATATAGAGCGCTGGGGATCGGCTTCTCCGAAAAGGCCTCCTGAAGGAGTAACTATGGAGGGGTTTTTGGCAGGAGTTTTTTTGTGTTGTATAGTTAGTGTAGCATAAAGAGAGGATGGTGAACTATGCAGCAGGATTTGCAGCAGGGTCAAGGGGAGTCCGAAGAGTCTACTCGGCAGAACCCACCCAAGCAGAAAAATGAGGTATTGGAATGGATTAAGGCAATAGCGATTGCATTAGTTCTGGTTATTCTGATCCGCTGGCTTTTGTTCAAGCCGTTTATTGTAGACGGACCTTCCATGCGGCCTAATTTTCACACCGGTGAGCGGGTAATCGTCAATGAGATACTGTACGACATTCGTTCTCCGCAGCGGGGAGAAGTCATTGTATTCCACGTTCCATCCGAAGGTCGCGACTTTATTAAGCGTGTAATTGGGGTGGCCGGCGATACGGTGAAGGTTGAAGGGGATGTCGTTACAGTTAACGGCAAACCTGTGAATGAAACCTACATTCAGGGTGCTATTGACGACGCACATAAGAACAATACGCTGTACAATAATAAGAACTTCCCTAATGAAGATTTTACCGACGGTACGGTACCTGAGGGTCATGTCTTCGTAATGGGAGACAACCGTTCAGACAGTACAGATAGCCGAATGATTGGTTATGTGCCACTAGGTGATATTGTTGGCCGTGCGGATCTAATCTTCTGGCCGGTGAAGGATATTACCTGGATTAATCATTAAAGAGAATTACACAGAGATGAATCAAAGGAGGTGACGGCAATGGCCATCCAATGGTTTCCTGGTCATATGACGAAGGCTAGACGACAAATCGAAGAAAAGCTGAAGCTGATTGATGTGGCGATAGAGCTGCTCGATTCCCGTCTGCCGCTTTCCAGCCGCAATCCGATGATTGACGATATTTTGCGGGATAAGCCCAGATTGATTATTTTGAACAAAGCAGATTTGGCCGACCCTGAAGCAACACGCAAATGGCTGGAGTACTTCAAGGCGCAGGGTCACGTTGCCCATCCTGTGGATGCTTCTACCGGAACGGGTGTGAAGGATATCCCTGAGCAAGTCAAACTGCTGCTGAAGGAAAAGATTGACCGTCAAATTGCCAAAGGGATGAACCCACGCCCGATGCGCGCGCTGATTGTCGGCATTCCCAATGTCGGCAAGTCTACCCTGATTAACCGGATGGCAGGACGTAATATTGCTGCTACCGGGGATCGTCCTGGTGTGACTAAAGGGCAGCAGTGGATCAAAACAGGCGGAAATCTGGAACTGCTGGATACCCCGGGTATTCTGTGGCCTAAATTTGAGGACCAGAATGTTGGTTATCGTCTCGCAGTCACAGGAGCAATCAAGGAAGAAATCCTGAATGTCGAAGACATTGCTTTTTATGCGGTGAAGTATCTGGTGAAGGATTATGGTTCCAGATTCAAGGAGCGGTTCGGTGTAACGAAGCTTCCAGAAGATCTGGAGAATCCTGATGAGATTGTAGCCGTGATGGAAGCTGTCGGACGTAAGCGCGGTTGTCTGGTTAGTGGCGGTAGGGTAGACCTGGAGAAGGCTTCCCGTACGCTGCTGCATGAACTTCGTGCCGGCAAGCTTGGACGGTTCACGTTGGAAGTGCCGGAAGACCAAGGCAGCTTGCAAATATAGAAGACCGGGTATGGACGAGCCATCCGCTTAGCGGGTGGCTTTTTTTGATCCCATCGAGAGGGAATGGCTCAACGTTATAGGTTGGCTTTTTACCAGGATTTCAAGGAGATGCTGTATTATTTTATAGGTTTTCGCTGGGGGAATCCTGTGTTAAGCTGGCTTAAAAGAAGAGCAGGGAGTTATTTTTAATAATATGAATAGAACAGATGAATGGTAGGTGTATAAGAGTGAGTATTGACATGTTATTGTATGAAAAAGAAGGCTGGGAGCAGTCTTATCGGCGGATTGCCGGTGTAGATGAAGTAGGAAGGGGCTGTCTGTTCGGGGACGTCGTCGCTGCGGCGGTGATCCTGCCGGAAGGGCTGATCATTGAAGGTGTGGATGATTCCAAGAAGTTGTCTGCCAAGAAGAGAGATGCTCTGTTTGAACTAATTATGGAGCAGGCGCTGGCGGTTGGTGTAGGTCATGTGGATGCTACGGTTATAGATGAGATTAACATTAAACAGGCGTCCAGGCTGGCGATGAGAAAAGCGGTGGAGGGTCTGAGTCACTCTCCTGATTATATGCTGGTCGATGCAGAAAAGGTAGATCTGCCGTTGCCGCAGCGGGCCATAATCAAAGGGGATGCCAACAGTCAATCCATTGCCGCAGCTTCCATCGTAGCGAAAGTAACGCGGGACAGGTTGTGTGAAGGTCTGTGGGAGGAATTATACCCGAACTACGGCATTGCGATACATAAAGGTTATGCGACCAAGCTGCATCGTGAGCAGATTACAGCGCTAGGACCGACACCGATGCACCGGCGCAGTTTTATCGGTAGAATTCTGGCAGAACAGCAGACACTGTTCTAGTCGGTCGTAAGCCCGGCAGGTTGTTCTTATAAAAGAATGATTTTTTCCGATATATATGTAAAAGAACAACTGGAGGAGGGCAAGAGATGAATATCGGTTCACTGATCCGTGGGCTACTTGGTGACAGCAAGCCGGGTGAGCCCAAGTCTGTGGAATTAAAGGAAGGTCAGGTTGTTCGCGGTGTGGTTCTAAGCGTATCCGATACGGGAAAAGAGGCCGTGGTGCAAATTCAGGGTGCCCCTGTCCGGGCGGAGCTTGAGACACCGCTACAACCGGGGCAGACATTGAATCTGCAAGTGGCTCCTCCTGGAGAAAATGGATTGCCGGTTCTAAAGCCGGTCTCCCCTGGGCAAATGACTGTCCCGCAGAGTATGGGTGAAGCATTGGAATCGCTTGGATTAACGGACGCAAAGGCTGGACGGGAGATTGTGCTGGCGATGCAATCTGGAGGTCTGGCATTGACGAAGGAAACGGCTGCAAAGCTGAATATGATCATGAATGCCAAGCCTCCCGGTGTCCCAGCAGAGCAGTGGCTGGAAGCAGCGGTTATCTCAGTAAAAAGAGGACTGCCGGTAACACCTGAAAGTGTGAGGGGGCTGCAGCAGGCTGTGTTTGGTCCTCCATTACACGAGTTGTTGTCAACGCTTGAGGAACAATTGAACCTTTGGGCGGAACAGGGGGCTGGCAAAGCGGGACCGGACGGCAAGGGACCGGCGACTTCGCCAAACTCAGGGTCTGCGAATGGTATGAATACTACCCCAGCACCCGTTAGCAACCCTCAGTTGGAGGGAGGGGCTTTCCAAGGTAAAAATGTGGGAGCAGCCGCCATGCCGGTTGCAGACAATGGGGCTGGCAAAGCAAATGGACCGATCGGAACAATGGGTACTCCCGCTAATGCTGAAAGTGTCGCTAACCCGGGCACTTCGGGAACGACTGGAGCCAGACTGAATCCAGCGGGTACAAGTAACGCCGGAACTTCCGCTGGCAGTTCTGTGCCGGTGAATGGCAGCGTCAATCCCGGTAGTAGCGGAGGAACTGTACAGGTGGATGTGGATCAAGCGTCTGTATTGGCGGGTGCTGCCACAGTGGATGGCGAAGAGGAGAGCCAGGGGGTTAATGTTGCTAGAGGAAATGAAGGATCAACGCCAAAAGCATCGGTAGCCGCGACTTCTACTGGCGCTGCGCTTGCGGGAGTTAGTGCCGCCGAAGAAGAGGCGGCACCGAATAGCGCCGCGAGAACTAGCGGCGCAAACGGTGGGCCTGCTGAATCTGCAGCAGGCAAGCTGACAGCCGGACCGGCAGAGCCGTCCGGCACTGCCCTGCTCGCGAAGCTGCAGGGCGTGCTCTCCGAGCTGCGCAGCACACTGCCGCAGCTCACGGCTGCCCCGCCCGCTGGCGCGGCGGGCGGGCCCCAGGCCCCTGCGGCCGATGCGCCGCTGGGGCAGACAACCCCGCCTCCGGCTGCGGCGGGGCAGGAACCCGCGCAGGCGGCGCCGCGCGGGGAACGGCATGCTGCGGCAGTGACGCCGCAGCCAGGCACCGCCCCGGCCCACGACAGTGAATCGTGGGTGGGGCGGGTGCTGAAGCTGCTCGGTGCGGAGCACGAGCAGCAGGCCGTCCGCGGCAGCGGCGCAGCCGCCGCGGAGGTGCGGCCCGCGGCCGTGCCACTGGCCGCGGGAGGGCGTGAGGCCCAGCTGCCGCAGGCGCTGGGCGGGGCGTCCGGCGCCGGGCATGACGGCGCCGAGACGCTCAAGGGCGTGCTGCTGCAAGTAATGGGCAGCAGCGAGGTCCCGCCCGCGGTCAAGGAAGCCGCGGGCCAGTTAGTTCAGCAGCTGACCGGGCAACAGCTGCTGCTGAATACAGACCGCACGGCTCCTTTTGCCCAGGTGACCCTGTTCCTGCCTCTTCATGGACAGGACGGGCAAGAGACGGCCTCTGTGCATATTCAATCCCGGCGGGGACGCAAGGGAGAACTGGATGCAGCGAATTGCCGGCTCTGGTTCGATCTGGATATGAAGCAGCTCGGGCAGACCCTGGTGGATGTGCAGGTGGTGAATCGTATTGTCAGCTTGAAGATGCACAACAACCACCCAGCGGTGCTCGAATTGTTGGAGCAGCGGCGTGATGACATCGGGGCGGCTGTGGAGTCGATAGGCTATCAGTTATTGTCTTTAAGAACAGAGCCGTTACCCGAGAAGAGCTTGACTGACCATTCAGATAGTGGTAGCAAGCTGGCTGACTATGTCCCGGATTCGTACAAAGGAGTAGATTACCGTATATGAATGAGCCCGAGAATGAAATCCGGCAAAATTTTAAAAAGGCAGTTGCGCTGAAATATTCCCCTGATCAGGCCGAGGCTCCAGTCGTGGTTGCCAAGGGACAGGGCGTTGTTGCGGATATCATTCTTCAGAAGGCCAAGGAGAGCGGTGTGGTTATCCAGGAGGATGCGGCGCTGGTTGAGGTACTCTCCAAGCTGGATTTGGATCAGCAGATTCCGCCCGAACTGTATCAGCTGGTGGCGGAGATATTAAGCTTTGTCTACCAGAGTGACCGGGCTGCATCGGAGCTGGATCTGTAATGGAGAGCGGTGCTTCAGGAATACCGTATAACCGCAAGCAAAAGGGTGCTGCTGCCGAGGAGGCAGCGGTATATTACTTGTCTTCCCGAGGATATATCATTGTTCAGCGCAATTGGCGCTGCCGAAGCGGTGAAATAGACATCATAGCAGAGCACGAGGGTAACCTGGTATTTGTAGAGGTCAGAAGCCGAAGTGGAACGCTGCGGCAGGGCACGCCAGAAGAATCGGTTAATGCTCGCAAGATCCAACAGGTACGCAATATGGCGCTAATTTATCTGCATATGACAGGTCAGGAAGAACGACGGATCTTGTTTGACGTGATCGCCGTTTGGTTGCAGGAAGATCTAAGCGTAGCTTCCATGACCCATATCCGAGGGGCGTTTTAACAAGTTTTGTTTCCTGGTTACCTCAAGAAGCCCTTCCAGAGCCTCAGTACAGGTGGGTCATTTGTGAAAAGATATGGGTAAACATTAGTGTAACTTTTCAATAGCACCACGAGGAGGGCTTCCCATTGAAGAACCAGCCACTAGAGATACAGGTGAATTTTGCATGCCAGCATTGCGGACAGAAGCTTGAAGCCAAATTGGGTGCTGAGCCCATGTCAATGATTTGTTGCAGCCAGTGCAGCAAGACTTTTACCGTCATGCGGCCGGCCATTTCCGAAGAGATACTGATTGATTGGGAGAACGAGGCCCTGTTTCAGAAAATACGCGCCGAGAAGACCCAGAGCAGTAATAACAGTCTTTTGGCACTGATTATAAGAGTTATGGAATTGCTGACCTGGCGGGATAAGGGGAACGGAAAAGTAGAAGCCATTAAGGAAATGAGGTGCTGGCTGATCGAGAATGAAAGTGTACCTCCTTTGGAAGAATTAATTCAGATGGATATGCAAGACCGGATGAACAGGCGGGATTTCGGAAAATAACCAGCTGAACCTATATTTATTCAGGAAAGAGGATGGATGATGGCAAAAGTATTTTTTACCTCCGATCATCATTTTGGTCATAAGTTGATTATTGATTTTGAGTCCCGGCCGTTTGCCGATGTCACCCAAATGAATGAAAGTATGATCGCAAGTTGGAATACTGTCGTCGGTCCAGAGGACAAGGTGTTTCATCTGGGAGACTTTTCTTTTCTTAACAAAGAGGACACCAGTAGCATTGTTGCTCAGCTGAACGGTTACAAAACCCTCATTTTAGGTAATCATGACCGTGGAAGAAGCCGCGAATGGTGGTTGGAGACGGGATTCCATGAAGTTAGCGAATACCCGATCATCTACAAGGACTTCTTTTTTCTTTCCCATGAACCGATGTACATGAATAAACATATGCCTTACGTAAATGTGCACGGTCATATTCATGGGCAGAAATATGAAGGGAAAAATCATTTCAATATATGTGTAGAACATTGGGATTATCTCCCGCTTTCCTTTGAACAGATTAGGGATTCTGTTGTGGTTAGCGAAGAAGGATAAAGACGAGATGGATTGCATATTTATGCAAACGTGAGTCTTTATACATGTGTGTGAAGAATATTGAATGAAGACACTGCTCGTAAGCAGATTGCTTAAGGACTGCTTTTGAATTTATAATGAAACTTAACCATGAAAAACATAGGATTTACCGGAAAATTAGGAAGCACCTATTTTCTTGAGAGGATAGTGCCTGTTCAGGGCATATTTCAAGAGGAGAGGTGTTTTTAGTTATGTACGGAAAGATGTACAGTGCTTGTTTGTATGGAATAGAAGGCATCATGATCGGTGTGGAGATCGATATTTCGGACGGGTTGCCCCAAACGGCCATCATTGGATTACCTGATTCAGCAATTCGCGAAGCTGTGGAACGAGTTCGTGCTGCCGTCAAAAATTGCGGGTACCGCTATCCACAGCAGCGGATCACCATTAATCTGGCTCCGGCGGATCTACGTAAAGAAGGTTCAGCCTTTGATCTAGCAATTGCAGTCGGCATACTGACTACCAGTGGTCAACTTGTCATGCCCGCAGCATCAGAAATGCTGCTGCTTGGCGAACTTGCACTTGATGGCAGCATAAGACCAGTGAATGGCGTGCTGCCTATGGTTGAGGCGGCGCGTAGTGCCGGTTTTCGGTCCGTACTACTGTCCCGGGTTAACGCCGCAGAAGCCGCGCTGATCAGTGGAATGACTATCTATGCTGCTGACCATTTGCGAGAAATCACTGAATCGGATACAGGAGAAAGTTTCCAAATTAAAAGTAGTAAGATTCATTCCAGAGGAGATAATTCCCAAGCAGAGCTCCCTTTTCCCGTAACCGTAGTTAATGGTCCTGCTACAAGAGAGCGTGCTCCCACAAAGGCGCTTTCTTTGGAGCATCTTAAATATACGCCGCGTAGTCTCTCTTCCCAGGATGTGGCAATAGCAGAGAATGAAATGGCTGAGGATTACAGCGATGTGCTGGGACAACAGCATGTCAAACGGGCGCTGATTATCGCAGCCGCTGGGATGCATAATATTATGCTTATGGGTCCCCCTGGAACGGGGAAAACCATGTTGATTAAGCGGTTACCAGGTATTCTACCAGCCTTGAATGAACGGGAAGCGCTGGAAGTGACCAAAATTTTCAGTGCAGCCGGAAAGCTGAAAGATGCAGGAAACGGGCTGCTGCGTACCCGCCCGTTCCGCGCCCCGCATCATACCATCTCTGGAGCAGGCCTGATTGGCGGCGGAGGCACGCCAAAGCCGGGTGAAGTCAGTCTTGCTCATCGCGGAATTCTGTTTCTGGACGAACTTCCCGAGTTCTCGAGAAATGTGCTTGAAGTGCTGCGACAGCCGCTAGAAGATGGGGTGGTCACGATAAGCCGGGCACGGGCGGCTTTTACTTTTCCTGCCCGTGTGATGCTGGCTGCATCGATGAATCCGTGCAGCTGCGGCTTCCTTGGTAGCGGGAATCCGCAGCAAATATGCACGTGCAGCCCGGCCAAGATTGCAGCTTACCGAGCAAAGATTTCAGGGCCGCTACTCGATCGTATTGATTTGCAAGTGGAGGTGCCGCGTCCAAGAGAATGGGAACGGCAGGGACATGTGCAGTCTTCCGCCGAGATGCGTGCCGAAGTTGCCTCCGCCCAAGTGATTCAGGCAGAGCGCTACAAGCGACTGCCCATCTCATGGAACAGCGAATTATCCGGCGCTGCCTTGCGCCGGTATGCCAAGCTTGACCCGGCAAGCTCACGAATGCTGTATGATATTCTGGAGAATCTCGGACTCAGCATGCGTGCACATGACCGAATCATCAAGCTTTCCCGCACGATTGCAGATCTCGCCGGAGCGCCGGATATTACCACCGATCATCTGGCAGAGGCGGTCCAGTACCGGAACCTGGATCGGCAGGTGACGGCGGTGGAATAAGAAAGAAAAGGAAGATTACCCTAATTATTCCATTGCGAAATCAATATCTAGGCTTTTACCTGTTTTCTACGGAAGAGTTCTCGGGAACCGGATGCTTAAACTCTTTCCTTACTACATCAAAAGTTTGCTTGTCCTTAGCACTTGTAACCCAAACGATTTTTTTGTCTACGAACAGGACGATTATTTCACTGTGAGGAAGGGACGATGTTGTTCCTTCTATTAGAACGATCTTGTTTTTCTTGCCTTCTTTGTCTTTATAATCTTGCGAATCAAGGACTTTTGGATCTTGCAGCTTTGCAGATTCGGGGACCTCTTTAGCTGCAAGTAGTTGGAATATCGGCTGGGCCTCTGTGTGAATATTGTCAGTTATGAATGCTTTCTTGGCTTCAGGATCCGTTCCGTTCATAAAGACATTAACATATTCAAGAGCGGTCTTTTCATATGCATTTAGTTTCTTCTCTTTTTTTGAATCTGCAGCGACGGTTTTTTTATTTGTGTTAGAATTTGTATTTGCTTTAGAACTTGTGTTTGTGCTTGTGCTTGTATCCGGTGCATTACCGTCAGAAGAGCTACAGCCAGATAACAAAGTTGCTGTAATAATAATACCTAGAGCCAGTTGTTTTTTAGAAATCTTAATTACCCCCTAAAAATATAAATTAAAAAAGTATAAATGTAGCATCAGAAGTTAATATTTCCTTACTGCCGTTAATATCCAATTAATACGAGGGTAATGTATAAAGGTTTCGTAAATTTAGCAGGACGGAGTGAATCCATACAAGCCGCTGTACATTTGACAAATTCCAGTATGAAATTCTACCTCAATAATTTGTATCTGTTCTGCTTCCATGCTTAATCCGTGTGGGTGAGATTATGACAGGATTCGCATTAATCAGTACTTCGCCATACAAGCCACATGGCATTGGTTTTTTATCAATGAGTTTTTGATTAACGCTCTTATCGGGGAAGGAACATAGCAGAAGAGATGGAACTTTGAAACGTAAAAAAGCCACCCGGTCTTCCGAGTAACGGGTTCCGTTTTCGGGTGAAAAACAAAAAAATGACACTAAAAATGACGTACAAACTGACAACAGTTTGGAGCGTCATTTTTCTTTATGTATCAATGTTCTTCCGTTATACTCCAAAGAAATTGGCATCAAATTTGACGATGTATTTTTCATGTTCAATAAAAATTGTAAAAGAAAAAATACATGCCAGTTCTATTGTCAATTTAGTTGCCAAAATTGTTATAATATTAATATGTAAAAGATTGGAGGAATCTAAAAATGGAATTTATCAAACCCGTTCATGTTGAACGTAGTAATGTAAATTGGCAAGTTACAGACCGAACAAAGGCAATCATTAAATATTATTCGGAGTATACAGGCATAAGTGAAAACGAAGTTTTAGATCGCTTTTTGGTCAATATCCTTGAAGATCCTGATTTCAAACAATGGATACAGACTAAGCGTCGTAATTCACGAATGTTAAAACAACTCTATCCAGACAGAGAAAGTGAAGTGATCTCTGATGAGCAAACGTAATCTTAAACGTCTTTCTACGTTTGATGATAAAGTCGTGCAAGTTGAAACTCTCATCCATGAAGACGAAATCCATAATCGTCAAAACGACTACTTATTACTTCCCTCAAGCAGTTTGCAAAGAAGTACCGCACTTTGTTGTTTCAGCCTGTAAAAATCACATACAAAGGTAAACTATTTGAAATTAACACTAATCATTGTCTTGACCCATTGCAAATGGTTCGGTCTTCGCAAAAGAAGTACCCTTGAACAATTGGAACAAGATACCGTCTACTACAAAGATGATCATATAGATAACTTTTCTCGTAAGAATGAACTTTATCGTTTCCCATTTGCTCCCCAACCACCAACGTTAGCTGATACTCAATCTACCTTAGAATACAATGACGAACGTGCTAAGTTTGAGAAACGAAAAATGTACATTGATGGACTACAAGTTAATTAGTCCTATACAACATATGCTTAACTTCGGTTAATAAAAAGAATGGTTGACGCAAAAGAGTGGAGAATGATTACTGACGATGACGCATCACTCTATAATTCATTTTTTAGAGTTTTTTCAATCGTAGATAGCTCAATCAGCAGGGTTGCTTATTTAAAGTTGAAAAAGCAATTGAAGAAACACACTTTTCATAAAGAAGTTATTGAAGATGGCAAGTCTTATCGGAAGTGGGGAAATAACAAAATAGCCCATCCTCTACCTTCTATTGACAAAGGATGGTATGACCTTTGGTTACTGCCAGAGGTGATAAGAAAAGTTATATCTATTCAAACTTTAACCCTCAATATGCTGTTACCATTCTTCGTACTTTTTATAACTTTTGCTTACCATATCGTTCTTCTAACGATGAGCAAAAACTAACGCCAGCCCAAAGAATGGGTCTGACTAACAAGATATTTTCAATTCAAGATATCTTATACTTCAAGTAGTGAGGGATTCAATTTTCTACCATCCGCAGGGTAATAAATAAATTTTGGAGGATGTTTGAATGAATAACTTAGAATGTAAGATGGCTAAAAGACATGGGTTTGTAGATAGATATGTTGATGGTGAAATAAGAAAATGCGAAAACAATACCCCGTTCTTTGACTTTTCTATTGATGAAAATTCACTGTATAACACTTTGCAATCCTACGACTTTATATCTGTCTTAAGTCATAGAAATGAAGAATTACAACGTAATGAATTTGATAAACTTCTGCTAAATGCTCCATCAGAATTAGAGAGCGGGCGCTATATGATATATGTTTGTCCTATGTGTGCAGATTTGGGGTGTGGGGCAATTACAGTTTCAATTCAGCGCGAAGAAGAACATGTTGTGTGGAAAGATTTCAGCTATGAAGATGGCGAAAAAAGCAAATCATTGCATTTGGGAACATTCACATTTGAATGGGCTAATTATACAAAAACCATCTTGTCTGCTTTATTTGAAAGGAACGAATAACTTTAAAAAACTAATGAAAGAAGGGGAGTCTAATCGCTTTTACTCATTTAATAATAGAACTACACTGTTTGTATGGAATCGGTGATGAAGAAGAAAAGGATGTTCTTCCTACATTTTGCAAATGCGGACCTCAGAAGCCAGGATATCATTGTTTAGCAAACGATTGTCAATTTGCGGGACATGCACCTGCTCCGTTTGAAATTGCCTACTCTCACGATAATGGTGAAGTTAGCCACGATGCTTGGATAGGCTTTGGTGGAGATATGGAACCTGAACCCTACAATGAGAATGAAGTTAATACTCTCAAGGATACATGGCAGAAGGTTTGCAAGAAAAAGGTTGACGAAGCATACAATGAATATATGATAAAAACCAATCTACAAGATAAGTCCAACTGACCGCCTAATTACGGCGGTTTTTCCTTTTGGGAGATAACTAAGCCTTAGAAAACAATTGACGTGCCAAATGGCACGTCAATTTGTTTGACAGTCACAACTTTTGCGCCTCAAAACGGACCCCTTTAGTCTTCCGGGTGGCTTGCTTTTTATCGCACTCGTTCCGAGCGCATGGCGAATACTGCATAACAGAGGGCAAAGATTATATTTTCTGAAGAGGTGGGGTAGATAAGTTCGAGTTGCTTACAATACGTTCAATTCTACCGCGATATTACCGCGGGTAGCGCGGGAATAAGGACAGGCACCATGAGCGGCTTCTACGAGAGAAACTGCAGTGTCATGGTCAACGCCTTTTACAAGGACATCCAGTTTGACTGCGATGCCGAAGCCTCCATCTTCAACTTTACCTAAGCTCACAGTTGCAGTGACTTCACTACCTTCGATTTTCACTTTACCCAGGCGTGCTACCATGTTCAGCGCACTGTCGAAACAAGCCGAATATCCCGCTGCGAACAGCTGCTCAGGATTCGTTCCTTCACCGCCAGCTCCGCCCAATTCACGTGGTGTGCTGATATTCAAGTTCAGCTTTGGAGTTTCGGATTCGATGTAGCCGTTTCTTCCGCCCACCGCTTTTACTGTAGTTTCATACATTTTTTGTTGGATTGTCATCATTATAAATCTCTCCCGTTCCGTTATTTATATATTGTACACAATTTAATTTAACACAAATAAAATAATAGTCAAACTATTTTTTGCAATAATTATGATATCGAGAGTGATTTATGATAAAATAGTTCTATAAGGCGGGTGAAGAGATATGCAAGAAAAGTCAACAAACACCGAGCTTTTGCTCGATAATCATCTATGTTTTACTATTTATGCCTGTTCACGTGAGATAACGAAGCTGTATCAGCCTTATCTCGACAAAATAGGCGTGACGTATTCGCAATACCTCGTAATGATCGTGTTATGGGAACGAGAACAATGTACGGTGAAGGAACTAGGCGAAGCCCTGTTTTTGGACTCCGGCACGCTGACGCCACTCCTGAAGCGCCTGCAGGCGGCAGGGCTTATTTTGCGTGAGCGTTCGCTTCAGGATGAGCGCAAGGTACTCATTTCCCTGACGCCGCTCGGCTGGGAATTGCAGAAGGAAGCGGCTTGTATTCCAAGTAAAATGATGGAAGGTACAGACATGTCCGAGAAAGAACTGGGAGACCTTCTGGTTCAGTTCAAAGATCTGCTAGGGCGTGTTCATAGTGCGAACACGAGTGCATCCAAGAAATAACAGTGGGATGAAGTCAAGATGATTGTTCGCATTCCGGCATGAAACCAAGCGAAAATGTGTGTATAAATTATGAATTATTTTAAGGAAAGCGTTTCAAAAACGTGTTACAATATTCTGGGTTTCCTTTTTGGGCATATAGGTTATATGTAAGATATATCTTGCATTCGGGCCATATGTTTCCCGCAGAAACGCGAGCCGTCCATATGGGCGGTTGATCCGTTTCTACCTGCTCCGGGCAAGTGAACTGTTGTACCGGCCTGAACCCGGGCATCGCGGCAATCAAAACGGAAAGCGGAATGACTGCAGGCTGCCTGCTCGGTCACCGCAACACTTTAGGAGGCTTCCGGAATGAATATCCACGAGTATCAGGGAAAAGAAGTGCTTAAGAAGTACGGCGTAGCCGTACCGAACGGAAAAGTAGCTTATACGGTGGAAGAAGCGGTCGCAGCCGCAGAATCACTGAGCACCCCGGTGGTAGTTGTGAAAGCTCAGATTCATGCAGGTGGACGCGGCAAAGCTGGCGGCGTGAAGGTGGCCAAGAATTTGGATGAGGTTCGCAGCTATGCAGCTGAGATTCTCGGCAAGACACTTGTCACTCATCAGACCGGCCCGGAAGGTAAAGTGGTGAAACGGCTTCTCATCGAAGAGGGCTGCCAAATTGTGAAGGAATATTATATCGGACTTGTTGTGGATCGCGGGACTGGCCGCGTCGTAATGATGGCTTCTGAGGAGGGCGGAACAGAGATTGAAGAAGTTGCCGCTACAAATCCCGAGAAGATTTTCAAGGAAATTATTGATCCGGCTGTAGGGCTTCAGACTTTTCAGGCCCGTAAACTTGCATACAGTATTGCCATTCCAAGTGAACTGGTGAATAAAGCGGTCAAGTTCATGCAAGCGCTATATTTGGCTTTTGTGGATAAGGATTGCTCCATCGCGGAGATCAACCCGTTGGTCGTCACCGGTGACGGAAATGTGATGGCACTGGATGCCAAATTGAATTTTGATTCCAACGCTTTGTTCCGCCACAAGGACATTCTGGAGCTTCGCGATCTTGAGGAAGAAGACGAGAAAGAGATCGAGGCCTCCAAATACGACCTTAGCTACATTGCCCTGGATGGTAATATTGGCTGTATGGTGAATGGTGCGGGCTTGGCTATGGCTACTATGGATATTATTAAATATTACGGCGGAGAACCCGCCAACTTCCTCGACGTAGGGGGCGGTGCCACTACTGAGAAAGTTACGGAAGCGTTCAAGATTATCTTGTCCGATTCTAAAGTTAATGGAATATTCGTCAACATCTTCGGCGGCATCATGCGCTGTGATGTCATTGCCAACGGTGTGGTGGAAGCTGCCAAGCAGCTCGGATTGACTAAACCGCTGGTGGTTCGTCTGGAAGGTACCAATGTGGCACTGGGTAAGGAAATTCTGGCCGGATCGGGACTGAATATCGTGCCTGCCGACTCGATGGCGGATGGGGCCCGTAAAATTGTTTCTCTCGTATAATAATAGCCCTGCGGAGCGGTTTCGCAGTGGATCGTATTTGACAAAATGATTAGGGATGTGACGAAGAATGAGCATTCTTGTAGATAAAAATACGAAAGTGATCACGCAGGGAATTACGGGTTCGACCGGTTTGTTTCATACCAAAGGCGCACTGGACTACGGAACCCAGATGGTTGGCGGTGTAACGCCGGGTAAAGGCGGAACGACGGTCAACATTACGTTGGAGAATGGGGAAGAGGTCAGTCTCCCGGTATTTGATACGGTAGTTGCAGCCAAAGCGGCTACCGGTGCGACTGCCAGTGTAATTTATGTACCGCCAGCATTCGCTGCTGATTCCATCATGGAGGCCGTAGATGCCGAGCTGGATCTCGTAATCTGCATCACAGAGGGCATTCCTGTGCTGGACATGGTGAAGGTATCGCGATATATGGAAGGCCGTTCCACAGTTCTGATCGGGCCCAACTGTCCTGGCGTCATTACCCCGGGAGAATGCAAAATCGGCATTATGCCAGGCTATATTCACTTGCCAGGCTACGTCGGCGTAGTCTCACGTAGTGGAACATTGACCTATGAGGCGGTTCATCAGCTGACTACGCGGGGAATTGGACAATCCTCTGCCGTAGGTATCGGTGGTGATCCTGTCAAAGGTTCAGAGTTTATTGATATATTGAAGCTCTTTAATGAAGATCCGGGTACTAAAGCGGTGATCATGATCGGTGAAATCGGCGGTACAGCGGAGGAAGAGGCGGCGGTTTGGATTCGCGATAATATGACTAAGCCGGTAGTCGGCTTTATTGGCGGGGCTACTGCACCTCCAGGCAAGCGGATGGGTCATGCCGGTGCCATTATTTCGGGCGGAAAAGGCACAGCCAGTGAGAAGATCGCTGTTCTGGAAGCTTGCGGCATTAAAGTGGCACCGACTCCGGCAGAGATGGGCTCTACTTTGGTAAGCGTGCTTGAAGAACGCGGTATTTTAAGTACATTCACCACTCACTAGCATTTATTTAACGTTAATAATATGTACATGAAAGGCTCTGCGCTGCAGGGTTCTTTCGTGTATAATGTGATCAGAGGTAAGCAACCTTTTGTTCCTACGGGGATGAAAGGTTGCTTTTTTGCGTATTTGCGCAAATTCGGGGTTGCAGAGAGGACTTGCAATTATAAGCGGTGTGTCACAAAATAGGGAGGTCAGTCCTTCCATTAAAAGGGAGAGAGTGCAAAATGAAGGAACGTGATTTATTATTCGGTCTGAATGAGGTTCAAGGGGTCGGTTGGAAGAGCATTCATAAGATTTGTACTGCCGGATTATTGACGGAAAAAGCATTTTCTTGTGTTCCTGAGGATTGGGAGCGTATCGGACTGAACGGGAAAGTGGCGGCTTCCCTTGCTACCATCTTTGCACCCGAATGGATCGCTGAGAGACACTCCTTAATAGAAGAAAGAGGAATTGGTCTGGTAACTATACTGGATGAAGATTACCCAGCTATGTTAAAAGAAACGGTAGAGCCCCCTTGGGTGCTGTACTATCGCGGACGACTGGAACTGTTGTCCCGCCCCGGAATTGCCATGGTGGGTACCCGGGTGCCTACTGCTTACGGTATCAAGGTTGGTGAAATGCTGGCAAGCGAGTTAAGCACAGCCGGTCTGACGGTAGTCAGTGGACTTGCCAGAGGGATCGACAGCGTCTGCCATAAAGCTGCCCTGAAGGGTCACGGGAGTACGATTGCTGTAACCGCAACGGGAATGGATAAGGTCTACCCTCCCGAGAACCGGGAGTTGCTAAGGGCTGTAGCCCAAGATGGGCTGGTGCTGACTGAGTACCCTTTGGGGACGCCAAGTCACCCGGGTCTTTTCCCGAGGCGTAATCGGATTATTGCAGGTCTCTCACTTGGAACCGTGGTAGTGGAAGCCGACAGCCGCAGCGGTTCGCTTATTACAGCGGATGCAGCATTGGAGGCAGGACGTGATGTGTTTGCTGTTCCAGGACCACTTACATCTCCCAAAAGCAGAGGGGCGCTGGACTTGATTAAGCAGGGTGCGAAGCTTGTCACAGGCAGTGCGGATATTGTTGAAGAATATCAGTTTTATCTTCCTCAATCTCCAGTAAATAGAAGAGATAACGGGGATGTTGAACCTGTCGACAACGGGGAGTCCGGTGAAAAGAAATTGACAAGAGAGGAGTCCCAACTATACCATATACTGCATCAGGGGCCCTTTACCTTGGATGAGCTTCTAGCGAGAAGCCAGTGGGATTTTGGACTTTTGCATTCAGTTCTGTTATCTTTAATCATAAAAAAAGCGGTAACACAATTACCGGGAGCCATTTATAAGATTATTTAAAAATATAAGAGGACATCATGATGATGAATCTTTCTTGTATTTTCTAAGGAACTTATTTATTTTCGAAGGTCCCCGCCAATTTTTGAAGAAGACCGCAGTATAAAGGTTTGGGCCCAGGGGCTATCTTGTATAGAAGGTTTTAGTGTTAATGAGGAGGACGTATTATGGCGGATACATTGGTCATTGTCGAGTCGCCCGCGAAAGCGAAGACAATCGGCAAATATTTGGGCAGTAAATATATTGTTAAAGCATCCATGGGGCATGTTCGTGACTTGCCTAAAAGTCAGATCGGCGTAGAGGTCGAAAATGACTTCAACCCGAAGTACATTACCATTCGTGGCAAAGGCTCCGTGTTGAAAGAATTGAAGGATGCCCGTAAAAAAGTGAAAAAAGTATATCTGGCAGCTGACCCGGACCGCGAAGGGGAAGCTATTGCCTGGCATCTGGCGCATGCGCTGGATTTGGACCACACCGAGGACTGCCGGGTAGTTTTTAATGAGATCACAAAACAGGCTGTGAAGGATGCATTCAAGACTCCACGGAAAATCAATATGGATCTGGTGAACGCGCAGCAAGCTCGCAGAATTCTGGACCGTCTTGTAGGTTACAAGATTAGTCCTCTATTATGGAAGAAAGTCAAAAAAGGCTTGTCTGCTGGACGGGTTCAATCGGTTGCTGTAAAGATTATTATGGACCGCGAGAACGAGATCGGCGAATTTGTTCCTACGGAATATTGGAGCATTACTGCCAAACTTGGCATACGCGATACGAACTTTGAGGCCAAGTTCCATAAGCTGAACGGTGAGAAGAAAGAACTGAACCAAGAGAGTGATGTTCAGGAAGTTCTTCAGGCGATCAAGGGAGCCGATTTTACAGTTAATCAGGTAAAAGAAAAGGAACGGCATCGTCATCCGTCTGCGCCGTTTACCACCAGTTCATTGCAGCAGGAAGCGGCTCGTAAGCTTGGTTTCCGGGCAGCCAAAACAATGTCGGTAGCTCAACAGCTGTATGAAGGTGTGGAATTGGGTAAAGAAGGTACTGTTGGTCTTATAACGTACATGCGTACCGACTCCACGCGGATTTCGACGACGGCGCAGGAAGAAGCAAAAGAGCTGATTCTGTCCAAGTACGGCGAGAAATTTGTGCCAGAATCTCCGCGTCAATATTCCAAGAAAGCTGCTGGAGCCCAGGATGCGCACGAAGCGATTCGTCCGACCTCCGCTCTACGTGAACCTGAGACAGTAAAAGAGTACATGAGCCGTGATCAATTCCGTCTCTATAAACTCGTCTGGGAGCGTTTTGTTTCCAGCCAGATGTCTTCAGCCCTGCTGGATACGCTTTCGGTGGATATTGCCGCAGGACCGGCCATTTTCCGTGCTGTGGGCTCCAAGGTATCCTTCCCCGGCTTCATGAAAGTGTATGTGGAAGGGAATGATGACGGCACGACGGATGAGGAGAAATTCCTCCCACCGCTTCAGTCAGGAGATCACCTGAACACACAGGACATCGATCCGAAGCAGCATTTCACACAGCCGCCGCCACGTTATACGGAGGCAAGGCTCGTTAAGACGCTGGAGGAGCTCGGTATAGGGCGTCCAAGTACGTATGCCCCAACGCTGGAGACGATCCAGAAGCGCGGTTATGTGGCCATTGAAGAGAAAAAATTCATGCCAACAGAGCTGGGTGAACTGGTCATCGAGCAGATGGAGGAATTCTTCCCGGAGATCCTGAACGTTGAATTTACAGCCAATATGGAAGGCGATCTTGACCATGTGGAAGAAGGTTCAGAGGACTGGGTGAAGGTACTGGCTGAGTTCTATGAATCCTTCGAGAAGCGATTGGAGTTCGCCGAAGAAGAAATGAAAGAGATTGAGATCGAAGATGAAGTCTCCGATGAGCTCTGTGAGAAATGTGGCAAGCCAATGGTGTATAAACTTGGCCGCTTCGGAAAGTTTCTGGCTTGCTCGGGGTTCCCGGATTGCCGGAATACAAAGCCAATCGTCAAGGATATTGGCGTTAACTGTCCGAAATGCCACGAGGGCAAAGTAGTAGAACGCCGTAGCAAGAAGGGTCGCGTCTTTTACGGATGTGATCAGTACCCGGGTTGTGATTTTGTCTCCTGGGATCGTCCGTCTTTGAAGCCTTGTCCTGCTTGCGACTCCTGGATGGTAGAGAAGCGCAACAAGCAAGGGGTCAAGCTGCAATGTACCTCATGCGATCATACAGAAGCAGTTTTGGATAATGATAGCGACAACGAAGAATTAGCAGAATAATAGGTTCAGGAGGAAATGAAGTTGACGGATATTTCGAGAGTTACAGTAATTGGTGCTGGTTTGGCCGGTAGTGAAGCAGCCTGGCAGATTGCCTCGCAAGGGGTGCCAGTTAGGTTGTATGAGATGAGACCGGTTGTGAAGACTCCGGCCCATCATACAGACAAATTTGCCGAACTGGTGTGCAGCAACTCGCTGCGCGCCAACGGACTGGGCAATGCAGTAGGTGTGTTGAAGGAAGAAATGCGCCGCTTAAATTCGCTTGTTCTGGGAGCGGCGGACCGGAATGCGGTCCCAGCTGGGGGTGCGCTTGCGGTGGATCGTGACGGTTTCTCTGGCGAAATAACATCTACTTTGCACAATCATCCTCTCATTGAGGTTATAAATGAAGAACTTACGCATATACCGGAGGAGGGGATCGTTGTCATTGCGACGGGTCCACTGACCTCCCCATCGTTGTCCTCCGAGATCAAGGCCCTTCTGGGAGAAGAATATTTCTACTTCTACGATGCGGCTGCACCGATCGTCGAGAAGGACTCAATCGACATGGACAAAGTCTATCTCGCTTCCCGCTATGACAAAGGTGAGGCGGCATATCTGAACTGCCCGATGACAGAAGAGGAATTTGATGTCTTCTATGATGCGTTGATCACGGCAGAAACCGCGGCGCTCAAAGAGTTTGAGAAAGAGATTTATTTTGAGGGCTGCATGCCGATTGAGATCATGATGAAACGGGGCAAGCAGACCGCGCTGTTCGGGCCAATGAAGCCAGTAGGCTTGGTTAACCCACATACAGGAAAGCTGCCTTATGCCGTTGTGCAATTGCGTCAGGATAATGCGGCTGGAACGCTGTATAACCTTGTAGGGTTTCAAACTCATCTCAAATGGGGCGAACAGAAGCGAGTCTTCTCTCTAATTCCCGGTCTTGAGAATGCAGAGTACGTCCGTTATGGCGTGATGCACCGCAACACGTTTATTAACTCGCCTAAGCTTTTGCATCCTACCTATCAGATGAAGGGGCATGAGCGATTGTATTTTGCCGGTCAAATGACGGGTGTAGAAGGTTATGTAGAATCGGCAGCATCCGGTATGATCGCTGGTATTAACGCCGCCAGAGCCGCTAAGGGACAGGAAGGTCTGATCTTCCCTGGAGATAGCGTGCTTGGCAGTATGCCTGCTTATATTACTTCGGCCGATCCGGAGCACTTCCAGCCGATGAATGCTAACTTTGGATTGTTGCCGAAGCCTGAAAAGAAAATTCGCAACAAGAAGGAAAAGAACGAGCTGCTGGCCCACCGTGCGCTGGACAGCCTGGCTGAATACGCAATCCGTGAACAATTGAATTATATCGAACCTGAGATCAGCGAAGTCCAAGAAGAGGAAGAGAGCTTATCTTGATGAGGAGGCAGCAATCATGATTCCCAGCTTTCATGCAACTACAATTTGTGCAGTAAGGCATAACGGTCAGGCGGCGATAGCCGGTGACGGCCAGGTTACATTCGGAGAAAGTGTCATCATGAAGACGACTGCCAGAAAAGTGCGGCGGCTCTATCGGGGGCAAGTCATTGCCGGCTTCGCGGGTTCTGTCTCTGACGCGATTACGTTGTTCGAGAAGTTTGAGGGCAAGCTAGAGGAGCATCACGGCAATTTGCAGCGCGCAGCGGTAGAACTGGCTAAGGACTGGCGTCAGGACCGTGTCCTGCGCAAGCTGGAGGCACTGATGATTGTGATGAATAAGGAAGGCATGCTGCTGATTTCCGGCAACGGAGAGATTATTGAACCGGATGATGACGTGTTAGCTATCGGTTCGGGCGGCAACTTTGCCCTGGCATCCGGTCGTGCCCTTAAACGCCACGCGTCCAATCTGACTGCGGCGGAGATTGCAAAGGAAGCATTGCAGATTGCATCCGAGATTTGTGTATATACGAATTCCAATATTATTGTTGAACAATTATAGGCATAGCAGCCATAGAAGAGATGGAGGAAGTCACGATGGTGAATCAATCGCTAACCCCGCGCCAAATCGTAGCTGAGCTGGATAAATATATCGTAGGTCAGAAGCAGGCCAAGAAATCCGTGGCCGTTGCACTCCGCAATCGGTATCGGCGCAGTCTGCTTGCCGAAGAACTACGTGATGAAGTCGTTCCGAAGAATATTCTGATGATCGGACCTACTGGTGTGGGTAAAACCGAGATCGCTCGGCGTCTGGCCAAGCTAGTCAATGCGCCTTTCATCAAGGTCGAGGCTACGAAGTTCACTGAGGTTGGTTATGTCGGCCGTGATGTAGAGTCTATGGTTCGGGATCTCGTGGAGACCGCCATCCGGATGGTGAAGCTGGAACGGACCGAGAAGGTTCAGGATCGGGCGGAAGAGCTCGCTAATGAACGGATCGTTTCTATCCTGGTGCCTTCTTCCTCCAAGAACAAATCCCAGCGTAACCCCTTTGAGATGATCTTTGGGGGAAATGGGGGCCAGGATGAGTCCAAAGAGGAGACCGAGCAGGACAGCAGCCTCAGCGAACGCCGTAGAGGGGTCAGATTCAAACTTCTGGCCGGCCAACTGGAAGAGGACATCATCGAAGTGGATGTAGAGGACGCATCCCCTAATATGATGGATATGTTTGCCGGACAGGGCAATGAGCAGATGGGGATGAACATGCAAGAAATGTTTGGTAGCCTTCTGCCTAAGCGTACCAAGAAGCGCAAGCTCCCGATTAAGGAAGCCCGTAAGGTGCTGATTCAGGATGAAGCTTCCAAACTGATTGACATGGATGATGTGATCCAGGAGTCTGTGGCGAGAGCCGAGCAGTCCGGCATTATTTTTATCGACGAGATTGACAAGGTAGCCAGCCAAGGCAAAGGTTCGGGTCCGGATGTCTCCCGTGAAGGCGTGCAGCGTGATATTTTACCGATTGTCGAGGGTTCTACAGTGATGACCAAATACGGCCCTGTGAAGACGGATTACGTGCTCTTCATCGCCGCAGGTGCATTTCACATTGCCAAGCCATCAGACCTTATCCCTGAGCTTCAGGGGCGGTTTCCAATTCGTGTCGAGCTGAACAGCTTGACACTGGAGGATTTTGTTTCTATTTTGACGGAGCCGGAGAATGCATTGACCAAACAGTATGTCCACTTGCTCCAGACAGAGAACATCGAAGTCCAGTTCCAGAAGGAAGCCATTGAGGAAATCGCCAAGATTGCAGCGTCCGTCAATCAGAACATGGAGAATATCGGTGCTCGCCGTCTGCATACCATTTTGGAGAAGCTATTAGAGGATCTTTCCTTTGAAGCCCCTGAGCTGACATTGGATACAATGGTAATCACACCGGAATATGTCCGTGAGAAATTATCGGGTATTGCCCAGGATCGTGATTTGAGCCAATACATTCTTTAAATTGACAGCATTCGAGATATTTCGAATTTGGGTAGTTGGAATTAGGAATATGCAACATCTTCTCAATACGAAGTAATATTATGTAAAAATATGAAAAATATTAGCTTTAATATAAGGAGCAATGTAATAAAATAGAATTTTTGTGCTTTAAGCCCTCTCTTTTCTGAAAAGATAGGGCTTATTTCTTATTGTAATAATATACAAATTCTAAGAGAATCAAAGTATGTGAGATCGCTAGTGGAATAAACCGCTGACAACTTTCGACCTATAAACAGTCGTTAGGCACTATTTTTGGACTTATTTGTCGAATGAAGAAGGGATTCGTAAAGTTGCTGTGGAATTCTTTTTATTACGAAAGCTTTTGGAAGGAGGATTTCCGTGGGATTGCTGAATAGTATCAGTTTTCAACGATTGCAGGGAGGCATTGAAGCTGCTAATCAACGACAATCTGTGCTGGCAAATAATGTGGCCAATGTCGATACACCAAATTTCAAACGCTCCAATGTTTCATTTGAGAGTATTCTTCAGCAGCAAGAGCTTGGGCTTCAGTCGGATCTGAACGCTAGAGTGACAGATCGCCGGCATTTTCAATTCGGTTCGAACAAGATCGTACCGGCTTCCGTCTATAGCACAGATCAAACCACCTCAATGAACAATAACAACAATAACGTAGATGTTGACAGAGAGATGGCTTTAAGCGCTGAAAATCAGCTCAGATACAATTCTTATGTCGGCCTGATGAACAGCCAATTTACGATGATGCGCTCAGTTGTTGAAGGGAGATAATGCTCAATGAACTTTGGTAGCAGTTTTGGGATAAGTGCTTCTGCATTAACCGCTCAGCGGCTGCGGATGGACGTAATCAGCTCGAATATTGCCAACGCAGAAACGACAAGGGCTTCGGTAGTGGATGGCAAGGCTGTTCCTTACCGGCGCAAGATGGTCGTTCTGGAGACAGCAGAAGGCAACAAATTCTCGGACATCCTTCACAACAAGATGAATGGTGACGTCAAGGGTGTAACCGTCCAGGCCATTACGGAGGATTCTTCTCCGCTCAAGCCGGTATTCAATCCAAGTCATCCCGATGCGGATGAGAATGGATATGTGTATATGCCGAATGTGGACATCACCAAGGAAATGGTGGACATGCTGTCTGCATCCCGCTCATACGAAGCGAATGTAACGATGTTGAATGCATCGAAGGCCATGGTAAGCAAAGCGCTCGAAATCGGACGCTAACCGCAAATTTGACCAAGGAGGAACATAGTTGATACCGAATAATCTGGCTATAGGCACACAGGGAGTTCAGCAGCTTGCACTTAAACCGGCAGCATCTCAATCTTCATCTGGTCCGGCAGTGAATGACACACCAAACTTTGGCTCTTACCTGGAAAATGCATTGAATCAAGTGGCTGCCCAAGAGCGGCAAGCGAAAGATATGAGTAACAAATTTATTCTCGGAGAAGTGAACGTGGACGAAGCAATGATTTCTTCGCAACAGGCATTGCTTAGTTTGCAGCTTACGACACAAGTCCGGAACAAGGTGATAGATGCCTATCAGGAAATTATGAGAACTCAAATCTAAATAATCCTAGCTTAGTTTCGGATGGGGTGACACTGTGAATGAAAGATTTGCCCAGTACCGGGAAAAAGCAGCCCAGTATTGGAACAGATTCAGCAACCAGCAGAAGATATTATTTTTTTCCACACTTGGCATTATTATTGTAATTATTGTGGTTCTTACGATGCAGTTGTCCAAGACAGAGTATGAAGTCGCATTTAGGGATCTGGACAGTACAGATTCGGCGGCAGTCATGACCTATTTGGATTCCAAAGGAACACCTTACCAGTTGAGTCCTGACGGAAAGAGCATTTCTGTACCGAGTACGGACGCAGCACGGATCAAGGTGGACATCGGTTCGCAGGGAATTGTGCAAGGCGGTTCCATCGGGTACAAAGTCTTTGATCAGAACTCGTCCATGATTGGTACAACAGACAGTGAGTTTAATGTGAAATATAACAACGCTCTGAATGGTGAAGTGGAGCAGTTGATGAAACGGATGCAAGGTATTCAGGATGCCAAGGTACTGGTTAACCTGCCTAAAGAGACTGTATTTGCCTCACAGGCTAATCAGGAAAAGGCTTCCGCTTCCGTTGTACTTTCGTTTAAGCCTGGATTCAGACCAAGCCAAGATAATATTGACGGGTACTTCAATCTCGTGAAGACTGCTGTGCCAAATCTACCGATTGAGAATATTACAATCGCCAACAATGAGGTTGAACTGATGCCAACGGCCAAAGGTGGCCAAGGCGGAGTCTCCAATCAGGTGGAAGAGAATTTTGCGCTGCAGAAGAAATTCGAAGAAGATGTCAAAAAGGATGTTAAACAATTTCTTAGCAGACTGATGGGACCTGAAAAGGTAGATGTGCTCGTCATGTCCAAGCTGAACTTCGACAAGGAGAACCGAAAGGAAGATCTTGTCGCACCAGTGGATACTGAAAATATGAAGGGGATCGAGATCAGTTCCCAGATTATCAGCAACTCTTATTCCGGCCAAGGTAACACTACGGGAGGTGTGGCTGGTACGGGTTCCCAGGATGTTGCCGGATTCCCATCCGCAACAGGTACGGGGCAGTCGACTTCGGATGAATCTTCGGAGACTAGAAACTATGAAGTGAACCGAATCACTAAAGATATCGTTGCGAGTCCGTACTCTGTAAAAGATTTAACCATTAATGTTGCAGTTGAACCACCTAATGGACAAAATTCTTTGGATCAGCCTACAACAGCTGCTATCCAGAATATTTTGGTCAATATTGTACGGGCATCGCTGGCTGGTTCTGATGTTACATATACAGACGCAGAGTTGGCCAAAAAAGTTTCGGTATTTTCACAACCATTTGGTTCCAGTACTGCTGCTACCACTGTTACTGGACTTGCTAAATGGATGGTTTGGGCCATTGGCGCCGCTGCGCTGCTTGTGGGTGCCGGAGTGGGATACTTCATCTATCGGAGACGTAACAGAGCCGCGGAAGAAGAAGAGGACGAAGATATTCCTCTACAAGTTCCGACTGAGTTTCCTTCCATTAATTTGGAGAGCGTGACGAATGAAAGCCAGGTTCGCAAGCAGCTTGAGAGTCTGGCTAAGAAGAAACCGGACGAATTCGTAAATCTGCTGCGTACATGGCTTGCAGACGAACAGAGGTGAACTGATTAATGGCAAAAGCTACTCAGCAGACTCTTAGCGGTCGCCAAAAGGCTGCAATTCTGCTAATCACACTTGGGCCGGAAGTGTCGGCGCAAATATTCAAACATTTAAGGGACGACGAAATCGAACAGCTTACGCTGGAGATTGCCAATGTACGTAAGGTTGATAGCGGTGAAAAAGAGTCGATTATGGCGGAGTTTCATCAGATTTGTCTTGCCCAAGAATATATTTCACAAGGCGGGATCAATTACGCCAAGGAGATTCTGGAGAAAGCACTGGGTTCGCAGAAAGCACTGGAGGTTATCAACCGCCTGACAGCTACGCTGCAGGTGCGGCCGTTCGACTTTGCTCGGAAGGCAGATCCCAACCAGATACTCAATTTTATTCAGAACGAGAATGTACAGACCATTGCACTTGTCTTGTCCTATCTTCAATTTGAACAAGCTGCGGCGATTCTGTCTTCATTGCCACAGGAGAAACAAGCGGAGGTTGCGCGGAGAATTGCTGTCATGGACAGCACTTCTCCAGAAGTCATTACCCAGATTGAACGGGTGCTCGAGCAAAAGCTATCGGCGACGGTTACTCAGGATTACACCAACGCTGGCGGCATAGAGTCCATCGTCCAAATTCTGAATGGCGTAGACCGCGGTACAGAACGCACAATTCTGGATTCTTTGGAAATTCAGGATCCGGAGCTTGCCGAGGAAATCAAGAAGCGGATGTTCGTCTTCGAGGACATTGTCAACGTGGACAACCGTTCGATTCAGCGTATTATCCGCGATATCGAAAATGCGGATTTGCAGCTTGCCCTCAAAGTGGCGAGCGAGGAAGTACGGGATGTTATTTTCCGCAACATGTCCAAGCGTATGGCAGAAACATTCCGCGAGGAAATGGAATACATGGGCCCGGTGCGGTTGCGTGATGTGGAGGAAGCTCAGACTCGTATTGTTGGTACGATCCGCAGACTGGAAGAATCCGGTGAGATTATTATTGCCCGCGGTGGAGGAGATGACATAATTGTCTAAGCTGATCAAACACTCCCAATATGTTCCGGTAGATGTACTCAAGAGATTGGAGCAGGCCCGGCAATATGCTGGCCTCACCGAAGAACGCGATCCTGAGGAATCTACTGGAGAAATCCACTATCAGGATCCCGCAGATGAAGAAGCGGAGCAGGCCCGCAAGCAAATGCTAAAGGATGCGAAGGAATTTGCCGAAGGTCAGGTGCGTGATGCCTCCCTGGAGGCCGAGTCCATCGTGGAAGCGGCGCAGGCGGAAGCCGAAGAGTGGTGGCAGCAACGACGGGAGCAGGATGAGCACCTTGTAGAGGCAGTTAAATCTGAGGCGTTTCAGCAAGGCTATCAGGAAGGCATCCAGCAGGCAGAGGAAGAGATGCAGCGGAAGTTAGCCGAGATGATGGAAGAAGCCAGGGCAGTACTACAAGAAGCCTATAAGGCGAGAGACGTTATTATTCAGGAGGCTGAGCCTTTCCTAGTAGAGTTGAGTTGTGACATTGCCGAGAAAATCGTGGACAAGCAGTTGACCTTGGAGCCGCAGTTTGCGATGGAACTGATCCGCAAGAACCTCGCACGTAAGCGCGAGCAAGGATTGATCTCGCTCTGTGTGTCACCTGCACAGTTTGCGTTTGTGAATGCAGCCAGAGAGGAATTGGCGCTCGCGGTGGATTCTCAAGCAGAGCTACAGATTTTGCCTGATTCAACGGTGAAAGACCAGGGCTGTGTGATCCGGTCTTCCTTTGGTAGCATAGATGCCCGTATCGATACCCAGCTTGCGGAGATTAAGAAAGAGCTGGTACGAATTGCGCTGGATACCGAGGAGCATGGAAGTGGTGAAGAGCATGCTTGATAGTGGACGATACAAAGAGCAGCTTCGTAATCTCGATCCGGTCAGAATTAACGGCAAGGTTACGCAAGTTATTGGTCTCATGGTGGAATCGGAAGGACCAGACGCCAGTATTGGAGATGTATGTTACATCTACCCGACTAAGGGCAATAAGCCATTGCAGGCTGAGGTCGTGGGCTTCCGTGATAATAAAGTGCTGCTGATGCCTTTGGGCGAGCTTCAGTCCATCGGTCCAGGCTGTGACGTAGTCGGTACAGGGAAACCACTTAGTGTTCAGGTCGGTTCCGAACTGCTAGGCAAAGTGCTTGACGGACTGGGACAGCCGCTTGATGGATCGCTAATTCCAGCCCGGATGCCCCACAGCTCGACCTTCAATATTCCGTCTAATCCGCTGACTCGGCCACGTGTACATGAACCGATCAGCATTGGTGTGCGCGCTATCGACGGGCTATTGACCATCGGTAAAGGACAGCGGGTTGGGATTTTTGCGGGTTCAGGCGTTGGTAAAAGCACACTGATGGGCATGATAGCCCGCAATACCTCGGCAGATGTGAATGTCATTGCGCTCATTGGAGAGCGGGGCAGGGAGGTGCTTGATTTTATTGAACGTGATTTGGGTCCCGAAGGATTGCAACGTTCAGTAGTGATCGTGGCTACCTCAGATCAGCCAGCGCTGATCCGCATCAAGGGGGCATTGATTGCTACCACCATTGCCGAGTATTTCCGTGATCGCGGACTGAATGTCATGCTGATGATGGATTCCGTTACCCGCTATGCAATGGCTCAGCGCGAAGTAGGGCTTGCTGTCGGCGAGCCGCCGGCGATGAGAGGTTACACCCCTTCTGTTTTTGCCAGCCTGCCGAAGCTTCTGGAACGTGCAGGAACAGGTCCAACGGGATCAATAACTGCATTCTACACAGTGCTGGTTGACGGGGATGACATGAATGAGCCGATCGCAGATGCGGTTCGGGGAATATTAGATGGACATATAGTGCTTAACCGCAGCATCGCCAACAAGGGACATTTTCCAGCCATTGACGTGCTCGCTAGCATTAGCCGTGTTATGAAAGATATCGCTCCCGAGGAGCAGATAGCGGCTGCAGAGAATGTGAAGCGGCTTATGGCCGTGTATAAGGATTCAGAGGATTTAATTAATATCGGTGCCTATCAACGAGGCTCCAATGCCCAGATCGATGAGTCGATCCATTATATCGACAGCATTTGGGAGTTCACCAGACAGAAGGTCAATGAAAAAGTGACACTTACTGAAGTTCAGGAATCTTTAATTTCCCAGTTCTCAAGGAGTTGATTCAGTATTATGAAATTTCATTATACGTTTCAAAAGGTCGTAGACTTGAAGGGTAACGAAAAGACACAGGCAGAGTGGATGCTCTCAAGCGCGCTCGGAGAACTGCAGGCACAGGAGAAAAGCCTCGAGGAATTGACTGCTCAGCGCAGTGATTTGATGATGGCCCTGCAAAACGCAGCGGAACACAAAACGCCGATGGTGAAGATACGGGAAATGCAGGATTACGTTGATTATCTGGACAAATGCATTGTCCGCAAGCACGCCGATATTGGACGTGCACATCAGGAAGTTCAGAGAAAACAGGATCAGCTCAGCAATAAAATGTTGGACGAAAAAGTATGGCTGAAGGCAAAGGATAAAGCACAGACGCTGTTTCAGCAAAATATGATTTTACGGGAACAAAACGAACTGGATGAGATGGCTACCGTCCGCTTCGCGATGAAATCCCTCTAACCCGGGAGGTTTCCCCTAGTGGCAGATAAAGAAATTGAACTGGAAAACGAAGGGTCAGCAGGAAAGTTTGAGCGTTTCTTGTTCTTGATGATACCGATTATATTTACGCTCGTACTTCTTGGCGTACTGTTGACGCTTTTCAATATGGATATCCGCAATAATGTGTTTGCAATTGCGAATAAGATTCCTATTTTGGAAAAATGGATTCCTGATCCGCCAGCGGATCTTTCAAAACCAGCAGATCCTAAGAAACAGGCTGAGAAGCAAGAAGAAAGCTCGAATTCTACCATTAAAGAATTGAAGTCACAGCTTTCCAAGCAAGAGGAGAATTTGAAGAAGATCACTGAGGAGAAAACGGCTCAGGATAACAAGGTGCAGGCGCTTGAGTCTCAGGTGGATACGATGACTCAGGAAGCAAAGGCTGCCGAAGAAGCAAAAGCGGATACCACAGAAGATGATTACTTGAAGCAGGTCAAGGATTTGGCTAAGCTCTATGCCGGAATGAAACCTTCCAAGGCAGCACCCATCATGGAAAATTTGACACAAGACGAAATGGTGCAAATCTTCAGCGTGATGAATAATGCTAGCAAAACAGCAATCCTTGAGAAGATGGACCCGAAAAAAGCAGCCGATGTCTCCATCAAGCTGAAGGAAGAGACGACTTCCTCGGACCTGGCCATTGCTGCACTTCAGTCTCGACTGAAACAAGATTCGAAATCAGCAGCGACAACGCCTGCAAGTACAAGCAAGAATCTGGACAAGGAAAAGCTGAATCAGACATTCTCCACTATGACACCTGCAAATGCGGCATCCCTGTTAGGAGAAATGTACAAGATTAGTCCGGATAAAGTAATTACGATCCTGAACACCGTCAGCGATTCGGTTCGATCATCCATTTTGGGAGAAATGACGAAGAATGACAGTCCTCAGACTGCCAAGATTGTCAATCGGCTGATGGGTGGCAAGTAGACCTGAAAGGAGGTGAACAATAACAATGAGTTTGATTATTCAATCCCTTTTGGGTAGCAATGCATTGGCTGGGAGTGCCCCGTCGGGGACTGCAGCAGGTGCTACCACAGCCACAACACAGCCTTTCGCCCAGACACTTGTTCAAACGATGGGTACAAATGCTCCGTCTGTTACCCCGCAGACTGTGGGAAACTTAACCTCATTGCTGATGGGACTACTCGGTGCCACGCAGCAAAACGTAAGTGAATCTGGTGATCAGCAAGGTCAGCAGAAGCCTGAAGATTTGCTAAATGCAATGACAGAGGAACTGGAGAAGCAGGATGACAAGATCAGCAATGATCCTGTGTTACAAGCGACGCTTCAGGGATGGCTGATACTCGTGGCGGCGGTAGGAAACACGCCTCAGCAGTCAACGGAGGGTGGAAATCCCACTGGCGAAGACCTAGAGGGTAGCTTACCGCCTCTGGCCCAGCACTCTGCCACTTTACGATTTGCTCTTCAGGATGAACTTCATCATCTGGTTGATGTAATTCAGCAATCAGCGGATAAAGGAGACGAAGCTGCAGTTGCCAAGGGTGTTGAACTGGTAAACCAGCTCTCGGCAATGCTAGAACAAGTAGCGCCATCTGTTAAACAAACGAGTGCAGTAAATGCTCCTCACGTTCAGTCAGCCACAGCAGTCTTTGAACAGCTTATAGGTGTGGACAGTAAGGATAAGACTCAAGAGAAGGCAGCGCCTGTGCTTCGTCCTACTCTAGCAGATGCGACGACAATAAAGGGCACGGTGGCATCTTCACCGACTGCTACACAACAAAGTGTAGCGGGAGAACAGACTGAGATTCCAACTGTTTCAGGCGCTAAAGCAATAACAGCTGGTGCTGTCAAAGAGGTTGCTAAAGAAGATGATTCTGCACAGGTAAAACCAGCAGAAGCCGGCGATCATGAAATCATCACGGCTGGTCAATTATCTCTGCGCGGTGGCATTACTTCGCTTCATAAAGCAGAAGCCCCTGTACCACAGGTTCCTGTACACCAGTTTGCCGAAGAAATGACTGGATTTATTACAGGAAAGCTGGATATTGTGAGAAAGGGTAGTGCTGCTGAGGCTACGATTACACTGTTCCCGGAACATCTTGGACAGGTTGATGTCAAAATTACGATGCAGAATGGTCATCTCGTCGCGCAGTTCATAACCGAGCATGCAGCCACCAAAGATATGCTGGAACAGCAAATGACTCAGCTACGTGCGGCTTTGCAGTCCCAGGGCTTGCAGGTGGAGAAACTGGAAGTGACTCAGAACAATACGCCGTTGCATTCCCAATTCGGACAGGAAGGTCGCCAACCCGGTTCAGGTGGACAACAGTCCGGCAACAACCGCTCGAAGCAACGTAGTGAAGACTCTGGAGATGCCGTTCTTGCGGCGGAGCTTACCGGCGAATGGAGAGAATGGGTAGCGAGCGAAGGAAGCGAGGAACGTAATTACGGAGGTTCCTTCTCAGCTAAAATCTAAACGTGAGAAAGAGAGGTGAATGGCGATGGCTACAACAACACCACCGGTATCGAACAGAGACCAGTGGAATTATAATCCTGAGGACAACAATAAGAAGACAACTGGTGACTCCAAGTTAGGTAAAGATCAGTTTCTGAAAATTCTGATTACCCAACTGCAGAATCAAAATCCGCTGCAACCGATGGAGGATAAAGAGTTTATTGCTCAGATGGCACAGTTTACGTCGGTAGAGCAGCTCACGAATATTTCGAAGCAGCTGACGGAAATGAACCAGTCCCTAGGCTCTGTTTCTGGATTGATCGGCAAGGAAGTAACTTGGAAAGATAGCAAGACTTTTGAGGAGAAATCCGGCAAAGTAGATTCCATTCTAGTGAGCAATGGTCTTCAGTATGCGGTAGTTGGCAATGACAAAATTGCATTGTCTGACATTACCAAAATTCAGAATGAAGCTCCGAAAGCCGAGAATCCGCCAGACAACGGAACTGGCAATAATGACGCAAGTCCAGTCGATACCACAGCGGACGCTAATGACGTTGGAGACACTTCGGTCAATGACAAGGAGAGCGGGGCGGAGCAATGAGTGATCGGATGACCATAGGTCAGCTGTATCCGGCAGCCGTTCATCCTTCAATCCTGCAACGACCGTCTGTTGCCAAAGATGCAGCAACCCCGGAGTCATCCTTTGAGAGCATGCTGCAGCGGAATATGCTGAAATTCAGCAACCATGCCGCCAAGAGATTGGAACAAAGAGGGATTGAACTTGGAAGTCGTCAGTTGGATGAGATTTCATCCGCAGTAGACAAGGCAGCTGCCAAGGGAAGTAAAGAATCATTGATATTAATGAAGGATATGGCGCTGATCGTCAGCGTGCCTAACCGCACAGTGGTTACCGCTATGGATGGCAGCTCAATGAAAGACAACGTGTTTACGCAAATTGATAGTGCAGTGATTATATCTTAAACCGGCCGGTCCTAACGGAGAGCCGGAGCGACCGCCGACCGACTGAAGCGGTCCTTAGCTCTGAGTAAGCTTTACATTCCACGAGTCGTATAGACTCTATAATATGGGAGGACGACATTAAATGTTAAGATCAATGTATTCTGGGGTTTCAGGAATGCGCGGTTTCCAAACCAAGCTTGATGTCATCGGTAACAACATTGCAAATGTCAATACTGTAGGTTTCAAATCTGGCCGTGTTATGTTCAAGGACATCATGAGCCAGACGGTATCCGGCGTTACGGCTCCAACCGATGGCGGACAAGGCGGGGTGAATGCGAAGCAGGTGGGTCTTGGTGTGAGCATTGGTTCCATTGATACCATGCATTTGCAAGGAAGTGCGATGACCACTAACAATCCAACTGACCTGCGGATTGATGGGGATGGATTTTTTCTCGTGAAGCTTAATGGAGATCAGGAAACTCCTTTTCTGACTCGTGCAGGTGATTTCCGTCCAGATGCGGCCGGTAACCTCTTGACTGCTGACGGTCTGCATGTTGTGGATTCCAACGGAGATCCCATTCAGTTCGAGGATGACGTAACAGCATTCTCCATCTCTAGTGACGGTACGATTATCTTATCGAGAGCAGACGGCACAACCGAGCCAGGACCACAAATCGGAATCGGCAAAGTTGCCAATCCGCAAGGTTTGGAGAAAATCGGAGGGAATCTGTACCGGATGACCCTGAATGCTAACCCGGATGGCGCACTTGAGCCTACCACTGCCAACAATGCTGAAGCCGGAACCGGGTCCATCGTTGCCGGTCAGTTGGAGATGTCCAATGTGGATCTCACCGGTGAGTTTACAGAAATGATCGTGACACAGCGCGGTTTCCAGGCCAACTCACGGATTATTACAACTTCTGATGAAATTCTGCAAGAAGTTGTGAATCTGAAGCGTTAATTTTAAATGACGTTATCAATGAATCAATTTCATAATGCGGATTTCAATCCGAATAGGTGCAATATCTAGATATACCTAAACCATGTACAACTAGATATCAATGATTAGACGCTCACGTATGGATTTATGAAATTGATTCAATAGCTTGCTATTATAAGTTATAACGTTCGCCAATCGGCGAGGATGCACAATCGGGGGAGAGGTTCTCCTCTCCCTATTTTTGTTAGGAGGCCTGTCATGATTTCCGTAACAAGATTAAATGGTACACCTATGTGGCTGAATGCCCTGCTGGTGGAGATGGTTGAAGAAAGCCCGGACACGTATATTACGCTGGTGACGGGAAAGAGACTGATCGTGCTTGAAAAAGCCGATGAAGTCATTGCAAAAATCCGTGATTACAACAAGGACATCGGCACGAATGCTGCCACCATTAAATTCCAAAACTTGGAGGAGCTTTCATGAAAAAGATGCTGCCTTGGCTCATTACAATTTTACTCGCAATCACTTTGATCGTAGTGGCTGCGTTTCTGTTAATGGACAAGTTATTCCCAAGTAATTCCAATGATGTGGATCAAGCCGTGCAAAATGTGCAGACGAAGCGTTTAAGTGCTGATGAGATTGTCGCATTGACGGCTGAGATCAAGGACATCAAAACTAATTCAGCTGACCCCGATTATATCGTTTTAATAAATTTGGCTTTTCAACTGGATTCTGTGAAATCCAAAGAAGCTTTTGAGAAGATCCAAGAGATTAAGATCAAACCTATTATTATTAAGACGCTTGCGGACTCAAAGCCTGAAGAGTTGAATGGAGCAAGCGGTAAAGATCAGCTTACCAGCAAGCTAGTCAATCTGATTAATAAATCATTGACTGAAGGCAAGCTGACTCAGATTCAAGTTACCAATTTCGTACTTGCAAGACAGTAGTAACCGGGGGATAAATCCTTGATGGGGGGGTGATTGAATTGGTTGATGTACTTTCACAAAACGAAATTGATGCTCTGCTTGCTGCACTGTCATCCGGTGAAATGGATGCCGATGAGCTTAAGAAAGAAGAAACACAGAAAAAGATTCGCTCCTATGACTTCAAACGGGCCGTACGTTTTTCGAAAGATCATATCCGTAGCCTTACGCGGATTCATGAGAATTTCGCCCGCTATCTAACAACGTACTTTTCAGCCCAATTGCGCACGTTTGTGCAGATCAATGTCGTTCAGGTAGAGCAGCTCCCTTATGATGAGTTTATCCGCTCCATTCCAAAAATGACGATTTTGAATATCTTTGAAGCCGAGCCCCTGGAAGGGCGAATGGTTATGGAGGTACACCCGAATATCGCTTTTGCCATGCTTGACAGGCTTCTTGGTGGTTTCGGAACCGCACCATCCAAAATTAATTCGTTAACCGAAATTGAAACAACGATTATGGAGCGTATTTTCAGCCGGTGCTTTGAAAGTTTGCAGGAAGCCTGGAAGACGGTTCTGGATATTGAGCCACGTATGGAAGCGCTGGAGACCAATCCACAGTTTATGCAAATCGTGTCACCAAATGAGACGATTGCCCTGATTTCCTTAAGTACTAAGATCGGGGACACAACTGGGATGATCAATTTATGTATTCCTCACGTCGTGCTGGAGCCAATCATGTCCCGACTTTCGGTGCACCAATGGTTCGTTTCTGAGAAGAAGACGAGAGATCCAGAAGAAATTAATGCAATAAAAGCAAGGGTACATAAGGCACAGCTGCCGATTGTGGCTGAGCTTGGTGAATCCAGGCTGTCCATAGCCGAGTTTCTCGGACTTAGTGTCGGTGATGTTATCTCACTGAACAGAAATGTGGATTCAGGATTGTCGATTAAGGTAGGAGACAAGCTGAAATTCATAGGAAGTCCCGGCATGATTAAGGATCGGGTAGCGGTTCAAATAGACGAGATTGTCCATGAAGGAGTTGAGGAACTTGACGAGTAAAGACTACTTATCCCAGGAAGAAATCGACGCTCTTCTGCGACAATCTGCGGAGGGCACGATGCCTGCAGCGGTAAAGACGGTAGATGATTTCCTGACACCGTTTGAACAGGATGCCTTGGGTGAAATAGGGAATATAACGTTTGGCAGTGCGGCTACCGCATTGTCCACATTGCTGGGCAAGAAAGTTGATATCACAACACCTCAAGTATCTATTATTACACGGGGTGAGTTTGAAGAGACGTTTCCTAAACCGCATGTAGCGGTTCATGTGCAATATGTCGACGGGTTCCAAGGAATTAATTCGCTTGTGATCAAGATCCGTGATGCACAGGTCATTGCAGATCTGATGCTTGGCGGAGAGGGTGAGCCCAAGGAAGAAGAGCTGAATGAAATCCATATCAGTGCAGTTCAGGAAGCCATGAACCAGATGATGGGGTCTTCCGCAACGTCGATGTCAACGATCTTCAATCGGTTTGTTAATATTTCGCCACCCGGGATTGACATTCTTAACATGTCTAGCGGAGAAGGCGTAGGAAGTCTGCCCGATGATGAGACACTGATTCGTATTGCTTTCCGGCTTAAAATCGGTGATTTAATTGATTCGACGATCATGCAGCTTCTGCCAGTGCGTTTTGCTAAAGACATGGTTACGATGCTGATTGGTGATGTAGCTCCTGCTGAGCAGGAGACAGCTGCTTCGACAACGTCGTCTGCACCGGCACCAGCCCAATTGACTCCAGAAGCCCCTCCGGTCCAGCAGGCGCCTCCACAGCAGCCGCAGGGCGGGGCTCAGCAGCCTTACCCGCCGCAGGGGATGCCCCCTTATCCGGGAATGCCAGAAGGTGGCTATTATTATCCGCCGGCTGGAATGCCTGCGTATGGAATGCCTGGTATGCCGCCATACGGTATGCCGCCGCAAGGAATGCCTTATGCGCAGACACCACCGCCGGCTAACCCGGCACAGAATCGCAATGTCAACGTTCAACCGGTGCAATTCGCCAATCTTAATGGGGGCGCCTTCGGCAACATTGACGAAAATAATTTAAATTTATTGATGGACATACCACTGAAAGTCACCGTAGAATTAGGAAGGACCCAGAAGCAGATTAAAGATATTTTGGAAATGTCGCAGGGCTCGATTATCGAGTTGGACAAGCTGGCCGGTGAGCCTGTAGACATCCTGGTTAACAACAAACTTATTGCCAAAGGGGAAGTCGTTGTTATCGACGAGAACTTCGGTGTTCGTGTTACGGATATCGTCAGCCAGTGGGACCGTATTCAAAAATTACAATAGCGTACTTAGGGAGGATTTTGTAAAAATGGCTAATCGAATTCTAATCGTGGACGATGCAGCATTTATGAGAATGATGATCCGGGATATCTTGACCAAGAACGGATTTGAAGTAGTGGGCGAAGCTCAGGACGGTTCTCAGGCGATCGAGAAATTTAAGGAACTGCGTCCTGATCTGATCACGATGGACATTACTATGCCTGAGATGGACGGAATCGCCGCCCTGAAAGAAATCAAAAAAGTGGATGCAAGCGCCAAGGTGATTATGTGTTCTGCCATGGGCCAGCAGGCTATGGTTATCGATGCAATCCAAGCGGGTGCCAAGGACTTTATCGTGAAGCCGTTCCAGGCAGACCGTGTTATTGAAGCGATCAACAAAACGCTAGGCGTGTAGGAACCAGATATGCCGAGCAACACAGAACCGCTTGGAACGGGTAATGCCCTGCTGAACTTGCTTAACGTTATTTTAGTTCTTGCGGTGATCATTGTTCTTATTGTGCTGCTGATCCGCTTTCTTGGCCGCCGCAATCAGACTTGGATGAGCGGCCGCTCCATGCGCACACTTGGTGCGGTGGGGCTTGGTCCAGGCAAGTCGATGCAAGTCATTGAGGTTGGCAGCAGCCTGTACTTGATCGGAGTCGGAGAGGACGTATCCATATTGGATAAGGTGACCGACCCGGATGAGGTAGCGTTGATTATTTCGGCTTTCGAGGACCAATCCTCGGGCCGTAACAACTTTCTCGTGCCGCTTATCTCCAAACTGAGAAATAGGCGGCGCGGGGGAGTTTCATCTCAGGAAATTGAACTTAGTGAAACATCGTCCTTTTATGAGACACTTCAATCCAAGCTTCGGTCTGCGCCTGAGCGCAAAGAGAAGATGGAGGAGCTGTTTCGGGAAGATGCCGCCAAGAATGAGTCGAGGGATTTATGAAAAAAAAGCTAATTTTCGCTTTTCTGCTGCTCAGTAGCCTTAGCATTCTTATGATTCATACGATGCACGCTGACCCTATCCCTAATATTAATGTGCAAATCGGGAGTAACGATAGTTCCAGCGGGGGGACCAGTTCTATATCCATATTGCTTCTTATTACGGTTCTGAGTGTTGCCCCGGCATTTGTTATCCTGATGACCAGTTTTACTCGGATTGTCATTGTACTGGGCTTTGTTAGAACCTCGCTCGGTACACAGTCGATGCCGCCGAACCAGGTGCTGGTAGGGCTTGCTCTTTTCCTGACGCTTTTCGTAATGGCGCCGACATTCTCGACCATTAACGAGACGGCACTGCAGCCTTATATGAAAGGTACAATTACTCAGAGCGAGGCGCTAAACAAGGCAGCTGATCCTATGAAGGAATTCATGTTCAAGCAGACGAATTCCAAAGACCTGTTACTGTTTATGAAATATACAGGTTATACGGGGACTGAGAAGCCGGCTACATACAGCGACATCCCATTAACGGTCATTGTGCCTGCTTTTGCAATCGGTGAAATGAAAAAAGCATTTACTATGGGTTTTCTTATTTTCATACCATTCTTAATTATTGATATTGTGGTAGCCAGCACCCTGATGGCAATGGGGATGATGATGCTACCGCCCGTAATGATCTCGTTACCTTTCAAAATTATGCTCTTTGTACTGGTAGACGGCTGGTACTTGGTCATAAAATCGCTGCTATTGAGCTTTAACACCTGACGTTTATGAGGAGGCATAGGGGATGAGTACGGAATTTATTATCGGTCTAGCTGGCCAAGCCGTATATATCGTGCTGGAAACTAGCGCGCCCATGCTGATTCTGGGTCTGGCGGTTGGGCTAATTATCAGTATCTTTCAAGCTACGACACAGATTCAGGAGCAAACGCTAGCGTTTGTTCCCAAAATCGTCGCAGTAATGCTGGCCTTGCTGGTGTTCGGGCCTTGGATCATTACGAAATTGGTCGACTTTACAAGCCAGATTTTGGGCAATCTCCATATGTACATCGGTAAGTAATTGATATGGAGATCATGCTGCAAAGTTTTCCCGTCTTTCTGTTGTTTTTTTGTCGAATTTCAGCATTTTTTGTTGTCGTTCCTGTGTTTTCGTCTAATGGGGTGCCAATGACCTTCAAGGTCGGCCTTTCCTTTTTTGTGGCACTGGTAGTGTTTAGTGCAAGTGGAACCGGGCTGGTTGTCCCTCAGGATATTAGTTATATTCTATTGATTGCTAAAGAGATTTTAGTTGGACTGCTACTTGGTTTTATAGGTTACCTCATTTTTATGGCGATACAAACGGCGGGTTCCTTTATCGATATCCAAATCGGATTCGGGATTGCGAATGTCATTGATCCGATGACCGGAGCTTCCGCACCGATTTTCGGTAACTTCAAGTATATGATTGCGCTGCTGATGTTCTTGAGCATGAACGGACATCATTATCTGCTGGATGCAATTGTGTACAGCTATAATTGGGTTCCTATTAATAATGATCTATTCCTGAAAATGATAGACGGCAGCTTGTCGGAATTCCTTGTCCGTACATTTGCCCAATCGTTTATCCTTGCTTTTCAAATGTCTGCGCCCTTGGTGGCGGCATTGTTTCTGACGGATATAGGCCTTGCTTTTCTGGCGAGAACGGCTCCTCAATACAATGTATTTGTGATCGGGGTTCCGCTTAAAATCATTGTTGGTCTGGCGCTTCTACTTCTGCTGATGCCAGGGCTGGCAGTTCTTTTCAGAAGCATGTTCGATATTTTGTTTGAATCCATGCACAACTTGCTGAAGCTGATGGGGAATAGTCCATAGGTGACCATAAGGAGAGAGAGTTATGCCGCAGCCTAGGCGCTATAAACTGGATCTTCAGCATTTCGGGGGAGAAAAAACAGAAAAAGCAACCCCTAAAAAACGACAGGAGGCGCGCAAAAAAGGCCAAGTAGCCAAAAGTGCGGAGCTGTCGGGTGCTGTCGTGCTGTTATCCGCAGTGTTAAGTTTATCCATGTTTGGCGGTTATATGAAGGAACGCTTCATGACTTTGTATATGGATATTTTTCAAAACAGGATGTTGCAGGAGATTTCACCAGAGAATGTGATGGAAATATTCAGCGGGTACGGAGTACAGGTGCTTTTGCTATTGGCTCCGCTGTTTGGAGTTACTTTTTTTATGGCATTGGTCTCCAATATCATGCAGGTCGGCTTTATGGCAACCGGACAAGGGCTAACCCCCAAGTTCAGCAAAATTAATCCGATCAAAGGATTTAAAAATATCTTTTCCATGCGTTCGCTGGTGGAATTTTTTAAATCCATACTCAAGCTGCTTCTGATCGCTTATCTGGTCTACAGTACGCTATGGGGGCAAAAAAGAAACATTATGTCACTGTCGCATATTGATACGGAAGGAATTTTCAAATTCGTAGCCAAGCTGACAATGACGCTCGGACTCAAGATAGGTGCAGTGCTGATGGTTATGGCTTTTCTCGATTATATGTATCAGAAATATGAGCATGAGAAGAGTCTCAAGATGTCCAAGCAGGATATCAAGGACGAGTATAAGAAAATGGAGGGTGACCCTCTAATTAAAGGCAAGATCAGGGAACGCCAACGCAGGATGGCTATGCAGCGGATGATGCAGGAAGTTCCTAAAGCGGATGTGATTATTACGAATCCGACGCACTTTGCAGTAGCGCTGAAATACGACGGTTCCATGATGGATGCGCCACAGGTTATTGCTAAGGGCCAGGACTACGTGGCACTCCGAATACGTGAGCTGGCCAAGGAGCATGGTGTTGTGACTATGGAAAACAAGCCGCTTGCACGGGCGCTGTTCCAGAGGGCTGAAATCGGGGATACCGTCCCTGCAGATTTGTTCCAGGCAGTTGCCGAAGTACTGGCGTATGTATACAAGCTTAAAGGCAAGAAGAGATAAGGCGGGGGAGGTTAAGGACATTGAAAGCTAGAGATCTATCTGTTTTGCTGGGCATCATCGGTATTGTGCTTATGATGATTCTGCCTATCCCGTCCTGGCTTCTGGACGTTTTACTGGTTGTTAATATTTCAATTGCGTTAACCATCATATTGGTGGCTATGAATACCAAGGAAGCTCTGCAGTTTTCAATCTTTCCTGCATTGCTTCTGATTACAACGCTGTTCCGCCTGGCGCTGAACATCTCGACAACCAAGCTGATTCTCTCTGAAGGTGATGCAGGTGCTGTGGTTGCTACCTTCGGTAGCTGGATTGCTGGCGGACAGATTGCTGTCGGTTTTGTAGTGTTTCTGATTCTGGTAGTTGTTCAATTTATAGTAATCACCAAAGGTTCTGAGCGCGTGGCCGAGGTAGGCGCGAGATTTACACTCGATGCGATGCCCGGAAAGCAGATGAGTATAGATGCCGACCTCAACGCCGGCATGATTAATGAACAACAGGCCCGTGAGCGTCGTCAGAAAGTAGAGCGTGAGGCAGACTTCTACGGAGCGATGGACGGGGCCAGTAAGTTTGTTAAAGGGGATGCTATTGCAAGCATTATTATCCTCCTTATTAACCTGATCGGCGGATTTATCATCGGGATGGTTGTTCATGGTATGCCTTTTGGTGAAGCACTGTCAACCTATTCCGTACTGACTATTGGTGACGGGCTAGTCAGCCAGATCCCTGCATTGCTCATTTCGACTGCTGCCGGCTTGATCGTTACACGTGCCTCTTCGGAAGGCAATCTGGCTGAGGATTTGACAGGACAATTATTGTCTTATCCCAAGCTGCTCTATATTGTAGCTGTAACTGTAGCCTTCCTGGGATTGTTTACTCCGATTCATCTCACAACAACGTTGCCGTTAGCTGGACTGATGGCATTTGCTGCTTACCGGATGAGTCAAAATCTCAATAAAAAGCAGATTGCGGAAGAACAGCTTGTGGAAGAAAAGCAGATCGAAGAAGTGCGCAGCCCCGAAAGTGTTATCAACTTGCTTTCAGTCGATCCGATCGAGTTCGAATTTGGTTACGGCTTGATTCCTTTGGCTGATACGGGCCAGGGGGGGGATTTGCTCGACAGAATTATTATGATTCGACGGCAATGTGCGCTAGAGATGGGACTAGTGGTGCCTGTTATTCGCATTCGCGACAATATTCAACTAAAACCGAATGAATATGTCATCAAAATTAAAGGAAATAACGTTGGTGGCGGTGAATTATTACTTAATCACTATCTTGCCATGAGCCCAGGGTATGATGATGAGTCTATCAACGGGATTGAAACCGTGGAACCTTCTTTCGGATTGCCGGCTCTGTGGATTGACGAATCAGTAAAGGAACGTGCTGAGTTGTCAGGTTATACCGTAGTTGACCCACCGTCTGTAGTAGCAACACATCTTACTGAACTGATTAAACGCCACGGGCATGAGTTGCTCGGACGTCAGGAAACCAAAATGCTGGTCGACAATTTGCGAGAGAACTACCCTGTACTTGTGGATGAGCTCATTCCTTCGGTATTGGCCATTGGGGATGTGCAGAAGGTACTGGGGAAATTGCTTCGTGAGAAGATTTCCATTCGGGATCTCGTAACTATCTTCGAGACACTCGCAGACTATGGAACCTACACCAAGGATCCTGACATTCTTACCGAGTATGTGCGTCAGTCCTTGTCGAGACAAATTACTCAACAGTTCTCTCAGACCGGAGAGACGTTACGGGTAATAACCGTAGGGCCGACACTGGAAAAGAAAATCTCTGAAAGTGTACAGCAATCGGAGCAGGGTAGCTATCTCGCACTGGATCCGGTGTCCACACAAACGGTCTACCAGCGACTGACCGAGCAGATCAATCGACTGCTTCAGTCGGGACAGCAACCGATTGTGCTGACCTCACCGAATATCCGCATGTATTTGCGGCAGGTGATTGAACGCACGATGCAGGATATTCCGGTGCTCTCCTACAGCGAACTGGAACCGAACATTGAAATTCAAAGCGTTGGAGTGGTGAATCTATGAGAGTGAAGCGTTATGTGGTGGATACGATGCCTGATGCTATGTTGTCCATCCGCAATGAGCTTGGCAGCGACGCCGTCATTCTTAGTACCAAAGAAATCAAAGTAGGCGGATTTATTGGGCTTTTCCAAAAGAAAAAGATAGAAGTGGTTGCTGCTGTAGAGAAGGAGCAGAAGCCAGCTGCTCCGGCCAAGTCGCCAGCGCCTTCTCTTAGCATACCGCGCAATGCTGTTCCTCAGGCGTATAAAAGAGCATCTGTCACGCCGCAGGCTGCTGAAGAGAAGCCGGCACCTGCCGAGAACCGCACGTTTGCCGAGATTGCTGCAGCACTGTCTGAGGCTATAGGCATTCAGGAGGCGCCAATTGTTCCAGCTCCGGCTTTGCGCCAAGATCCACCTTCGACTTTGGAGGAGATAAGACAGCCTTTACTCAGCAAGGATCCTGAGTTCCCGCTCCTTAATGTCGACTTTATGGAGGAAGCGAGAAGGTCTGCTTTAAATGAAGCATCAGCGCCTGATCCTGAGGTGTTGCGTGAAATTCGTGAAATGAAGCAGTGGATGGAACGAATTGCCCGTCATTCTTCAAGCACACGTGATCTGCCGGATCGCCTGGAGATACTCAGGAGCCAACTGGTAGATCAGGAGATGGATACGGTGCTGGTTGAAGAATGGATTAGCACTATTTTTGACCGCTGGAATGATGAAGGGCGAACCTGGAGACATGAGCAGTTCGACGCATGTCTGGCTGAACAAATCAGCAGCTTTCTCTCTGGTCGTGTAGCTCAGGGGATACGTCCGGATACGCAGATCGTATACATTGCCGGACCTACAGGTGTTGGTAAAACAACGACAATCGCCAAGCTAGCCGCAGAGCAGCTCTTCAAGTATGGCCGTAAGGTGGGCTTGATCACTTCGGATACATATCGGATATCGGCTGTAGATCAGCTACGGACCTATGCATCTATTTTGAACATTCCACTTGAAGTAGTTCAGTCACCTGGTGACTTGCAACGGGCGATGTTCCGACTCGAAAGCTGTGATCTCGTATTAATGGATACGGCAGGGCGTAATTATCGCAATGAACTGCTCGTTGCTGAATTGCAGAGCATGTTGGCCAAGGAGCTAAAGAGCGAGACTTATCTGGTTCTCAGCATGACTTCTAAGAGCCGGGATATGAAGAAAATTGCCGAGCATTTTGGCAGGTATCCGCTGGATAAAGTAATCTTTACGAAGTTGGATGAAACGGGAAGCTACGGTCCTCTTTTCAATGTGTTGAATGATTTTCCGTTGACCTTGTCTTACTTGACTAACGGGCAGAACGTTCCAGATGATCTGTTGCTTGCCTCTGAAGAAGAACTATCTGATATGCTCTTGGGAACAGGTGGGTATTAATGGATCAAGCGCAATCTTTAAGACATCTTGTGTCCAGCCAAGACACCAAACGCATAACCAAGGAAAGTTCTACCGCCCGGATCATTACAGTCTGCAGTGGAAAAGGTGGCGTTGGCAAATCGAATTTCACACTGAATTTTGCGTTGGCCCTGCAGTCGCTGGGCAAGAAAGTACTCTTATTCGACGCTGACATCGGGATGGCGAACATAGATGTGTTGATGGGGGTCTCTCCCAGATATAACCTCTATCATTTGCTAACAAGAGAAGCCGATATTAGCCGGGTCATCCAGCTTGGTCCGCAGGATCTTCCTTTTATTGCAGGTGGTTCTGGTATGGACGAACTGTTCTCGCTCTCTGAGGCTGATCTCAATTATTTTACAACACAGATTGCCGAGATTGCTGACAGCATGGATTATATTTTGTTTGATACAGGTGCTGGTTTGTCCAAGGAAACGATGAAATTTATTTCGTCCGCTGATGACTGTCTGGTGGTTACCACCCCGGAGCCAACGGCTATAACAGACGCCTATGCACTAATGAAAGTGGTACATAACTCTCATCCCGATGTTTCTTTCAGACTTATTGTCAACCAAGCCGGGGACATACGGGAAGCAGCAGCAACTAGTGACAAAATTCGAATGGCGACAAGCCGGTTTTTGCAACTGAATCTTCCTTTCTTGGGTCATATCAGCAGTGATTCCCATGTGGTTCAGGCTGTGAAAAGACAAGTACCGTTTATTCTCGCGTATCCAAACAGCGCGGCAGCCAAAGACGTTCATCTTCTAGCCGTTCGTTATCTGGCAAGCGATGCCGCCATAGAAACCAAAGTTCAGGGGATTAAGGGGTTTATTCGCAAGTGGTTAATACGAAACAGGTAGTACATGTTCTGAATTCAGGAACAGAGGTGGAAATGATATGAAGCCATATAAAGTTTTGGTTGTTGATGATTCTGCATTTATGCGCAAGATCATTTCCGATTTGATTGAAAACGATGCTGACTTTCAGGTAACGGCAACGGCAGCCAATGGCCGTGAGGCGATTGAGAAGGTGAATGATCTACGCCCCGACCTTGTGACCATGGACGTGGAAATGCCGGAAATGAACGGCCTGGAAGCGCTGAAAATAATCATGGCTGAGCGTCCGCTTCCCGTAATTATGCTGTCAGGCATCAACGAGGAAGGTATGAAGGAGACCATTCTTGCACTGGAATGGGGAGCCTTCGACTTTATCCGTAAGCCATCAATTTCCAGTTCGCAAGATATCATCGCGGTGGGGGAATCGCTGCGTGAGCAGATGAAGGAAGCGATGTTGGCCCGACATCAGAGACAAATCAGAGAGACAGCAATTAAAGCCATCGAAGTTAAACCTGTTGAGCCTATAGCGCCGCAGGGACAAACCATTCAACCAAGCATACAGCCTGTAAGAAAGAATCTGGAGTTTCCGGCGAAAAGGTCTGGGTTATCGGCAAGTAAGCCTGCCGAAGCAGATAGAGGCATTAAGCTAACAGAAGTGGTCGACACTGCCACGCTTTCACAGAAAAAAGCTGCGACGGAGAGCAAAGCTACGAAGAAGTCGGTTCTTCCACCGCCAACTTCTCCAAAGCCTGCCTCCGAGAAGTTGATGAATCGCCTCAAACCTGAGCGCGAGTCTATGCATATACTCCGGTCACAAACGGAGGTCATCGCTGAACCTGTAGTGGTGACTGGTGCTCCAAGCACGGACCGGAAATCCAGTCCTGTCAAGGGACTCAGCAAAATCGTCGCTGTAGGTTGTTCTACCGGGGGACCGCGAGCCCTTAAGGCGTTGCTGGAGAACATTCCGGCCGATTTCCCAGCGCCGATCGTGATTGTGCAGCATATGCCGCCTAACTTCACGAAATCGCTGGCACAGCGACTGAATACCTTCAGTCCACTGGAAGTGGCCGAGGCGGAGCCGGGTATGGTATTGCGGCAAGGGGCCGCGTATATCGCCCCGGGTGGCTATCACATGAAGGTTGTTCAAAGCTCCGGCGGGCAATATACCCTTTCGCTTACAAAGGAAGAGGCACGCAACGGCCATCGACCGTCTGTAGATACATTATTTGAATCCTTGCTTCCGCTTACGTCGCTGGAACGTCATGCTGTACTCATGACAGGGATGGGAAGCGATGGAGCAAGAATGATGAATGCTCTCTATGAGTCCGGCGTTTGTTCAACTTTTGCCGAGAGTGAAGAGACTTGTGTTGTATATGGGATGCCGCGCTCTGCGGTTGAACTGCAGTGCGTTAGACATATCCTGCCTTTGCAGGAAATAGCTCCAAGACTGGTGCAAGCCGTTAAATAACGGAAAAGCGAACTCGAAGGGGAGGTGCTCGTTAGTGGACATGAATCAGTATTTATCCATGTTTATTGATGAGTCAAATGATCATCTGCAGTCATTGAACGAAAATATGATGGGGCTGGAAGCAAATCCTGAGGATCTGAGCATCGTACAGGTAATCTTCCGCTCTGCGCATACCTTGAAAGGTATGGCGGCAACTATGGGCTTTGAGGATTTGGCTTCACTTACTCACCAAATGGAGAACGTGCTTGATCTGGTCCGCAACAACAAGTTGCGGATGCAGGATTTCATTTTTGACACCTTGTTCAAAAGTCTGGATGCCTTAGAGTCCATGGTTCAGGATATTACTGGAGGCGGAGAAGGCAAGGCTGATGTTTCTGCTATTGTAACTGATCTTCAGGCTATTGTTCGCGGCGAAGTTCCTACAGCGGGTGGTGCATCGACTGGAAGCGCCCCGGCAGCTCCTTCTCAGGCTGAAACGCCAATACATTTGGACGAGTTCCAGTTCTCCGTTCTGGAGCAGTCTATTCAGGAAGGCCATAAGGTCATGTTCGTGGAGGTTGCAATTCGTGAGGATTGTCAGCTTAAAGCGGTACGCTCTTATATGGTGTTTGATCTCTTGGAACGCTCCGGCGAGGTCGTTAAATCCTTCCCTTCCGTTCAAGATATTGAGCAGGAGAAATTTGATCACAGCTTTTCGCTATATTACATAACTCAAAAGGATGCCAGTGAAATTCAAGCCATGATCCTGAATCTGTCGGAAATTGACAAGGTGACGGCAATTGCGCTGGACCAAGAATCCTTACATCAGCTTGGTCAGGACACGGCCGCAGCCGCAGCGGTTGCCGCTGCATCTGAGGTAGCTGTGGCTGTGGAAACCCCTGCCCCGCCAACTGCTGCGTCCACTCCAGCTCCAAGAGCAGCTGCTAAAGAGGAAGGGGCTAAGTCTCCAGCCGCTGGCCGAACGGGCGGTGCGCCATCGCGGACCATCCGGGTGGATATTGAACGTTTGGATGTCCTGATGAACCTGTTCAGTGAACTGCTTATTGACCGGGTACGTCTGGAACAGCTCGCTTCGGAAATGCAAAGTGGTGATCTTACCGAAACGGTAGAGCATATGAGCCGGGTTAGCGCCGATTTGCAGAATATCGTAATGAAGCTGCGCATGGTGCCGGTCGATACGGTATTCAACCGGTTCCCGCGGATGATTCGTGACCTTGCTAAGTCTTTGGACAAGAAGGTTGATCTTGTAATTACCGGTGCAGAAACTGAGATGGACAGAACTGTCATCGATGAAATCGGAGATCCGCTCGTGCACTTACTGCGCAATGCCGTTGACCATGGGATTGAATCTGTTACTGACCGGATTGCTGCCGGTAAGCCGGAGACCGGAACAGTCAACCTGCGCGCATTTCACAGTGGTAACCATGTATTCATCGAAATAGAAGAAGATGGAAGAGGGATTATCCCTGAGAACGTTCTGAAGTCTGCTGTTAAGAAAGGGATCCTTACCCCAGAGGAAGCGGCAAGCAAGACGGATGAAGAAGCTTATCAAATGTTGTTCGCCCCTGGATTCAGTACGGCGGAAGTCATCTCCGACGTTTCTGGACGTGGCGTGGGACTAGACGTCGTTAAAGCCAAGATTACTGCGCTGGGCGGAAATGTGACCATTTACTCCACACCGGGTAAAGGAACTAACTTCTCGGTACAGCTTCCACTTACACTGTCGATCATTGCGGCAATGATGATTAAGCTCGGTTCGGAGAAGTATGCGATTCCGTTGTCTTCGATTGTAGAGACCGGCATCATCAAGCAATCTCAAATCCGTACCATTCATGGCAACAAAATGCTGGAGTTCCGAGGCAGCCATATTCCGCTCGTTTCCTTGAGCCGTTTATTCTCCGTACCTGATTATGATGAGAGCAACGAGGAAGAGACGGAAATCGTTGTGGTCCGTAAAGGAGAACGCCTCGTGGCTATGGCAGTAGAGGACTTTATCGGGCAGAACGAGATTGTAATCAAGAATCTCGGCAAATATCTGCCTGAGATTCAAGGTATATCCGGCGCTACGATTCTTGGTGACGGACAGGTGGCACTCATTATTGATCCGAACGCTTTTATTAAATAACTAGGATAGAACAGGGAGGTTCATTCCATGGCTGAAGATATTAAAGTGATAGTGTTCAAATTAGGTGTCGAAGAATACGGCATTGAAGTGGATAAGGTGCAGACTATCGAGCGTATGATGCCGATCACACGTGTACCAAAGACGTATTCTTTTATCAAGGGAGTAATCAATTTGCGCGGGGTTGTTATCCCTGTAATTGATCTTCGTGGCCGCTTCGGCATAGCTGAGGCTGAACACACGGACCAGACGAGGGTAATAATTGTAGCTGTGAACGAGATGGAAGTAGGATTTATAGTAGATTCCGCCAATGATGTCATTGACCTTAACCGGGATTCCATTGATACACCTCCCGATGTAGTGGGTGGCATCAAAGCCAAGTACTTGGACGGGGTGGCCAAAATCGGGGAAGACCGTCTGTTGATCATGCTCAATTTGTCCGAGGTGCTCAACAAGAGCGAAATCGTACAATTGGAAGGCCTGGAGGGCTAACCAGTGGAGTTGTTCAAAAACTTCAAGGATTTCAAAATGGATGTGCTCAAGGAAGTCGGTAATATAGGAGCAGGTAACGCTGCCACCGCGTTATCCCAGCTGCTGGGCAAACCGATTGATATGGCCGTACCAAAGGTTCAACTGCTCAACTTTGAGGAAATTACTGAAAAAGTGGGCGGAGCCGAAGAATTAGTGTATGCCGTATTCCTGCGGGTTGAAGGTGATGCACCTGGCAATTTGTTCTTCATTCTTACACCGGAAGCGGCCGTCAATCTACTCAGCCGTGTGGCTGGGATCGAGCTGTCTGGTGGGGAAGAATTGAGCGAAATGGAATTATCCGCATTGAATGAAATCGGCAACATTTTGGCCGGTTCCTATCTGTCTTCACTGGCCGACTTTACTTCGCTCACCATGTACCCAACGGTACCTGCACTGGCAATGGACATGGCGGGGGCAATTCTGGGCTACGGCTTGCTACAATTTGGGCAAATGGGCGATGATGCTTTGCTGATAGATACGACGTTTCTGGAGGGGCAAAATGAGATTGAAGGACAATTCTTCCTCATTCCCGATCCAGAATCGTTCCCGAAAATCTTCAAATCACTAGGAGTTCCTTTCGACAATGATTGATGAACAAACCATCATCAAGGTAGGCATGGCAGATCTTAATGTCGGGAGCCAGGGTCTGATCCGTACAACTGGACTTGGCTCTTGCGTAGGATTGACTCTGTATGATCCGGGTAAAAAACTGGCGGGAATGGCACATGTAATGCTGCCGTCTTCCGAAATTGCCAGGGAGGGGCAGCTCAATATCGCTAAGTTTGCCGATACAGCTGTGCCGGAACTGTTGAACCGCCTGCTCGCACTTGGGGCGGTCCGCAGCCGAATCGTCGCCAAAATGGCGGGGGGTTCGCAAATGTTTGCCTTTGCTGGAGGGAGTGACACCATGAGGATCGGGCCTCGTAATGTGGAATCCTGTAAGTTGGCGCTTGAAGCTTTGAACATTCCGTTACTTGCTGAAGATACCGGCGGCAATTATGGCCGTACGATAGAGATCGCCTGCGGCACCGGAGTCTTGTATATCCGAAGTGTGCAAAAAGGCGCTAAGGAATTATAATGATGATTGGAAACATTTTGATAAATTTGCTGTCTGGCGTTATAGGCTTTGTGTTAACCTTCCTTGTCACCTACGGAAATAACTTACTAATGACCAGTCTGGTCCGAGGATTATTTGGATTTATTACCTGGTTCTTGCTTGCATTTCTTCTTAGATGGGTATTGGGTGTTATGATGAAACAAACGGAACCACAAGGACTCACGGACCCAGCTAGCGGGGACGGCGAAAAAGCGCTGGGTGCCAGACTGAATATCAGCACTCCGGATGAGGATGAGGAATTGAAGAATCTTTTGAAGCCAAAGCCGGCCGACGGGGACGGGGATAACGGAGGATTCACACCGCTAAAGCCGCCGAAGCTGGTCACCATGAAAGATCCTGAAGAATTGGCCAAGGCCGTTCGTCACCTGAAAGAAGAATAAGGTAGTGCTGCAGGAACCGTTATTCGGCAAAGCTGTACGGTTCCTTATTCAAGGCACACTGACTAAACTTTGGGAAGGGTGAAAGCTGTTGAACGAGCGTAAAGCTTCTCAGTCGGAGATAGACGGGCTATGGACGCAGTGGAAAGAACACGGCGATCCTGAAGCGAAGAAAAAGCTGATTGAGAGTTATCTCCATATTGTAGATTACGTATCCAGCCGTTTGGCTGTAGGATTGCCCAAAAACGTATCCAAGGATGATTTAGCCAGCAATGGTGTTATGGGGCTGATTGATGCCATTGAAAAATTCGATTATAAACGAGGGCTCCAGTTCCAGACCTATGCTTCCTGGCGGGTGCGTGGGGCGATCCTTGATTCTTTGCGCCAGAGTGACTGGGTTCCCCGGTCAGTACGGGAAAAAGCCAAAAAGATCGAGGATGCTTATCAACAGATGGAACAGAAATATTTACGGTCTGTTACCGACGAAGAAATGAGTCAATACCTGAACATTAGTGAACAAGAATTTCAAAATATGCTGCAGGATGTGGCCGTTATGTCACTCTGCTCACTGGAAGACCCCATTCGCGAAGAAGAATCGGAGACCCGGATGTCCATCCTGGTGGATGACAAGGCCAAGAATCCGGATCGTAAGGTAAACGAATTTTATTTGCGTGAGACCCTTACCAAAGGCATTGAGAAACTAACGGTGAAAGAACGGACCGTGGTGTCCCTTTTATATTATGAAGATTTGTCTTTAAGCGAAATTGCCGAGGTCATGTCACTATCCCCCTCGAGGATTTCGCAGCTCCATTCTAAAGCCATTTTGCGGCTGAGAGGAACGCTGGAGAAAAACCGTGATCTTCTTATGCAAAACGATTAACCGTACTGCGGTGACAAGGGGGAGTATAATTTGATCGGTCATTATGCTTTGAATCAGTACCTGAGTATTACTTTCTCGGATGACAAGGGCATTGCTTATCTCCAGTTTTCCAAAAAAGACGAGAATTTTTCCTGTTCGATCGAAGAGCTGGAGGCTTTTCTGCACAGTCATAATATCAGATATGGTATTCAACGGGATATTGTCCAGCGTCTCAGTACTCATCCCGAGGAGTATTTCTTCAATAGAGTGCCTATTGCGATTGGTGACTCCGCCGAGAATGGTACTGATGGACGAGTTGTTCTTACTATTGATATGGAAGAAGATCGTGGGCCTGCCGAGAAGGCTGACGGCAAGGTCGATTACAAGGACCTGGTTCGGCTGCATAATGTCCGTAAAGGCCAGCTGATTGCCAAGACCATTCCTCCACTGCCCGGTAAACCGGGTAAAATGGTGACGGGAGAAGAACTACCATTCAAGGCTGGGCGTGAAGCCCAGTTTAAAGTGGGTAAGAACGTCCTGGTCAGCAATGAAGAGAACTCAATGTATGCTGCAATAGACGGTCTTGTGACGATTACGGAAAAAGGCAAGATCAATGTTTTTCCAGTGTACGAGGTCAACGGGGATGTAGATTACAGTACCGGAAATATTGATTTTGTGGGTACTGTTGTTATCCGTGGCAATGTTCTCACCGGGTTCTCTGTCAAATCGGAGGGCGATATTCGGGTGGTCGGTGGGGTGGAAGGCGCGGAGCTAATTGCCGGCGGCTCCATCGAGATTACAGGAGGCATTATTGGTTACCACAAAGGACATATCAACGCTGGTAAAAATGTAAAAGTGTCCTTTATCCAGGACGGGAATGTGACTGCAGGCGAAAACGTTATTGTTTCACAGAGCATTATGCACTCCGATATACGTGCAGGACACGAAGTGATTTGTAACGGCACGAAAGGTCTAATTGTCGGCGGGAGCGTTCAGGCCGGCGAGCGTGTGGTCGCACGGACCATCGGCAACACGATGTCGACGGCAACAGCCATTGAAGTGGGCGTATTGCCAGAGCTGAGAAATGAGATTAATGAACTTCGTCAACAGTTACGCCAACTGCTTGAGAATGACGATAAGACCTCTAAGGCACTTTATCTGCTGAATCAATTAGCGAACAGCGGTCAGCTGTCTCCCGACAAAATAGCACTGCGCGTCAAGCTCAATGCCACCAAGCAATCCCATCAACGGGAAGAAACAAGAATCAAGGGACGGATACTTGAGATTGAGAGAATGCTAGAGGATACGGGCAGAGCCAGAGTAGAGGCTGTTAAGACGATATACGGAGGCTGCAAAATCGTGATTGGCAGGTACACCAGATTTGTAAAAGACCCTACAGAACGGGTCGTTTTCGCATATAGCGAAGGTGATATCTCAATCACGCCGTACATCTAACTCAGGCGGGCAGCATCGGCGGCCGGCCATTTACAAATTCTTATTTTGTGAAAAGAGGGTCGATATGAGTCTGAAACCGGTGGAGTTGCAAATTGCTGTGCCTCGGACTACAGAGGCGGGAAGAATTCAGAACGAGCTTCAGCATCGTCCTGCGGCAGACCAGCAGCAACTAGCTGCACAGAATGTAAAGCAAAGCCAGGAAATGACTCAGCGTACTGCGGAAGTCGATGATCCTTCAGAGACCGCCTTGCGTGACGATGGTGGACGGGGCAACAATCCGGGAGGGCATTCCTCGCAGGAAAAAGGTCACAACTCAGATGGAAGCCTTGGTGCAAAGCATCCGTACAAAGGGCTTCGCATCGATTTGAGCCTATAATGAACTAATATTATTTTAAGCAAAAGGGGATTTGGCACTTGCAACCATGGGGGTATATTGTGCTGGTGGGCGCTGTCACAATTGTGTACGCCCTGATTATGCCGGCGCGTGCCCGCGAGGGCAAGAAGACAGAGCAGCAAAGCCTTAAGGAGACCGAGGCGGCGCTTGAACTCTACATGGCGGATATGGAACGCGAGAATGAAGAGTTAGTTCAATTAGTGAGCAGCATTAAGCAGCAGTCCCAGAGCAATCAGGCGGCACTGACTGAGCAGATCAAGGACCTGCAAGGGGCTCTGAGCGAGCAGCAGGAACATTCCAAGCAGCTTGAAGCCAGAATGAACGAAGAAGCGGAAACTGTACGTCAATTGGTGACGTCGATAGAAAATCAAGCGGCTCTTCAACCAACTATTGCAGATAATGTGGAGCATGTAGTGGCGCCGCCTGAGGTGAAACCGAAGCCAGTGAGTTCCATTAAGCTGCGTTACCCTCGTTTATTTGAACTGCATGAGGAAGGCAAGTCTATAGATTCTATAGCCAAGACTGCAGGACTGCAGCGGGGAGAGGTACAACTGATTCTCCAGCTTGCCAAACAGGAGGAATCGGTATGATGAAGAATCGTTCCTTTCTGCTTGGACTTGGCTCTGGCCTAGTTGCCGGGGCTCTGCTGCTTCAGGTTATGATCTCGGGCAATGCAGCTCCGCTAACGAAAGAGCAGGTCCTCAAGGGGGCGGCGCAGCTGAACTTGAAAGTGTCTGATGAATCCGGCAAGCTGCTTACACAAGGAGAGTATGGGTTGGAAGTTCAGCCCGGTAGTACGGAAGGTCCGCTGGACGAGGGAGGTAGCACTCGCGAACCGGTTAGTACGAAGGTGCCAGTCGCACCGGAGGCTTCTTCGCCGCCATCGGCACCGGCTACAGCGGTCGTGCCGTCACCTGCTGCCACGCCGAAAGCTGTGGAGCCTTCCACGCCTGCAGTTCCCTCTTCGCCAGCAGATGAGGTCGCTCAGCAGCCGAAGGATACAGGAGTTCCATATGTTCCAGAGCGGCCTGAGACACCCGGGGCGCCTAAACCAGAAGTGGTTACTGTACGGATTCCAAGCGGCATCACTTTGACAAGAACAGCTGATTTGCTGGCCCAGTCGGGTGCGGTCAAAGATAAAGAGGCTTTTCTGAAGTCGGCTAAAGAACGCAAGATCAACACAAAGATTCAGTATGGTACCTACAGCTTTGAAAAGGGTGAGAGCATCGACTCCATTATTGAAAAGCTGATTACGCTGAAGAAGTAGAGCCGATAGAGCTTGGACGCATCTATAGCATTATTTTGTAGAAAGATGGAAATCCTGTTCTGGCAGTCATTAAGCTGCCTGAAATACGGGATTATCCATCTTTTTTGCTGAAATTACGAGTTGGGCGTTGCAACCAGTATTAAATTATGGTATATTAATTGACGGTGTTAAAACACACGCCGGTTGATTTCAGGCAAGCGGTGCTTTCTTTCGAAGAAAGTCTTGCCGAAAAATGACACATGGCGGAGGAGACACACAATAAACCAAACTTAGGAGGTGTGTGAAGATGGCAGTAATCTCCATGAAGCAGCTTCTCGAAGCTGGGGTACACTTCGGTCACCAGACTCGTCGTTGGAACCCAAAAATGGATCGTTATATCTTCACTGAAAGAAACGGAATTTACATTATTGACCTGCAAAAAACGGTTAAAAAGGTAGAGGAAGCTTACAACTTTGTTAAGAGCGTCGCTGGCGACAACGGCACAATCCTTTTCGTAGGAACAAAGAAACAAGCTCAAGATTCCGTAAAAGAAGAAGCTGAACGTTCGGGTATGTTCTACATCAACCAACGTTGGTTGGGTGGTACTCTGACTAACTTCCAAACTATTCAAAAGCGTGTTGATCGCCTGAAGAAATTGGAAGCTTGGGAAGAAGACGGTACCTTCGCAGTTCTGCCTAAGAAAGAAGTTATCCTTCTTCGCAAGGAGAAAGATCGTCTTGAGAAGTTCCTGGGCGGAATCAAGAACATGAAAGGTCTGCCAAGCGCGTTGTTCATCATTGATCCGCGTAAAGAGCGCATCGCTGTTGCGGAAGCTCGCAAATTGGGTATTCCTATCGTGGCTATCGTTGATACCAACTGTGATCCAGATGAAATTGACTACGTAATTCCAGGTAACGACGACGCGATTCGCGCTGTAAAACTGTTGACTGGTAAAATGGCTGACGCTGTTGTCGAAGCTCACCAAGGCGAAGACACAACTACAGCTTAAGTAGTGCTTACAACATAAACAAGAACTTAAATGAAAAGGGTGGTTGGCAGGTGGATAACCTCTCACTGCCCTTTTTTTAGGATATTGGCAAGAAAAACGACAACATATCTGGAGGGAATAATCAATGGCAGTAGATGCAAAGGCAGTAAAAGAGCTTCGTGAAAGAACAGGCGCAGGTATGCTGGATTGCAAAAAGGCGCTTGAAGAAGCAAACAACGACATCACCAAAGCCGCTGAATTGCTTCGTGAAAAAGGTTTGTCCGCAGCAGCAAGTAAAGCTGGACGCGTTGCAACTGAAGGCGTTGTAGAATCTTACATCCATGCTGGTGGCCGTATTGGCGTATTGGTAGAAATCAACTGTGAAACTGACTTCGTTGGTAAAACAGATTCCTTCAAAGAGTTCGCGCGCGATATCGCTATGCAAATTGCAGCAGCTAATCCGCTTTATGTACGTCGCGAAGAAGTTCCGCAAGCAGACGTTGAGAAAGAAAAAGAAATCTTGAAGGCTCAAGCTCTGAACGAAGGTAAGCCTGAGAAAATCATTGAGAAAATGGTTGAAGGCCGCATCAGCAAGTTCTATGAAGAATACTGCCTGCTTGAGCAATCCTTCGTTAAAGACCCTGACAAAACCATTTCCCAATTGCTGAACGAAAAAATTAGCACCATTGGTGAAAATATCTCCATCCGTCGTTTTGTACGTTTTGAGTTGGGTGAAGGTTTGGAAAAGAAAGTCGATAACTTTGTTGAAGAAGTTATGGCACAAGTTAAACAATAATCTAGTCCTCCGGGTAACCGGGAGAATTGAATAAAGGCAAGCATCAAAAGAGCGGAACACGTACACTTAGTGTTCCGTCTTTTGTAAGAAAGTGAGGGTATACAATTGGAACAGCCGGTATTTAAGAGAGTAGTCCTTAAAGTTAGCGGTGAATCACTAGCGGGACAAAACGGATATGGTATTGATGCCGACACGATTATCTCCATCGCGGAACAGGTTAAAGAAGTTGTGGAACTTGGAGTACAGGTAGCCATCGTCTGCGGCGGCGGCAACATCTGGCGTGGAATCGCTGGCAGCGCAAGCGGCATTGATCGGGCAACTGCCGATTATATGGGTATGCTGGCTACAGTGATGAATTCTCTTGCTCTGCAGGACGCACTTGAGCAAATCGATGTGCCGACACGTGTGCAGACTTCGATTTCAATGCAACAGATTGCTGAACCGTACATTCGTCGCCGGGCGATTCGTCATTTGGAGAAGGGCCGCGTTGTGATTTTTGCAGCAGGTACAGGAAATCCGTTCTTCTCTACAGATACCACTGCAGCTCTACGGGCAGCCGAAATTGAAGCAGAGGTCATTCTGATGGCGAAGAACAAAGTGGACGGTGTATACTCTGCCGATCCTTTCAAAGACAGTACAGCTGAGAAGTATGAACAGCTTACCTACATGGATGTACTGAATAAGAATCTTGGCGTGATGGATTCCACCGCTTCCTCTCTCTGCATGGATAATAATATACCGCTCATCGTGTTTGCCATTACAGAACAAGGTAATATCAAACGAGTCGTTCTTGGTGAGAAGATCGGGACGATTGTTAAGGGGAGTGTAGACTAATGCCACAAACGATTAAGAAAAATGCTGAAGAACGTATGGAAAAAGCGATTCTGTCGTTGAAACGTGATCTGGCAACATTGCGTGCGGGCCGTGCTTCTACAGCGCTTTTGGACCGTATTCAGGTAGAATATTATGGTGCACCTACACCTGTGAATCAGCTCGCGAATATCAGCACACCGGACTCCCGGACACTGTTGATTCAGCCGTGGGACAAATCTTCGTTGTCTGACATCGAGCGTGCGATCATGAAATCGGATCTTGGCTTGACGCCGGCTAATGACGGCACCATCATTCGTCTGTCTATCCCTCCGCTAACCGAGGAGCGTCGTGCAGAACTGGTGAAGTTCACCAAACGTTTCGGTGAGGATGCAAAAGTGGCGATCCGCAACATTCGCCGCGATGCTAACGATGATATCAAGAAGCTGGAGAAAAACGGAATCTCTGAGGACGAATCCCATGGACATCAGGAAGATATCCAAAAGGCTACTGACAAGTTCATAGCTGAGGTTGACAAAGTGCTCTTGTCCAAGGAAAAAGAGATTATGGAAGTTTAAAGATAATCAAGAGATTAAGGCCCCTCCGTCATTGGTGGGGTTTGTCTCTTTCTGATAAGAGCTTGGAGGAAACGGAAATGATCAAACGGGTTCAAGCGTGGTTGGGCCGTAAAGACAGGCAGCAGCCAGTCGAGATTTCACCGGATAACATCCCCCTGCATGTAGCGGTAATTATGGACGGTAATGGACGTTGGGCCAAACGGCGCGGCTTGCCGCGAATTGTCGGTCACCAAAATGGGATGAAAGCCGTCAAACGAGCAACCATTGCCGCAGATGAACTGGGTATCAAATACTTAACGATGTACGCATTCTCGACTGAAAACTGGAAACGCCCTAAGGATGAGGTTGAGTTCCTAATGCGATTGCCAGAAGAGTTTTTGGCAATTGAACTTGATGAATTGATCGAAAAAAACGTGCAGGTACGTGTCATGGGCGATGCCGATGCACTGCCTTCATATACCCGCAAAGCGATGGAAGAAGCAGTTGCCAGAACCCAAAACAATACTGGACTTATTTTGAATTTTGCCCTGAACTATGGGGGGAGAAAAGAAATTACAGATTGCATGCGCAGTTTGGGCAATGATATAGAAGCAGGGGTACTGAAACCGGAAGACATTACGTCTGAGCTTATCGATAGCAGACTTTTATCTGGCGGATTGCCTGATCCCGATCTGCTGATTCGCACTAGTGGAGAAATGAGAATTAGTAATTTTATGTTGTGGCAGCTTGCTTACAGTGAACTGTGGTTTACGGATGCATACTGGCCTGAATTTAACAAAGAACATTTGCTGCAGGCCGTTGCCGAATATCAGCGGCGTACACGCCGCTACGGTGGACTGAAGTAGCCTGATTGGAGATGGAGACCTTTGAAGCAGCGCTTGATTACCGGTGTTGTTGCCGGAGCTATATTTTTGGGTTTATGCCTTTTGGGAGGCTGGCCGTACCAGCTATTGCTGACTGCCATGGCTCTCATCGGCTACTATGAGTTCGTGAAGATGACCGGCTCGCCAGCGTTTGGCGGTACGGCTCTGCTCGGTTATGGCGCGATTGCAGCTTTTATGATACCTTGGAATTTGCTTGGAGTGACCGCATTATTGTCCTCGGAACAAGGGATTTGGCTCTTGCTGCTCCTCTTTCTGTTGGTCACAGTTTTCACTAAAAATAAAATGGATATTCGGATCACAGCGCTGCTGTTTGCCGGTATCGTCTATATAGGCATGGGATTCTCCTATATGGCTTTGGCCCGGTCTTCTGGCGACGGGTATGGCTTACTCTGGACCTTCCTGCTGCTCTTCTGCATTTGGGGGAGTGATGCCGGAGCGTATTTTGTAGGCAAGGGCTTTGGCAAGAACAAGCTTTGGCCTGCGATCAGCCCTAACAAAACTGTGGAAGGTGCAGTGGGAGGCGTTTTAATCGCCATGCTCATTTCCATTGTTTTTGCGATTTTTGTTCCTGATCAGTTGACCCTTGGACGAGCTCTGCTCATTGGTCTTTCTTGCGCGGTGCTAGGTCAGCTCGGAGATCTTGTACAATCTGCCTATAAACGGGTGTACGGTATCAAAGATTCAGGATCGCTGCTTCCTGGTCATGGAGGCATTCTTGATCGTTGCGACAGCTGGATCATCGTATTTCCGTTCGTACATATTGTAATGCTTATGCCTTACTATTAATGTCAGGGAGAAGGTACTGCTGTGAAGAAAATAAGCATTCTCGGTTCTACCGGTTCCATCGGCACTCAGACATTGGATGTCGTTGCGATGCACCCGGAGGAATTTGAAATTGATGGATTAGCGGCTGGAAGTAACACTGCGCTCTTACTGGAGCAGGTTCGTAAGTTCAAACCACGCCGGGTCTCTGTCGCCACCGAAGCGCTTGCTAATGAGATTAGAGGAGCCCTACCAGCCGGTACGGAGCTTTTTAGCGGAAGCCAGGGTTTGGTGGAGATTGCGGCAGGAGGCGATGCCGACACGGTCCTTACTGCGGTGGTGGGCAGTGTCGGGCTGCAGTCTACGTTAGCCGCGATTGAAGCGGGCAGAACAATTGGACTAGCCAACAAGGAGACGCTCGTGACAGCAGGACATCTTGTGACAGAGTTGGCCCGGAAGAAGGGCGTAAGTCTACTTCCTGTGGACAGCGAACATTCTGCGATTTTTCAATGCCTGAACGGGGAGAAGCGGAGCGATGTCGAGAGCATCACTATAACAGCATCTGGTGGTTCTTTTCGTGATTATACCCGTGATCAGCTTGTAGGGGTTACGGTGGAAGATGCACTGCGGCATCCGAACTGGAGCATGGGCGCGAAGATCACGATTGACTCTGCGACCATGGTTAACAAAGGCTTAGAAGTAATAGAAGCTCATTGGCTGTTCGATCTTCCTTATGAGCAGATCCATGTGCTGCTGCATCCAGAGAGCATCATTCACTCTTATGTGGAATTCCGTGACAGCAGCATTATTGCCCAACTTGGTTCCCCGGATATGCGTGTTCCGATCCAATACGCCTTGACCTATCCAGATCGCTGGCATTCCCCGGCAAAACGCCTCTCGCTGGCCGAAACAGGCCGGCTCTCGTTCCGGGAGATGGATTTTGAACGTTATCCGCTTCTTCGACTAGCAATTGAGTGTGGTAAAGCAGGGGGAACCGCTACAACGGCATTTAATGCAGCGAACGAGATTGCGGTGGATCGCTTCCTGCGCGGCGAAATTTCATTCCTGCGTATTGAAGAGATCATTGATGAGGTGCTACAGCGCCATAACAACGAAAGTAATCCTGATCTGGAGCAAATCGGGCATTGTGACCGAGCGGCGAGGGAACTTTCGGCACAGCTGTAAACATCCTGCTTTTTATAACTGCTAATCATTGCCTGACCCTAAAAATAGGTTCGGACTGTTGATTCTCTTGTGCCTGATCGGAGAATAATGATAAATTAAGAGGACATACTTCGGTCTTACACCTAAAGGGGGATGTTACGCTTGGAAATGGTTCAAGTCGTTTTTTTAACGGTGCTGATGTTTTTTGTATTGGTGACCGTACATGAATGGGGACACTATTACTTTGCCAAACGCGCTGGCATACTTGTCAGAGAATTTGCTATCGGTTTTGGTCCAAAACTGTTCTCCTATAAACGCAATGAGACCCAGTTCACGTTGCGTCTGTTGCCCTTCGGCGGGTATGCGCGAATGGCCGGAGAAGATCCAGAGATTGTCGAGATCGGTCCGGGCCAGACCATTGCTGTAAGACTGGGTCAGGACAATAAGATCAAGAATATCTATCTAGATGCTCTCGACACTCGCAAGAATGTGATTCGCGGCGAGGCACAGCATACCGATCTTGAGAACGATCTGAAGATCTCTCTGGACGTAGATGGTGAAGTTACAACCTACGACGTTCATCCGCAGGCGATGATGGTCAGAGGGAGTCAACAGACCCAGATTGCGCCCAAAGATCGTCAATTCGGTAGTAAGACGGTAGGACAGCGTGCCTTGGCGATTGTTGCCGGCCCAGTGATGAACTTCCTGTTAGCTTTTGTTCTGTTCGCGATTCATCTGCAAATGGTCGGCATTCCACTCGAGAATCCGACTTATGTAAAAATCGGCGATGTCAGCAAAGGTATGCCAGCTGAAGAAGCGGGTTTCCAAAAAGGCGATATTGTGGACTCCATCGATGGCCAGAAGATCGGTGCCGATTACAAGAAAATGATCTCCCTGACTGCCGCTTCCAAGGGTAAAGAAATGAAGTGGGTTATCCTTCGCGATGACAAGACGTTGAATTTCACGCTAATTCCCCGCACTATGGAGGGGGAAGAGGGTGCTAAGGTGGGAATCACACCAGAGCTTCCAAGCCGCAAGGCCAGCATAGGGGAAACGGTGTCTGGTGCTGGTACAGCGATGGTCAGCACTACGAAGATGATTTTTGTTGGCTTCAAACAGCTGATTAATAAATTCAACATGGATGATATTGGGGGACCTGTGCGGACCTTCCAGATGACAGGACAGATTGCTGAACAAGGCATTCAGTACCTGACATATTGGGCCGCAATTCTCAGTTTGTATCTTGGCATTTTCAATTTGTTGCCGATTCCTGCGCTTGACGGAAGCCGTTTGGCGTTCCTTGGAGTTGAGGCGTTGCGCGGCAAGCCGGTTGATCCCGGCCGGGAAGGCATGGTCCACTTCGTTGGGTTCGCGTTGCTCTTCCTTCTTATGATAGCAGTAACTTATAATGATATATTGCGCTTGATTAGCGGATAATTTTGCTTTTATTTACGGGAGGAATTCCAGCACATGTCAAAAGATAAACAATTCGTAACGGAAATTACGCCGCAAGGCGAAGATTTTTCACGCTGGTATATTGATGTTATAAAAAAAGCGGATCTGATGGATTACTCCCCGGTGCGGGGCTGTATCGTCTTCAAGCCGGACGGTTTTGAAATTTGGGAGCATATCCAGGAAGAGATGAACCGTCGTTTCAAGGCAACGGGTCACCGCAATGCCTACTTCCCAATGTTCATTCCGGAGAGCTTTTTCCAAAAGGAAAAGGATCATATCGAAGGTTTCAATCCCGAGTTGCCATGGGTAACAGAAGCAGGTGGAGACCAGTTGGAAGAACGTCTGGCGATTCGTCCGACGTCGGAGACCATGATCGGGCATATGTACTCCAAGTGGATTCAGTCCTACCGTGATCTTCCCGTATTGATTAACCAATGGGCGAACGTCGTACGTTGGGAGAAACGTACACTGCCATTCATTCGTACTAGCGAATTCCTCTGGCAAGAAGGGCACACGGCGCACGAGAATGAGGAAGAAGCGCGCGCTGAGACGATGCAAATGCTGGAGATTTATCGTGACTTCTTAGAAGGCTATCTGGCGATTCCAGTAATTACTGGACAGAAGACACCTTCCGAGCGATTTGCGGGTGCAGTAGATACGTATTCCATTGAAGCTATGATGAAGGACGGACGTGCTGTGCAAGCCGGAACTTCCCATTACCTGGGGACCAAGTTTGCTGTGGCATTCGATATCCAATACCTGAGCCGCGACAATGTTCTGGAATACGTTCATACTACTTCGTGGGGGACAAGCACACGGATGATCGGTTCGATGATCATGGTACATGGCGATGACCGTGGTCTCGCACTGCCGCCGAAGGTGGCTCCAACGCAGGTAATTATGATTCCAATCGGACCTCCGAAAACTCGTGAAGCTGTAATCGGACGGACCGATGAGTTGTTTAAAGATCTGAAAAGCGCAGGCATTCGTGTCCGCGTAGACGACCGTGCGGATGTAACTCCAGGCTGGAAGTTTAACGAATACGAAATGCGCGGAGTACCAGTTCGTCTGGAACTTGGTCCACGTGATATGGAGAACGGCGTTTGCGTTCTGGTGTCACGGGTTACTGGTGAGAAGAAAGTTATACAACAAGAGAACCTTGTAGAAGAAGTTCAGGCGATGCTAGAGCAGGTACACAACGAAATGTTCGAACGGGCGCTCAAATTCCGGGAAGATCACTTCTATTCTGTTGAGACTTTGGATGAAATGAAGGCCTCTATGGAAGAAAAGCGTGGCTTTGCACTGGCAGGCTGGTGTGGATCTGAAGAATGTGAATCCAAGGTTAAGGAAGAGACCGGGGCAACCAGCCGGAATATTCCGTTCAATCCTGCGGAGCAGAAGCAAGTCTGCATCTGCTGTGGCAAACCAGCCGCACATACGGTTGTATTTGCTAAAGCGTACTAATCGAGAGCGACTTTACAAGATATAGATGTACTTCATGCAGCTTCTGGCGAAAGGAGTCGGCGGGCCGAAAGAACCCAATGCTTTTTGACCTGGAAGCTTTTTATCATTGGAAAGTCAGGGCGATCATAAGGTGGAGGGAAGCCATGGAACAAAACGTAGAAAGAAGAAAAAGGTTCGAGCTTCTGATGAAGCAAGGCGAAATACCGCCTGGACTTATCGATCCTTATTTTCTGGATGGAAGTATTGAGCGTGTTGAAATTAGCCGTGGCAACCGGGATTGGCATATTGTCATTGCCAAAGAAACTCTTGTACCTGCGCAGGCGTACCGTACCTTTTGTCTGAGAATGCGGGAGAAGCTGCAGCATATTGCGAAAGTGAGCTTTTTGTTCCAATATGCGGAGAGCGTAAGCAGAGCGGATCTGGTAGCTGAGTATTGGGGATTATTTCTGGAGTGGGTTCAACGTGAAATTCCATCCGTAAACGGCTGGTTAACACGTTCTTCGCAGGAACTTCAAGACGGTACACTGTTGCTGACGATGAGCGATGCAATGTCTCAAGAACTGGCCCGTAAAAAGGGAATCGATACCGCCATTATTAAATTTTACGATAAATATTTTGCTCTCCCGCTCAGGGTTAAAATTCAGGTAGCTGAAAATCAGGATAATACCGTTGTCTTCGAAGAATTCCAGCAGAAGCTCCAGCAAGAGCAGCGTGAATTTATCGAGCAGATGATGACGGAGGTTGAGATAGAAGCAGTTGAAGATGAAGGCGATCCTAATGAGGTCGTGAAGCTTCAGGTCGGCTATGATATCAAAGAACCGCCTGTGCCGCTTATTGAGATTCAGGATGAAGAGAAGAAAATAACGATTCAGGGAACTATTTTTGGCCTGGAAAGCAAAGAACTGCGCAATGGCAGCACACTCTTTACTTTCTTCCTTACTGATTTTACCGACTCCCTGCAAATGAAGATGTTCGCTAAGAATAAGGAAGACCTCAAGATCATGGGCCAGTTGGCCAACGGGAAATGGGTAAGAGCGCGGGGAAGAGTGGAGTACGATCGCTTTATGCAGATTCCGGAGCTTGTGATGATCCCATCGGACTTATCCGAGGTTGCGGCGCCAGCGGCACGTAAGGATAATGCTCCAGTCAAAAGAGTAGAGTTCCATCTGCACACGACAATGAGCACCATGGACGCTGTAACGCCAGTCGATGTCTATATCAAAACAGCGGCCAAATGGGGCCACACGGCAATGGCCGTTACCGATCATGGCGGAGTTCAAAGCTTTCCGGAAGCGAACCATGCTGCCCATAAGAACAAGATTAAAATGCTGTACGGCGTGGAAGCCAATGTCGTGAATGACGCGGTAAATATTGTTGAGAATCCGCAGCCGCTTGATTTGAAGACAGCTACTTATGTAGTTTTCGATATCGAGACCACGGGCTTATCAATCACTCGCAACAACATTACAGAGCTTGCAGCGATCAAGATGTGCGAGGGCAAAGAGCTGGATCGGTATACCACTTTTGTTAACCCGCACGAGAAGATTCCGTATCATATCCAGCAATTGACGAATATCACGGATGAAATGGTCAAGGACGCTCCTGATCTGGAGCCTGTTTTGCACGATTTCGTAAAGTTTATAGGGGACAGTATACTTGTTGCTCATAATGCCAGATTCGATATGGGATTTATTCAAGCCTCTCTGGCCAAGCTCGGGCAGCCCAAGCTGACTAATCCGTCACTGGACACGCTGGAGTTAGCGCGACTGCTGCATCCCACAATGAAGAATCACCGTCTGAACACACTGGCGGATAAATACAAAGTGCTATTGGAAAGTCATCACCGTGCGGTTGACGATACCATTGCCCTGGGGGGCATTCTGAACGGTCTGCTTGCGGATGCTGAGAAGCTGAAAGGGATGACAAGACTGGATCGGCTCAATGATTATGTGGGGAATGACCTCTCCAACACGCGGCCGTTTCATTGTTGTATCTACGCCCTTAATGCTATCGGTAAGAAAAATCTCTATAAACTGATTTCCTTATCGCATACAGAGTATTTCAAGCGGGTTCCTTGTATTCCAAAGTCGAAGCTTGAAGAATTGCGGGACGGATTGCTGGTCATCTCAGGTTGTGAACGGGGAGAGTTCTTTGAATCTGTACTCAACAAAACGGTTGAGGAAGCGATGGAAGTCGCCCAATTCTACGATGTGCTGGAGATCCAACCACTGACAATGTACATGCATCTGGTGGACAAAGGGTTTGTAGCCAGTCCTGAAGAACTACGTGACGTGGTACGCAAAATTTGTGAGATTGGTGAGCAGCTGGGCAAGCCGGTAATTGCTACAGGAAATGTGCATTATCTCGAGCCGCGCGACAAGCTGTACCGCGATATTACCATAAACGGCATTACGGGCTTTAGCCCGCTGAAGGATATGCGTAAGCCGGATGCCCATTTCCGGACGACAGAGGAAATGCTAGCTGAATTCGATTTCCTGGGTGCGGAAAAAGCGATGGAGGTTGTGGTGACGAACACGGTGGAACTGGCCAATCGCTTTGAGGAGCTGGAGTTGTTCCCGGATAAGTTGTTCACTCCGATTCTGGAAGGGGCAGATGAGGAAATCCGCGAGACTTGCTACACGACAGCGAAATCAATTTATGGTGAGGAACTGCCGGAGGTCGTAGTGGCCCGTTTGGAAAAAGAATTGGAGCCGATTATTAAATACGGATTCTCGGCCAACTATCTGATATCCGAACGTCTCGTTAAAAAATCGAACCGTGACGGTTATCTCGTAGGCTCGCGGGGTTCAGTAGGCTCCTCCGTAGTAGCTACGTTTCTTGGCATCTCGGAAGTTAATCCGCTTCCGGCGCATTATGTTTGCCGTAATTCCGATTGCCGGCACAGCGAGTGGTTCCTGGACGGTAGTGTACCGAGCGGATTTGACCTGCCGGACAAAGTCTGTCCGGACTGTGGCGGGATGCTGAAGGGTGAAGGGCAGGATATTCCGTTCGAGACCTTCCTTGGCTTTAAAGGCGACAAGGTTCCCGATATCGACCTTAACTTCTCCGGTGAATATCAGCCACAAGCGCATAATTTCACGAAGACCATGTTTGGACCGGATAACGTATTCCGTGCGGGTACGATTGGTACGGTAGCGGAGAAGACTGCTTTTGGTTTTACCAAGAAATACGAGGAGCATCACCAGAAACGCTGGCGTGGTGCCGAGGTTAGCCGTCTGGCGGCAGGATGTACAGGCGTTAAGCGGAATACCGGACAGCATCCCGGGGGGATCGTCGTGGTGCCGGATTATATAGATGTAGAAGATATTACACCTGTACAGTTCCCTGCGGATGATGTCAATGCAGAATGGAAGACAACGCACTTTGATTATCACGCTTTTGATGCAAACCTGCTCAAGCTTGATATTCTGGGCCACGATGACCCGACCATGATGCGGATGCTTCAGGATTTGACTGGTGTGGACCCTACGTCTATCCCGATGAATGACGCTAAAGTAATGAGTATGTTCAACTCTACGGAAGCGCTAGGGGTTAGTCCCGAGCAGATTCGGTCACCTGTGGCCACCTATGGGGTACCGGAAATGGGGACCAAGTTCGTGCGGCAGATGCTGATCGAATCGAAGCCGTCGAGCTTTGCGGATTTGCTGCAAATTTCCGGATTGTCGCACGGAACTGGCGTATGGCTGGGAAATGCCCAGGAACTGATCAAGAATAATACCTGTAACATCAAGACCGTTATTGGTTGTCGGGATGATATTATGCTCTTCCTGATCTATAAAGCCGGCATGGATGCCAGTCTAGCCTTTAAAATTACCGAAAGCGTCCGGAAAGGTAAGGGGCTGCCGCCAGAATGGATCGAGGAAATGAAACGATGCAAGGTGCCTCAGTGGTACATTGATTCCTGTCTGAAGATTCAGTACATGTTCCCGAAGGCGCACGCAGCAGCGTATGTTATCTCTGCAGTGCGTACCGCCTACTTTAAGCTCTATCATCCGATTGAATATTATGCGACCTACTTCTCTGTACGGGCAGCGGATTTTGACATTGATCTCTGTTGTCAGGGTTATGAGGCGATCGGTCGCCAGATCGTAGAGATTGAGCAAAAGGGATTCCAGGCGCTGCCTAAGGAAAAGGCGATGTTGCCGATTCTGGAGATGGCTTTGGAAATGACCGCTCGCGGTCTTACGTTCAAGAATATCGATTTGTATCGCTCTGACGCTACCCGCTTTACTGTGGATGGCGACAGTCTCATCCCGCCGTTCTCTGCACTTTCGGGCATCGGGGATAACGCAGCGATCAATATTGCTGCCGCCAAGGACGCCGGAGAGTTCCTGTCGATAGAGGATTTCCAGCAGAAATCCAAAGCAAGTAAGACGGTTATTGAGCTTCTTACCGGCATGGGTTGTTTCCGGGGACTACCGGAAAGCAACCAGCTTTCTCTTTTCTAACGACCTCATTTTCGCATAGATTTGCTGCCGGATATAACAGGTTGATTGCGGGAAACTGCAATGGTCATGACTCCTGAAAAGGGGCAGTCAAGGGCTGGCACTTGTCAGTGCCCACGCACTATGTTATAATTTTTTTGGTAATAATGAGATAAGTCCGTTGTGTAAAGAGTGGGGAAACCCACTCTTTATCTTTGGTATATAGCAAAAGACAAGTTCGTGGAGGTTAATTTTTTGAGCACACCCAAATCCAAAATTAAACAAACGGTAGAGCAGATGCTCGGACCCTATCTGGACGACAATGGCTTTGAACTGGTAGACGTAGAATACGTAAAGGAAGGTTCCAACTGGTTCCTGCGTATATTCGTTGATAAGGATGGCGGTATTGATATTGATGACTGCGGCTCCATTAGCGAATATTTCAGCCAGAAGCTAGATGAGAATGATCCTATTCCCGAGGCTTATTTCCTTGAAGTGTCCTCACCGGGAGCGGAACGTCCGCTCAAGAAAGCCGCAGATGTGGCTAAGGCGGTAGGTAAAGACGTATATGTGACGGTTTATGAGCCGATTCAAGGACTCAAGGAATTCGAAGGTCGTTTGCTTTCGTTCGAGAACGAGGAACTGCTCATCTCCGCGGGCAAAAAAGAACATGTTGTGCCATATGCCAAAGTCGCCAGCGCGAGATTGGCCATTATTTTTTAACGTCTTGAAAGGGGGACCGGAATTTCATGAGTATGGATTTTATTGAAGCTATGAATGAACTGGAAAGGGAGAAGGGCATCAGCAAGGATGTGCTGTTTGAAGCCATTGAAGCTGCGCTAATCTCTAGCTATAAACGCAACTTCAATGCAGCGCAGAACGTTCGTGTGGACATGAACCGCAACACTGGAGTAATCAAGGTGTTCGCACGCAAGCTGGTGGTCGAGGAGGTTCTGGATTCACGGACTGAGATCTCGCTGCCAGCCGCAAGAGAGATTAACCCGCACTTCCAATTGGAAGATGTGGCCGAGCTTGAGGTCACCCCGCGTGATTTCGGGCGCATTGCCGCTCAAACGGCTAAACAAGTTGTTACCCAACGTATTCGCGAAGCAGAGCGTGGACTCATTTATAACGCTTTTATCGACAAGGAAGAGGATATTGTTACCGGCCTTGTTCAGCGTCAGGATATGCGCAACATCTATGTGGACCTTGGTAAGATCGAAGCGGTTCTGCCGCTAAGCGAACTTATGCCTGGAGAGAAATTCAAGCAGAGCGAGCGCATCAAGGCTTATATCACCAAGGTTGAGAACACCACTAAGGGCCCGCAAATTCTGCTGTCCCGCAGCCATCCCGGTCTCTTGAAGCGTCTGTTTGAGCTTGAAGTTCCTGAGATTTTTGACGGTGTAGTGGAGATTCGTTCCGTTGCCCGTGAAGCTGGCTTCCGTTCCAAGATTGCCGTGTTCTCGCGCAACCCGGAAGTGGATCCGGTCGGTTCTTGCGTAGGCCCTAGAGGCATGCGTGTACAGACGATCGTTACCGAACTGCGCGGCGAGAAGATTGATATCGTCCGTTATTCCGAATCAGTGGAAGAATATGTGGCCAACGCGCTGAGCCCGTCCAAGGTACTTGAAGTTCAAGTATTCGAGGCGGAGAAAATGGCGCGGGTGATCGTTCCTGATTATCAATTGTCGCTGGCTATCGGCATCAAAGGGCAAAACGCTCGTTTGGCTGCTAAGCTGACCGGCTGGAAGATCGATATCAAGAGCGAGACCCAGGCGGAACAGGAATACGGCAGACCTAAGTCTGTCAGTGATGAAATGCATCAGGATTCCGTCTCCATTGATTAATTAACGTGTCAAGGCGGGGGGCGATACAATGAAACAAAAAAAGGTTCCATTGCGGAAATGCGTAGCCAGCCAGGAAATGATGCCCAAGAAAGAATTAATCAGGGTGGTCAGAACTCCGGAGGGCGAGGTGCTTATTGACCTGACCGGTAAGAAGTCAGGCCGCGGCGCTTATATATGCGGCAAGCTGGAATGCTTCAAACTGGCCCAGAAGAACAAAGCGCTTGACCGGGCCTTAAAATGTCAGGTAAGCTCCGAAATCTATGCCCAGCTTGCCCGGGACTTTGCGTCCGTTGAGGAGCAGTTCTTGGCAGCAAAGGATAGTGAGGATAATGAGTAAGGTACTTTCTTATTTAGGACTTGCGATGAGAGCAGGCAAATTAGTCACCGGCGACGAGATCGTACTCAAAGCGGTACGGTCATCGGAGGCGAAGCTGGTCGTTCTTGCGGGTGACGCGTCAGACAACACCAAGAAAAAGTTCCGTGATAAATGCGGAACCTACGATATTCCACTAGTAATCGCTTTTCACCGAGATACCCTCGGTGCAAGTATTGGTAAAGACCAGCGCGTAGTGCTGGCCATTACGGATAAAGGATTCGCGGAAATGATCTCCAAGCAACTCGGAGATACAGTCGGAGGTGTATTTATTGACTAAAGAAGACAATAAAGACAAATTGCGTGTGTATGAATATGCAAAATCACTGAATATGAGTAGTAAAGAAATTATTACAATTCTGAAGCGTTTGGATGTTCCTGTGAATAATCATATGAGTGTAATGGAGAACGGCGCTGTCAATAAAGTAGAGCAATTCTTCAAGGACATCAAATCAAACGCTGCGGCCAAGCGGGATAACGGCACCAGCAGCCGAACGGTGACAACCGGATCGGTAACAGCCAGTCCCCCAAGTGCCCAGAATGCCAACAAAAATCAACCGGAAAAGCAGGTAGGTATGAACAGTAACCAAAATAACAACCAAACTACAACGTCCCCAAGGCCCCAAAGCGGACAAGATTCCCGCAGAACACAATCAGGTTCCACACAAAATGCGCGTCCACAGCAAGGCGGAGCGCCGCGTACTAGCAGTAACAACGGAAGCCGTCCACAAGGACAAGGTAATTCGACCGGTGGCAGTCGTCCACAAGGTAATTCCGGCGGCAACCGTCCGCAAGGCAGCAACACAGGTGGTGGCAACCGTCCACAAAGCAGCACCGGCGGCAGTCGTCCGCAAGGTAGCGGCGGCACTGGCAATCGCCCGCAAGGCGCTACTAGCGGTGGTAACCGTCCGCAAAACAGTACAGCCGGCGGCAACCGTCCACAAGGCGGCGCACCGCGTACTGATAGTCGTCCACAGCAAGGTCAAGGTGGAGATTTCTCCCGTGGCGGCGCTGGCGGACCTAAGAAGAATACGACTGGCGGCAGACCGAACACGAACCAACGTCGTTTTGATGATGGCAAAGGCGGTAACTACCGTGGACGCGGCGGCAAAAATAACCGTGGCAGAAACCAATCCATGGAACGTCGTGAAAAAATCGACAACACACCGAAGAAAATTATCGTTCGCGGTAGCATGACTGTCGGTGAAACTGCCAAGCTGCTCCATAAGGATGCTTCGGAAGTTATCAAAAAGCTGATCTCCATGGGTGTTATGGCGACCATTAACCAAGAACTTGATATCGACACCATTCTGCTGCTTTCCGGTGAATTCGGAGTAGAAGTAGAAGTGAAGATTCCAGTGGATGAGGATAGCTTCGAAACCGTTGAAGAGAACGATTCTGAAGACGATCTGCAATCCCGTCCTCCAGTAGTTACGATCATGGGTCACGTTGACCATGGTAAAACAACATTGCTGGATGCTATCCGTTCCACGAATGTAACGGGTGGAGAAGCAGGCGGAATCACTCAGCACATCGGTGCTTATCAAGTAGAAATTAACCACAAGAAAATCACGTTCCTGGATACTCCGGGTCACGAAGCGTTTACCGCAATGCGTGCTCGTGGTGCTCAAGTTACAGATATGACGATTATCGTTGTAGCAGCCGATGACGGCGTTATGCCACAGACGGTAGAAGCGATTAACCATGCTAAAGCTGCAGGCCTTCCGATTATTGTTGCTGTCAACAAAATTGATAAGCCAGGTGCTGATCCTGATAAGGTGAAGCAAGAGCTTACAAGCTATGAGTTGGTACCTGAAGAGTGGGGCGGAGATACAATTTTCGTTAATCTGTCCGCTAAACAACGTATTAACCTGGAAGAATTGCTTGAAATGATCTTGCTCGTTGCTGAAGTTAATGAGTACAAAGCGAACCCTGACAAACGGGCACGCGGTACCGTTATAGAAGCCGAACTTGATAAGAACCGTGGACCGGTTGCACGTATTCTCGTACAGAATGGTACCCTCAAAATTGGGGATGCATTTGTAGCAGGTAACTGCTTCGGACGCGTACGTGCTATGGTGAATGATAAAGGACGCAAGATCAAAGAAGCAGGACCATCCACACCAGTAGAAATTACGGGTCTGACAGAGGTTCCACAAGCGGGCGATCCGTTCATGGCCTTCGAAGACGAGCGTAAAGCCCGTGCTATCGCTGACAGACGTTCTACGTCCCAGCGCCAGTCTGAGCTGAACACGAACACCCGTGTTACATTGGATGATCTGTTCCAGCACATCAAAGACGGTGAGATTAAAGATCTCAACGTAATTATCAAAGCTGACGTGCAAGGTTCGGTAGAAGCGCTTAAGAGCTCTTTGGCTAAAATCGAAGTGGAAGGCGTACGCGTGAAGATTATTCACAGCGGTGCCGGTGCCATTACAGAATCCGATATTACCTTGGCTGCAGCATCAAATGCTATCGTAATTGGCTTCAACGTTCGTCCAGATGCTCAGACCAAAGTAGCTGCTGAGCAAGAGAAAGTGGATGTTCGTCTGCACAACATTATTTACAATGTAATCGAAGAGATCGAAAGTGCCATGAAAGGGATGCTTGATCCTATCTTCAAAGAGAACATTATCGGGCATGCTGAAGTACGTAACGTCTTCAAAATCAGCAAAGTGGGTAATATTGCAGGATGTATGGTTACTGACGGCAAAATCACTCGCAGTGCTGAAATGCGCTTGATTCGCAGCGGAATTGTTGTGTTCCAAGGTAAGGTCGATACCCTGAAGCGCTTCAAGGATGATGCCAAAGAAGTGGCGCAAGGTTATGAATGCGGCGTAACTTTGGAACGCTATAATGACATCCAAGAGGGTGACATTATCGAAGCGTTCATCATGGAACGTGTAGAGCGCTAAGCGAAGAGGTGAATATAGATGTCTAAAATCAGAGCCGGACGCGTTGGCGAGCAGATCAAGAAAGAACTGAGCCAACTGATCCAGAGCGAATTGAAAGACCCCCGAATTGGTTTTGTAACGGTGACTGGCGTAGAAGTGACGAACGACTTGTCACAAGCCAAAGTATACCTTAGCGTGTTCGGGGATGAGGAACAAAAAGCCAAATCTCTTAAAGCGATCGACAAAGCCAACGGCTTTCTTCGCACAGAGCTTGGCAAGGCAATCCGCCTTCGTCATACCCCAGAGCTGATCTTCAAGTTTGACGAGTCCGTTGCTTACGGCAGTCATATTGAGAAGCTGCTTGGTGATATTGGCAAGAACGAAGAGAGATAGTCAACTTAAAAGGAGACGGCGAATGCAGAGCTATGAACAAAGTCTCCAGCAGACCCGTGAGTTTCTGCTGGACCATGACGATTACCTTGTAGTGTCGCATGTTCAGCCGGACGGAGATGCAGTCAGCTCCACCCTAGCGGTGGGCTGGCTTCTCTCATGTCTGGGCAAAAATTACACTATGATCAATGAAGGTCCTATTCCGAAGCGGATGGAGTACCTGTGGCATGCCAGTGAGATCGTGAACATGTCTGAGCAGGAGCTGCCTGGCCCTTATAGCCATATCATCTGTGTAGATTGCGCCGATTTTGAGCGTGTAGGAAGAACACAGCGTTATTTTGCCGAAGGGGCGCAGATCGTCAACATCGACCACCATCCCACCAATAATGGGTATGGAACGGTCAACCTGATCAAGCCGGATGCGGCGGCCACCGCAGAGATTCTGTTCGATCTGCTCAAGGTTGTTGGAGTAGAGTGGAATCTTGAGATTGCGACGGCTATCTATACCGGATTATTGACGGATACCGGCGGTTTCCGTTATTCCAATACTTCACCGAAGGTAATGGCGACAGTCTCTGAACTGCTGTCACTTGGTGTGAATGGTCCGGAACTGGCGGAGAATCTGCTGGAGGAAATGACATTGCCGCAGGTTAAGGTATTAAACCGGGCTTTGAATACATTGCAGATGTCACCGGAAGGGCACATTGCCTGGGTTCACGTGACTCCGCAGGACATGATAGATTGTGCTGCAGAGAATGAGGATCTCGAAGGGATTGTGAACTATCCGCGCAATATTCGCGGGGTAGAGGTTGGCATTCTGTTCAAGGTCATTCATGAGAATGCAGTCAAGGTCAGCCTGCGTTCTGCGGGCAAGGTGGACGTTGCGGCTCTGGCGCAGACTTTCGGCGGCGGAGGACACACCCGTGCAGCCGGTGCCAAGGTTGAGGCGCCATTGGAGCAGGTTATTCCGCTTATCCTTGAGGAGGTCAGACGTCATTTATGAGTGAACTTACAGGAGTTTTGGCAGTGTATAAGCCAGCTGGGTTCACTTCCCATGATGTTGTGGCCAAAGCCCGGCGTATCCTGGGTATGAAGCGGATCGGTCATACGGGGACACTTGATCCCCAAGTGACAGGTGTGCTGCCGTTATGTCTAGGACGGGCTACCCGGGTAGTGGAATATATCCAGGAACTACCTAAGGAGTATGTCGCTACACTGAGACTTGGCATGGCCAGTGATACAGAGGATCTGACCGGAACGATCACGGAAACCGTTGACGAGGTGAATGTTACGGATGAAGAGATCGCGGCGGTATTGAACTCTTTTCAAGGCGTGATCTCTCAGGTCCCACCGATGTATTCTGCAGTCAAGGTAGATGGCAAACGTCTATACGAACTGGCCAGAGAAGGCAAGACCGTAGAACGGAAAAGCCGGGAAGTGGAGATTTACGAAATCGAGCTGCTGGATGTGACTCGAAACGGTAATTATCCCGATATTACGTTCCGTGCACTGTGCTCCAAGGGCACTTATATCCGTACGCTTTGCGTCGATATTGGCCGGGCGCTGGGTGTGCCGGGGGTGATGGTCAAACTGGAACGAACGATGTCTGCAGGCATTACTGCCGGGCATTGTCTAACGCTTGAGGAGATTGCAGACCATAAAGAAGCAGGAACGCTGGAAAGTCATCTGATTGCTGCTGACGAGGCGATTGCTCATTTACCGCAGCATAAGGTGATGGACGAGAAGAAGAAGGCAGCCCTGCAGGGCCAGCGCCTTTCCTTACGTTTTGTTGCCCCGGAAGTCGAGACAGACGGTGATTTCAGGCTTTACGATTTGCAAGGGGAGTTTCTTGGTATTTACAAGCTGGATGAGGCTGGGGCGATCGCTCCGGTCAAAGTTTTTGCACAAGTCTAATATCAATTTTACAAAGTGAATTGTAGGTGAGAGACAGCGTGAGAACCGTAACGTTAACCTATCCAATGCCTCCGGAGACAGCCGCGCAGTGGGCACAGCCGCAAGTCGTTGCTCTCGGGCAGTTTGACGGCCTGCATCTTGGTCATGTCAGTGTCATTGCCTCGGCTGTGGCTCTGGCCCGCAAAGAAGGCGTGCCGGCTGCCGTGATGACCTTCCATCCCCATCCGAAGGATGTTATGGGTAAAGGAGATTATGAAGGGTATTTGACGCCACAGGCTGACAAGCAGAAGCTGCTTGCGGACATGGGTGTTGATATTTTGTATATAGTTGAATTCAATGAGCAGCTCTCCAGAGTCAGCCCGCAGAATTTTGTGTCCGTTATGCTGCTGCCTTTGCAAATTACTACGGCGGTAGTCGGCTTTGACTTCCGCTTTGGTTATCAAGGGGAAGGCGATGTGGACATGCTTCGGCAATTGGGAGCAGGTCTCATGAATGTGGAGACTGCTCCGCCATTCCTCTTGAATGGCGAGAAGGTCAGCAGCTCCGGTATCCGCAAGAGCCTTCAGAACGGTGAGTTGGAGCTGGCGAACGCTTGGTTTGGCCGCTTCTATCATCTGCGCGGAATGGTCGGACACGGTGAGAAGCGCGGACGTACCATCGGCTTTCCGACGGCGAATCTGCAGCTTGATGACCGGTTCGTCACACCCGCCAAAGGCGTATACGCCGTTCGCGTGTTCTACAATGACCAAGTGCTACATGGTGTCATGAATGTAGGGGTGAAGCCGACCTTCCATGAGGGCGTGATAGCACCAAACTTTGAAGTGCATTTATTCGATTTTGCAGGCGATTTGTATGATCAGCATCTTAAGGTTGAATTGGTCTCATACATCCGGCCGGAGCGTAAATTTGACTCCATCCAGGCGCTGATCGCCCAGATCGGGCAGGATTCCGAAACGGCCAAACAGCTTTTACAGCAATATTTATAATAGGTAGTGGACATGCCGTTTACATTTGTCGGTGAAGATGCTATACTGATAAACGTTGCCGCACTTTGGCATCATAACCTTAGCTTGGTTGCTTGTTCTCACCGACGGCTACGAGGCTATTGGCGATTATTATGAAGGAGGTGAACAGGATGGCATTGACTCAAGAACGTAAACACCAATTGATCGACGAGCACAAAACTCATGAATCCGATACTGGATCCCCTGAGGTGCAAGTTGCTATCCTTACGGAGAACATCGTTAATTTGACTGACCACTTGCGTACGCACAAGAAAGATCACCACTCCCGTCGTGGATTGTTGAAAATGGTTGGCCAACGTCGTAAACTGCTGGCGTATTTGAAAAACAAAGACGTCCGTCGTTACAGCGCCCTGATCGAAAAACTGGGATTGCGTCGTTAATATTCCATAAGCTTACTCTTAAAGCAGCCTGGTTGTATACCGTACGTCCTTTTCGGAGCGACAGCGGGACAACTGGGTTGCTTTTTGAAAATTATGGGGAAACTGTTGAAAGACTGAAAGAAGATATGATTCGCAAAAACGGCTGCATCATCTCGCTGGGAGGACAAGCCGTTTTTGCTTGTAGTTGAATCCATTTCATAAATCCATGAGTGAGCGTCGGGTTTAAATCGGCATTATGAAATTGATTCAGTTGTATACAGAATTTGTGCAATTTTAACGGGTGATAAATCCGTTTATTTCAATTAAGGAGGGACTTTATGGAACAACGTGTGGAAATGCAGTTGGGCGGAAGACGCCTTGTGCTGGAAACAGGCCGTTTGGCCAAACAAGCTAATGCAGCCGTAATGGTGCGTTATGGTGATACTTCTGTATTGTGTACGGTTACAGCCTCGAAAGAGCCGAAGGATCTGGATTTTTTCCCGCTTACGGTTAACTATGAGGAAAGATTATATTCGGTGGGTAAAATTCCGGGTGGTTTTATTAAACGGGAGGGCAGACCGAGTGAAAAAGCGATTCTGTCCAGCCGTTTGACAGACCGTCCCATACGCCCACTGTTCCCGGAAGGCTTCCGGAATGATGTGCAAGTCTTGAACCTTGTCATGAGTGTGGATCAGGATTGTGCGCCGGAAATTGCCGCTATGATTGGTACTTCCGCAGCACTGAGTATTTCTGATGTGCCGTTTAACGGTCCAATTGGCGGCGTAGCCGTGGGTCGGATCAATGGTGAATTTGTAATTAATCCGAATATTGCCCAGCAAGCGGAAAGCGACATTCATGTCGTGGTTGCCGGAACGAAAAGCGCCATCATGATGGTGGAAGCGGAAGCGAGCGAAGTAACGGAAGAAGTAATGCTCGAAGCCATTATGTTCGGACATGATGAAATTCGCAATATCGTTGCTACCATTGAAGAACTGGTCAAACTGGCTGGTAAGGAAAAAATGGCTGTGAAGCTGCATGCAGTAGCTGCTGATGTGAACACTGAGGTCCGTACTTTTGCGGAGAGCCGCTTAGTGGAAGCTGTCAAAATTGCCGAGAAGCATGCTCGTCAGCAGGCGATTGATGTTGTGAATGATGAAGCTGTTGAGTATTTCACTGAGAAATACATAGAAACCCCTGAGCTTCTGAAGGATGTCAAGGAAGTTCTTCATGATATCGTGAAAGAAGAAGTCAGACGCCTGATTACACATGACAAGGTTCGTCCGGATGGTCGTAAGCTGGATGAGATTCGTCCGATTGAATGTGACACAGGTCTGCTGCCGCGTACACATGGATCCGGTCTGTTTACCCGGGGACAAACACAAATCCTTAGCGTATGTACACTTGGTGCATTGGGTGATGTGCAAATTCTTGATGGTATCGATCTGGCTGAGACGAAGCGCTTCATGCACCATTACAACTTCCCGCCGTTCAGCGTAGGGGAAGCCCGTCCGCTAAGAGCTCCAGGCCGTCGCGAGATTGGACATGGTGCACTCGGAGAACGCGCGTTGTCCAAAGTTATCCCTAGTGAAACTGAGTTCCCGTACACTATTCGTTTGGTTTCGGAAGCTATTGAATCTAACGGATCTACTTCCCAAGCGAGCATTTGCGCCAGTATTCTGGCAATGATGGATGCGGGTGTACCGATCAAGGCACCAGTGGCCGGTGTGGCTATGGGATTGATCAAAGATGGAGAGCATGTCTCCATTCTGACCGATATTCAAGGTATGGAAGATCACCTTGGCGATATGGACTTTAAGGTTGCAGGTACGGCTGAGGGTGTAACTGCGATTCAGATGGACATCAAGATCGACGGTATTGACCGGAAGATTCTTCAGGATGCTTTGCAACAAGCTAAAGAAGGACGTATGTTCATCTTGGGCAAAATGAATGAAGTGATCTCCGAGCCAAGACCAAGTCTGTCCAAATACGCTCCTAAAATCATTATCATCAACATCAACCCGGACAAAATCCGTGATGTTATCGGAGCTGGCGGCAAGATCATCAACAAAATCATTGAAGAAACCGGCGTGAAAATCGACATCGAACAAGATGGTCGTGTATTCATTGGTTCCTCTGATGAAGAGATGATTCAGAAAGCCCGCACCATTATCGAAGGCATTGTACGTGAAGTGCAAGTCGGCGAAATCTACGTCGGTACCGTTAGACGCATCGAGAAATTCGGCGCATTTGTAGAATTAATCCCAGGTAAAGATGGTCTGGTGCATATTTCTCAGCTGTCCACCGAGCGTGTAGCTAAGGTAGAGGACGTAGTGGCTATTGGCGATACAATTACCGTAAAAGTGACCGAGATCGACCAACAAGGTCGTGTCAACCTTTCCCGCAAAGCGGTACTGACTTCCGAAGGCGTAGCCAAGGCGTAAATTTTTACTCTGGCCTGCGAGGGTTAAAAGAGGCAGAAGCGTAAGTATTCTGGCTCTTTTTCTCATTACACTTTATAGTCAGTATTTAGATTTAACAACATAGGATTGAGGCAGGGCACCGTAAGGTGCTTTTCTTGTTTTCATCAGAGTTTAGCTCATGGCGATGATCCAATGCATGCATAATTTCCTCGAAACTTTCATAGGCTGGGACAAAGCCTCTCTGCACAGCGCTGTGCAGCAGGAAACATTGGTTTGTGCCGGAGGAGGAAAGGATCATGAAGACGGAAAAGGTCGCACTCGTGCTGGCCTGCATTGCTATAATTATTGGAATAGGGAGTACCAACGGTCCTGTGAGGGACATGCTGGTCCAGTTAAAGCCACAGGAAGGATTGGCAGTGTGGAAGGACGAGTCCGTCATAACGCACGATGATTTGCGAAGCCAGATCGAGGCTAATGCGGCGAAGCTCTCCGCTCCACCGGTGGATGCGGTGCTGGATAGGGTATGGAAAGCCATTCCCGGATACAATGGTCTGGAAGTGGATGTGGAATCCACCTATCGGAACGCGCTTTTGCAGCCCAAAGAGTCGCTGAAATATGTCTACCGTCAGATCCCGCCCAAAGTATCCCTGGATGATCTCGGAGCACAGCCAATCTTCAGGGGGAACCCAAGCAAGCCGATGGTCTCCCTGATGATTAATGTGGCGTGGGGCAATGAATATATTATTCCGATGCTGAATATTTTGGATGAAGAAAAAGTGAAGGTAACATTCTTTCTGGATGGGAGCTGGCTGAGTAAAAATCCGGAGCTGGCTTTAGAAATGCAAAAACGCGGTCATGAGATGGAGAACCATGCCTATACACACCCTAATATGAGCAATTTGAGTCATGCACGGGCTACAGCCGAAATTGAGAAAACCCAGAAGCTGCTGAAGCAGACGCTGGGAGTTACGAACAAATGGTTCGCTCCACCGTCGGGCGATTTCAATCAGCAGACCGTAGAGATTGCTGCAAGTCTGGGACTCAAAACTGTGCTATGGACCCTGGATACGGTGGATTGGCGCAATCCTTCTCCGGAATCTGTCATTGTCAAAATCACGTCTAAAGCAGAGCCAGGTACGCTGGTGCTCATGCACCCTACGGCGTCCTCCTCAAAGGCACTCAGAGGCATGATACAGGGCATTCGGAAAAAGGGCTTAAGTCTGGGCACGGTTAGTCAGACCTTGTCGCCGGAACGGATTCTGCCTCCAGAAGTTGAGTGAGCGTTCTATTTCTGGTACGATAAAAAGCACGTTGGAAATATTTTTGTTAGAAACAGGGTTACGCCAGGAGGGCTTTCAATTGGAAAAAATAGTGTTATCGAACGGTTTGCGTGTAGTCACTGAGACCATTCCGACCGGACGCTCCGTTTCCTTCGGGATTTGGGTCAAAACGGGGTCCAGGAATGAGAAGCTCGAGAACAACGGGATCTCCCATTTTGTTGAACATATGCTTTTCAAGGGAACGGACCGCTATAGCGCCAAGGATATTGCAGAGAAGTTTGATGCAATCGGCGGCAATGTCAACGCATTTACCTCGAAAGAATATACATGTTATTATGCAAAAGTGCTGGATGAGCATTTGCCGATAGCGGTGGATGTGCTTGCGGATATGTTTTTCCGTTCGAAACTGGATGCCGAAGAACTAGCCAAGGAGAAGAATGTAATTCTGGAGGAAATCGCCATGTGCGAGGATACTCCGGATGATTTGGTGCATGATCTGATGTGCGAAGCGGCCTACCAGGACCACCCGCTGGCTTACTCCATTCTGGGTCTTAAAGAACGCCTGCTGGAGATGACGCCAGATCACCTTCGCGCCTATATGAAGGAACAGTACACGATAGAGAATACTGTGATCAGCGTGGCCGGGAATATCAACGATGAACTGATTGATCTGTTGGAGCAGCATTTCGGCTCGTTCGACAACCACGGAACGTCTGCAGCGCTGACTGTGCCGGACTTCCATGGAGAACTGTTGTTTCATCGCAAAAAAACGGAGCAGAATCACATCTGTATCTCGCTTCCAGGCGTTCGTTCCGGCGACCCGTTGCAATATGCAATGGTGCTGATCAACAATGCGGTCGGCGGAGGTATGAGTTCGCGAATGTTCCAGGAAATTCGGGAAAAACGCGGTCTGGCCTACTCTGTATATTCCTACCACAGCTCCCAAGCAGATAGTGGCTTGTTCACCGTGTATGCCGGGACTGCTCCTAAGCAAACCAAAGAAGTTTTGGAGCTTACCAAAGAGATGTTACATGAACTTGCGGATAAGGGACTCAGTGAGGATGAGCTGGACAAAGGCAAGGAGCAAATGAAGGGCAGCCTGATTCTCAGTCTTGAGAGCACCAGCAGCAGAATGAACCGTATCGGTAAAAATGAGCTGATGCTCGGCAGACATGATACGCTCGATGATATGATTTCCAAGATCCAGCAGGTGACGATGAATGACATCAACGCTGTACTGGACAACATGTTCGCTGAGCCGCTAGCAATGGCCATGGTGGGCTCCACAGATAAAGCTATAGTTAATGTTAGGAGAGATGATCTTGTCTTACTTCGTTCAAATTCATAAACAACCAGGGAATGAGGATGTATCCCTGCCACGTAAAATGTCAGAACAGGCCTCTGGTTACGATCTGTATGCTGCCGTTGACAGCGATGTCGTACTTGAACCGGGTGCACGCGCATTAATTCCAACGGGTATCTCACTCGCTATGCCGGATGGACTGGAGGCGCAGATTCGTCCACGCAGTGGTCTGGCTCTGAAGCACGGTATTACCTGCTTGAATACACCGGGCACCATTGATGCCGATTACCGCGGAGAAATCAAGGTGCTGCTGATCAATTTGGGTCAGGAGACGTTTGCCATTGCTCGTAATGAGCGTATTGCCCAAATGGTCTTCCAAGCGGTGCCAGCAGTGACACTGGTTGAAGTAGAGGAATTGTCCGCAACCGTTCGTGGCGTGGGCGGATTCGGACATACAGGGAAATAAACGATAAATCAAGATACAACAATAGCTACATATATGAAAAAGCTTACGGGAGCTGTGCTGTTTAAAGCTCATTCCGTGAGCTTTTTTGCGTTGTTAGCAGACTTTTCGAGACAGCTCAGTACATTCTCAAAACCCAAAACCGAATACCCAGAACCCGATCCTTGACCTCAATCAATAGACCGTTTGCCCTTTGCAAAATTCAGGTTTTACAGGTATTTCTACTCCGCTTTTCACCCATCCCGAATGCCCAGCATAAAATGCCTTATAGCCTTGGAGTGTAATGTGAAAGGAGCGTCATCCCTATGCTTACTGGCGTCAGGATCGTGTTCCTGGGCGGGGACGCAAGACAATTGGAAGTGATTCGGAAGTGTGTGGAAATGGATGCAACGGTAAGCGTTGCCGGGTTCGATAAATGGGAAGCCCCTTGCCCGGGGGCGAGCCTGGAACAAATGTCAGTGACGCTGCTGGGAAATGCCGATGTGCTCGTGCTGCCAACCGTGGGCTGTGATGATGAAGGCAATATTAGTGCACTCTTCTCTTCAGAGCCGCTTAAGCTGCTGGAGGAGCACGTAGCCGCTTTGCCAGCACATTGTACTGTTTATACGGGAATGGCCAAAAACTATCTGCGTAGACTCTGCACCAAACATGAATTAAAGCTGATCGAACTGCTAGGCCGTGATGATGTGGCGATTTATAACTCCATTCCGACAGCGGAAGGAGCACTGGTCATGGCGATTCAGAATACGGATTTTACCATTCATGGTTCCAGATCCATGGTGCTGGGAATTGGCAGAACCGGTTTTACGATGGCTCGGAGCCTCCAGGGGCTCGGGGCGAAGGTGAAAGTGGGCGTGCGGAGACAGGAGCATTATGCAAGGGCGGAGGAGATGGGCTGGGAGCCTTTTATGACAGACAATCTAGTGGCCCATGTAGCGGAGTCGGATCTGATCTTCAATACGATTCCAGATATGATTATTACGGCCCAGGTGCTATCCCGGATTCCCAAACATTGCTTAATTGTTGATTTAGCTTCTGCTCCGGGTGGTTGTGATTTTCGCTATGCGGAGAAACGCGGTATCAAGGCATTACTGGCTCCCGGACTGCCGGGAATCGTTGCCCCAAGAAGTGCCGGCATCATCATGGCGAATGCACTGGTACAGTCGATATCGGACGGGACTTTGAACAGGGGGAATGTATAATGAACTGGCACGGAAAAACAGTAGGATATGCAATTACCGGCTCGCATTGCACTTTTGCCGAAGTAATGCCGCAGATCCAGCGCTTTATAGATGATGGTGCGAACGTGGTGCCCATCGTTTCGGGATCGGTGCTGGCAACGGACACGCGGTTTGGAACATCGGAAAGTTGGCTAAAACAGTTGAAAGATATAACAGGGAATGATATCATTTCTACAATTGTTGAAGCGGAACCGCTGGGTCCTTCCAAGCTGCTGGATGTGCTGACGATTGCGCCCTGCACAGGCAATACAACAAGTAAGCTGGCTAATGCCATGACGGACAGTCCTGTATTAATGGCGGCAAAATCGCAGATGCGCAACGGTCGTCCGCTTGTGCTGGCGATCTCCACCAATGACGGGCTGGGTCTGAATGCAGCCAATATTGCAAAGCTGCTTGTGACCAAAAATATTTATTTTGTACCGTTCGGCCAGGATAGTCCCCACGGCAAGCCCAATTCACTTGTGGCCCGGATGGAACTTATTCCAGAGGCCTGCTATGCCGCTCTGCAGGGAAATCAGTTGCAGCCCATGATCATCGAACGGTTTCATTCAGCATAATAAAGGGAACGATTAGAGATTTTCTTTAACTTTTGAAGGGGAGATGCATAAGGGGATGTGGCGTAAAGTTCAATGCCACAGATCACCGACGATTGTTGATTTCATCGCTTGACAATTATACAGCTCGGCTGCTGCCGTCCTCATTTACGAGGGCGGTACAACCATTTTTTTAACAATATACCGTTGAATCACGACTTTCGCAGCGAAGATCTCTCTTCTAAAAGAGCCTGCTTTCTGCGTATTTATTAGTGTGCTTGCTTCGATAGTAATGGAGGAATAATACATGGGTATTTTGGTGCAAAAATTCGGCGGAACGTCACTCTCCACGCCTCAGGCGAGAGAGCATGTCATCCGTCATGTCAAACGGGAACTGGCAAGCGGGTATAGTCTGGTGATTGTGGTCTCGGCCATGGGACGCCGGGGTGAGCCTTATGCCACAGATACACTGCTGGATTGGGCTGTTCAGAACGGTAACGCGCTTGGTGATCGGGAGAGAGATCTGCTGATGTGCTGTGGGGAGATCATTTCCGCCACGACGCTATGCGGGTTACTGGAGAATGAGGGAATCCCTTCAACGGTGCTGACTGGAGCCCAAGCAGGGTTCGTGACGGACAACAGCTACGGCAATGCCAGAATTCTGGATGTGCGGCCGGAGCGTATTCTTCGTGAACTCCGAGACCAGAAAGTAGTCATTGTAACCGGGTTTCAGGGACAGACAGAAGCCGGAGATTTCACGACCCTTGGACGGGGCGGAAGCGATACATCGGCAACCGCGCTCGGGGCGGCGCTACGTGCCGATATGGTCGACATCTACACCGATGTGAACGGAATTCTGACAGCAGACCCCCGTATTGTCGAGGATGCCAAGCCATTGACCATTGTTAGTTATACGGAGATTTGCAATATGGCCCATCAGGGAGCCAAGGTTATTCATCCACGCGCTGTAGAAATCGCCATGCAGGCGCAAATTCCAGTACGAGTACGCTCTACCTTCTCCGATACGGAGGGTACTTTGGTTACGCATCCTGAAGGCTTTAATGATGTGCAGGCAGGCATCGTAGATCGTTTTGTTACCGGGATCGCTTATGTCAGCAATGTGACGCAGATTTCTGTGGAATGTCCAGAAGGAAACGGGACTGGAATGCAGCTGCAGATTTTTAAAAGTATGGCGGACAACGGAATCAGCGTTGACTTTATTAATGTTACTCCTACGGAAGCTCTTTACACTGTCTTTGATGACCATTCTGAGAAAGCAATCGCAGCTCTGCAGGAGCTGGGTCTTCGTCCGAAGAGCTTGTCCGGTTGTGCCAAGGTTTCTGTCATTGGCGGCGGCATTAATGGTGTTCCCGGCATTATGGCACGGATCGTGGAGGCGCTTAGTTCGCAGAACATTCAAATTTTACAATCAGCTGATTCCAATACAACCATTTGGGTGCTTGTGAAGAAGGAAGACATGGTGCAGTCGCTGCGAGCGCTGCATGCCAAGTTTGAATTACACCGTTAAAGGAGGAATTCAAAATGGATTTCGGGAGATTGATTACAGCAATGGTCACCCCCTTCGACGAAGCGGGAGAAATCAATTGGGAAGAAACTTCGCGGCTCGTTGATTATTTAATTGAAGAGCAGAAATCCGAGGGGCTGGTCGTTTGCGGGACAACTGGAGAATCTCCGACCTTAAGCGATGAAGAGAAGCTGAAGCTTTTTGAATTCGTATTGGAAAAGGCTCATGGACGCTGCAAAATTATTGCTGGTACAGGCAGTAACAATACGAAGCACTCTGTTCATCTGACGAAGGAAGCAGAGCGGATCGGCGTTGATGGCGTACTGGTGGTAGTGCCGTATTACAACAAGCCGAATCAGGAAGGGCTGTACCAGCATTTTGCCACCATTGCCAGAGAGACAGAACTTCCGGTTATTCTGTACAATGTACCCAGCCGGACGGGAGTCAGTCTGAGCGCGGCTACAACGCTACGGCTTGCAGACATTCCGAATATCGTTGCCACCAAGGAATGTGCTTCGGTAGACCAGATTACCTGGATTGCCGCGGCTTGTCCAGAGGATTTCCATGTGTACACTGGCGACGATTCCGCAGGGCTGGCAGCGCTGGCTGTGGGTGGTCATGGTATTATCAGTGTGGCCAGCCATATTGTCGGCTCCGAGATGTTGGAGATGATTGAGAACTTTAATTCCGGGAATGTACGGCGCGCTGGCGCGCTTCACCGGAAGCTGTTCCCGATATTCAAGGGTTTGTTCGAGTCCCCTGAGCCGTTGCCGAATCCCGCGGCTGTGAAATACGCGCTCAACTTTAAAGGCGTGAATGTCGGTTCAGTAAGACTTCCGCTTATTGGCCCGACAGAGGAAGAGGCCGCATTTATTGAAGCACTCCTGAACTAATGGCCGCTAAATTGTGACTACCAGGTGTAACAAAAGATGACTTTCTTCAACCGGTTCTCCATGTGGGGAGCCGGTTTTTTGCGATATGGAGGACGTTTTTTTATAAAATAATGGCGATGTTTTGAGGAAAGAATAGAGTTACGGATTGGACGACTTGTCTTTTGCCAAAAAAATCATGTATAATGATGTTAAGTGACTGGGTGCGGTTAAAATTAAATATGCGGTAATCTTCCGTCAATGTTATACATTGTGAGACAGGATAGGTCCTTGAATAAGTCTGTTCAGAGCATGGCAGGGGCTTCGCGCAAGGGGCGCGGCGGTGAATTTTGACGGTTTGACCGCTTCAATGGAGCACTTCATTGCCCGGGTTCGGGAGCTTTCGCATTGCACGTTTATATAAGGCCTTACGGAATTTTCCTGTCAATTGAGTGGAAGCTATCGGCTGTTTGAAGAATGTATTCATTTACAGAATGTATTCAGCGCCGCTGAAATAATGAAGTTTCAGTATTTAAAAAAATAAAATGTATGACGTCCAACATCATAGGAGGGTTAGATTCATTTGTCCAAGAAAAATAACAATGATAAATTAACGATTTTCGCTTTGGGCGGAGTCGGAGAAATCGGTAAAAATATGTATGTCGTTCAATATGGTTCCGACATCGTCGTAGTTGATGCGGGTCTGAAGTTCCCGGAAGAGGATATGCTCGGCATTGATATCGTCATTCCGGATATCTCGTATTTGACAGAGAACCGCGACAAAGTAAGAGGCATCGTGCTGACACACGGACACGAAGATCACATCGGCGGTCTTCCTTATGTCCTGAAGAACTTGAACGTACCGGTATACGGTACTAGACTGACTTTGGGTCTTGTTGAGAACAAGCTTAAAGAAGCTAATCTGCTGGGTGAAACCAAACGGATTCTGATCAACGAAGATTCAGAGATCCAACTGGGGAACTCACTGAAGGCAACCTTCTTTAGAACCAACCATAGTATTCCCGACTCGGTCGGCGTATGCATCGAAACACCGGAAGGTAATGTTGTGCACACAGGTGACTTCAAATTCGACCATACCCCAGTCAATGGTCAATTTGCGAACCTGCACCGGATGGCTGAAATCGGCCGCAAGGGTGTACTCGCTCTGATGTCCGACAGTACTAATGCTGAGAAACCGGGCTTTACACCTTCGGAGAAGAATGTCGGCATCGTGCTTGAAGATATTTTCCGCAAGGCAGAGCAACGTGTTGTGGTTGCAACTTTTGCTTCCAACGTACACCGTATCCAGCAAGTCGTGAATGCTGCTGAATCCACTGGACGCAAAATTACAGTTATCGGACGAAGCATGGTTAACGTTGTATCCATCGCTTCCGAGCTTGGTTATTTGCATGTACCAGATGGTATGCTGATTGAGCCTGAAGAAATGAACCGGATGGCTGCTAATCGCGTAGTGGTATTGTGCACAGGTAGCCAAGGCGAGCCGATGTCCGCATTGACTCGGATGGCACGCTCCAGCCACCGCAAGGTGGATATCCTGCCGGGAGATACCGTTATTATTGCGGCAACTCCGGTACCGGGTAATGAGAAGTATGTAGGCCGTACTATTGATGAACTGTTCCGTCTTGGTGCCAACGTTATTTATAGCGGCTCCAATTCCGGTGTTCACGTATCCGGTCACGGTAGCCAGGAAGAGCTGAAACTGATGCTTAACCTGATGCAGCCGAAGTATTTCTTGCCGATCCACGGTGAATTCCGTATGCAGCGCAGACATGCGCTTTTGGCAGAGTCCGTGGGTGTAGAACCAGCGAACATTTTCATCACAGAAATTGGTGAAGTTGTTGAGATCCAGGGTGGAGCAGCACGTAAAGCAGGCAAAGTAACTGCCGGCAACGTACTGATCGATGGTTTGGGTGTAGGTGATGTGGGTAACATCGTATTGCGTGACCGCAAGCTGCTGTCCCAGGATGGTATTCTTGTAGTTGTAGTTACCCTAAGCAAGCAAAACGGGGCTATCGTCTCAGGACCTGACATTATCTCACGTGGATTCGTATATGTGCGGGAATCGGAAGGACTTCTGGATGAAGCGAACCGGATCGTCTCCAGCACGCTTCAGCGCTTGATGAGTGAGAAGGTCAATGAGTGGGCATCCCTCAAGACCAGTGTTAAAGATTCGCTCGGCCGTTTCCTCTATGAGCAAACACGCCGCAGACCGATGATCCTGCCAATTATCATGGAAGTGTAATATACATTTTCTTTCAGTATTATTTAAATAAATAATGCCTCTTTCTCCCGGAAATATTGGACGGTTTCCAGGGAGAAGGAGGCTTTTTTGTGTTCATTTCGGCAAAGTCTATTACGGTGCTGTCTTTTCCCGTGCCTTGCAATGCAATTGTAAGGGTCTTGATTTTAAAGCCGCTGAATAACAGGGTGCTCTGAAATGTCATACTAGGATAGCTAATATGACTGAAGCACTTAACGGAAAGGGCGTGTCAGGAATCATGAATGATATGACAGGTGGCAATGCAGGGAGCAATGAGGAAACTGTGCCTGGGCAGGATACGCCGGAGACAGGGCAGGCGATGCCTCCCGGTGCCGTAGGAGCATTGAAGGAACTGGGGCAAACTTCCGTTCCAGTAGCGGAACCAGATATCTTTTGCATCACCATTATCGGGCAAATTGAAGGGCATATCGTCATGCCACCGCATAATAAAACAACCAAGTACGAGCATATCATCCCGCAGCTTGTAGCCGCCGAGCAGAATAAGAGCATCCATGGCCTGCTGATTATTCTCAATACCGTAGGCGGCGATGTAGAGGCTGGATTGGCTATTGCGGAGATGATTGCCTCCATGACCAAACCGACGGTGACGGTTGTCATTGGCGGCGGTCACAGCATTGGCGTTCCGATTGCTGTAGCCTCCAGCTATTCAATCATCGCGGAAAGCGCTACGATGACTATTCATCCGATCCGTATGAACGGGCTTGTCATCGGCGTGCCTCAGACTTTTGAGTATATGGAGAAGATGCAGGAGCGTGTGGTCAAATTCGTCACTTCCCACTCCCGCATTACGGAAGGGCAGTTTAAGGATCTGATGTTCAAGACAGGAGAACTCAATCGGGATATAGGAACAGCTGTCGGAGGGTTGGATGCAGTGCGCTACGGGCTGATGGATGAGGTTGGAGGAATTGGAGCGGCGCTAAGCCGACTTAATGCCATGATCGCGGAACGATCAGGTCCCGCGACGGCGGGTGCGGACGTGCCGCTGCATGGAGGGATACCACAATGACCTTGTTCACAGTAATGCCTATGGAGCAGGTGTGGGAGGGCGCGTTAACTACTGGTTCAGGACAGCTTGAAGTCCACTATCAGGGCATGCTTATGCAGGTGGAGCCTCTGGACGAAGGGCGTGCGCGTATTGTAAGGCTGCTGAACTGTCCGCTCGCCTCATATCTTGATTCTTCGCTCGCCCCCGGAGCGATTATTTCATTAACATAATTACTCAATATATGACAAAACAGAACATAGGTACGCCACGCCATTATATGGTATAATGTTGTTCCGGGGGTGTATGGTGTGGCTAAACGAAAACAGAAGAAGAAAAAAGCGCTGCTGGGCAGTGTTCTAAAATATGAAATCTATGGAATTATGCTCATCACCATATCTGTCATTGCATTATCCGGAGAGGCTGCAGTGGGACGTTCTCTTTCCAGCCTGGCCGGCTATTTGCTTGGCAGATTTTATTTTGTGCTGCCACTGGTTGGCATCTTTTTCGGTCTTATGGTTATGATCTACAGGAGATGGCCTTCTACCTGGAACAGTCGCCATACCGGTGTGCTGCTGCTTGTAATGTCAATGACGCTGATGAGTACTATTTCCGCGATGGAGCAGAAGCTTGGACCGCTAAATATGTTGCATCCAGGAAATGTGTTCACCCAAATACATAATGACCTTAAAGGCTCACTTACTCCTGAAGCTGATGGCAGCAGTGTATATATGCTGGGCAAAGATATTAGTGGAGGATACCTGGGTGCTCTGGAATATGCGACCCTCTTGTGGCTGTTCGGAAGTCTAGGAGCCAAGCTGCTGATGATTGTGATGTTGGCGATTAGCTTTATGCTCATTACCAATCTGTCCTATGTTGAGCTGTTTATGCTGTTGCGTGTACGTGCAGTTAAGCTGGCTGAGGAACTGCGCAAGCGGGCGGCTAATCGTCCGCAGGCTGTGCCCGTATCGGCCAAGCCTTCTCGGGCCAAAGCTTCTGCTCCGCGTCAAGTCCCTCAAGACATCGAGGACTACGAGGATGAGGACGAGCAGTTGCCAAGACGGAAGGCACCGCTGCTGTTCCAGAAGATCTCGCAGTGGACCTCTGGTGCTTCGCGTGAGCAAGGGACGGGAATTCCAGTAAAAGGTGAAGATATTGAATATAATCCGACCGACGGCCCGATTATCTCGGGGATATCCTCAGGAGCGCCTGCTTCTCCGTTTCACGAAGTGGAGGAGGAATTTGACGATGAGGCCTTTGACACGCCGATCATCCGCGATTTCTTCCAGCATATCCGTACGGAAGGCTTGAACGACGAGGATCGTGAGGAGTGGAGTGAATTCTCACCGGCAGCAAGAAACGGCATCAAGACCGGTTTACAGGAGCCGGAAATTATAGCTGATCCGGAGGCAGATGTTAGCGAGACATTTGGTGCTAATGCCGCCGAGGGAACACTGGGGCTTGCTGGAGTAGAGGGGCTTGCTGTCTCGCCAGTTTCGGATATCCCTGAAGTGGGAGAAACTCCCCCTGCTTCTCCGCCACCGCCACCTCCGAAGCCGTACAAGCTGCCTTCGTTCAGGCTCTTGTCGAAGCCGAATAATGGCGGTAAAGCTGGAGATCAGAATGATTACATGCAGACAGCCCGCAAGCTGGAGGCAACGCTGGAGAGCTTCGGGGTTCGGGCTAAGGTGCTAGAGGTGGTACGCGGCCCGGCCGTTACGCGTTACGAGATCCAGCCGGATATCGGGGTGAAGGTGAGTCGAATAGTGAACCTCACGGATGATATCGCATTGGCTCTGGCGGCTAAGGATATCCGTATGGAGGCACCGATTCCGGGTAAATCCGCGATCGGGATTGAGGTGCCAAATCCTGAAGTGTCCGTTGTCACCATGCGTGAGGTCATGGAGACCCAGACCTTCACCGAAGCAGAGTCCAAGCTATCCATCGCTTTCGGACGGGATATCTCCGGACAGACGATTATCGGTAACTTGGCGAAGATGCCCCACTTGCTGGTGGCTGGAGCCACAGGCTCTGGTAAATCCGTTTGTATTAATGGCATTATTACCAGTATTTTATATAAAGCAAAGCCTAATGAAGTCAAGTTCCTGATGGTCGATCCCAAGATGGTGGAACTGAATATATACAACGGTATACCGCATCTCTTAGCCCCGGTTGTCACTGATCCGAAGCGCGCTAGCCTAGCGTTGAAGAAAATTGTGGTTGAAATGGAAAAACGCTATGAGCTGTTCTCTAAATCCGGTACCCGGAATATGGAAGGCTATAACAATCTGATGAAGGACAATCCGGCCGCAGTACTGCCGTATATCGTTGTTATCGTAGACGAGCTTGCTGATCTCATGATGGTAGCCGCGAATGATGTGGAGGATGCTATCTGCCGGCTGGCGCAAATGGCCCGGGCAGCGGGTATACACTTGATTATCGCGACCCAGCGTCCTTCAGTGGATGTCATTACCGGTGTGATCAAGGCCAATATTCCATCACGGATCGCCTTTGGCGTATCCTCACAGGTGGATTCACGGACCATACTTGATATGGCCGGCGCTGAGAAGCTGCTGGGTCGGGGAGACATGCTGTTCATGCCGATGGGTTCCTCTAAGCCTATTCGCGTTCAAGGAGCGTTTATGAGTGATCAAGAGGTGGAGACGATCGTGCAATACGTCAGCAGTCAGGGTGAAGCCACCTATGATGAATCCATTGTGCCTGAGATCGATGATATCGGAGGCCAAGAGGATGAACCGCAAGATGAATTGTACGAACAAGCCGTACAAATTGTTCTTGAAGCCAAGCAAGCGTCCGTATCTCTGCTTCAGCGCCGCATGAGGGTCGGCTACACCCGTGCTGCGCGCTTAATTGACTCTATGGAGGCCCGTGGGGTAATCGGCCCTTACGAGGGCAGCAAGCCGCGTGAGGTGCTGGTCTCGCTAGAACAGTATCAGCATAACCGGATCAGTTCATAACAGCACTGTTAACGTATTGAACAACAACATGAGAAGGCCCGCTCCAGGACAGGATAACCTGTTCTGAAGCGGGCCTTTTTTAAACTTCTGGGAAACAGAGTTCTTACTCTTGCTCCGCAAGTTTATTTTACAGTAGCTAGAAGACTGTCCACGATATAATCAAGCTGAGCATTTAATGAGTAAATATCATTGTAGTAAGACAATCCGAAATCGATGGGAAGTAAATGTCCTTCTTTGACCGCTGGAATGCTATTCCAGAGCGGGTCGCTGGTAAGATCGGCCATGCCATTATAGGACGAACGGAAGATATAGTCACCGCTATACTTGGCAAGTACCTCGAACGATATGGATTCTGCTTCTGCACCTGTGGAAACATCAATTTTCTGCTGAATCAATTCAGGTGCTTTCATCCCCAGATATTCGTACACCACCTGTGATCCTCTGCCGAACTGCTTGCTGTTAACAACAGCCATGCTGCGGTCTTTACCGCCTTCCATAATGGATACAGTCTTGTCCAGAATTCCGGCAGCTTGCAGCTTTTGTTTGCTCTCCTCAACTTTTTTATGGAAATCATCGAAGAGGCTTTGGGCTTCGTCTTTTTTCCCTACAACCTCACCAATCATGGCTACACGTTCCTCTGCAGTCATCTTCTCATAGGGAATGAGAACAGTAGGTGCAATTTGGTGTAGTGCTTCGTAAGTCTCTTCGGACGGCACGATAATCAGATCAGGATTGAGATCAAGCACCGTCTCTGGGCTAGCTTCGAACCAGGTACCTAGCTTCTGGACATCTTTAAGCTCATTTTCAAAAGCTGCACCCTCAGATACATCGGAGACTCCAACCGGCTTAATGCCCAGTGCCAGTACATCGCCCAGTAAGTAGAGGACGACGATCCGCTGCGGATGAAGGGGCACTTCAATATCGCCCTTAATCGTAGATATGGTGCGGGTCTGTGCTTCAGCAGGCGTATTCTGGTCAGCACTCGCTGAGTCCGCTACAGCCGTGGCAGAAGCTGAAGGGGAGGGTGAAGAGGTGGTATTTGCTGGTGCTGGCGAGCAAGCGCCGAGCAGGATGCTGAAGCATAACATCAGCATGAGCAGAAGGGATGGTTTAGTATTTCTGTACATGTGTGACTCTCCTTTTTTTCTATATTGATCTTGATTATCATTATCAATATATCGGAGGAAGAGAGGTGAAACAATGTCATTTCGGGCCTGTTCCAATGTCATATCCGGCCAAGTGTGCGGCGCACTGACATTATTTTTGAAGCGAACGGGCGAGATTCCAAAATGTTTCTTGAACGTTTTTCCAAAAGAATAAGCATCTGAATATCCCGTACCGAGTGCGATTTGCTCAAGGGTGGCGTCCGTCTTCAGTAACAGAGTTCGGGCTTGCTTCATGCGGATCTCGGTCAAGTAGCGGGAGGGGGTGCAGTGTAGCTGAGCACGGAACAATCGGGATAATGTTCTTGGACTGCTACCGATAGCTTCAGCCAATTGATCTATACTCAGAGGCTCATGATAATTTTCCTCCATATACCGTATAGCTAAGTTCAGCAAATCCGGCTTCATAAACTTGATTCCCTGGACATGGAGCAGCCATGCAAGTTCGTACACCCACTGATAGAAAAGTGCTTTGACATGAAGCTGCTCCAGCAGACCGCCGCCGTCCCAATTACTTAACATACTCTCGGTCTTTTGATACAAAGAGATCGGATTTGAAGGTTCAAAGCCGTATTGGCAGTGAAACGGATTATTTTGTTCCATAAGAGCAACCAGTTCCTTACTGGCTGGAAGCGCAAGGATCGCTCTATATAAAATTAAAACATACTCAAATTCAAGTCCTTTCTCCTCAAGAAAGAGCTCCACGAGCGTTCCCTTTCCGCCATGAAGAACATGGGCGTGGTTGAATGGATAACAATTTTTATCCAGCATCACACGGGCTCCGCCGCGTGCCGCATACAGGAAAGCACTGGACGGCAAACGGTAGGGAGGTGCGTTATCCCCGGCGTTAAGTGTGGTGCGGCGAACATCCAAAATTTTAATATGGGCATGATTCCATAGTTTTAAATGATCTTTCAGGTGCATGTATTCTTTACCCCTTTGGTTACTTTGTTCCAGTATAGATGATAACTATTCTCATTAGCAATGAATTCCTGACCCTTCTCCACTGCCATGCATAGGAAGAGCTGACAGTCGTCATAATAACTTTAGCCATCCATGCAGAACTTACAAGAGAAAGGTAGAGCGATGCCCTATGAAGAATAAGAAGCTATGGTTACTTGCCGTACTGACCCTTGCCATAACGACTGCCCCTTTTGTCAGCAGTATCATGTTCAGTCAAAAGAGCGCTGCAGCACGTAACGTGGAGAGTACTACCGTTTCGCCTTCTAAAGAGGTTAGCGACTATGAGCAGGAAGCTTTACCAGCTTTTAGCACGACAACTGTTAAATTCGGAGCTTCCGGCAAAGATGTATACGAGCTGCAGGGCCGCTTGAAATTCTTGGGTTATTACGACGGGACGATAGACAGCCAGTTTGGATCTACGACCTTGGAATCTGTGAAGTGGTTTCAGTGGAAATTCGGTATGCCAGCTGATGGTGTTGTAGGTGCTAAAACCAAATTGAAGCTGTATAACGCGACAAAGGATTGGAGGCCAACGGAACCACCAACAGGTACTGCCTCCAAAGCTCCGGATAACGGTGGGGGCGAGGGGAAAGCAGATACGAATTCGAAGAATACCGCAGAATTGTCGTCGGGTAACACTATGGGCCTATCGGAAAATGATCTTAAGATTATGGCGAATGCCGTATATGGGGAATCCCGTGGTGAGCCTTTTGAAGGTCAAGTTGCTGTTGCTGCTGTCATTCTGAACCGTGTGAAGTCGCCAAGCTTTCCGAATACGCCGTCCGGTGTAATCTTTCAGCCTGGTGCATTCACAGCCGTAGCCGACGGCCAGATTTATCTGGAGCCGAACGAGCAAGCGCGTAAAGCTGTGCAGCAGGCCCTCAATGGCTGGGACCCATCCGGGGGATGTCTGTATTATTTCAACCCGAAGACGGCGACCTCCAAATGGATTTGGACTCGTCCGCAAGTGAAGACCATCGGGCAGCATATCTTTTGTATGTAAAAGAGCAATGAGCGTCCGCTAATGCAGCGCTCAAGCTGAATAAACCGTAAGAGCAACCGGGGGCCTAACCTTCGGTTGCTTCCTTACTTTGGAATGGTTTAGAATGGAAAGTACTTCATAAACATGATGTATAGCATTTATCTACGCGGTAAAGGAGTTTTGGACTTGACTAATAATGGTTTTCAACATGGTAGCGTCGCAGGCATGCGCATTCACGTACTGCCGACGAAGGCGTTCAAGACCTTCGCCATCTCACTTTATGCTGGCGTTCCGCTCAAAGAAGACACCGTAACTCCAACAGCGCTGGTTCCTTTCGTGCTGCGTAGAGGTACGGCCTCCTACCCGGAGACGACTCAGTTCCGCGAGCAACTGGAAGAGCTGTATGGTGCTGGTTTCGGTTTTGATGTATACAAAAGAGGCGATTACCAGATCGTGCAGTTCCGTATGGATACGATCAATGATTCCTTTGTCCAAAGCAAAGAAAGCCTGCTGGGCGAGTCCTTTGCGTTCCTGGGCGAAGTTTTAACGAAGCCCGCCTTGGAGAACGGAACTTTCCGCTCATCCTATGTGGCTACTGAGCGGGAAACGGTCCGCAAGAAGCTGGAAGCTATCGTGAATGATAAAATCCGCTATGCAGCCGAACGCTGTATCGAAGAAATGTGCCGCAATGAGCCTTACCGTCTGCACCCGCTGGGACAGCGCGCTGATCTTGACGGCATTACCCCAGAGAGTCTGTATAAGTCATATAACTCTTGGCTGGATGGAGCGATCCTGGATCTTTATGTGGTAGGAGATACGACCCCAGAAGAGGTAGAGAAGCTGGTTAAGCGTCATTTCGGCCGTAGCGATGCTGCTGTCGCAGCGTATTCTTCGAACTTCACTCCGGTATCCGTAAGTGAAGTCCGTACGGTAGAAGAGAAGCTGGATGTCAGTCAAGGTAAGCTGAATATGGGTCTGCGTACCTCAATTACTTACAAGGACGATACTTATGCATCAGCCTTGATGTATAACGGGATTTTGGGCGGTTATCCGCATTCGAAGCTCTTCGTTAATGTGCGCGAGAAGGAGAGTCTGGCGTATTACGCTTCCTCCCGTTATGACGGACATAAAGGGATCGGAACGATTCAGTCCGGTATTGAGATTCAGAATTACAGCAAAGCGGTGGATATTATCCGCCAACAGCTCGATGAACTGAAACGCGGTAACATTAGCGATCTGGAGCTGAGTCAGACCAAAGCAATGATTCGCAATTTGCTTTCGGAGATTCAGGATTCCGCCTTTGAGCTGATTTCATTTGATTTTAACCGCCAGTTATCCGGAAAAGACCGGTCTGCGCAGGAACTGCTGACGCAAGTGGAACAAATCGGATCTGGCGATGTTAAGGCCGCTGCGGAATCGTTCCAACTCGACACGATTTATTTCCTGACAGGGCAGAAGGAGGAATAGCGGTGGAACAGTTACGTTACGATAAGCTTCAAGAAACATTGTATCATGAGGTGATGGACAATGGACTGCAGGTGTATGTACTGCCTAAGCCAGGGTTCGCCAAAACCTATGCGACATTTGCCACCAAATACGGATCGGTCGATAATCATTTCCGGGTAGCCGGCGGGGAAGAAACCACAGTTCCCGACGGGATTGCCCATTTTTTGGAGCATAAAATGTTTGAGGAGCCGGAAGGCGATATTTTTGCTACTTTTGCCTCCAACGGTGCTTCAGCGAATGCATTTACAAGCTTTGACCAGACAGTTTATTTGTTCTCGGCAACAGAGAATATTGAGACCAACCTAAGCACATTAGTTGACTTTGTGCAGCGGCCTTATTTCACAGACGAGAATGTGGAGAAGGAGAAAGGTATCATCGGTCAGGAGATCAATATGTACGCGGACAATCCGGACTGGCGCGTCTATTTTGGCCTCATTGAAGCCATGTATGCGAAGCATCCGGTTCATATCGATATCGCCGGGACCATCGAGTCTATCGCGACCATTACGAAAGAAACATTGTATACGTGCTACAATTCGTTTTACCACCCGAGCAACATGCTGCTGTTCGTCGTAGGTGGTGTTGAGCCGGAGAAAGTTTTTGAGCTCATCCGCAGCAATCAAGCGGGGAAATCTTATGATAAACAGGGCGAGATTGAACGCATCTTTGAGCAAGAACCAGAGCAGGTAGCCACCAAGCGCAAAGAGAGCAAGCTGGCTGTCTCCATGCCGAAGTGCCTGTTCGGTTTCAAAGAGAAGGAACTCGGCCTTGCTGGCGAAGCCGCCGTACGCCGGGATCTGACGACCAAGCTAATGCTGGATCTGCTGCTGGGTAGCAGTACGGCATTGTACCAGAAGCTATATGACGAAGAACTGATCTCCGACAGCTTCGGTCATGAGTTCAACAGCTCGCCGCAATATGCGTTCTCCGCTATCGGCGGCGATACGAAGGACCCTGATTTGTTGCTGAAGCGGATTAAGGAAGAGATTGAACCATTTCTACAATCCGGATTTGCCGAGAAGGATTTTGAACGGGCACGCAAAAAGAAAATCGGCGGCTATCTCCGCATGCTGAATTCTCCGGAAAATATTGCCCATGAATTCACACGTTACCAGTTCCGTGGTGGAGATCTCTTTGAAGTGCTCCCGCTGTATGAATCCATCACCCTGGATGAGGTCAATGAACGTCTGCGTAGCCATATAGACTGGGAACAGTTGGCGGTTTCGCTGGTGGTGAGCCCTTAATGCCGTTACCGGGAGAGAACAGCAAGCCGATAGGAGAAATGACTGTGCTTATTACCGGTGGAAGCGGGGGGATCGGCGGCGCTATTGCCGAACGCTTTGCATCGGTGGGCATGAATATTGTGATCCATTATATGAACTCTCATGAAGCGGCGAATGACGTTGCCCGCCGCTGCATGGCCCTGGGGGCAAGAGTGCTGACAGTGACTGCGGACGTCAAAGACCGCAGTCAGCTTTTGCGTATGGCAGAAAAACTGGAGAGCTGTGGACTTCAGCCAGACATCCTCGTTAACAATGCCGGCAAAGCTCATTACGGGATGCTCGCAGACCTCACTGAAGAGGAATGGGATGAGATTATGGCGGTTAATTTGAAGGGGACATTCCTCTGTAGTCAAATTTTCATGCCGTATATGGTATCACAGCGTTTTGGACGAATTATTAATGTATCCTCTGTTTGGGGGATTTCCGGCGCTTCCTGCGAGGTGGCCTATTCCGCCAGCAAAGGCGGCATCAATGCTTTCACCAAGGCGCTGGCCAAAGAGCTGGCGCCTTCCGGTGTCACGGTGAATGCCGTGGCACCAGGCGCCGTGAATACGGCGATGCTGGCGAATCTGCAGGAAGAGGAAGTGCGCATGCTGGAGGAAGAGATTCCTGTAGGGCGGCTTGGGGCGCCTGATGAAATCTCTTCGCTGGTGTATTTTCTGGCGCTGCCTGAATCCGGGTATATTACAGGACAAGTTATCAGCCCGAACGGGGGCTGGATTACCTAGAGGCCTCGGTTTTGGAGAAAAGCTCCAGCATAAGAACTCCGTATCCGAGACATATTATTACTGTTGATTTTAAATCTCACGCAAGACGGCGGTTCTTTCGCTCAAACGAAGGAGCTGACCGTAACCATGAAGGAGGATTTAAGATGTCAACAGAGAATACGGTAATCAAAAACTTCGATACCTGGAAAAAATTTCTGGGTGAACGGGTCGTTCAGGCCGAGAAGATCGGGATGAGTGAAGACACTATCTCCAAGCTGGCATTTGAAATCGGGGAATTCCTCGACGACAAGGTTGACCCAGCGAACTCTTCGAACCGGGCGATCAAAGAGCTGTGGGATGTCGGCAATGACGAAGAGAAGCAAACAATTGCTAAACTCATGGTCAGGCTGGCTAAAAACCACGCATAAGCTCGCGGAAAAAGCTCCCTTCGGGGAGCTTTTCTGTAATTATTACAGGAGTGACCTTGCCTTTCATTTTTTTTTTATATATCATTAATATGACCCGTGCAATGTAGCGCTTTGTCGATTCAGAGCTTTTTTTGACGTCTGGACAGGTGCAGGGAAAAGGAATCTATGAGGTGTACAAGTGGAACATAAACAGTGGTATATGGAATATAAGATACATAAGAACAGACCTGGTCTGCTCGGTGATATCGCTTCTATGCTCGGGATGTTGGAAGTCAACATTATTACAATTAACGGTGTAGAAGGCAAGACTCGGGGGATGCTGCTCGAGACGAATGACGAAGAGAAGATTATGCTGATGGGCGAAATGCTTAAAAAGGTTGATAATATTACCGTTACGGCTTTGCGTCCTCCACGTCTCGTGGACAAGCTGGCTGTTCGGCATGGACGATATATAGATCGGGATTCGGATGACCGCAAGACGTTCAGGTTCACGAGGGATGAGCTGGGGCTTCTGGTGGATTTTCTTGGTGAACTGTTTAAGCGTGAAGGCAATCAGGTAATAGGTCTGCGTGGGATGCCGCGCGTAGGCAAGACGGAGTCCATTATAGCTGGCAGTGTCTGTGCAATGAAGAGATGGACCTTCGTGTCCTCGACACTTTTAAGGCAGACCGTGCGCAGCCAGCTTGCAGAGGATGAGATGAACCCTCATAATGTGTTTATTATTGATGGGATCGTCAGTACGATCCGTTCCAATGAGAAGCATTACAATCTACTGCAGAATGTGATGGGCATGCCAAGCACGAAGGTTATTGAGCATCCGGATATCTTTGTGCGTGAATCGGAGTACAGCTTTGATGATTTTGATATCATTATTGAACTGCGAAATTCTCCTACCGAGGAGATTTTGTACGAGACATTCACCGGAAGCTACAATGAGGACCTATAAACATGAGAGAACAAGGAGGTGATGGTATGTCGGAACTGGGCCGGCAGTTGAAGGAGGCGCGCCTGCAAAAAGGCATGAGTCTTGACGATGTCCAGGAAGTTACGAAGATCAGAAAAAAATATTTGGAAGCCATCGAGGCGGGGGATTATAAGGTGCTCCCTGGAAGTTTTTATGTCCGGGCGTTCATCAAAACCTATGCGGAAGCAGTGGGGATTAACCCTGACGAGTTGCTAGAGGAACATGGTAATGTACCAGCACCTCCGGTGGAAGCGACCCCAATGGAAACGGTCATTCAAAAGCGTAGCCGCAGACCCGAGACGGAACGTAACGCCAAGTGGCTGCCGACGCTATTAATGTGGACTTTTCCAGTCCTGATTATTGTTGTCATCTATATGTATGCATCTAATCTGAATAAAGGCGAATCCAATCAGGTTGATCCGACCAAGCTAACAGATGCTCAGCAGGACCCAGCGACAGCTCAGACTCCACCACCGGCAGTGGGCAGTACAGCCAAGCCTACAGCCACTGAGGGGACTACCAGTGCGGAACCCACGCCGGAGCCTACAGTGCAGCCTACCCCTTCGCCGACGCCGCCTCCACAGGCCGTTACGGTCACTGAGGATCGCAAGTCAGGTAAGAGCACAGTCTTTAAAGTGTCTGCTTCTCCAGGAAGTGCGGTGCAGGTGAAGATTGCAGCAAATGGAGTCAGTTGGCTTGAGGTCTATAAAGGCTCTAACTCCAAGGGTGAGAAGCTTTCCTTTGGCAATACTGCGGCTGGAGATAATATGACATTCACGCTTGATAGCACAGGAATGTACATCAAATCCGGCTATTCGCCAGCAACAATCATTACGGTTAATGGTCAACAGGTGACAGACGGTAAGTCTTCGTCCCGCATTTTGCTTGAGCTGGATGAATCATCCGGCAGTAATGGTTCTGCGAACAGTGGTACAACGGATAGCAGTACAACGAATTCGGAAACCACTTCAACCGAGTAAACGGCAGGAATGCATAGGCTTTGGCTTTATGGGGAACATAAGAATGATTTACAGTTCTTACGCCAAAGCGAGGTGTATTCTATCATGACTGTCAGCTGGATTGTAGCAGGACTGGGTGTAATCGTTACGCTCCTGGGATATTACCTGACACCAAATGCCTGGGGTTATGGAATCCTCGGGTTCGGACTGGCGCATATTGTGCTGGGGATTCTGGACATGTTTCGGTCACCTTCCCGCAGCAGATAGGTCCTGCACTCAGGGAATCAAGCGTCTCCCGAGCTTTTGATGCCTTCGGGAGGCGTGTTTTTGTAGGAAGGGCAAAGCTCCACACTGTGGGGCTGTTTTTGTATGTCGGGTCATAGTTTTCTTCCATAATTAGACTTGGACAAATCTTTCTCATATAATAATAAAAGAATAAATGTAAGCAAAGGACGTGAAGTAATGGCTTCGGAAAGTTCGTTTGACATTGTATCAAAAATGGATATGCAGGAATTAACTAATGCTGTTCATCAGACAGAGAAGGAAATTGATAATCGGTTTGACTTCAAAAACAGCAAAAGTAGTTTGAAACTGGAGAAGGATGCGCTTATTATTTCCTCTGAGGATGAATATAAGCTGAACGCCGTCATCGACATTTTGCAGTCCAAGATGGTGAAACGCGGCATTACCCTTAAGAATCTGGATTTCGGAAAGGTAGAGCCTGCGTCGCTGGGAACAGTACGTCAACGCCTGGGTCTGAAGCAAGGGATTGATCAGGATAATGCGAAGAAGATCAATATTCTGATTCGTGATTCCAAGCTGAAGGTGAAGAGCCAAATCCAGGGTGACCAAATCCGGGTAACTGGAAAAAGCCGTGATGATCTGCAACAAATCATCCAGATTCTGCGCAAAGCTGATTTACCGCTTGATTTGCAGTTTAACAATTTAAAGTAAGATACTTGTGCCCCGCTGTGCTGTACCAGCACGCAAGCTTGCGGGGTGCTTTCTGTTTTTGTCGAAAGAGAGAGTATAAACATCTCGGATTCGCATCATCATAGCAATAGGGATGGTTGCTTGCTCTTGTGGCTCAAATTACATATGGATATTGCAGCAGTTATTTGAATAGATAGAGAGAGTAGAATCCAGCCAACTGTCCATGGCGCCCACAACATTTTGGGGATAAATGAGATGGGACAGCCGCTATTGCCTGCGGCCGTTTTATGGCTATAATATACTTGCGTAAGAAATGGTTAGAACACGATTTGGATGATTGATCAGGGGAGGAACTTCAGTGAATTTACCCAACCGCATCACGCTTGCTCGTATTTGTCTTATCCCTATTATGATGTTTTTTTTGCTGGTGGATTACAGTTTCTATCCAGAGCCGCTGCACTGGGGCTCATTCCAGCTTTCTGTTAACCATCTGGTAGCGGCGGTGATTTTCTTGCTGGCAGCCAGCACAGATGGAATAGATGGCTATATCGCCCGGAAGTATAATATGGTCACCAATCTTGGCAAGCTGCTCGATCCGCTCGCGGATAAGCTGCTGGTTACCGCTGTGCTTATCTCGCTAGTGGAGCTGGGCAGATGCGATTCTTGGATCGCCATTGTCATTATCAGCCGCGAATTTGCAGTCACTGGCCTTCGTCAGGTTGCGCTGCTTGAAGGCAAGGTGGTGGCTGCCAGCAAATGGGGTAAGATCAAGACGGTTGTTCAAATTGTCGCCATCTCCCTGCTGTTGCTCAATAATTTCCCGTTTCAGTTCATCAGTATTCCGGTTGACGATATCGCTATCTGGGCCGCAACGTTGATCACGATTTATTCGGGAATCGATTATTTTGTCAAGAACAAGGATCTGCTGCAGCTCCATAAAGCATAATAATGAACGGTCCATTCTATAATCAGGAGGCGTCAGCCCGCTATGAAAGCAGAAATCATCGCAGTCGGCACTGAGCTTTTGCTCGGCCAGATCGTTAACAGCAACGCCCAGTTCCTATCGACAGAACTTGCCGCACTAGGAATCGATGTTTATTTTCAGACAGTAGTCGGTGACAATAGCAGCCGCCTGCAGCAAGCGATCGAAATTGCTCGGGGTCGTGCGGATCTGATCCTCTTCACCGGCGGCATCGGCCCAACCGAAGACGATCTTACCAAAGACGCTCTAGCTGCAGCACTAGGTCGTGGTCTGCATATCGACACCTTGGCCATGGACCATGTACAGCGCTTTTTTGACACACGTAAGATTGTAATGACAGAGAACAACCGCAAGCAGGCTTTAATTATTGAAGGCACCACCCCGTTACCCAATGAAACTGGCCTAGCCGTGGGCATAGCCCTGGCGCATGAGGATAAATATTATATCGTTCTTCCTGGCCCCCCGCGTGAGATGAAGCCAATGTTCACGGACAAGGCCAAGCCATGGCTCCAGCAGCATGCATTGACGGACGAAATGCCGATCTACTCCAAAATGCTCAAGTTTGCCGGTATCGGTGAATCGCTGCTGGAGGACAAGCTGATTGATTTAATCCGTAATCAGACCGATCCAACGATTGCTCCTTATGCCAAGGAGGGCGAAGTGACGGTCCGTATTTCGACCAAGGCTCCTTCCGAGCATGACGCGCTGAAGAAGCTGGATGTTCTGGAAAAGCAGATTAAGGATATTCTTCCGGAATACATGTATGCGAACATTGACGTGCCGTTGGAACAATTGATTGTGGACTGGATGGCGGATGCAGGGCTGACTTTGAGTGCGGCGGAGAGCTGTACTGGCGGCCTGCTGATGGAGAGCATTACGAATATTCCCGGTAGCGCATCCATGTTTGCAGGTGGCATTGTTTGTTATTCCAACGACATCAAGAAGAAGCTCCTGAACGTACCGAGTGATTTTCTGGAGGGTACCAATGCTCCTGGCGCTGTCAGCCGCGAGGTTGCAGAGGTGCTGGCCGAGCAGGTGAGAATGATTGCAGACAGTGATTTCGGACTATCGGTTACGGGTGTTGCCGGGCCGGGCTATTCGGAGCGTAAGCCGGTGGGACTCGTCTTTATCGGAATTGCCGAGCGGAACCGGGAGACAGAAGTGTATGAGCTGAATCTGCAGGGGACACGTGAGAATATCCGGCTGCGTTCGGTAAAAGCACTGCTGTACCGTCTCTGGCGTAGGTTGGAGGAGCGGCAGGTGGAGACTCCGCTGGAAGGCTCCGACTTGTAATCCCTTTGGAAGACGTTGTATAATTGAAAACATACGGAAGAACCGTGGCGCAGAGCTTTCTATGCCGCGGTTTTTTGTTTGAGAATCATGGGAAGATACATTCTCCTGGCCGCGTCGCTCTTAATTTTTGCAACCGGAAGGGGGCTTACAATAAAAGGGAGAGGTAGGCCGAAAGTCAAAAAAAACGAATGTATGTTCGAAAAAAAGCTTGGCAAGGTCTTCAAAACACGTTATTATATATATTATAAACAACAGTGAAGGAAGTGGTCTGATTGTCAGATCGTCGTGCGGCGCTTGAGATGGCGCTTCGTCAAATAGAAAAGCAATTCGGTAAAGGTTCTGTAATGAAACTGGGCGAATCCACCCACATGCAAGTGGAAGTTGTACCTAGTGGAGCTTTGGCACTGGATATCGCTTTGGGGATTGGCGGATTTCCGAAGGGGCGTATCATCGAAGTATACGGACCGGAATCTTCCGGTAAGACCACAGTTGCGCTTCATGCAATTGCAGAAGTTCAGAAGCTTGGGGGACAAGCTGCGTTTATTGATGCGGAACATGCGCTTGACCCGAGATATGCTAGCAAGCTGGGCGTGAACATTGATGAATTGCTGCTTTCGCAGCCGGATACAGGCGAGCAGGCGTTGGAAATTGCTGAAGCGCTTGTCCGTAGTGGAGCGGTAGACATTATTGTTGTTGACTCCGTGGCAGCTTTGGTGCCAAAGGCAGAGATTGAAGGCGACATGGGGGATTCTCACGTAGGTCTGCAGGCTCGTCTAATGTCTCAAGCTCTGCGTAAATTGTCTGGTGCGATCAACAAATCGAACACTATTGCGATCTTTATTAACCAGCTTCGTGAGAAGATTGGTGTGATGTTCGGTAACCCTGAGACAACTCCTGGTGGCCGGGCTCTGAAATTCTATTCATCCGTTCGACTTGATGTACGTCGTGTAGAGAGCATCAAGATGGGGAACGATGTTGTGGGTAACCGGACGAAAATCAAGGTTGTGAAGAACAAGGTAGCGCCTCCGTTCAAGCAAGCAGATGTGGATATTATGTACGGTGAGGGGATTTCCAGGGAAGGCAGTCTTGTGGATATCGGTACAGAGATGGATATCGTAAACAAGAGTGGTGCCTGGTATTCCTATGAAGGCGAACGTCTTGGTCAAGGACGGGAGAACGCTAAGCAGTTCTTGAAAGAGCATCAGGAAATCGCCCTCGTGATTGAGAACAAGATTCGTGAAGCCAGCAATCTGACAACGATTGTGGCTGCTCCAAGTGAATCTGAGATTGCAGCAGAGCAGGAAGAAGAAGAGAATCTGCTGATGGAAATCGAATAGTCTGAATTGAATATTCGTTAAGATTAGGCGCCCTGTGAACGACATGACAGGGTGTCTTTTCATAATCATAGACGTTGAAGAAGATATACGATAATTGCAATGAGGTGACAGGCAACATGGTTATACAACTTGATTCGGAGCCGGAAGAGCAGGAGGAACAGGCGCTATCTGATTTTCCGGATGATGGGGTACTTGAAATCACGCGGGTAGAGCGGCAGAAAAAATCGGATCGTCGCTATATCATTCATTTCGGCCCTTATACCATGACCGTTCATGAAGATGTTATGATTAAATACCGGATGATCACAGGCAATTCTTTTATCAAGGCTGATCTGGAAGAGATTGTAGTTGCAGATGAGCGCCAGCGGGCTTACGTGGAAGGTCTTCGCTATCTGGAACGCAAGCCACGAACCGCACAGGAGATGGCTCGCCGTTTACGGCAGAAGGAAATAGGAGAGACTATTATTGCGGAAGTGGTGCAGCGGCTGCAGGAGGAACGCTTTATTGATGATCCGCTGTACGCCAAACAGTGGGCGGAGCAGCGCCTCACGAACCAGCGCAAGGGTAAGATGTGGATTCGCCAGGAGTTACGAGAGAAGGGGATCGACAAGTCACTGATTGCAGAAGCGCTGGAGAATATCAGCCCAGAGGACGAATTGGCGAGTGCACTCCAGACAGGACGCAAGAAGTGGAATATGATTCGCGGGGAAGTCGTCGACAAAAGGCGCAAGACGGGTGCCTTCCTTATGCGGCGCGGTTTTCCGGGAGAAATGGTGCGCCAGGTGATCAACATCTTGCTCCAAGAAGAGAATGCAGAAGGCGAAGAAGAGGATTCATACTTCATGGATTACTAGACTTGACTTTACTTAAGGGATGAGCTCTCTTGACAATGTCTTTTTATAAATAATAAAATATAACATGAATCGGCAAAAGTAAGAGACCTTTTTCCTTCCCAAAAAGGTGACTCGGTTTGCGGTTCGCATACAACTCATATGATATGTAATCGCCGGATATGGCGGGCAGTGTGCATGTGCAGCATGTGCAGTATGGCAATCGGTGAGGTTACCGGTTTTTTGTATGGTGATGAAACGGATAGTTGAACAACTGCACAAATTCCCAAGGCATACCTTGGAGGAACCAACGAGGAGGTGAACAGATGCCAACTTTGGCCTGGATCATTGTCGTTCTCGTTGTAGCTGCCTTATTCTTTGGGTTCGGTTATTTTATTCGTAAATCCCTTGCAGAAGCTAAAATTTCAAGCGCTGAGAAAGAAGCCGTAGTCATCGTGGAAAACGCGAGAAAAGAGGCAGAAGCGCTGAAGAAGGAAACGGTATTGGAAGCTAAGGACGAAGTCCACAGAATCCGTACCGAGGCTGATAAAGAAACTCGTGAACGTCGGAACGAAATCCAACGACAAGAGAGACGTTTGCTGCAAAAGGAAGAATCGCTGGATAAAAAAATGGAATCGCTCGAGCGAAAAGAAGAACAAGTAGCTAACAAAGAGAAACGAATCGATGAAACCCAACAACAAATTGATGTCATTTACAAAAACCAAGTGACTGAATTGGAACGTATTTCCAATCTAAGCATCGACGATGCAAGAAGTATTATTCTCAGCAATGTAGAGCAGGAAGTTCGCCACGAAACTGCACAAATGATCAAGGAAATTGAACAGCAGGCGAAAGAAGAAGCGGATAAGAAGTCCCGTGAAATCATTACACTCGCTATTCAACGCTGCGCAGCTGATCACGTTGCGGAGACAACCGTATCGGTTGTAACGCTGCCGAATGAAGAGATGAAGGGACGGATTATCGGTCGTGAAGGCCGTAATATCCGGGCACTGGAGACTCTCACCGGTATTGACCTCATTATTGATGATACGCCGGAAGCGGTTATTCTGTCAGGATTTGATCCAATCCGTCGCGAAGTGGCCCGTACGGCACTTGAGAAGCTGGTTGCAGATGGACGTATCCATCCAGCCCGCATTGAAGAGATGGTGGAGAAATCCCGCAAAGAAGTGGACGAACGGATTCGTGAATACGGTGAGCAGGCTACCTTCGAGGTGGGTGTTCACGGCTTGCATCCGGACCTGATCAAGATTCTGGGCCGCTTGAAATTCCGTACAAGCTATGGTCAGAATGTGTTGAAGCACTCCATGGAGGTCGCTTATCTGACAGGACTTATGGCCGGTGAGCTTGGGGAAGACATCGTGCTTGCAAAACGTGCCGGATTGCTCCATGATATCGGCAAAGCGCTGGATCATGAAGTAGAAGGCTCACACGTAGAAATCGGCGTCGAACTGGCGAAGAAGTACAAGGAACATCCGGTAGTTATCAACAGTATTGCGTCTCACCATGGTGACTGTGAAGCCACTTCGGTGATTGCAATGTTGGTTGGTGCAGCTGACGCATTGTCGGCAGCAAGACCTGGCGCTCGTCGGGAAACACTGGAAACGTACATCAAGCGTCTGGAGAAACTTGAAGAAATTTCCGAATCTTTCGAAGGTGTTGAGAAATCGTACGCCATTCAGGCGGGCCGTGAGGTTCGCGTAATGGTACAGCCTGAGAAGATTGACGATGCGGAAGCTTTCCGTCTGGCTCGTGATATTACGAAGATGATCGAGAATGAACTGGACTATCCAGGGCATATCAAAGTCACAGTAATCCGTGAGACACGGGCGGTAGAATACGCTAAATAAGCAAATGAAGAATAGTGGCCCCCAAGCGGGGCCATTTTTCTGTAAATACGATGTTTCAAACTAAGTGCAAATCTAGGAGGAGAGTCATATTAAAGTACTATTTATTGGAGATATCGTCGGCAATACTGGAAGAAAGGCATTGCGTGAAATGCTGCCTTCCCTGAAAAGCAAATACCAGCCCCACATCATTATCGTTAACGGAGAGAATGCTGCTGCTGGCCGCGGAATTACTTCGGCTATCGCGAACGAATTCTTCAACTGGGGTGTCCACGGCATCACGATGGGTAATCATACTTGGGATAATCGCGATATCTTTGAGTTTATTGACGATGAGCCCCGGCTGATTCGTCCGGCGAACTTCCCTCCGGGTACACCGGGTCGTGGATACACGGTAGTAAAGGCTAACGGCAAGCAACTAGCGATTGTGAATTTGCAGGGGCGCACCTTTTTGCCAGCTATCGATTGTCCGTTCCGCACTGGCGACGAGATTGTGGACGAGCTGCGCAGAGAGCACAACTGCATCCTGGTCGATTTCCATGCGGAAGCTACCTCTGAGAAGATTGCCATGGGCTATCATATGGACGGACGCGCGTCGATCGTTGTCGGAACCCATACACATGTACAGAGCAATGATGATGTGATTTTGCCTGGGGGAACGGCCTACTTGACCGATGCTGGCATGGTTGGTTCAAGAGAAGGAATACTGGGTATGGAAAGAGAAGCGGTCCTATATAAGTTCAAAACCCAACTTCCGTCACGCTTCGTCGTAGACGAAGGCAAGTGGCAGTTGCACGGTTTATTTGCAGAGCTGGACGAGGCTACTGGAGCAGCTACCAAGCTGGAGAAGATTCGCATGCGCGAAGGCGATTGGATCATGGATTAAGAGGGACGGTCAAAAAACAAGATGAATCGGGCGAAAGCAACGCTTTAGGATGAAGTGTGATCTTTTTTATATCGAAAAAGAGTATCTTTTGTACCAATTTGAGTAGAAGTAGCACGCAAAAAGAAGGAATTATTTCTTCTCCCGCGAATAACATCTACAGAGTGGAAGAACACCATCATTTTTCCCAGGGGAGGTACTTACATGGATGTATTAAAAGTATCAGCTAAATCCAATCCAAATTCCGTCGCCGGTGCATTAGCAGGTGTTCTTCGTGAACGTGGAACGGCCGAATTGCAGGCAATAGGAGCTGGAGCGCTGAATCAGGCAGTGAAAGCTGTAGCCATCGCCCGGGGATTTGTGGCACCAAGCGGTGTTGATTTGATTTGCATTCCTGCCTTTACCGACATTGTTATTGATGGAGAAGATCGGACGGCGATTAAACTTATTGTTGAACCGAGATAATAGAGATCGATTCGTTTAAAGCCTGTTTACTTTGGTAAACAGGCTTTTTTGCTGCATATGTACAGATAACACTCTGGGTCTCGGCATAGAATCTGAAGGAGGCTCCATCGTCCGGAGAGTGGCGGGTGGCAGCAGAAAGTGAGGGGAATGCTGTGAGGAAAGAGAACATGAAAGTGGCAGATTTCCACTGCGATGTACTGAGTAAAATGCAGCATTTCGGCGATATCGACTTTCGGAAGGATCCGCGGCTGGATGTGACGGCCGAGCGGCTGGCAGCGGGGAGTGTGGATCTGCAATGTTTTGCTATCTATTTGTCGGAGGGCAAGGGAAAGCCGGGGTTTGAGCGGATATTGGGTCAAATCGATCTTTTCCGTGAAAAAGTAGTCGGTTCAGGAGGCTTGCAGTGGCTTCGCTGGAAAGAGGAAGTGCAGAGTCAGGTCCTTGGAGCTTCTAGCGCAGGAATGCTCTCTGTGGAGGGCGTAGACGGTCTGGAGGGCAATCTGTTCTATGCCCAGCTTTGCTTTGAGCTAGGGGTGCGATTTCTGGGGGTCACCTGGAATTATGCCAACTGGGCGGCAGATGGGGTACTTGAGCGACGAAATGGAGGATTCACGGAAAAAGGTAGGAAGCTGGTGGAGTGGTGCAACCATAGCGGAATGCTGTTGGACGTATCGCATCTCTCGCCATCGGGCTTCTGGGAGCTTGCAGAGATAAGCGATCGACCGTTTGTTGCCTCTCATTCTAATGCGGCGGCGATATGTGGACATCCACGCAATCTGGTTGATGAACAGATAAAAGCGCTGATTGCTATGGATGGAAGAATGGGACTGACCTTTTTTCCGTGGTTTGTAGAAGGTGGGGGGAAGGCTGGACGAGAAGACCTGCTGAAGCATATTGAACATGTATGCAGCCTTGGCGGGGAACGGATTCTGATGTTTGGCTCGGATTTTGACGGAATTGACACCTGGGTAGAGGGGCTGGAGCATCCGGGAAAATACCCGGAATTTGCGGAGCTGCTGCTCCGGCATTATCCTGAAGAGCTTGTAAGCGGGTGGCTGTACGGGAACGCTATGACTTTTTTGGGAGAGAATTTGCCTTCGAAAGGGAGCAAGCATAGTCCTGCTTAGAAGATTACAGGTCTGAAACACGGAATGGAATCAAGACGCGGGCCAAACGCACAGGTTGTTCATATCAAGATTCACTCCTTGATTACAGTGTTCAATGAGTAATTATTATGCCTCTATGTGTCGAATACAAGAAATTATCTTAAAAAGTGACAAGGCTCCTTTAGGTTTTGGGTATTTAGTTGTATAATGTTCTGTGGCTTGTACAGATACTAGAGAAAATTCAAGGAGTGACTTACAATGAGCAAGACTGTACCCGTAGGTGTGTCGGCTAGACATATTCACCTTACGCAAGAGCACGTGGAGGCTTTGTTTGGCCCAGGCTACCAATTGACTGAGTTCAAACCCCTCTCCCAACCCGGCCAATTCGCTGCGAATGAAACTGTAGCGGTAATCGGCACCAAAGGCAAATTTGACAAAGTAAGAATTCTTGGACCAGCTCGTCCGGCTTCCCAATTGGAAGTATCCCGTACCGATGCATTCGCGCTTGGCGTGAAGGCTCCAGTCCGTGAATCCGGCAATATCGAAGGCACACCGGGCATTACCCTGAAAGGCCCTGCTGGTGAAGTGGAATTGGAAACCGGCGTTATTGTGGCAGCTCGCCATATTCATTTTCATACTTCCGACGCTGAAGCTTGGGGCATTGCTGACAAGCAACTGCTGAAAGTTCGCCTTGGCGGCGAACGCGGTCTCGTACTGGAGAACGTAATTGCGCGTGTATCTGACAGCTTTGCACTGGATATGCATATTGATACGGACGAAGCCAATGCAGCAGGTGCCAACAATGGCGATACTGCTGAAATTGTCGACTAGTCTTAATACGTATACAGTTTGAAGAAGCGGGGGAGCGATCCTCCGCTTTTTTGTGCGCTTTTTACGCAAACATGAACTTGCACAATCTGTCGTTATTTTTAGTTTGGTACAGGGTTTGGTATGATAGAGCGAATGGCCAACAATTGAAGTAAGTGAATGGAGGGTACATAATGAAGTATGAAGCTAGCAGTCCGGAGGACTATATTCATCAACTGCCAGAGGAGCGAAAGCAAGCGATGGAGGCGCTGAGAAAGACGGTATCCGATAATCTGCCGGAAGGCTTCCAAGAGACCATGGCCTATGACATGATCGGTTATGTCGTCCCACACAGCATCTATCCATCTGGTTATCATGTGAAGCCGGAGGAGCCTCTCCCATTTATCAGCTTAGCATCCCAGAAGAACTTTATCGCTTTTTATCATATGGGCATATATATCTTCCCCGAGGTGTTGACCTGGTTTCAGGAAGAGTATCCGAAGCATGTCCAGACCAAACTTGATATGGGAAAAAGCTGTATACGCTTCAAAAATCCAGCGGTCATTCCTTACAATCTGCTCGCAGAGCTATGCCGCAAGATTACACTGACAGATTATCTACAAAAATATGAAGATGGATTACGTACGCTTAAGAAAAAATAAAGGCTGCCTTCAGCCGTCAGAAACGGAGCGGGCAGCCTTTCAATATGGATGATTGCGTAACCGTTACAACCCGGATACTAGTGCTCCGGCCTGGTACGCACGAAGTTCTTCCTGCAGCCCGGTGCTGATAGACATCAGTGGCAGGCGAAGGGTATCGGAACCAATGACTCCAGTATGGCTAAGCAGCCATTTGATCGGAGCGGGGTTGGATTCTTTGAACAGTAGAGAGATCAGTGAAGTCTGGCGCTCGAAGGCCGCTTTGGCCTGCTCGAGTTGTCCGGAAGCAAAATATTCGTAGATCTCGATGAATTCTGCCGGACGTACATTCGCCGAAGCCAGCATGCCGCCAGCAGCGCCGCGTCCCAGCATATCCAAGAAATGCTGATCATCGCCGCACAGAATGGGCTTGGATCCGTATTTGGACAGCTCGGTGACCAGCAGTGGCGAACCTGAGCAGTCTTTCAGACCGACAACATTGTCCATCTCCAGAATCGTTCGTGCTGTATCGACAGTCATGCCAACACCGGTTCGTCCGGGGATATCATAGGCCATGATAGGTATGCCAACCTCTGCTGCCTTGCGGAAATGCTCAATAATGCCTTGCTGTGAGGGACGGCTGTAATAAGGAACTACAACGAGTGCGGCATCTGCGCCCAAGGACGCTGCCAACTCTGTACGTTTTACAGTGGAGGCGGTATCATTCGTTCCAGTACCGACCATGAGTGGTATAGAGGATTGCTTTAAAAGTTCACGGGATGCATTGACCAGGAGTTGAAATTCTTCCACGGTAACCGTCGGCGATTCGCCAGTGGTTCCGTTTACAACCAGACCCTGAATATTATGCTTAATGATGTTGTTCACATAATGCTCATACGAATCCAGATCAACTTCACCGGCTGTATTGAACGGAGTGACCACGGGGACATATACTCCAAAAACCTGTTGTTCTGTAAGCATGATTATCGGCCTCCAACATTTTAGTTGCTGTAAGATTACTTTACCATGGAATAATTCATCGGTGTTATCTATAATAAATGATATGGATCATCATTATTATTGATGTTAGGGTGAGATTATGGATTTGACTTACTTGAGAACATTCCGTGAAGTGGCTAAACGCCAGAGCTTTACCCGTGCTGCTGAAGAGCTAGGTTATGCCCAGTCCAGCGTTACGATGCAGATTCAGAAAATCGAGAAGGAGTATGGTGTCCCGCTCATGGAGAGACATGGACGCCAGCTGCGCTTGACCCCTCCGGGGGAGGAACTGCTGAAGCTCTTTGTGGAAATGCTGGACTTATATGATCGTTCCAAAGAAACGATTGCTCAGCAGATTGGCGGGACACTGACGATCGGAACGATAGATTCCCTGGCCGCGTTTTATTTGCCTCCTTTTCTTCAGCAGCTGCGGACCCGGTTTCCGGGATTGAACATCCACCTGCAAACACAGCAGGAGGCCAATCTGGTCAATAAAATAAAGGACGGGGAAGTCGATATTGGGTTGATGCTGGACCGCAGCACGGCAGATTCCTTCCTGAACCGCACGATTATTCGGGAGGAGCCGCTAGTACTAATCGCTCCCGTTGGTCATCCACTGGCCGCACTGGACAGCGTTAAGCTCAAGCATCTGAATAATTGTGAATTCATTGTCTCGGAGGAAAGCTGTATTTACCGGAGTCTGTTCGAGAATTTACTCAAGGAACACGGCATTGTGTTCCGTATAGGCTTTGAGCTGTCCAACCTGGAGGCGATCAAGCGCTGTGTCATGAACGGGCTGGGCATTGCGCTGCTGCCGCGAATTGTGGCCCAAGAGGAGATCGAGCGGGGCTATCTCGCCGAGCTGAATTTTAACCACCCTGAGATTCATTTTGATTTGCAATTGCTAATCCATCCTAAGAAATGGAAGTCCCAGCCGCTTCAATCACTGATTCAGATGCTAATGCAAGATGCAGGAACGGAAGTAAATGGTTTGTGACAGTTATGCCATAGAGCATGTTAGTGAAACACGTATGGAAATCTAGTAATTATGCAGTAATATATTGACATCTAAAATTATTATATGGTATATAAAAAGGAGTGTTAGCACTCACTGGAGTGGAGTGCTAATCATTTTGTTATTTTGACCAGATGTTTATCTTGAAAGGAGATCAATTAATTCATGGCCAAAAAAAAGTTTAAAGCCGAATCCAAGCGCCTGCTGGAGATGATGATCAACTCCATCTATACGCAGCGGGAGATTTTTCTCAGAGAGCTGATCTCGAATGCCAGCGATGCTATTGATAAAATCTATTACAAAGCATTAGCTGACGACTCGCTCGTCTTCAATAAAGAAGATTATTATATTAAAGTGACTGCTGATAAGGCAAACAGAACGCTGACCCTTACGGATACAGGGATCGGGATGACTGCGGAGGAATTGGAGAACAACCTTGGCGTTATCGCTAAGAGTGGCTCCCTGGCCTTCAAGGAAGAGAATGAGGCGAAGGACGGCCATAACATTATCGGTCAGTTCGGGGTCGGTTTCTATTCGGCCTTTATGGTTGCAGACGATGTAACGGTTATCAGTAAGGCGCTGGGCAGCAGTGAAGCGTTCAAATGGGAGTCCAAAGGCGCTGATGGCTATACCATCGAACCGGCTGAGAAAGATAGTGTGGGTACTGAGATCACTCTGAAGATCAAGGAAAACACCGAAGAAGATCAATATGATGAATACCTGGAAGAGTATCGCCTGAAGTCTATCATCAAGAAATACTCTGACTTCATCCGCTTCCCAATCAAGATGGATATTACCACCAGCCAGCCTAAGGCTGACAGCGAGAACGAGTTCGAGGAAATCTCCGAAGAACAAACCGTGAACAGCATGGTTCCGATCTGGCGGAAGAATAAGAACGAGCTGACCGACGAGGATTATAATAATTTCTATGCCGAGAAGCGCTACGGTTTCGACCAGCCGCTGAAGCATATCCACATCAGCGCCGACGGTGCGGTGGTCTATAACGCGATTCTGTTTATCCCGGAGAATACGCCGTTTGACTACTATACGAAGGAATATGAGAAGGGCCTGGAGCTGTACTCCAACGGCGTTCTGATCATGGACAAATGTAGCGACTTGCTGCCGGATTACTTCAGCTTTGTCAAAGGGATGGTAGATTCCGAGGATCTGTCTCTGAACATTTCCCGTGAGCTGCTCCAGCATGACCGCCAGCTGACTTTGATTGCCAAGAACATTAAGAACAAGATCAAGAGCCAACTGCAAAGCTTGCTCAAGGATGAAAGAGAGAAATACGATCAGTTCTACAGTGCCTTTGGCAGACAGCTCAAATTCGGCGTATACAATGATTATGGCATGCACAAAGACACGCTGCAGGACCTGCTAATGTTCTATTCTTCCACAGAGAAGAAGCTGGTTACACTGGACGAATATGTAGCCAGAATGCCAGAAGATCAGAAGTACATCTATTATGCCGCAGGTGAATCTGTAGAGCGCATCGAAAAGCTGCCGCAGACTGAACTGGTAGCTGATAAAGGGTATGAAATTCTCTACTTTACCGATGACATCGATGAATTTGCGATTAAGATGATCACTTCTTATAAGGAAAAAGAATTCAGATCCGTTTCCAGCGGCGATCTTGGCATCGAGGCTGACGCTGCCGACAAGCCTACGGATGCTGAAGAGAATGAGAACAAAGAGCTATTCGAAGCGATGAAAGGCATTCTGTCCGGCAAGGTTAAGGATGTCAAAGCTTCCAAACGCCTTAAAACTCATCCAGTCTGTCTATCCACTGAAGGTGAGCTGACCATCGAAATGGAGAAAATCCTGAAATCCATGCCGAATGGCCAGGAAGTGCAAGCGGACAAGGTACTGGAGATCAACATCAACCATGAAGTGTTCCAGTCCCTGAAGACTGCTTCGGACAATGATAAAGAGAAGCTGAGTCTGTACACGAACCTGCTGTACAACCAAGCGCTGCTGATCGAAGGCTTGCAGGTAGGCGACCCTGTGCAGTTCACGAACGATATTTGCAAAATCATGGTGTAATTGGTGTAGCCAATTAACACCTCTATAAAGAGTAAATAACCCGTCACTGGTGTATGAAGTGCACCCCTTAGAATAGACATTGGATTAAACCCCTGGTTTAACCGATGAAATTCTAGGGGGTGCATTTTTATGCCAGCGGTTAAGGGACA
>NZ_JBHVPB010000003.1:0-237782 GCF_042887565.1 Paenibacillus sp. NPDC057934
TCTGTCTCCAGATCGTTTTGAGTCACTTTACTACAGCAATCTAAAACTCGCGAATTGACCCTATTTACTGTGTCCACTCTATTGACAGAGGTACAAAAATGCCGTTAGTTGGGAGATGCCCCCTCTGTTTCAATGTTAAAACAACTGGTGAAGGGAAATATTCCGCTTCTTGTAGTTGAAATCTGACGACAGTCTATGTTCCGGTGCTAGCTTTCCTATGGAAAGCTTTCAAGCGTGCGCTTTGTGCCTACAAGTCCAACCTTACCCGTTCGCTCATCTTCGCTTGTTGTTAATTTCTTTTGTTCGTCTTATACAGATAAAAATAAGATGCGGTGCGTGATTTAGCTGGAAAAAATACTGTTAACTCTTTCTCTTTAAGTGTTTTTCTCAGATTAAAAGGAAATTCTCCAGTTAATTCTTCCGTTTCTACGAGAAATCGAGGCGAATCCGAGTGATTAACAGGAGTTTTTCCAGTTATTCTTGCGAAAGGTGCGATTTCTGATCATTTAACGGTAGTATTTCCAGTTATTCAGTCACTAAAGTATTTCCGCCCGACCTTCAATCGCTTCTACACACCTGAAGGCCGGGCGGTTATCGCTTGCTCATCATTTGTTCAAGAATGCGATCATGGGCGAAAAACAGAAAATGGCGGGTTCAGGATTCTTCCTGAACACCGCCATTTCGTGATTATTGCATGATTTTTTAACAGGTGGGGTCTTATCATAGACCATGCCTTATTTTAGGGCAGCCTCTTAAGCTGTATGCTGCTTCCTAGACGGGCAGAGCGGAGGAATAGCCGAGATGGTTATTAACCTTTCAAAGGTTGAACCACCGGCTTCGAGCTGTCCAGCTCTACTGGCTGTCCGTACAGGCTCAACGTCAACGCTTCGCCCTCAAGCAGCTCCAACTCCACGTTTCCTGTTGTGATCGTTACCGCGATCAGACGTCCGCGGAAGGTCAGGCGGAATGCGTATTTTTCCCATCCGGACGGGATGGAAGGCGCAAGCGATAATCCGCTTTCTTTTAAGCGGGTGCCAGCAAAGCCATAGACAATTGCCATCCAGGTGCCGCCCATGTTGGCTAGATGCAGACCGTCTTTGGTATTACCGTGTGTATTGTCGAGATCCAGACGGGCAGTCTCAATGAAATACTCATAGGCTTTCTCGTGATAGCCGATCTTGGAGGCCATGATGCTGAAAATACAAGATGACAACGAGGAATCATGGGTCGTGATTTTCTCGTAGTAGTCATAAGAACGACGGATCGTTTCTTCGCTTTGCTCATCCTCAAGCAGGAAGTGGGCCAGCACGGTATCGGCCTGCTTACACACCTGATAGCGATACAGTGTGAGCGGATGGTAGTGCAGCAGCAGCGGGTGCTTCTCTTTTGGTGTATTTTCGAAATCCCAAACGGCTTTGCGCAAGAACGTGTCGTCCTGCGGGTTGATCCCCAGCTTCTCATCGAACGGCAGCAGCATGGCTTCGGCAGCTTGACTCCATTCTGCAACTTCTTCAGTTGTTACGCCAAGACGTTCAGTGAGCGCGTGGAAGCCTTGCTCATCGTAAGATTTCAGGGTTTCGAAGCTAGTCACTGCCCATTTCAAGTTATGCTTAGCCATCACGTTAGTATAATAGTTATTGTTCACGAGACAGGTGTATTCATCCGGTCCTGTAACTTCGTCGAGGTGGAATTTGCCTTCATGGTAGTGGCCAATTTCCATCCACAAGCGGGCGGTTTCGAACAATACTTCAGCGCCGTATTCCAGCAGGAAGGCGTTATCCTGTTCAGCCAGATAATATTGAATGTAACTGTAGGCAACGTCGGCGCTGATATGATACTGAGCGGTGCCGGACGGGAAGAATGACGAGCATTCTGTACCGGAAATCGTCCGCCACGGGAACAATGCACCCTTGGAGTGTCCCATTTCCTTAGCCCGATCACGAGCTTGCTCCAGCTTGGAATAACGGTATAGCAGCAGTTGACGAGCCAGGTCAGGAGAAGTCATCAGGAAGACAGGCAACATGTAAATTTCCGTATCCCAGAAATAGTGGCCCTCGTATCCTTCGCCTGATAAACCTTTGGCAGAAATATTGCTGTGCGGATCGCGTCCTGCGGATTGCAGAAGCTGATACAGGTTGAAGCGAATGCCCTCCTGAAGCTGGGCGTCGTTCTCAATCACAATATCAGAAGTCTTCCAGAAGTCTTGCAGGTATTGATGCTGCTGTTCCAGTAAATTCGTGAACGTTAGGGCTTTGAGGCCTTCCTGCAGAGCAATTCCGGTCTCAACAAGAGCGTCCGAATGACGAAGGGTATCGGTATATACATTCCATTTGGTCAGTTGCAGTGGACCCGTGAGCTGAGCCGTGGCTGTTACTTCGCCAGCCCGATCGTTGCTCTGTGCCTCAACTGTCCAAGCTCCGTCCCATTCGTGCCGGGTAACGCAGGCTGTGCGTAGACCAGAAGTCATAGTGGCGTTCTCGACATGCACATACTCACCCTGAATCCCGCAGCCGACTACAGACAACCGTTTGCTGTGTCCGGCAGCGACCCGCGGATCATTAGGGTTACTGTAATTGCTGACATCCCCGTTCACTTGGGATACAATCTTGATTGCACCTGTGAAGTTCACTGGTTCTAGCGTGAGGTTAATCGCGAACAGTTCCTTATGTGTGAAGGAGACCAGTCTGCGGAAATGAAGCTTCAGTTCTTTGCCGGAAGGTGTTCTGAAGTGGACTTTGCGCTCTGAATAGCCTTTGTCCATATGCAGGCTGCGCTCATAACTCACAATGCTGCCTTCGGTCAGGGAGAAAGGTTCTTCCTCGTCACCGATATATATGTTGATGCCCTGTGCATCGATAATGTTCACCAGCTTCTGCTGGGTGCCCGGGAAAGCATACAGTTTCTCGCCATATGGAATGTCAATTACATCATGGAAGGCGTTCAGGTATGTGCCACGAATGCTCTGAATTCCAGTATCGGCATACCCTTCTTCGAAATTCCCGCGAACCCCCAGATACCCGTTGCCCAGCGCGAAAATACTTTCTAAATTAAGCAGTGTCTCTGCGGTTAATCCCTGATTGGAAATGTTCCAGCTCATGCTTTTTAAGTCCTCCCTTGGTGGTTATGGATTGAATTTTAAGGCGGGAAAGTCTAAGATTATACTAATATATTTAACTTTTTATCAAAATTTTAAGGTGGGGGTAGAAGTATGACAAGGCAGGAGCAAGCAATCCCTTTGCCGTCCTATTTATCCACCCGTTCCGAGAACCTAAATCAAGGTTTTGTTCATCCTCCGCTGGATTATGAGCATGAGCTGCTAGAAGCCATCCGCGTCGGGAATGAGAACGGGGCGCTGGAGGCGCTGCGAAAGATTAATGCACTGGAAGCGGCCAAGCTGGCCCGCTATCCGCTGCGTTCGAAGAAGAATGCCATGATCGCTTCATGTACGTTGTTCACGAGAGCGATTATCCGTGGTGGTGTGGACCCGGAGACCGCTTTTCAATTAAGTGACACGCTGATCCGCGACATTGAGATGGCAACGGAGATCGAATGGCTGCTGCGTTTTGAATACGAGATGGTATTGCAGTTCATTGCTGTTATGAAAAGAGAAAAAGAAACCCTTCACTATTCTCATATTGTGAATCTGTCCGTGTATTTCATCCGGGAGCATCTCTTTCAGGACCTGACCCTGGGGATGATCGCCCGCCATGTGAGTGTGCATCCAAGCTACTTGTCAGACCGCTTCAAGCGGGAGACCGGGATGGGGATCACAGAGTTTGTCAATCGTCGTAAAATCGAAGAGTCCAAGTCCATTTTGGCCCACAGCAATCAGTCGATTTCCGAGATTTCATTCATGTTCAAATTCTGTAGCCAAAGCTATTATACCCAGCTGTTCCGGAAGTACACCGGCATGACCCCCAAGGCATTCCGAAGAAGTGGGGAATTCCACAAGCTGCAAGGGGATCATAACTAAGATATGAACCCGCCTGCCTTCTCCTATAATAGGGGACTGCAGGTTTTTTGCAGATATAAATGGCTAAAACCGTTAATATTGTATAGCTTTCGTTATTTTGTATAATGGAATCCTGTGGCAGTATACGCTAGCATAGAATTATTCAGCCGCTTGGATCGGGCGCAGCAGTGCGAGACGAGAGCGCGGAGGAAAGAATCTGTGCAGTCTGGTTTAGCAGGCATTGAAAGCGGTATCATTCAAAGACAAAAGGAGGTTTACAGGAATTGCGTAAAAAAGGAATCTCACTGGTGTTATGTTTCCTGATGGTGTTCAGCAATCTTCCGGCTGCCTTTGCGGCCAAAAACGAAACCGCTTCCGTAACTCATTGGGCCGAAGGAACGCTGGCTTCATGGGTAGAGAAAGGGTTGATCCACGGGTACCCGGACGGCACTCTGCGACCGGATGAAGCCTTAACCCGGGCTGAGGCTGCGTCACTCGTCAACAAGCTGTTTGGCTTTAAAGTGTCTTCGGCCGGGAGCTTCAGCGATGTGAAAGACAATGCCTGGTATTCGGACACGGTATCCGCAGCTAAAGCGGCAGGTTATATCACAGGTTATCCTGACGGAAGCTTCAAGCCGGAGCAGAAGGTGAACAGGGAGCAATTTGCCCGCATGCTGGCTGGGGCATTTCAGCTTCCAGACAGCGGTGCTTCTGCATTAGCTGGATTTGGAGATGGCACAGCAGTTAGCGCCTATGCCCGCGAAGCCATGGGTGGACTATTGGCCGGTGGTTATGTAAGCGGATACGCGGATCATACGCTGCGGCCACAGAATGTAATTACCCGTGCTGAGGCGGTGACGTTGCTGGATCGCTTGGCGGGACAGATCGTGAATAAGCAGGATGCGAAGGTATCCGGAATTAAGAGCACGGGGAACGTAGTGGTAAATGTGCCAGGCGTGACCCTGAATGGAGCTGATATTGCTGGAGATTTGTACGTCGCTCCTGGCGTGGGGGAAGGCGATCTGATCCTGGAACATTCCACCGTTAAGGGCAGTGTGCATATTGATGGCGGTGGGCAGTTCAGTGTCTATCTGAAGGATTCTAAGCTCGGGAAAGTATCCATTGAGAAAAAGAGTCCTGTACGCGTTGTTATCTCCGAAGGCAGCCAGGTAGGAGACGTAGATATTCTTACGCCTAGCAATCGACTTGAGGTAGGGCAAGACGTAGTCATCCAGTCGCTCAGCATTGCCTCGGATGCGTCCGACACCAAGGTCGATGCCCAAGGCACGATCCTGGAGATCAGCAATGCGGCGCCATCTGTTACGCTCAATAATGCCGCTTTGCCAGCTGAGAGCGGAGTAAAAGTGGAGAAAGGCGTGCTAGGAGCAGCAACTCAGAGCAGTAGCGCTCCGTCGCAGCCTCCCGTTATTCACGGCAATGTCGTACCGAGTACGTCGCCGACAAGCCAGTCGACCTCGGGGCCGGTAATCCAGCCGACGACAGCACCAACAAGTCAACCGACGACAGCGCCGACAAGTCAGCCGACGACGGCGCCAACAAGTCAGCCGACGACGGCGCCAACAAGTCAGCCGACGACGGCGCCAACAAGTCAGCCGACGACGGCGCCAACAAGTCAGCCGACAGCGGCGCCAACAAGTCAGCCGACGGCGGCGCCAACAAGTCAGCCGACGGCGGCGCCAACAAGTCAGCCGACGGCAGCGCCAACAAGTCAGCCGACGACAGCGCCAACAAGTCAGCCGACGGCAACGCCGACAAGTCAGCCAACGACGGCGCCACCTGTACTGGCACCGGATACGACGTTTAATTTCGTCAGCCAAACTATTGAACTGAGCTTTGCAGATTCAGCGGCATGGCGCAGTGCAATCAGCGGAATCACTGTTAATGGCGTGTCCCTGGATGCCGGACGCTACAAGGTAGGAGCGGGCAGCATCGCATTCAAGGCCGATACCTTTAACATTGGTGAGAACCAGATTGCCGTGTCAGCCACTGGATACAGCAACAGTAGCGTTGTGCAGGAAGTGTTGAAAAATCCTTCCGAGGAGAAGGATTGGACACTAGCTTGGAGTGACGAATTTGACGGCAAGGGCAACAATTTGGATACCAACGGAGTGAATCTGGATAAATGGGCCTATCAGCTTGGCACGGGTTCCCAATACGGGTTGACCGATTGGGGCAACAACGAGCAGCAATATTATCGTAAAGAGAACGTCAAAGTAGTAGATGGCAGCCTGGTGATTCAGGCCAAGAAGGAAAGCTTCGAGGGCAAGCCTTATACTTCAGCCAGACTGTATACCGAGCCGACCTTCAATAAGACTTATGGTAAATTTGAAGCCAGAATCAAGCTTCCGAAAGGTCAGGGACTATGGCCAGCATTCTGGATGGTACCGACCGAGAGCAAATACGGAATGTGGGCCTCCTCCGGTGAGCTGGATATCATGGAAGTGAGAGGACGCCTGCCGGGAGAGGTTGACGGTACGCTCCACTTCGGTGAGGGCTGGCCGAACAACCGTGCAACAGGAACGGCCTATCATTTTGCTGAAGGAACCGACATTACCGATTTCCATACGTATTCTGTGGAATGGGAGCCGGGTGAGATCCGCTGGTATGTGGACGGGGAAATCTATCAGATTCTCAACAACTGGGACAGCTGGGGCAAGAATATGCCTGCCAAATACGCCTTCCCAGCCCCGTTTGATCAGAATTTCTATATGATTATGAACCTCGCTGTAGGCGGAACATATGATGGCAATCGGGAGCCGGACGCTTCTCAGCTTCCTGCGGAGATGGTAGTAGATTATGTTCGCGCGTATGATATGACCGGAAGACCATATATGACTCCGGTTGAACCGAGCGTTGCCCTGGAGCCACTGCCGGAAGGCACGAAGTCTGCTATAAATGGAAGCTATGTGTATGACCCCGGTTATGAGCAAGGGTTTACGAATGTGCCGGATTCTTCGGTAGAAATGGATACCCGGTATTGGAATTTCGTCCATATGGATACCTTTGGTGGTGACGGTGCCATAAGCGCCGATACTATAAATGGTAGCAAGTTTGCCAAGATCGAGATTTCTAAACCTGGTAATGCCGTGCATGCAGTTCAGCTCATTCAGAATGTCACGCTGGGCAAAGGCAGATGGTATAAGCTGAGTTTTGATGCCAAAGCCGCCTCCAGCCGTAGCCTGAGCGCCAAGCTTAGCGGTGGGGCAGACAGAGGCTGGAGCAGTTACTCCAGAGTGCTAGAGGCTCAGTTAGGCACAGAAGTACAGCCTTATGAGATGACTTTCCAGATGGATAAGGATTCAGATCCGTTGGCACGTCTGGAATTGAATATGGGTCTCAGCCCGTCCACAGTCTGGATCGGCAATGTGAAGCTGGTAGAGACAGAAGCACCTGAAGCCTATCCCGATCAGGCTAAAGAGCCGCTGGCGGATGGCAACCATGTATACAACGGTTCTTTTGATCTGGGACGTATGGATCGCATGACTTACTGGCATTTCAATGCTGATCAGGCTGTAGCTACGGCCTCGGTAGATATTGAGGCACGTGAGTTGTCTGTAGTCATCAAAGGCGGAGATGTTCAACCGGAAGCGGTTATACTGAACCAACCGGGTATAAATCTCGTCGCAGAGAACAAGTATCAGCTCACGTTCAAAGGAAGAGCGGATGTGCCGCGTGAGATTCAGGTGGCTGTTCGCAGTAAAGATGGATTGAGAAGTTACTTGGAAGCTGAGAAGGTCTCTCTGACAGAGACGATGGCAGAGAAAACAGTAACCTTCGACATGCCTGAGATCACTGATTCTGAAGGACAGTTGATATTCCTGCTCGGCGGAAATAGCGGAACTCTTGTGTTGGATGATATCTCTTTGCTACGCCTGACCAATAACAACATGGGCGAGCTGCCGCTGGAAGAGCAGTTCCCGCTCAAGAACGGCGATTTCTCCAATGGCACAGTGAGCTGGAGCGAGCATGTGCAAGGGCGTTATGACGGTTGGGATAAGGTCACGAAGTTCTCCGCGGAGGGTGGAGAATTGAAGTTCCATATCGCGGGTCAAGGCAATAACCCGTGGGATGTCATGCTGATGCAGAATGATTTCCCGCTGCGCAAAGGCAATACCTATACCGTCTCGGTAGATGCAAGATCGACCAAGAGCCGGGACATTGAGATCGTAGTTGACGCGGCCAATGAACGCTATATCAACCAGAAGGTACGGTTGACACCGGAAATGCAGACCTTTACTTACGAGCTTCCGGTTACCGGGGATCTGATAGCTTCCTTCAAAATGCTGCTAGGGAAAGTGGAAGGGCTGGCTGCCTCTGGAGATCATGATGTCTTCGTCGACAATGTTCGGGTGGAGCTAAAAGGGGCGCGGGCCAAGGCCTTCCTGCTGAACAACGGCGAATTCACCGATGGATTGAACGGATGGGATACCCATTGGCAGGGTAAGTATGATCCTGGCACCTCCGAAGCCGACTTTGACGGCAGTGGGCATGCAGCCCAAATCACCGTTGACAAGACGGGCGCCAATCCATGGGATATCATGCTGATGCAGGGCGACAAAACGCTTGAGAAAGGCAAAACCTACGTGTTGTCCTTCTTCGCGAGATCGACGCTGCCCCGGAGTATTGAAGCGGTAGTCGAGAGTACAGACAATGTCCGTTTTCTGAATGAAAAGGTGGCACTGGATACATCTACTCAGCACTATAGCCTGGAGTTTACACTGAAGGGCAATAGTATAGGAGCCCTAAAGTTCCTTCTTGGAAAAGTTAACGGAGAAGAACTTGCAGCACATAAAGTCTATTTGGATACGATTACCCTGGAGGTCAAAGGAGCGAAGGCCGCAACGGGCGAGAAAGCACAGGAAGGTAACGATATTTCTTTGCCTAAAGGTCCTGTCCTGTCCCCGGATGCATCAGCCAATCAGCCGGGAGCACCGATTCAGCTTACTTTTGCTGATCTTCCTGCTTGGAGAACGGCCGTCACCGAGGTGTTGGTGAACAACGTCCGTCTGCCGGATTCTTCGTACACGTTGACAGCAGGGGTGCTGACGCTGAGTGCTACTGTCTTTGAGCACACAGGGGAATACACAGTGACAGTTAAGGCAACAGGCTTTGAGCCTGTGCCCGTGACCCAGTCGATTGTAGGCGAAAGCGAGTGGAGCCTGGTCTGGAATGATGAATTCTCCGGCACCGGTACGCAGCTCGACACTAATGGCGTGGACTTGAGTAAATGGGCTTATCAGAACGGAACCGGCCAAGAGTTCGGACTCGACGGCTGGGGTAACAATGAGAAGCAGTATTATCAAAAGGACAACATTAAGGTGAAAGATGGTCACTTGGTCATAGAGGCGAAGGAGCAGAATGTTGGCGGTAAGCCTTACAGCTCGGGCCGGCTGTGGACCAATCCTACATTCACCAAAGCTTATGGGAAATTTGAGGCCCGGATCAAGCTGCCGGAAGGCCAGGGGCTGTGGCCGGCATTCTGGATGATGCCGAAGGATCAGGCGTACGGTACCTGGGCGGCTTCCGGTGAAATTGACATTATGGAAGCAAGAGGTCGGACTCCAAATGTGGTTGACGGAACTCTTCACTATGGAAAGAGCAGTCCCAACAACAAGGCCAGCGGGGGCCATTATAATTTCCCTGCGGGAGAATCCATCACGGATTTCCATACGTATGCGGTTGAATGGGAACCGGGAGAAATCCGCTGGTACGTGGATGGCGTTCTTTTCTTCAAGGAAAGTAACTGGTACAGCTGGAGCACAGGACAACCGGAGAAAAATGCTTATCCGGCACCGTTCGACGAGCCATATTACATGATTCTCAATTTGGCTGTTGGCGGCAACTATGACGGTGGTTTGGAACCGCCCGCCTCGAAACTGCCTGCACAAATGCTAGTCGATTATGTTCGTGTCTATGAGTTGACTGGTCGGGACTACAAGACACCGGTGGAGCCTGAACTGGTCAAGGAGCCTATTCCGGACAATGCCAAGAAAGCCATTAACGGAAACTATGTATACGATACTGCCTACGAGAAGGGATTCAAGGCGATTACACCGGACGATACTCTTGATCCTGTATATTGGAACGCGGTAACTGGAACAGGTGGCGCGGCGACGGCAAGTGTCGAGGCTATCCTGGGGACACCATACGCCAAGATGAACATCACCGCCGGAGGCAACAACGATTATTCGGTGCAGATGATCCAGAAGGTCTCTTTGGTCTCCGGCCACTATTACAAAGTGAGCTTCGATGCGAAGGCGGGATCAGCCCGGAACCTGAACGTTAAGCTGTCGGGTGGAGCCGACAGAGCATGGGCAGCGTATTCGGATGTGTTCTCAGCGGCGCTCAAGGAGCAGTCGGAACAATATAGCTTTATTTTCCAAATGACGGAGAATACGGATCTTGGGGCGCGATTGGAATTCAATATGGGCCAAAGTACGCTTCCTGTATGGATTGGCAACGTCAAGGTGGAAGAGACAGAAATGCTGGTCGATCTGAATGCGCCTAAGGCGCCGCTGGATAATGGAGATCATGTCTACAATGGCGGATTTGAGCTTGGAACGATGGATCGGATGATTTTCTGGAATTTTGCAGCGAAGAATGGCGCTTCTGCTGAGGCGTCGGTGGACCCTGCTACTAAAGAACTGGCGGTTTCGATCAGTAAACCGGGTTCGGGGACAGATGATATCCAGCTCACGCAGAAGGGGATCAATCTGTTGCAGCGGGATAGCTATAAGCTAACCTTTGATGCTAAATCAGCAGCGGATAGAAGCTTGAAGATCTCACTGCTTAGCAAGGATAGCGTTAAGGTCTATGCGGAGCAAAGCCATAAACTAACACCGGACATGAAGACTTATACGCTGGAATTCACCATGCCTGCTGGAACAACGGATATAGAAGCGATGCTGGCCTTTGACCTTGGCGGGGAACTGGGCAATATCACACTCGACAGTGTCCGCCTCATCCGTACGACCAATAATAATGTGGACTACTCGGGCGTGAAGCTGTTCCCGCTGGTTAACGGTGATTTCGCGCTAGGTCTGGAAGGTTGGGAGCCATTCGTTCAAGGTGGGGCAGCAACGTTCTCTGGTGAAGGTGGCAAGGCCAAGATCACAGTATCCAATCCCGGAGGCGAAGCCTGGAATGTGATGCTGAACCAATCCGGCTTGCCCCTGACAAAGGGCTTCGAGTATGTACTGTCCTTTGATGCAAGTTCCACGGTTGCCCGAAATATCGAGGCGTCGCTCGAGAATGCGGGCTACACCCGGCGTTTTGAGACCGGACCGATTGATCTGACTCCGGAAACGAAGCATTTTGCGTATACCTTCAGAGCTGGATCAGATGATTTGGTTGCATTGAAGTTCATTCTTGGCAAAACCTCATCCAGTCCGTCTGCTATTCATGATATCGTGATTAGTAATGTAGTGTTCGAGATCAAGGACGCCCCTGTTAAACGGCCACCGACACTGGTACCGAGCCGGACCGGCAATGTTGTAGGCGCACCGGTGGTAATCGCTTATAAGGGAGCGGAAGCTTGGAGTCAGGCCATCCAATCTGTGAAGATTGGAGAGAGTATCGTTCCGTCAAGCAAGTATACGGCTTCGGGCGACCGATTGACGCTGGCAGCAGAGCTTTTTGAGACAGAAGGTAATTATACGATTACTGTAGAAGCGAACGGGTACGCTCCAGCTACTGTTAAGCAATCTATATTCAGCAGTGATGGCAACCTCGTCTATAATGGCTCCATGTCTAATGGAAAAGCCCACTGGGATGTATGGAAAAATGCTGCCGATTGGTCTGACTGGAACGTCGTAGACGGAGTCTCCAAGATTGATATCCATTATGACGGCGGCAACGATAACGAATGGAAAGTTCCTTTTAACTGGTCAACCCAACTGATGCAGGAAGGGATCCAGCTGGAAGGCGGAAAGGCTTATGAACTTAGCTTCAAGGCGTGGTCTACGCTAGATCGTCCAATTGTTGTTGAACTGAACGGCTATGCAGGCACGAATAAGCTTACTTACAGCATTAACGGAGATCGTGAAGCAGTGTATAAGGCTGCGATTACTCCAGGTAATGCAACGACGCTGAAGCTGATCTATCTGCTCGGTAATGTGGATGGTACCACAAATGGCAAGGAGCATAGTATTTTTATCGACGATGTGGCGATTAGAGAAGTGAAGGCTTCGCCGGTACTCGCGGAAAATACAACAGATAACAAGGTTGGTCGTCCAATTACACTCCGTTTTGCGGACAACGCGGTATGGCGGGGGGCCATCCAAGGGGTGAAGATCAATAATGTTGTTGTCGCCAAGGATCAGTACACGGTTAATGCGGGGGCAATAGTGCTGAATGCTGGATTGTTCCCTAGCGCGGGCAGCTATACAATTACAGTTTCGGCCACGAGCTATGCCGATGCCACAGTAGTGCAGAAAATCAAGACTGACGCGGAGAATTTGGCACTTCATAAACAAGCCACCGCCTCCAGTGCGAAGCAGCCTGCAAGTAATGCTTTTGACGGCAATGCTCAGTCCCGCTGGGAGTCGGATGCTACGGACCCGCAATGGATCGCGGTTGATCTTGGCGCTGTCTCCAAACTCGAGAGTATTGTGCTGAGCTGGGAAGGCGCATTCGGCAAGGGTTACCAGATTCAAACTTCTACGGCGGCGGTTCCCGGCGAAGGGGACTGGAAAGAGGTATACGCCAAGGAGAACGGTCTCGGAGGTTTGGAAGAAATCACATTGAACAGTGTGGAAGCGCGTCATGTCAGACTGTATGGAATTACACGCGGGACGCCGTATGGATATTCTTTGTGGGAATTTGAGGTGTATGGTACTCGTGATGGAAGCGGAGAACCACCAGGGCCAGAAGGTCCCGGTCAGCCGGATGTGAAGACGGCCCCGGTTCTGACGGCGGATTCCTTGGGCAATATTGTCGGTCAGCACATTACGGTGAGTTTTGCAGACAATGCTGCTTGGCGGGAGGCCATATCATCGGTAAAAGTAGATGGTGTCGCTCTGACTCAAGGGTACACGATTGCAGCAGGCACCCTTTCATTTGAGCCTACGGTATTTACCCAGGCCAAGGATTATTCGATTAAGGTATCAGCGGAGGGATATGCAGATGCAACTGTCGTTCAGACGCTAAAGGCAGCCCCTTCGACTGCTGTGAACGTAGCGCTTCATAAAACGGTGAGTTCATCTTCAGCCCTTACTCCTGCAGCTTTGGCATTTGACGGTGATCCAGGTACCCGCTGGGAATCGGAACACAGTGACAATCACTGGATCGCAGTGGATCTAGGGGGAATCTATCTTCTGAACGCGATTGAACTGAACTGGGAAGGAGCATACGCCAAAGGTTACCGAATTGAAGTCTCTACCGCGGCGGAGCCGGGGGATGGAGACTGGCAAACCGTGTTCTCCACGAATAACGGAGTTGGCGGACTGGAGAAACTCCCGCTTCAGGACGTTCAGGCTCGGCATGTACGCCTGGTCGGTACGGAACGTGGTCTGCCCTACGGATATTCGTTATGGGAATTTGGAGTGTATGGTGTTCCACAGCGCTAGTACTCTCTGCTACAGAATATTTAGTCGAGCAGTAGCGCTAGTATAGAAGAAGGCCAATCAGCGATATTGCTGGTTGGCCTTTTTTACAGGTGAATAAACGTACTGAAACTGAAAAAATACAAGGGATAAGAAATGGGGAAGTTGGATCTTTAGAGCCGGCAGCATCTGCCTGGAAGTTTGCCTAATAAGACCGCTGGAGATCTGAAGCTCAGGATTTAATAATCCGTATGGATTCTTTCAAGAATCGCCGAGTGTAATAGAAAGACAGGACCAACAGAAAAGCGAGTAGCAAGCCCACTGGAAAGCCAAGAATTCCAGGCAAGGCGTACCCCGGATAAATATTCATAGCTACACCGTTCCAGCCGAAAAGCCCCAGTAGGGCAGCGATCAGGGCGATCGCCGCGCATAGTAGGCTCCCCACCGTCCAAACACTGAGAATGGGAACACAGAAGAGGATCAGGAAACTTTTAATCGTAAGTTTTATTAGGCTACCTTTGGAATAGGTACTGCTATTCATCACGTTGCCTCCCTGTCAGGTAGGAATACCACTTTTTTCACCTTTGATTTGGAATCTACGTTCAGACGCTTGCTGTAATGGAGTTCCTGAATAATGCAGCCCGGCCCAATGGTGACGTCCTCGCCACAGACCAGATCAGCACTGGTTCGCTCCAGCCTGATCGTGGTTCCTGTGATGGTACCGCAGTTCATTTTACGCAAGGGTCCCATCAGGAAGCTGAAAGGGGTGGACGATAAAAGAATGGATATCTCTCCGCCTGCGCCCATCTTATCAATTGAACACGCATTTCCAAGACGGATTTCTATGGAATCTCTGGCCGTCAACGAGCTCATCCGCACTGCCCCTTCGGCATAAAGGGATCCCGTTGTCGTCTCCTGCGTTGCAGAAAAATAACCGGATGAATGAATCTCCTCAGCTTGAAGACTACGCACTCGTAAACTTCCGAGATTCTTGACTTGATGTGCAACGCAGGCATTCGCAACGGAGCACTCGCCGGATATTTTTAACCGTGTTGTTGTAATGCTCCCCCGGGCAGTCAGGGCTCCCAGCACTTCCACCGAGGTAGCCACAATATCGTCCCTTCGTAAGAGTGAGCCTTTCACTTTTAGCGGAAGCTGACTAAATGCAGGTTCAGACGGTATGTCATCGTGCATCGTACAGTTCACCACCTCAACAAAAATTTATTTGAACGATTAAAATATATAACAATTATAATGTATATTCAATATAACATTATTTTGACCATGGGTATGCCAAAAAAGCACTGCATTGTGCCTTAAAACCACACCCTGCAGTGCTTTGCTGTAAATCTAATCTGAGTAGGCTCAGGAAAGCTAATCTACAATGTCATTCATCAGCTCATGAACCTTTTGAAGTGTCCCAGCGATGATCTCCAGTTGGTCCTTATCGAACCTGTCAAAAAGCTGCCGGATGCGCTGCTCCCCCTGAGCTGTAATCACAATATTGACTACTCTGCGGTCTTCCTTGGTACGAACCCTTTCAATCAGGCCATCATCTTCCAGCTTATTGCACATGAAGGAAGCCGCTCCGGGTGTGATAATGAATCGTTCTGCTATATCCGTAATATTCAGGCTCCCGGTGAGCTGAAGCTGAAACAGCAGCATGATTTGATTTTGTGTCAGCGACTCCGTTTGGATTATTTTTTCAACAAAAGCCTGGGAACTCCGCTGCACACTGGCCATGGTATCCATAACAGCATGGATGGCCTGGTCCTTGTTTGTTTTAGCACTCATAAGCCCACTCCAATTTGGCAATATTCCTATAGTTCCTAAAATATATAGAAGCTATAACTTTGTTGTCAAGCCACTGTAATCTAAACCTCCGTAGGATACTGCTTGCAGATCTCTATGAACTGCTGAACAATAGCTGGTTGCTGCTCATTGCTGCGGGTACAGATCGCCAGATTGTTCGTGAGATGAATGTCCTCCACCCATACCCTTGCCAGCAGCCCGCGCTCAACATACTCACGAACTACCAGTGATGAGACAAAGTTCGCCCCGTATCCCGCTATCACCGATCGGATGGCCTCGTTGAGACCGTTGAATTGCAGCGCCACCTGCGGTGGTTTCAAATCATAGGTCCTACACAGGGAAAATAACCGCTCCCGCGTAGAGCTTCCTTCTTCACGCATGATGAACGGTTCTTTCATCATCTCAGCTAGGGTCACCGAACGATTGGCAAGGGGATGGGAAGGAGAGACTACAAACCACAGCTCATCTTCAAAAAGCTCCACCCAGTCCATATTCTCCGGCCTGCCCTCCAATCCGCCTCCATAAATGGCCACATCTGCCTCGTGCCGGTTCAACTGTTCAAAAGCTTGCCGCGAGTTCGTGGTCGTAATGACGACCTCAATCTGATCATAGCGGGCTTTAAAGCGGGCGGCCCAGCTAGGAATCAGGAAGTTTGCCGGAAGATACGTAGCGGCAATGCGGATTTTGCCGATTCGTCCTTGCCGGTAATCCTCAATGAATTCATCAATCTGTTCCTCATACGTAAAAAAGTTCCCGGCCTGCTTCGCCAGCTCCATGCCAAAGGGAGTCAAGGATACACCTCGCCCGCTCGGTGTGAACAGGGGAAGCCCGAGATCCTTCTCGAACTTCTTGATCTGGCTTGTAACCGCAGGTTGGCTGATTCTGAGTTTGACGGCCGCCTTCGTCACGCTGCCCGTCTCTGCGACATAGTAGAACAGCCTGAGGGCATGTATATTCATCCTGTTTGCCACTCCTTATATAACCAAAATATATGAATGAGTTAAAAACATATATTAGAATTATGATTTCATTCATCATAAGCTGTAATCAGGAACAAGACAAATACTTGATTCAACGATTATGAGGAGGAATGAAACGATGGAAAGAACACAGAGATGGAGCGAAGTGGATAATTATTTCAACAGCAAGCTACTGGCAGAAGATCCCTTGCTTGATGCCGTGTTGTCTGCCAACTCAGGAGCGGGTCTACCCGCCATTGACGTTGCGCCGAATCAGGGCAAACTTCTGCATCTGCTGGCCCGCATGAAGGGAGCAAAGCGTATTCTGGAGATCGGAACGCTGGGCGGTTACAGCACGATCTGGCTGGCTCGGGCGTTACCTGCTGAGGGGAAGCTAGTGTCACTGGAGTTTGAACACCTGCATGTGCAAGTAGCCGAGGATAATCTGCGGGCGGCAGGTTTGGCTGACAACGTACAGGTTATCGAAGGACCGGCACTGGAATCTCTGGCTGCTTTGGAGGCTCAGGGCGTGGAGCCATTTGACTTTATTTTCATAGATGCCGACAAGCCGAACAATCCTCATTACTTGCAGTGGGCGCTGAAGCTGGCAAGCCCGGGCGCTGTTATCATTGCCGATAATGTGGTTCGTGACGGTGAAGTCGTGAATGGAGACAGCGGGGACGATCGGGTTCAGGGAATTCGTCAGTTCACCGATCTGCTAGCCGCCGAACCGCGAATCGATGCGACTGCGCTACAGACCGTAGGCAGCAAGGGATATGATGGGTTTATACTCGGTGTGGTGAAGGGCTAAACGAACTCTCGTAACTCACTAGCAACAAACACAAACACAAACACACTCACTAGCTAATAAACAAGCTATATAGAACGTATTAAAAAACTAATATAGCCAAGAAAAAAGAGAGTTTTTATAAGAAGGATCGAAGTGGTGTAATTAACGACATTTTCGTACCTTAAATCCTCTGTAGCTACCGGTTAATGGAGATTAATTGCAATATTGTACCTTAAATCCTCCAGAATCACCCGTCCAGCGTGTTTTTGGGAAAATAAGATACAAATATGTCCTTATATCCCTTATTTACCTATATTAAAGAAAAATAAGGTGCAAAAATGCACTTAGTTGAGGAGGGGCCCTTCTTTTTCACTGTTAAGACGGCTGGTAAAGGGGAATATGCTGCCATAGGTTCAAATCTATCGACAGTCTATGTTCCATTGCTAGCTTTTTTGTGGAAATCATCAAAAATTTACCATCCAAAGAAATCCACACGGAAGCCAAAGAAGGCGTCCAAACCTAGCTTTCCTATGGAATGTTTTCAAGGGAGCGCTTTGCGCCTACAGTTCCAAACTTCCCCGTTCGCTCATCTTCGCTTTTTGTTAACTTCTTTTGTTCTACTTATATAACTGGCTTATATAACGAAACAGCAGCTTCTCTCGCTACTTGCATCCGGAGAAAGCTGCTGTTTTAGTTTTATTTTATAAGTCCAGAATCCTTAAGGAATTGTTTAGCTACATCTTTGTATTCTTGCTTATTAATATCTACTTCGCCATTCAATTTCTGCATAGTTGCATCATCCAGCTTCGCGGATACCGCATCCAGAAGCGAACTTATTTCCTTATCCTGATCTAAAGTTTCTTGACGAATAACTGGAGCAACATTATATGGAGGCCATAGGTGTTTATCATCCTTGAGAACCACCAAATCCGGGTTAAGCAGTTCGCCGTCTGTTCCAAAGGCCATGGTAGCTTGAGCTTCATCGTTTAAGACTACGCGATATTTAACTCCATAATCGAAAAGCTTGAGGCTCTTAAATTTGAAATCTCCATATACACGATTCATTCCAAGTAATCCATCTTCACGTTCCTCGAATTCAGGTACACCGGCGAAGTTAATCTCGCCTGCTTTGGCTTGCAGCTCAGAGAGGGTTGTGATGCCGTATTTCTCGGAAGCGGAGCGGGATATAGCTATTGCCTGGGTGTTATTGGCTTGGGAAGGTGCTAACCAAACGAGGTTAAATTCCTTCTTATAATAGTCCGAGACAAGATCAAACACTTGCTTAGGATCTGTGAGCGGCTTCTCATTCAGGATGTTCTGCAGGGCTGTGCCTGTGTACTCTGGATATACATCGATATCCCCTTTTTTGAGTGCTTCATGGGCAATCAACGTTCCGCCAAGGTTAAGCTTTCTATCTACTTTAATGCCGGCATTCTCAAGTACTAATGCATACATTTCGCCTAGTATGAGCGATTCGGTAAAGTTCTTGGAACCCACCACTACTTTTTTCTTGGAGGATCCGTCTCCGCAACCAGCAGCAATACTCATTAAAGCAATGATTAGTGTGAGCAGTAGTAAGCTTGATTTCTTCTTTTTCATCTCAATTCCCCCTGCAATCATAATTAGACTTTATTGATTATTATCATTCAGTAATAATGGATTATTACTTTACAGGGCCAATAATAACATTACTTACAAATAAATTCAATCACATTTGTTTACTTGGGATTATTTTTTTAAAAGATGGATTTTAAGCCGTACAACACTTCGGTTTATTCCCTATAAGAATACTTAATATTTATTGACAATCAAAACGATGCCACTTACTATCTATTTAATAAATTGTTATCATTTTGTAATAATGAACTTCAATAAATACTTTGTGAGGAGTATGAACATGAGTGCCTCATTACAATTAGACGGATCAAACTTGAAGATGGAGGATATGTCTGCAGTTTTGGCGGGTAAGGTATTCAAAGTGAACATAGTTAAACAACATGGCCAAACCCACTCATTCCAACAGTCAGATCTCCCAACAGAGACGTTTGGAGAACAGGGAGAAAGTTTCTTGGATTCATTAAGGGACTGGGTACAATCCGATGGCGAGTTATTGCCTAAAGAAGTAGGTCTCTTGAGTTTATATCTTCTATTGAATCATTCAGTTAAGCATAGTGATGTGCTAAGTGATGGATTGCTGGAAAGAGTTTTGTTTTTCGTGAATCAGCGGATCGAGCCTTGCTTACATAAAGAAAACAGAACTGGGTTCTCCGTGATGAGTGAACTAATTCTGATCCTTAACGGGGAAGAGGAACTGGTGTGTTACCACGAGGGGCAATTCAAAGCGGTGGGGTCCTTATTCCGGGAGATGAATCTGTCCAAGCTTCAATTAACTCAGCAAGAGATAGTGTTGATTAGCAACCTGTGCTGTGTGTCTACAGCGATGTCTATTTACGCAGTTGCTGAGGCTTCGAGGTTGACGAAAACTGCAGATATTTGTGTTGCAATGCAGCTTGAAGCCATACGCGGGGAGACTGGAGCTTTTGACCGACGCTTGCATGAGCTTGGTAGGCCGTATACTAGTCAGATCGAAGTGGCGGAGAACGTACGAAGAATCATTTCTGATAGTGAATTTACTACTGAACGAGGCCGGGAAGCTTACGGCGGAGACAATGGCCCCCGCTGCCAAGATGCCATCAGTATTCGGGCTGTACCCCAGACGCATGGGGGAGTCAGAGATACGGTTAAGTGGCTGAAGGAGCAACTCGATAAGGAGATCAATGATATCACGGAGAAGTCGAATCCGTTATTAGGGTACTTGCTGGATTTGGTCATTGTCGGCTTAATAGATCTCGGTAATATCAGTGAAAGAAGAAGCTTCAGACTCTTGGACAGCAAAATGTCATATGGGCTGCCGATGAATCTTGTTGGAGAAAACCCGGGTTTCAATCATGGCTTCCCGGTCATCCAGGCTGCTGCTACAGCAATATTGGCTGAAATGAAATTGCTGGCCCTTCCGGGTACTGCTTTTTCAAAGATCGATCACAGTACCCAAAAATATGTGTGCACGACGCTGGAATCTTCGCTGAAGATGCTCGATGCGATATCGCTGCTTAACAAGATTTTGGGGATCGAGATGTACATGGCTGCTCAAGGGATGGATCTTGCCAAGGGTAAACTCGTGGACTTTGAGTTTGGCGTGGGATCAAAAGAAGCGCTTCATGTATTCAGAAACTTTGTACAGACGGTGACAGTGAACCGTTTTGCTTCCCCAGATATGGTTGCCGCGGAGAAAGTCGTCACAGATGGCATCGTGCTTCAGGCAGTAGAAGATATTGTCGGAAATTTAAAGTAAGGTGTGAGCCTATGAAGGATGCAAACTTATATATCAATGGTTATAGCTTAACTGTAGAACATATTATTGAAGCTGTGCGCGGAGAATGGGAAAGTGTACGCCTTAAGGCAGAAGCAAAAGCAAGATGTGAGAGCAGCAGGGCGCAAGTCGCTCGTTGGCTTGGATCGGATGCCCCTGTTGTTTACGGTGTGAATACGGGGCTTGGCAATCTGAAGGATACGGCATTGTCGCCGGAAGAGCATCTGGATTGGAATAAAACGATCCCCTATCCTCATGCCGTAGGTGTGGGGGAGTATCTGAATCCCGTCATCACCAGAGCATCTATGCTCATTCGTGCCAATGTGCTAAGCAGGGGATACTCTGGTGTAAGACCCGAGTTGATTGAGAGAATGCTGGAGATCTTTAACCATGGAATTGCTCCAGCGATTCGTGAGCTAGGCTCTACAGGATTAAGTGATCTTGGCCCGCTTGCTCACAACGCTATGGTTGTCGGGGGATTGGAAGAAGCAGAGGTGTTCTACAAAGGCAGACACATGACTGCTCAAGCTTGTTTTCAAGAATTGGGCATGGAGGATGTATTCCCTCTGGAATGTAAAGAAGTGCTATCGCAAATGAATGGTTCAACCATGACACAAGCGATCGCTATCTTTGCCTGTCATAATATGCAGCAATTGCTGGAGATTGAAACAAGGATCGAAGCCATTCTGAATCACGGCCAACCGATCCTTATCGATTCGAAAGAACAGGTCGATATGGCTGTCGAGAAGGCCTTTGAGATCATTCTGAACACCGTGAACTTCGAGAATAACATCACCTGCGACAATCCGCTTCTATTCGAAGTGGAGGATGGCTACGAAGCTGTAATGGGATGTAATTGCAGTAACACACAAGTAGGCTATGTGATGGACCTGCTTAATTTTCTCATTGCCGATAAGGCGAACTATATTATGGAGTTCATAAACAGGATAGACCTGAAAGAAGGCGGAAGGCTGAAAGCAATTCGCGAAGCAGCTTCGGCACGAGTGAGACTGATTCATTCCTTGAGCCTCCCTGCTAGCGCCGATTCTATATCTACCAAGGCCAACCAGGAGGATCACGTTGAATTTAGTTTTGGTGCTGCAAGAAAGGCGCTTAAGGCGCTGACTGCCTACCAATCTCTGTTGTCATATCTGTTTGCTGCGGCTACAAAGACAGATGCGGTTCGTAAGAACGCAAGTAAGGTGCTGGAGGTGTTCCCTGATTTGAAGGTGAATATAACGGGTTCCTCTGCTAATCTGGCCGCCAGTATCAATCACTATTTGGCTGAACAATTCGATCTGGTTTCATTGGTATTAAAGACGGATTGAGACTGAAGCTTAACTTCTGCCATAAAAGTTAAGTCTCGATGAGTGCGGCGTATCATTCTGTAATCAAATAACCCGTAAGGAACGGAAGTGCTTCTCTCCGTTCCTTACGGGTTATAGTATGCATTCATGTTATACAGTACGTTTCAGCGGCGTAGTGACAGGCCGGATGACATTCGTGTGGGTATCTTTTCTATGGAGCAGCTTGCGCAGGTATGGAAGGACGAAGTAATCAAGGCCGATTTTACCAGCATTGGCGGCCGATACGATGACGATCACTTCCATGAGCAGCAATTGTACATTCGTGCTGACGGTACCCGAGAGCAGGTAAGCAGCGTTCATAACTAGACCCATGAGAGCAGCGAAGGTAGTGAATGTTCCTAGAATCAGTCCCAAACCAACCAGAAATTCACCAGCCGGTACCAGGAAGTTAAAGAAGTCTACACCAGGCAGCGCCGCATGCTGGAGGAAGCTTCCCCACCAAGCTTGGACGGTTGCGCCCTCGCCGGCACTCTTGGCAATAGCCCCACTAATAAATCCCGAAGCGTCGAATCCCCCGGTAAGCTTGTGCCATCCGGCAGTAAGCCATTCATATCCCAGATATACCCGTACTATTGTGAGCAGCAGCATAGCGGCTTTATTTGTTCTGAACCAGTTGTTAAACATATCCCTTCACTCCTTTTAATGTGTGCTTTCTTGTCTGTATCGGATGATCATCTTCGATAGCTTTATATTAAGTGATTTATTTCACAATAGGTGTGATAAATATCACAAAAAGCTAATAAATTTTGATATCAAACTAAAATTGTGAATATTTTGTTTTGAAATGTGTCGAAGGGAACTTAATCGAGGCAACGGTATCGCTTTCAAATGGTTCTTGACAGAATTTTTGCATAAAATTAACATACAGATATGAATGAAAAAGCTATCGTAGCCGTTATAGGCCGAATCCATCGTAGAAGTAATAGATTTATCGAAAAGGAATTGAAGAAGCATAATATTCACGGAATTGCTCCATCACATGGGGACATTCTATTTCATTTGTATGGACAGGAATCCATTACAATGAACCAGCTCTCTTGCCTGATCGACAAGGACAAATCAACCATCACTGCATTAGTCGAGAAATTAATGCGTCTGGAGTATGTCAAGAAAGAGCAGGACCTGAATGATGGCCGCATCTTCCGCTTATCCATTACAGATAAGGGAAGAGCGCTGAAGCCAATTTTTGAAGCAGTATCCGATTCATTGCTGACTGCGGTGTATGAAGATTTTGCCCCGGAAGAGAAGGAGCAGTTGCTTCAGTTGTTGGGGAAGATTAATTTGTGAGCGAAGATGCGATTTTTTTAAAAAATGAGACAGCTCATCACGAAACTGCAAAGAACAGCTCAGATTTGTGCTGTTCTTTGTGCTGTTCATTGTCAGCTAGTTTAGGAAAAGTGATACCGCAAAAGAGGGCTTGGTATAAATTTCGAACTAAATTGTATAAATTTAATGAGCTAATGCAACCTTTTCGAATAATCGCCGTCTAGAGTGTACCAATTGGGAAATAAATCATGACAACACAACCAGCAACCCAACACAATTCACGGAGGAATGAAGATGAACAAACGATTTTTAAAACCACTGCTTCTAATGATGATGGTCGCAATTTTTAGTTTTAACGTTACGGGGGCGGCCTTTGCGAAGGGTGGCGGGTCCAAGAATCCTCCTAACAACGGCATAGATATAGCGACTGCAGTAAGCATGATCGTAAAAGGACTAGACCTGAACCTGAATGCCATCGATTTTATCAAAATGCCAGTGGCAAGCGATCACTATACAAAAGTGAAGGATAACGCTCCATATGCCAAGGATTTCATTTACGCGTATTACAATGGAGTGCAGCTTCCTAAGGACATTGATCCTTCCGCCAAAATCTCCAAGGAGTACTTTGCAGAGCTTCTGTACCAAGGTTTGAGTCATAAAGGCGATTTTGTCTCGATTGAAGCATTCCAAAAGGTGGAAGTGGCAGACGGAAATCAAATCAAAAAAGAATACATGAACAGCATTCAGAAACTGCTGATCGCCAAGATCGTTACGCTCGACAGCAAACAAAAATTTTATCCGAAGAACAGTATCAGCCGCGATGCAGCAGCCAATATGATCAGCAAAACTGTGAAATTCATTAATAACTACAAACCAGTTCCAACACCCGCTCCAATCGATGTTAAATTAACCACCGGCAAGGAGACGGATGCTGTTACTAAGGTTACGCTCTCCGCTACGGCGCCAACTTCCGGGTATGGACTTGAAATCACAAGCATTCAATTCACGAAAGATCAGGCAGTGATCAAATACAAGCTGGTGAAGCCGGCCCCTGGCTCCATGAGTGCCCAAGTCATCACCGAAATTAAAGCCGTAACCTACATTCCTTCAACATTCAAACCTGTTCTTCAGGCCAATAAATAATACGGATACTCGCATAAAAGCTTTATTAGCAACGGATGGACTCGATAGGAGCCATCCGTTGTTTTTGTATAACGGGTAGGGAGAATGAAAAATAAAGAAGTGAAATGGAGGATTCTGTAATAATATCTCGAATATATAGGGGATGTACGTATGATTAGCTAAGGGGGATATCACAATGGCTCTTCAAGCAGAAACTCTTGTGGAAGAATGGCTGAACAAGAACGGGTATTTTACGATAAGAGGCATCAAGGAGAAGCTGAATGAGATTGATTTCCTCGCGGTACGGCGAAGTGACGAAGGCGAGTGGGAGTATGTCCATTGTGAAGTTCAGGTTAGTGTGCGACCTGTGGCCTATATCAGCAAGTTGACTAAGCAGCAGATGGAGAAGCTAGGCGTGAAGTCGAAGACAAGTGCCAAACTGCGCAATTCTGAAAGTCTAAAGGATAGCGTAAAGGCCTGGGTAGAGATTAAATATACCTCTGACAAAAAGAAGAAGCTGCGTAGCTCTGTGATTGACACCGAAGAGTGGCAGTATTGGTTCGTACACGGAAGAGTGAAGGACCAGAATGAGTTGGAGCAAATCAGCAGTGAAGGTGTGAAGCTGGTAGCAATCAAGGATATTTTGCAGGAACTGACGGCCAATGCGACGGAGCATAGTTTCTCTGCAGCTTCAGCGGGCGATTTGGTAGAACTGATTAATCTGTTAAATGAGGAAGAGTAGAGCAGTCCTGTTACCCTTTTCTACGTTCAGGCACCCATATGAGTCTTTGAACCCATTGGTGATGATTGAGATAGAGGACCAACTCTTTGGAGAAGATGTTGGTCTTTTTTGCGTCCATTGGTAACATGTAGGTAATATTTCTTATTAAAAACCGCGTATTTCGACAAATAAATACATATTTCTTATTAAATACCTTTACTATTTACAAAATTTTATTTAAGATTCTCTTATGTGTAATGGAATAGGAAATAATATGTAATGCGAATTTTTCTTAATTTATTACAACAGATGATCATACATGATGGAGGAATGCACAAATGTTCACAATCGAATATAATGCCGCAAAAAACAGAGTTGTCGTTACCGCTCAAGAGGTTACACTGGACAATGCTCAGCAATACATTGATGAGTTCACCAAGATTCTTGAAAAAGTAAAACCAGGGTTCACTGGAGTAACCATCCTGACTGGCGCTAAAGTATTGTCTCAAGAAGTAGCTAAGGAACTGGCACCTACTAGTGAACTGGCAACTCAAAAAGGCGTATCCACTGACAAGAAATGGGCCTATGTAACAGGTTCTTCCATTTACAAAATGCAAATGAGACGTATCTTCGGTGACTTCGTGGAGTACTTCGAAACCGTTGAGCAAGCAGATGCTTACCTGAGCAACTAATCTCTATGGAGTCAAAATGTAGCAGCTCACACCCTTAAAGGTGTGGGCTGTTTTTGTTTTATGGTTAGGACTACACACCAGGAGCCTGCGGCTGACGCGGGCTTTTTGCTGTTCCATGATGATGATCCGAAATAGAGGGTCTGCGATGCGACATACTCCGCATACAGCACAGAAACCATCGACGATACTAGAGAAGTTAAGGGGAACTCATTGTGTTATTAGTTAATTTTTTCTAAATACATGTAATAGATTACGCTTGCCAGCGTATTAGCTTCTGTAAATCACTTGGCCGGGTGAATATGGCAAGAAAGGAGAACAGAGGAATGCAAGAGCGCGCATTGCTACAATTTTTTGGTCAGATAAAGCAAGAAAGCGATACAGTCGTGGACAAAGATAAGCTCTTCACAACGATTTTTGAAACCTATTATTCAAGGATATTCAACTATACCGCTTATCGCGTCAATTGCCGATATACGGCGGAGGATTTGACCAGCCAGATTTTCGAGAAGACATTGTCCAAGCTGCACAGCTACTCTGGGGAAAAAGCACCATTCGAAGTATGGCTGTTCGCCATCGCGAGAAACGTAGTGAACGATTATTACCGGAGCCAAAAGAGAAATCGCTTGTTCTCACTGGATGCCATCCGTGAACTGGTATCAACAAGACAAGCCCCTGAGGAGCGTATGCTGGAGGGAGAACGCAGCAGCGGACAACCGTGCGCTGGATACGCTGGCGGCCAAAGAACGGAATATAGTGGCACTTAAATTCGGAGCGGGTCTAAAGAATAAGGAGATCGCCAGCATCACAGGAATGTCCGAGAGTAACATCGGCGTGATCCTGTACCGCAGTATGAGGAAATTAAAATCGGAGATAGGGAGCGTGGAACAACTGTGAATGCCAAGGATACGGTACAGAGGTTGTCCAGAGACATAGATGAGGGTCTTCATCAAAAAGATTCCGCGGAGTGGAACGGTTCTCCAGAGTACCTTGAACTGCTGGGCTTAAGCAAGGCTCTGGCTGGACATGACTTCAGTGAAATTTCCGATAAGGCAGACGTTTTGGATAAGATACAGAACCAGGTTAAAATGAAGGAGGCAGATAAAAGGATGAAGGTTAAAAACAGCATCAGACGGCCAGCTATAATCATGGCTTCCATTCTGGTTGCAGGTGTGCTCAGCGTTAGCTTCGTTAAGCCATCCTTTGCCCAGGAGATGCTAGGCAGAGTTTTGCAAAAAATCAATTTGGGAAACATTATTGCCAGTCAATACGATCCAGAGCAAGAGCCGCCGTTTCCAGAGAAGTGGAAGGGTAAGCTTTTTGACAAGGACGGAAATAAGATAGAATCGTATACGGAGAAGCTGGGCGAGGTCTATACTGCTGAGGGTGAGCTTATCGTAGGTTCTGATGGGGATGAGCTGATTACGAAGAGCCAGCAGGAACAACGCGATCAGGAGGCAACGGCGAAAAAATTAGTAGTAAAGGAACCGGCTGAACTGGAACAATACGCGCTTTTCTCAGTAAAGCTTCCCAAGTATTTACCTGAAGGCTTCGTTTTTGACCATGGAGAATTTTATAAGGATGAGAACGGTATTAACGGCAAATACCTCGACTTGTTCTTTACCAGTGAGAAGAAGGGTACGAAGATTTGGATGCAACAGCGCTACTCCGACAAGGAGACGGCATACGAAATGTCTAGCACCGGCAAGATGGAGAAGGTCAGCGTAAGCGGCGTTGACGCCGTGATGTGGGACGAGAGAAACCTCGACTGGGAAGCGGATGGGGTATTATATGGCCTCTCAACCAAGGGGCTAGACCGGGCTGAGGTCCTGAAAATCGCTGAATCTATTCGTTGAACATGCGCTAATAGTACGAATGAGAAGATCTCCTATGTGGGGATCTTCTCATTCGTTGGGGGTTATAAGTAGCGGGGAATTGTGAAGCTTAATAGATATTTCTAACTATATAACTGGAATAACAGAGAAACGAATCTATTTCTACTAAGCGGGTTAGCTTTAATCCAGAGATGTAAATAAGGGCATTTTTGTACCTAAATCGGATGAAACTGAGGATTGGCGTAGATTAAGGGCAATTTTGTATGTTAAATCTTCAGTTTTCATGTCCTACACTACTTTCACAAGAAATAAGGTACAATAATTATATTATTTCCCTTTTTATCCTCAAAAGAAAGATATGAGATGCAAAAATGCTCTTAATTGGGAATAATGGTTTGAATCTTTAATTCGCTCTATATAGCGTCTAAAAACTTACAATATCTATTGTACCAAGTTAACTACTTTAAGAGCTCGCGTTGAGTGCGGGTTCTTTTTATGATCACTTCTTTTCACCTTTCAAAACCCATGCTTGTCATGCCCGTCTGCATATTGTGGTCAAGTCCCTCATAGACATGTACTAATCAATGCATTCAAAACAGGTTAAGGGGATGATGTCATGCGCCGGTTAACATGGGTACTCGCAATCATTATGAGCGTGGCCCTGGTGCTCACGGGGTGCGGGAAGAAGGATGCTGCGTCCGTAGTCAAGGATTTGAACGATGTGGCTGACAAGTTGGAAAGCAAGCAGGGAACCTATCAAGGCTCGGGCACGATGACCCTGTATACCGGCGAACAGCCGCAGGAATACAAGGTGGAGGTATGGTACAAGAATCCATCCTATTATCGAATCAGCTTGTCCAATGTCCAGAAGGATATCACGCAAATTGTACTCCGCAATGATGAGGGCGTATTCGTACTGACGCCGAGTCTGAACAAGAGTTTCCGCTTCCAGAGCGACTGGCCGGATCATCAGGGGCAGGTCTACCTGTACCAGACACTGGTGCAAGGCATTGTCTCCGATAACAACCGCCAGTTCGTAGCCGACGGAGATAACTTCGTGTTTGAGGTGGCGGCGAATTATCAAAGCAGCGCATTGGTGCGCCAGAAGATCTGGCTGGATAAGAAGTCATATGCGCCGAAGCAGGTGCAGGTGTCCGATTCGGAAGCCAAGGTTGTTGTGAATGTGAAGTTCGACAGCTTTACCTTTGATACGGACTTCACGAAGGACTCTTTCGATATGCAAAAGAATATGTCCACCGGAACGCCATCCAAGAGTACGGTGGCCGAGGTGGATGGGGACGGCAATCCGGTGTCGGCACCGGAAGAAGGAGAGAATAACCAGCCGCCGGTGGCTGCAGAGCTTGGCGACTTCGGTATTGTGGAGCCGAACTACGTTCCTGAGGGTGTGAGCCTGAAGGATTCCAATAAAATCGAAGGCAGTAAGGATCAGGCGGTGTTGCTGCGCTACGACGGCATTTATCAATATACGATCATGGAAGCCCGTCCGCTGGACCGTGCAGTATCCCTCACTCCTGGTAGATTGTGGGATATGGGTTTCACCTTCGGAGTCCTTAGTGGGAGTGGTGACGATTTGCAGACACTGACCTGGACGAATGAAGGCATCGAGTACCGGATTACAAGCGCAAATCTGCCAGTTGATGAAATGGTGAAAGTTGCCGCTTCTATGCAGGAACAATCGGGTAAGTAATAGGAGTAGGCGGATACTGCGTATTGTGGGAACCTTTCCTCTACATCGCAGTATCCGTTTTTTCTTTATTCGCTGGTTAATTTGGGTATATTATTTTTAGGCCGCCTAACTCGCTTGTGTTACATTGACAGTCACCTTCCGTTAGCATTACCATTACCAGTAAGACATTACTTAACAGATAACGTTTTACTACAACGTAAGAAGGTGACTTTGAAGTGCAAGCAAGCTATCGACCAACAGCAGCTGAGATCAATCTGGACGCTTTGCGCGCCAATTACGAAGCTTTCCGTACCGCTTTGCCGGCGGAGACCAAGTTTATGGGGTGTGTCAAAGCTAATGCGTACGGCCATGGAGCAGTGGAAATTACCCGGGAGCTGGAGACACTGGGTGCGGATTATGTCAGTGTAGCGTTTTTAGATGAGGCGCTTCAACTGCGTCAAGCAGGAATCAAGCTCCCCATTCTGGTGCTTGGCTATACACCTCCGGATGGAATCGCTGCTGCCTGGGAGAATAACATAACCGTGACGCTGTTCACGAAAGAGGTACTGGAGGCTATTGGACAGCTTCCTGTAGATCCGGGGCATCGGCTGAAAGTACACATTAAGATGGATAGCGGGATGGGCAGGCTGGGACTATTGCCGCCTGATGTACCTGCTTTTATCGCAGAAGTGCAGCTTGTGGCGCAAGCGGAGCTGGAAGGCATGTTTACCCATTTTGCCAAAGCAGATGAAGAAGACAAAAGCTATACAATGGAGCAGTACCGACGATTCACGGACGTGGCGGAAACGCTTCGGGAACAAGAGATTGATATCCCGATCATACATACGGGCAACAGTGCTACGGCCATTGATACACCTTATCTATCCAGCAACATGGTGCGTGTAGGCATCAGCTTGTACGGCTTCTATCCCTCAACCGAGGTGAACCGGCAGCTGATCGATCTGCAACCGATTATGACGCTGAAGACGCAGGTAGTTTATGTCAAGAGCCTGCCGCCCTACTGGGGCATCAGCTACGGCACCCGTTACGTCACAGACAGTGAAGAGATCATCGCAACACTGCCTGTGGGGTACGCAGATGGATATTCCCGCATGCTTAGCGGCAAAGCGGAGGTGCTAATACGCGGCCGCCGGGTCCCCGTCGTCGGAACAATCTGCATGGACCAGTGTATGGTATCACTGAAATCTTTCGCTGAAGAAGCGGAACAAATCAAAGCAGGCGAAGAAGTTGTACTCATCGGCCGGCAGGCTGGCGTGTCGATCACGGCAGACGAGTTGGCGCTCCACCTGGGAACCATTCACTATGAAGTTGTTTGCATGCTGGCACACCGTGTACCACGCGTGTATATACGCGAAGGTTGCACTCCATACCTGGTGAATGCTTTGCTGCAGCCGTAATGCCCTGAAAGTTGACAATATATAAGTAATTTCTGGGAATGGATTAAATCGTAAACAACTATGTCTTGTATAGTCTATACGAACCACCATTTCTAGTTTATAATGGGATGCAGCATACTTGATATACTGACAGCATATATTCCTTGTATAAAATTCCTTGTATATTGCTAAACTGAAAGACAAGGGCAGAAGGTTTGTGGGGGTGGAAGAGAAGGTGGCCAATTTGCAGAACACCAAAAGAATCATGATCAGCTTGCCCGATCATCTCTTGCAGGAAGTGGATGGAATCGCTCAACTGGAGAATTCCAACCGGAGTGAATTGATCAGGCAGGCCATGAAACTGTACCTGAGTGAACGGAGGAAACGTGCCATCCGGGAGTCCATGCAGCGTGGCTACATGGAAATGGCCAAGATTAACTTGACCATGGCATGCGAGGCGTTCCTCGCGGAGGAAGATGCAGACAGCACTCTTGGCCGCTTAGTAAGCGGGGTGTAGACATTGATCGTGAAACGCGGCGACGTTTTTTTTGCCGATCTCTCGCCTGTAGTAGGTTCCGAACAGGGCGGAGTTCGGCCGGTTTTGATCATTCAGAACGACATTGGCAATCGCTTCAGCCCCACAGTCATTGTGGCGGCGATCACAGCACAGATTCAGAAGGCGAAACTGCCGACGCATGTGGAGATTGATGCGTCTGCTCACGGGTTTGATCGCGATTCGGTCATTCTGCTGGAGCAGGTTCGGACGATTGACAAACAGCGCTTAACGGATAAGATCACCCACCTGGATGATGATACGATGAAAAAGGTGGATGATTCGCTGCAAATCAGCCTTGGCCTGATTGATTTCTAAGCAGGGTAAGGATATTAATTGTACTTGAACAAAGGCGTTCGGGAGATCTCCCGGGCGCCTTTTTAGCATTGGCTGCAACGAGGGAATGAGACCTTACCCGGCAGGGGACAATGGAACTTGCGGCAGCGGGGTTCTCTTTAAATTTTAAATCTGCTATAATTAGACCGGACAGTCGGTTTAGGAGGGATTTGTAATCAAAGGACGTTCAGATGGAGAAGAAACGAAGAAACGGATTGTACAGAACGCGGCCAAGTTGTTTGTCCAGAAGGGCTACGGCGCGGTAACCATGAATGAGGTATGTGTGGCCGCAGGTGTCAGCAAGGGCAGCCTGTATCACCATTTTCCCAGTAAGGATGAATTATTCTTGTACGTGGTGGAAGAGGATACCGAGTTATGGCTCCAGAATTGGGATATCAAGCGGGCCGGGATCACAGATCTTGAAGAACGCTTCTATGCCTATGCCGAGCACTGCGCCAATGATTTCCAGAACCCGCTGATCCGGGCGCTGGAGGAGTATGCAAGAATCAAAGATCATACCGCTGAAATCGAGGAACGACTGTGGCATATGTATGATGGTTCATTGCGGGCTTGTCGTGATCTGGTAAAGGAAGGGATAGATACCCATTATCTCAAGGCAGATGAGCCTGAGGATATTGTCGTTATTCTCAGTGGTCTGCTGGAAGGTGTCGGAAAGGTGTCGGAGATTTCGCGCTCGCCGATGGGGATAGAGGAAATTAAAGAATATTATCGGAAATCGCTCAGACTGTTGCTTCAGGGAATACGTACGTAGTGAGAAGCGTAAGCTTTCTCATGTCTTAAATTAGACCGGGTGGTCGGTCTCTATTGGTCGGTTTTTTATTTTTATGGTATGGGTTTGCCCGTACCAGCAGATATTTAGAACAGAGAAAATTAGGCTTCAATGAATGCCTAAAAATATTATTCGAAACTGTGCAGGGAGCACACGGAGGTAAACCATGTCATTACTGCTTAGAAACCGGGGAGCTATACTGCTTGTCATGTTGACGATTTTTCTGACTTTTACCGGAATCGGTCTTGTTGTACCCATTATGCCTACTTTTATGAATGAACTAAATATTAGCGGAAGTACGGTTGGCCTACTGGTAGCGGCGTTCTCACTTAGCCAACTGCTCTTGTCTCCACTCGCAGGTAGGCTGTCCGACACAATGGGGCGGAAGAATATAATCGTCGTCGGGTTGGTTGTTTTTGCCGTGTCAGAGCTAGTGTTCGGCCTGGCGAGTATGCCTTGGATGCTGTTCATCTCTAGAATGCTGGGCGGAGCGGGAGCGGCCCTGATTATGCCCGCAGTTATGGCCTACGTTGCAGATACGACCTCCTTGGAGGAACGGGCCAGAGGCATGGGGCTGATTAATGCGGCCATCTCGACTGGTTTTATTATTGGACCCGGGATTGGTGGTTATCTTGCCGAGTTTGGCATTCGCGCGCCGTTCTTCGTGGCTGCCATCGCGGCAGGACTTATTGCTGTGGTGACGTTCGCGGTTCTGCCGGAATCTCTTACTGCGGAGCAGCGTAAAGAAGCTAAAGCCTCTGGAAAGAACCAGGAAAGTCTGTTGTTACAGCTTGTGCAATCTTATCGCCAGCCTTATTTCTTCAGTTTGGTTATTGTATTCGTACTCGCTTTCGGTCTCGCCAATTACGAGACGGTATTCGGATTGTTCGTGGATCATAAATTCGGATTTACGCCGAAGGATATTGCCTTCGTCATTACATTTGGTTCCATTGCCGGTGCAGTGGTTCAGGTATCGGCCTTTGGCTGGATTCTGAATCGCTTCGGAGAGAATAGAGTCATTGCCATTTGTCTTTTGGCCTCGGCCGTATTTATATTGTTGACGGTATTTGTGAGCAGCTACTGGGCTATTATTACAGTTACCTTTATCGTATTCTTGGCCATGGATATCCTGCGACCTGCGGTGAGCACGCAATTGTCCAAGATGGCCGGGGATTCACAGGGGTTTGTCGCCGGTATGAACTCGGCATATACGAGTCTGGGTAATATTGCTGGACCAATCGTAGCCGGTTATCTGTTTGATATCAACATTAATTTCCCATATGCTGTGGCGGCGCTTGTCCTTGCCGTGTCCTTTATCCTGTCACTCAGCTCCAGTAAACGGAGTATGAGAAGTCAGCAGACATCATAGGATTCCCTTATGAAAATGCCCACGCTGGCGCTTCTCCGTGTTCTCCGGAGCGGTGCCCGGCGTGGGCATTTGGGTACCGGGGCGAATGTGTGATACTATTTTAGCATGAAGGTTGTACAGAATTGCGAGGCGGAAAGAGGGATTGTATTGACTGCAGAGAACATGAATGCTGAAGCCATATCAGATGAAGCGGCTGCCCAGCGCGAGCAGGAAACGATTATTCTGGCAATTGCCAAGGAACTAAGCATTGCGCCCAAGCAAGTGCGGACCACAGTAGGATTATTGGATGAGGGCAACACGATTCCCTTTATTGCGAGATACCGGAAGGAAATGACGGGAGAACTGGACGAGAACGCGCTGCGCGACATCGAAGAGCGTCTGGGTTATCTGCGCAACCTGAGCGATCGGAAGAAGGATGTGCTTCGCAGTATTGAGGAGCAAGGGAAGCTGACGCCGGAGCTGCAGGAGCAAATCTCCAAGGCGATTAAGCTCCAAGAGGTGGAGGATCTGTACCGTCCATTCCGCCAGAAGCGGAAGACCCGGGCCAGTGTGGCCAAGGAGAAGGGGCTGGAGCCGTTGGCAGAATGGATCTTCGGGCAGCCGAGACAAGGCAGCCCTGAAGGTGAGGCAGCACGTTACATCGACGCCGACAAGGGCGTAGAGACGGCCGAGGCAGCGCTGCAGGGTGCGATGGACATTATCGCCGAGAATATCGCCGATGATCCGGCCATTCGTTCCTGGGTGCGCCAGTATACGGCCAGCCAGGGAATTCTGGTCTCGGAAGCCAAGGATGCCGAGCAGGAATCGGTATATGAGAACTATTACAGCTATCGTGAGCCGGTACATAAAATGCCACCGCACCGTATTCTCGCGATCAACCGCGGGGAGCGGGAAAGTGTGCTCAAGGTGGGCATTGAGATTGTGCCGGATAAGATTCATACCTTCATCGGACGCAAGGTCATCAAGGGACCTTCTCCGGTCAAAGACCTGCTGGAAAGTGTCATCGAAGATGCTTACAAGCGTCTGATTGCTCCATCCGTGGAGCGTGAGGTGCGCGGGGAAATGACAGAGAAGGGTGAGAATCAGGCGATCTCGATCTTCTCTGGCAATCTGCGGAGCCTGCTGCTGCAGCCGCCGGTTAAGGGTCGCTGCGTCCTCGGCGTGGACCCTGCCTACCGCACAGGCTGCAAGCTTGCCGTTGTAGACGACACGGGCAAGCTGCTGGAGGTGGCGGTGACCTATCCGACACCGCCGAACAATAAAAAGCGCGAAGCCGCTGCCAAGTTCAAGGAGCTGATCGCCAAGTATGGCATCCAGCTCATCGTGATCGGCAACGGGACTGGTTCCCGCGAGACGGAGCAGTTCACGGCCGAGGTGATTGCCGAGATCGGCAATCCCGACCTGGCCTACCTGATCGTCAATGAAGCGGGAGCCAGTGTCTATTCCGCCTCCAAGCTGGCGCAGGAGGAGTTCCCGGACCTTGATGTGGCGGAGCGCAGCGCCGCATCGATTGCCCGCCGCGTGCAGGACCCGCTCGCGGAGCTGGTCAAGATCGACCCCAAGGCGATCGGGGTCGGGCAATACCAGCATGATGTCTCGCAGAAGCATCTGGAAGAGAGCCTTAAGGCCGTCGTGGAATCGGCCGTTAACCATGTCGGCGTCGACGTGAATACCGCGTCGCCGTCGCTGTTGTCGTATGTCTCCGGCGTGAATGCGACGATTGCGAAGAACATCGTCAAATACCGTGAGGAGAACGGCAAGTTCACCGCGCGGAAGCAACTGCAGAAGGTGCCGCGCCTTGGCGCAAAATCCTATGAGCAGTGCATCGGATTCCTGCGGATTCCGGGCGGGGACAACACCCTCGACAGGACACCAATCCACCCCGAGTCCTACACGGTGGTGGACCGGTTGTTCAAAACGCTCGGTCTGGATGTATCCAGTCTCGGCAGCAAGGAAGTGGCTTCTGAGCTGGCGGCGCAGAAGCCGGAGGAACTGGCTGTCCGGCTGGATGTCGGCGTGCCGACCCTGCGTGACATCCTGGAGAGTCTCCAGCGTCCGGGCCGTGACCCGCGCGAGGAGCTGCCACTGCCGATCTTCCGCACTGATGTGCTGAAGATAGAAGACCTGGCGCCCGGCATGGAGATGCAGGGCACCGTCCGTAACGTGATCGATTTCGGCGCGTTCGTCGACATCGGGATCAAGAACGATGGGCTGGTCCACATTTCCCAGCTCAGCGGCAGCTTCGTGAAGCATCCTATGGACGTGGTGTCCGTCGGGGATAACGTGACGGTCTGGGTCATGGGTGTGGACCTTAAGAAAGGCCGGGTCAGTCTGACCATGCGCCCGCCGCGTACAGAAAATTAGGCAACGGCATACTGAATTTAGTAAAGCTACCTGCATGGTTACAACATGCAGGTAGCTTTTTTGTATAATGAGGGTATACAATCAGAGACGGTTCCTGACATATAAGATGAATGAAAGAAAGTAACAAAAAGCGAGAAGGAACGAAGGGGAAGGTTTGGAACTGTAGGAGCGTTAGCGCTCGCCTGAAAGCTTTCCACAGGAAAGCTCGCATCGGAAGCACAGACTGTTCCCAGATTTCAACCGCTAGAAGCGGTTTAATTGAAGAAATCTGGGGACAACAGCGACCGGAAGTCCAAACATTCACCGTAGTGACGACCAAGCAATACGTTTGACTCTTGAATTCATCTATATCGCAACAACAGCCAGCAGCAGTGAACACGGGTGGGAGTGAATACAGTGAAACGAATAACGATCCTGATAGCAGATGATGAAGCAGAAATTGCCGATCTGGTCGAGCTGCACCTGACCAAAGAGGGATACCATATTATCAAAGCTTTTAACGGCAGAGAGGCGGTACAGGCTGTACAGACCCAGACCGTGGATTTAGCGATTCTGGATATTATGATGCCAGAGATGGACGGATACGAGGTTACCCGGCAGATTCGCGAGAAGCACCATATGCCGATTATTTTTCTGAGTGCCAAGACCTCTGATCTCGATAAAATCACAGGACTAGTCATCGGGGCGGATGATTATATGACCAAACCGTTCAATCCGATGGAACTCGTGGCACGGGTGAATTCACAGCTGCGCCGGTCCATGCAGTTCAGCCAGCCAGCGGCTGCGGCCAGCACTGTTCTGGAAGCGGGTGGACTCAGTATTAATGCCGAGCAGCATACGGTGATGCTGTACGGACAAGCCATTGACCTGACGCCGAAGGAGTTCGATATTCTGTATTTGCTGGCCAGCCATCCGAAGCAGGTCTTCAGCTCGGAAAATATCTTTCAGCAGGTATGGGGCGAAGCGTATTACGAGGGCGCCAACACGGTGATGGTGCATATTCGAACGCTACGCAAGAAGTTAGGCGAGGACATGAACAAAACCAAGTTTATCAAGACGATCTGGGGCGTGGGGTACACGTTCAATGGATAGAGGGCTACGCAGTTTTCGGACGAGAATGATCACGTTCCTGGGACTCAGCATGCTTCTGTCGGGCAGTATTACTTATGTCATTTACAGGCTTCTTCAGATGTATTATTCCGGAGTGAAGCGTGAAGATCCCTTAGCTCATTACCGCCATATTATGTCTAACATTGGGGATATTTACTTTTTTCTGTTGATCTTTATCCCGCTCGCAATCTTCTTCTTCTACCTCTTCACGAAGCCGTATGCCTCCTACTTTAATGAGATTACTAAAGGCATTCACCATCTGGCGAGCGGCGATTTCAAGCACCGGGTCGATATCTCCTCCAAGGATGAGTTTCGGGCCATTGCCAAAGAACTGAATCTCGCCAGTGAGAAGCTGCAAGAGGCGGTGGAGCGGGGGGCGTTTGCGGAGAGCAGCAAGGATCAGCTGATTGTGAACTTGGCCCATGATCTGCGTACACCGCTTACCTCGGTCCTGGGCTACCTGGACTGGATTCTGAAGGGGGATAAACTGACAGAGGAACAGACCAGACATTTTACCGAGATTGCTTATACCAAATCTCAGCGTCTGGAGAAGCTTATTGATGAGCTGTTCGAGATTACCCGGATGAATTATGGCATGCTGCCCCTCCAGAAGAACCAACTGGATCTCAGTGGTCTGTTGATGCAGCTAAGTGAGGAGATGTACCCGGTCTTCGAAAAGAACCAGCTCAGCGCAAGGCTGAACATCGTGCCCAAGCTGCAGATTCAGGGCGATGGAGAGCTATTAGCCCGTGTGTTTGAGAATCTGCTCAGCAATGCGGCCAGGTACGGGAAGGATGGACAATTCGTAGATATCAACAGCTTCTCGGAAGGCAGCGAGGTCGTTATACAGGTGTTGAATTACGGCGGATATATCACACCCGAGAAATTACCGCATATCTTCGAGATGTATTACACCAGCGATCAGTCGCGTAGTCAACAGGAAGGTGGTACAGGTCTGGGTCTGTTTATTGCCAAAAATATCGTCGAGCAGCATCAGGGTACCATCACCGTAGAGAGCAGCGTGGTCCGTACCTGCTTTGAAGTGAGATTACCGCAGGAGAATCACCCGGTTTAACGTATGATCTCTGGAGAAGTTCTACCCTTCTAATTTAAGGAAAACTTTATATTTAGCCCCGATTTTTTTTAAACAGTGGTCTCTATTCTGAAGGTAAGAGGAATCAGGGAGGTTAACTGTATATGAAAAAGTGGGGCTTTTTTGTAGTTGTTGTACTTATGCTGGGCGGGATAGCCGTTAAATATGTTTCGAAGGGCCTTACCGAAGAGGGTGAGGCCAAAGATAGCCAGCCGGGCAGTAATGCGTTCCAGATGGTCGCGGCATCGCAGATTTATCAAGGAGAGCTGCTGCTAGTCAACAAGGATCATCCTTTGCATGAGACAAGCATCAAATCCGATATCGTGAAGCTATCGGAGCATTCGGAGCTCACGCAGGGATATGTACTGATGGACACGAAGCTCCGCCTGTCGAGGTTGGTAGCTGAGGCCTTTGTGGAGATGGTTCAGGCTGCAGAGCAGGATGGGGTCAATCGTTTTCTGATCAGTAGTGGCTACCGTGACTTTGCAGAACAAGAGGCGCTATACCGGGAAAAAGGATCGCAGGTTGCCCTCCCGCCGGGTCGCAGTGAACATAATCTGGGCTTGTCGCTGGACGTCGGATCTTCCCAAGCGGAGATGAAAAGGGCGCCGGAGGGGAAATGGCTGAAGAAAAATGCCTGGAAGTACGGTTTTGTGCTTCGCTACCCGGAGGACAAGACGGCGATTACCGGAATTCAATACGAGCCATGGCATTTTCGTTATGTTGGTCTGCCGCACAGTGCCATTATGCAGGAGAAGGATATGGTGCTGGAGCAGTATCTGGACTATCTTCGGGAGAAAAAAAGCCTTACTGCTGAAGCTGAGGGCAGGACTTACGAAGTAACCTATTACCCGGTCACGGACAATGTGATGATCAGAATTCCAGTGAATCAGCGTTATGAAATATCAGGCAATAACGTGGATGGCGTCATCGTGACGAGCGAGAAGTGAAGACAACCTGAGAGGAGAGAGGCGAGGACAACATGAAGAATTCCAAATCACCCGGTATGCTAACACTCGTATCATTCACTGCATATCTGTATCTGCTGGTCAAGGTCATCCTGTTCAAAGGCGGGCATGTGGACGTACATATTCTACTACAGCAATTTCAGCGTACGTTACAGGACCCGTGGAGGATTTTTCTTCGCTCCTACAATCTGGTACCCTTTAAGGAGATCCAGAGAGACCTGCATCACTTGTCGCTATCGAACCCTTTTCTGAATATTAATCTAACCGGCAACGTACTGGCGTTCATCCCGTTTGGTCTGCTCTTGCCGATCGTCTTCCGAAACCGCCAATGGTCGGCGGCCAAAATGTTGGTGTGTTCGCTGCTGCTCAGCCTGTGTTTCGAGTCCACCCAGCTTGTGCTGACCATCGGAACATTCGATGTGGATGATCTGCTCCTGAACACATTGGGCGGGTTAGTAGGTTATATTTTGTATAAAATGTTCTCCGGGCCTGTCCGCCGCAAGCCTGACAATGAGGCAGACCGGGGAGAAGATCAGCTGAGATCTCAGCAGCGTCTAAGTGCACCGGAGTATCTGTTTCTGGATAAATGAAGCATAGGAGTGGTTGCCATGGAAGGCGGGTGTGTAAGATTTTACGAATTTGGAAGCCCGAGGGATAGCGTACAATATGAGCTTAAACCCATTGAATTTCCGGGCGCCGGTAAGATTCTTGTGCGGATGCTGGCTTCTCCAGTGAATCCCTCTGACCTGATTCCGATTACTGGAGCTTACGCTCACCGCACCTCACTTCCTGCTATTCCCGGGTACGAAGGTGTAGGAATAGTGATCGCAGTGGGACGGGACGTATCCCCGGCACTTATGGGCAGCCGTGTGTTGCCCTTGCGCGGGGAAGGGACGTGGCAGGAATATGTGACGGCTCCCGCAGAATGGGCGGTTTCTGTCCCTGACGGGATGGATGATTATACGGCTGCACAACTTTACATAAACCCGGTCACCGCATGGGTCATTTGTACGGAGATATTGAAGCTGAACCCGGGAGATACGCTAGTGGTCAATGCGGCCGGTTCTGCGTTTGGACGTATCCTGGCTCAATTCTCCAAAATGCTCGGATTCCGCCTGATCGCCGTAACTCGCAGTAATTACTATACAGAGGAGCTGCTCCGGCTGGGCGCGTCTCAAGTGATTGATACGACAACGGCATCACTATACGATACGGTGATGGAACTGACGGAGGAGGACGGCGCCACTGCCGTCATTGATTCAATTGGCGGACCTTCAGGCATGGAATTATCCATGTGCCTTCGCCGTGGCGGTACCTTCGTAACGCTTGGACTGCTGTCTGGCATCCCGTTGAATGGGGCGGAACTGAGTCGCAGAGGCAGCATCGAGATCAAGTTGTTCCACCTGCGACACTGGAATCAGCAGGTCTCTGTACAGACGTGGCAGGCGACCTTTAACCGGATCATCTCTATGATCATGGAGGGGCGCTTATCACTGATGAATCCGGCGGCGTGTTACCCGCTGACAGAGATTAGGGAGGCTGTTCATGCGGCGGCTTCTCCCGGTAGGAATACCGGGAAGATTATGTTGAGCGGTTAGGCAGGAATGAACAGACAAGGAAGAGTAAGTATGTTAATATTGGCTCATTCTAGAGGAATGGGAGCTGGATCTTGTCATGGGAAGTACGAAAATATATTTGACACGGCATGGAGAAACAGAGTGGAATCTGGTACATCGGATGCAAGGATCTGAGGATTCGCCCCTGACCCCACGGGGGCTGCAACAGGGGGAGTGGCTTAGAAAAGGGATGCATGCCGTTCCGCTGGATGCCATCTACTCAAGCCCCAGTCCCCGGGCGGTGCGGACCGCAGAGCTTGTACGCGGAGAGCGCAGTATCCCTCTGGAGACCTCGGAAGCATTTATGGAGATGGGCTTCGGCTTATGGGAAGGAAGCTTGCATTCTGAGGTAGCGCCCCGCTATCCTGAGCAGTGGCATAACTTCTGGAAGGACCCCGAGAAGTTCGAGCTGGAGGGAAGTGAGACTTATGGACAGGTGCAGGCAAGGGCACTTCATAAATTGCAGGAAATTCTGGAGAAACATGAAGGGCAATCCGTGCTTATTGTTACGCATACCATAACGATTAAGCTGCTGATGGCTTATTTCGAAGGGAAGGCAATGATGGAGCTTTGGGGGCTACCCGAGATTCATCCAACAAGCCTTTGCCGTATTGATATTACTGAGGGTGTCCCGGAAATTGTATTGCATGGGGACATTAGTCATTACGAAGAATAAATATAATGGGGCCGACCGACATGTAAGTGATGGTACGTTGTTCCCCTTGATGGAAAAAATGACCCCGAAAGAGGGTCATTTTTTTGTTTTGAACGAACTATTGAGAATACCGACAGCAATGTTGTTCATACTTACCCGTGCAAACTACTGAAGAATCGGGTCAGCTGGCAATGAATCAATAAAACACTTTCGTATGCAGCAGATCTATAGCTTGCTCTAACTCCTTCAGCTCGTCTTCGGAGATGTCCTGTAAGCGTTCATCGAACTGGGCTTCAATCCGGCGGAACACTTCATTCATCAGCGCTTCCCCTTTGGCCGACAGCCGGATGTATTGTTTGCGCCGGTCCTCCAGATCAGTAACCTTCTCACAGAACTGCTTCTCGCTTAGCTTCTTGATTTCCCGGCTCGTATTCGGCATGGACATATGCATACATTCACTGATACTGCTGAGCGTAGATGGCTGACTGACAGCAATGTATTCGAGGATCTTATATTGAACGGTGGTAATATCACCCGGTCTGACATCTTTGGTGAAATCATTCGATATTTGATGCACAGCAGCTGTAAAAGCCAAGAATTTTTGAAAAATAGCACTCTTGTCCACAGAATCCCCTCCCTTGACAACATAGCAAATTAATTATCAAAAAACAATTATCAAATGAATATTATCAATTGACAACTAATTATTGACCGTGCTACCATTTTGTTATCAAATGATAAGTAAAGGGGTTCAAATTATGAAAATGCTCGTCATCTATACGCATCCCAATCATCAAAGCTTGAGCTACGCCTTTCTAGAGGAGGTTCTTAGAGGCAGCCAGGAGAATAGCAACATCAGTGAAATTAAGGTGCTGGATCTTTACGAAGAAGGCTTTGATCCCGTTCTGGTGTTCAATGAGCATAAGCGCAGACGGGATATGCACACAGAACCCGCGCTTGCCAAGTACCGGGAACAGCTTCTATGGGCAGATAAGATTGTATTCATATATCCGATCTGGTGGGGGCGGCCACCGGCGATGCTTATGGGCTATATTGACCAAATGTTCGCGTCGGGATTTGCTTATAAGGATACAGGTAAGCTGCTGCCGGAGGGGCTGCTGAAAGGGAAATCGGCCGTCTGTATCTCGGTCATGCAAGGACCTGCCAACTATCTGCTGTTGTTCCTGAACAACGCGCACAAGGCTTTAATGCGCAAAGGATTACTCAATTATGTCGGCATCAAGAAGGTGAAGTTCTTCGAATTCGGTAGTATGGAGAGTCCGCGTGGACGGCATAAGGTGAAGCTGAACAAGATTTATCGTTATTTTCAGGCGGTTGGACGCTAATGTTATTCTATTTTGTTGCGTTTACAACAATTTTGATATAATATAATGTTGTGAATGCAACAAAAATAATGAATCTCATTACACGCTAGGAGCTACCCCCATGAAAGAAATACTGAGAGAAGTCGGTATGATTGCCAGATGTTTTGAATCTATCAGCAATATCGAATTTAAAGAAATTCACCTTGCGAAAGGGCAATATTTATATCTTGTACGGATATGCGAGAACCCTGGCATTATTCAGGAGCGGGTTGCAGATATGCTGAAGGTGGATCGGACAACGGCTTCGCGTTCCATTAAAAATCTTGTCTCGGGTGGACTGATAGAGAAGCAAAGTGATCCAGACAACAAGAAGATATTGAAGCTGTACCCAACAGCAGAAGGAAGACGAATCTATCCGTTTTTAAAAAGAGAAGAGGAGTACTCCAATTCTGTAGCCTTGCAGGGCTTTTCCGAAGCCGAACTGGAAGTTGCTTTAAAGCTGCTGCACAGGATGCGGACTAACATAGAGACGGATTGGGAATTGGTTAAAAAAGGTGGCAAGCGTCACTACACTTGATTGAAGGTGAGACAACCGATAAGGAGAGACATGCGATATGAGTACGATCGAAATCATTAATTATGAGAAACAATACCATGAGGATTTTAGAAGGCTGTCTTATGAGTGGCTGGAGAAGTATGTCTCCGTGGAGCCGGAAGATGAGAGAATCTTAGCCAATCCTGGAGAGATTATTTTGGATAAGGGTGGGTTTATCTTTCTGGCCATGTATCGCGGTGAGGTGGTAGGAACGGCATCTTTGATCAGAGTGGATGATGCTGTATTCGAACTAGCCAAGTTCGCAGTAACCGAGCAATATCAGAGACTGGGGATCGGAAGACGCTTAATGGATCATTGCTTAAAGGTTGCGAGACAGGAACAGTCAGCGAAAATCATTCTGTACACCAACCACAAACTTGTCCCGGCCATAGCCTTATATAGAAAATATAACTTTATAGATGTACCTATTGCTGACAATAAGTATATAGAGTCCGATATGCGAATGGAGCTTCGCCTAATCTAATGATTAACTAAATTTAATCAAAGAAGCTTGACCTTGCAGTATACTTCAACGTTTAAGGTGTATGTATCATAGATGTTGGGGGTATTGCTCATGAGATTACTGGAAGTTGTTGTTGTGCTGGTGGTTCTGGCCGTTACAGGCGGAATGCTCTTTGGAAAAAGAGAGCGGCGCTGGAACACCATTATGTTGTGGTCCTTAGGACTGATTGTGCTGTTGCACGCCATTATAGATAAGGTCCGGTTACAAATGGTTCCCGCCTATGCCGTAGCACTGGTGCTGATTATCGTGTTGTTGGTTAGACAGATCAAACCTATCGGCCAAGCGCGTATCCGGTCCTGGTGGAGCAAGAGCCTGCTGTCTGTTCTGGTTCTGGCATTATCGGGTGTGGCGGTATATCTGAGCGTACTGTTGCCTGTGTTCACCATGCCTGAGCCGTCTGGAAAATATGCGATTGGCACGGTATCCCGTCAGCTGACGGATGAATCCCGTACAGAGACTTTGGGGGACCAGCCTGGCAGCAAGCGCGAACTGATGGTGAATGTGTGGTATCCAGTAGACCCGGATCAGGCCAAAGGGAAGCCGAAGGAGCATTATCCAGGAGACTTGGGAGAAGCCATCAGTCTGGTGTTCGGCTTTCCGAAGCAGCTGTTTGATTATGTAGGCCTGGTGCCTACACATGTAGTAGATGGAGTCACAGTTTCATCGGACCAAGACCATTATCCAGTGGTGTTATTCTCACCGGGGGTTCGCTCCACCCGCTTTCAGAGTCTGACCGCTATTGAGGAGCTCGTAAGCAACGGATATATTGTGGTGGGTATGGATCATCCTTACACCTCGGCCAAAGTCACGTTCCTGGATGGTCATGCTGCACTTTATAAACCTGATCCAGAATTTTCGACCTCGGCAGAGGTGTACCGGCAGAACATCAAAGGCGTTGGAATTCGTGTGGAGGATAGTCGCTTTGTTCTGGATACCCTTGAAGTGTGGAATGTGCAAGACCCAGATGGGTTGCTGCAAGGCAAGCTGGACTTGGATCATGTCGGTATCTTCGGGCATTCCTACGGCGGGGCAACGACTGCAGAGGCACTTGCGCAGGATGACCGGTTCAAGGCAGGGGTCAGTCTGGAGGGCGGATTCTGGGGTGATGTTGCCCATACCGGCCTCAAGCAGCCTTTCATGTACATGATGACTGGCGGCACGGCGAAGATGCTCGACGCCTCAATAACGAACAAGGACAAAGTGTTCTATGAGGAGTTTATTCCCGATCTGGAGTCGGCAATGACGCATAGCACCAGCGACACCTATTATTTGACGGTGGAGCCTTTCTTTCACCAGAGCTTCACAGATATTGCCCTGCTAGCCCCGTCCCTTTTTGCGAAGGACATAGATCCGGTCCATAATGTTGATATTACCAGATCCTACGTTCGGGCCTTCTTCGACCAATATTTAAAAGGAGAAGAACAGCAATTAATGGACGGGCCTTCTGCCGATTATCCGGAAGTGAAGTTCGACGACCTTTACACGAAGAAAAGAATGTAAGCTGGACATGAGGCACAAGACAGGGGGGCACTGACATGGAAGGAATGACACGCGGGGAGCTGGCGAAGCAGACAGGGGTCAGCATGGCGACGATCCGTTACTATGAGGATTCTGGTATCCTGCCCCCTCCGGCACGGATTGCCAATGGCTACCGCGTATACTCCGAGGATTATGTGGTGAAGATCCGGTTCATTAAGGATGCCCAATCTCTGGGGTATCCTCTAAAGCAAATCAAAGAAATTCTCCATGATCTCAACCAGGGTATAGGGAAATATTCGCTGGAGTCTGGTGAGGAGATTTTGAAGGAACGGGTACGTGATAAAATCCAGGAAATCGACGAGAGGATCGCTACGCTCCGGTCCATTCAGACCTTGCTCTCCAGTCTGCTGGAGATGCCTAAGGAAGAGATCCATGATTATCTGCAATCGTTTCAAAATAGAGAACAGGTGTAATCTATGACATGTTCAGGAGGATACATATGGATTGTAAAATGGTTTTCTTCGACATAGACGGAACGCTTACGAGTCATGAGGATGGCAGGATTCTGGAGGATACCCGAGCAGCGCTCCGGGCGTTGCACAGGAACGGTATCAAGGTGGGGGCAGCCACCGGGCGACCGCTGTCCATGTGTGGAGAACTTAGCCAGCTTGGCATTGAAACTGTGATTACCGCGAACGGAGGATATGCGAAGCATAAAGATGAAGTGATCCATAAGCTGCCGATGAAGCTGGATTATCTCAGGGAGGTTTTTGAGTTCGCACGAATGAAGAATCATGGATTGTCCTTTTACACTGAAGACTTCTCCATGAATGGAGTCCAGGATGCGGAGAGACTGCGGGCCTTGAAGGAGACGCTGGCCTTGGTATTGCCATGGGCAATGCAGGGGACAGACTTAAGCAATCCGCAGACTTTGTGACGAGATCATCCAGCGAGGGCGGAATTGAGTATGCGCTGAAGAAATACGGACTCATATAATCGATGCTTTGCGAAAGGTAAAAAAGCAGGCCATGCTCCCCGCGGGAAATCATAGCCTGCTTATATTGTTTTCTAGTGGTTACTTGTCTTCCACGTGTATTACTTGATACCTGGAGCTGGGGAGCTGGTACCGTTCACGGACTTTGCTACGGCTGTGTAGCCTTCCGGAAGGTACGTAACTGCTGAACCTTTGGTAATGACCTGCGGATACATTTTCCCAGGCTCAGGGTCTGTTACATTGAAATAGATCGTAGCTGTCTTGTCTTTGCCAAACTCGATCTTCTCAATCACCAGTCCATAGCCGGGGTTAGGCAGGTTGTTCACGGTCAATGTCACTTTATTGACGCCCTCTGAAGCTTTGGTCACGTTGATATCCGTCTCGTAGTTGTAGCCTGGTGCATTGGCGCTATCATCTGGTGCTGCAATGTTCTTGGCGAATTGGGCCGTATCGTAAATCCAGGCTGCGGCTTGTGAGCGGGTTACGGGATCATTTGGCCGGAATTTCCCGTTCTTGTCCAGCTGAACAAGATGTGTGTTGAGCAGAATTTGCAGGTTACTCATAACTTCATTGGAGAGTTTGTCCCCGTCTGTAATATTAAAAAACATCATCGTCACTGGGAAATTGCCTTTTGTCTTGAGCGCTTCAGCGAGCAGGTGTGCGAACTGCGCGCGCGACATCGCTGCGTTAGGGTCCACATTCTTGTCGAGTGGAAGTCCGTTCTGCTTCGCGGTCAGGAAAGCAGAGGCATACCAGGCTTTATCGTTTACATGGGAAAAATAACTGCTTACAGTGCCCGTGCTACCGGCATCGGGCTTCGGCGACAGCTTTAAACCGCTGACGATGAATTGAATGCCTTGTGCAAAGGTTACACTGCTCTTCGGCGCGAACTTGTCACTCGTAACACCGTTAATCATGCCATCCTTATGCAGGGCATTAATCTTGGCCTCCGCCGGATCTCCCTTCAGATCGGAGAATGCAAATGCCGATGTCCCGAAGGACACGCTTGCCGCTAGAATACTGCACGCTATCGTCATTTGTTTAGCGCTATGGATGAATGTCATTTTCTTCATTGTGCCTCACCTCTTATCTTCTTAGATGGGGGATTGTCTCAAAATGTTGCAGGAACTTATAATAAACTTATAACTTTTAAGTGAGTGACAGGAGATCTATAGAGATGGGGCAGCAGAGGATGGAACGGATTAATATCGGAATTTTTGCCCATGTTGATGCCGGAAAGACGACAACAACGGAGCATATTTTATATGAGAGCGGTCGCATCCGTTCGCTAGGTAGCGTCGATACCGGCACGGCGCTGACCGATTCGCTTGATGTGGAACGTCAGCGGGGGATATCGGTACGGGCGGCGCTGGCTTCCTTTGCGTGGAAAGGGGTACAGGTGAATTTGGTCGATACTCCAGGCCACGTCGATTTTCTCTCAGAGGTTGAGCGCTCACTCCGGGTGATGGACTGCGCGGTGCTGATTCTCTCTGCAGTCGAGGGCGTGCAGGCGCAAAGCGAGATGATCTGGAGCGCCCTGCGTAAGCTGAAGATTCCCACAATTATATTTATGAATAAAATGGACCGGACCGGCGCGAACCCGGAAGCGGTGCTGGCTCAGGCCCATACGTATCTATCCGGGGATATTATCCCGATTCAAGAGCCTCTTGGCAGGGAGCAGGATTATGCCGGCACTGCGGATTTATGGGAGAATGGCGCGGATTCCGCTGCGCAGACTGAACTGCTGGAAGCCTTGGCTGAGCGGGATGAGGCTTTGCTGGAGACCTATATGGCTGGCGATTCACTTGATCTTGCCATATGGCGGAACCATCTTGCGGATCGTGCAGCAGCTGCGGAGCTGTTTCCGCTGGTCTATGGTGCCGCTGCCAAGGGAATGGGCGTTACTGCCTTGCTGGACGCTATGATTCAGTATTTCCCAAGAGCGGGCGGAGATGCAGAGCTTCCCGTATCCGGCATTGTATATAACATTCAGCGGGATAAAAGTATGGGGCGGATGGCTTTTGTCCGCTTGTACGAGGGTACGATTCGCAATCGTGATGCTGTGCAGAATTACTCGCAGAATATCCAGGGCAAGATTACCCAGATCCGTAAGGTCGAGGGTGGTCGTACTGAGGATATTGGCGCTCTGGAAGCCGGAGATATCGGCGTGGTGTACGGCCTGTCAGGGGTGCGGATCGGCGATGTATTAGGCCGTCCAGATGCGATTCCGCAAGAGGCTAAGCTCGCGGTACCGCTGCTGACGGTGCGTGTACATTGGGCAGAAGCAGCAGACGATCACAAAGTGATTGCCGCCATGCAGGAGCTGGCCGACGAAGACCCGCTGCTGGATGCGCAGTGGCTCCCGGAGGAACGGGAGCTGCACATCAAGGTGATGGGGCCGATTCAACTGGAGATTCTCGGCAGCGTGATGGAGAGTCGTTACGGCCTTGCAGTCACCTTCGGGCAGCCGTCGGTGATCTATAAAGAGACGCCTGCACGTGCGGGTGAAGGCTTCATCGCCTATACAATGCCTAAGCCCTGCTGGGCGATCTTGCGGTTCCAGATTGAACCAGGGCCGCTGGGCAGCGGCCTGGTTTACGATTCGGTCGTGCGCAGCTCCGACCTGCTGCCGCAATACCAGAATGAGACGGCCCGGCGAGTGCCGGAGGCCTTGCAGCAGGGATTGTACGGCTGGGAGGTCACCGACCTGAAGGTGACATTGGTGGAGGGGCAGCACCATGTGTGGCATACCCACCCGCTGGATTTTGCCGTGGCGACGCCAATGGGCATCATGGACGGGCTGGCCCGCGTTGGCACCAAGTTGCTGGAGCCGGTGCTCCAGGTGCGGATTGTGGTGCCCGAGGAGAACGGTGGTCGCGTCATGAACGACCTCGTGCAGATGCGCGGCACCTTCGAGCCGCCGGTGCTGCTGGGCGACCGGATGGTCATCGAAGGCCGTCTGCCGCTGGCGACATCGCTCGATTATCCGGTCACGCTAAGCTCCTTCACGAAGGGGCGCAGCACGTTCACTTCTTTTTTTGCCGGATACGAAGAATGCCCGCCCGACGTTACCGCCGAGCGCACCCGCCGTGGTGTGAACCCGCTGGATCAGTCGAAGTATATTCTCAGCGTGCGCAAGGCGCTGCAGGGGTAGGCGAGGGGGAGTGTTTTCTGGATTCGAGCGTGGTGAGTGAGTAGATATAGTTTGAAGGTATAGGTAGTAGGTGTGGTAGTAAGGGTAGGTATGGGTGTAAGAGTAGGTGTGGATGTAGAGGCAGGTGTTGATGCAAGTGTAGGTATGGATGTAAAAGCAGATGCGGACGTAAGGGCAGGTATGGGTGTAAGAGTAGGTGTGGATGTAGGAGCAGATGTGGATGCAAATGCAGGTATGGATGTAAGGTTAGGTGTGTGGATATAAGAGTAAGTGTGAATGCATGTGTAAAGGCGTAGATGTAAGTGCAGGTTGTAGTTGTATGTGCAGGTAGTAGGTGTGAGCATAGTGTAACTGCCCGGTTAAATAACTGGAAAAATGGGCGTTAATTAGGCGAAATTACGGCTTCTCTCTAACAATAACAGGAAAAACTCCTGTTAATTTCGCTGATTAGCTTCAATTTCGTATGAATGGAAGAATTAACGGGAGAATTTCCCGTTATTCTGGAGATGGCGCTTAAAAATCCATGATTAACGGTATATTTTCCTGTTAAATAACCCTGTAGCCGTAGCATCCAGTGATACTGGGATATCCTTCATCAAGGGTTTTTCGAATGGACTAATAAAGCAATTTTATGATGCATTTTAAGAATGAGATAAATACCCATGCTTAAATCTTTAAATCTATACTTATTACATTTATCACCATTTATATTGATAACGCTTAAAATTTATATTGGATATGGAATCTTTCTTTAGTAAAAGTATATATATGTAAATATGGGCGTGATATAATTCTAGTTATTTGTCATATTAAGATGAATTCCAAGCACTAAAGGCCAGCAATCTTTTGTTATCTTCATAAAATAACAAAGAGAGGGTCATTGTCGTGAACAAACCCAAAGTATTTATAGGATCATCCCTTGAGGCGAAGCATTATGTGGATGCCATTAACGAAAATTTGAGCTATGTGGCTACGGTGACACCGTGGACCGCTGGCGTTTTTAATGAAAACCGTTACACGATGGAAGATCTGGACGAGCAGCTCACGCAGAGCAGCTTTGCTGTTTTTGTGCTGGCCCCAGATGACCTTGTCACTCTGCGCGGGAAGGTGTATTTAGCACCACGGGACAACACTATTTTTGAGCTGGGAATGTTCTGGGGCAAATTAAAGCGTGAACGGGTCTTCTTCATCTTGCCGCGCTCGGTGCCGCAAGAAGTAGATGGACAAGGGATCGATGGATTTCGTCTGCCTTCGGATCTGCTGGGACTTACTTTGCTGTATTATGAATTGCGGGATGATAATAATTATACGGCTGCTGTAAGTGTGGCTTGTGCGAAAATTACCCGGCAAATCGGGGAAAAGCAGCATTTTGCCGATCCCTATGTCAAGATTCACAGCCTGGAGCGGGACATTCGGATGAAGGATATGCTGCTGATGTTCTTCATCAATTATGTCCGGCCCTCGAACCTCTCGGCTGGCGGGGAATATAATAAATTATATGAGGCTGTCAGAACCAGCTATGACATCTCGTCACTGGAGCAATTCCGAATCCGGGGAGCGGCCATTTGGCGTGCAGAAGGCAATGACGGGATCAGGCAGGTGGCTGGCAATGTCGGCAAAGACCGCTTCTATGCGTTTGAGGACAACGACGGCCGTAACGGTAAGGACCGGATTCTGGTGCTGGATGCTTTTTTACAGGGAACGGTTCAATTTTTTCTGTACCGGGTGCATGTTGCTGCTGAATATATTGTGTGTTATCCTCTAGGTAAGGAATTGGTAATTACGATCCATTTGATTGGCCCTCTGGAACTGACAGCGAAGCACTTCGAGCAGCTCTCCGAGGACAACAAGGAATTTATGAACGTACTCAATTATTTGTTCGGAGGGATTTTAAATGAGCAAACCACGCGGTAATGAGGGCAGCCTTGAGAAAGCGGGGCAAGCCTATAAAGTCTCATCTATCTCCCGTAAGAATCGGGACAGGCTAAGAACAATAGCCCTGAGTAATGAGTCAGACAGAATCGTCAAGGGACCTTCCGTAAGTAGCGATAATGACGTGAATTATATTTTGGTGTACCAAATGGATGCTAATTATGAGAAGCCGTTTTTTGCACGATAACATATAAAGAATGCTGAAGGCAGGAGGATCTTGGGGGACCGGGATCAGCTTGCTTTTTTTGTTGCGGGATGAAGCTGGTTGTCTTTTAAAAGGTTATAAGATAATTTAGTATAGTATTCGTGATTAGTGAGCATGGGCTCTTCAATAAGGGGTGAACAGCATGAGTGAGCTATACAGAGTGTTGGTTGTTGATGATGAACTGTTGGTTAGACAAGGCGTCAAACATATACTGAATTGGGAACAGCATGGCTTCTGTATCGTAGGTGAGGCTTCCAATGGCAAAGAAGCGTTGGAACTGATTGAGGAGCTATCTCCACATATCGTGCTTACCGATGTCGTCATGCCGGTGATGGACGGCGAAGAGCTGACTCGTCTGATTAAGCATAGCTGGCCGGATATTGAAGTGATCGTGCTTAGCAGCTTCAGTGAGTTTGATTATGTTCGTTCCACCTTCCAAAGCGGTGTGTCTGATTATATTCTCAAGCCACATCTGGAGACGAAGATGCTGCTGAGTGTGCTGGAGAGAACGGTAGAAAGACTTCCCGCCAGTCTGCAAAGGAAACCGCAAGCCGATTACACGATCACGTTGAACCAGGTACTGGAGAAGCTCGTTGACCGCTATGAGGTGGAAGTAGATCCGTCGATCCTGGCAGAATGGTTTCCTTACCGGAAGTATTACATAATGGGCACTGCTGTGGATGAGGGTGAGCAACTGTTGGAATCTTTGCAAGCGCTTATTTCGGAGATGACCCTCTATCCATTGCCGGTGAATTCCATCCCAAGACACCCAGAACTGAGAGCTTATGTTGTGAATATCGGACAAGATGCTGAGGTAGAGACTGTTCTTTTGTCCAAGCTGAAGCTATTGTACCCTTCTTCTGTTACAGATAGTGGGGACTTCGTTTGGGCGCTTAGCGGGCCTTTTCATTCACTGGATCAACTAGGGGGCACCTTTCATCGCAGCTTCTTGCCATTGCTATCCTATCGCTTTTTCCTGCCAGTGCCGATGGTGCTTGCACCGTCTGAGCTGCCGCATTTTGAAAAGGTTATCAGAGCCTCAGCGTCCTTAAATGACACCACGTTGCACGCTTTGATGGAGCATATTCGTAGGTTGCAGCTTGAGGAAGGCTTCGGAGTGCTCTATCAATTCATTGCGCAGCAATCGGAGTCGTACAATACGGATGTATTTGAATTCAAATCCTTAATCGGTAATCTGATCTTCAACGTCATTCAGTTGCTGGGCACGATGAACATGAGCTCAGACGCGCTGAATGAGGCGAAATATAGCTATTTCAAATCCATAGAAGAAGCCGGACATGTAACAGATATTATTACGCTGCTCGAGCAGTTCCGGACGCAAATCGATCGCAGCATTCATGAGGCTACATCTTCTTTCCATGATGGCAATCCCAATATGAAGCTGCTGCTTGATTACATTGACAGAAATTATACGGAGCCGATCACATTAACCGAGATGGCTAAGCAATTTCATTTCAATCCTTCGTATTTATCTAGCTTCTTCGCTGCCCATCATCACGAGGGCTTCAAGGAGCATTTGAACCGGGTTCGCATAGATAAGGCTGCTGATTTATTACGGGGCAGTGATCACTCGATCTCTGAGATCGGCAGCATGGTCGGCTACTCGGATCATAGTTATTTCTGCAAAGTTTTTAAGAAGAATACAGGCATTTCTCCGAGCCAATACAGACGACAATATTATACACGAGTGGAGAAGGAGCAGGGATGAAGGAGCGACTTGAACGATTACGATTTCAGGGACTGTTTATTAAAATATTTTTGGTCATGGTGGGTTGTATCATTGCAATTGCCGTATCCGTGGTATGGACCAATCTGCGTATGACGCAGCAGCTGTTTCTGAAGACCTTCAGCATTACCAACTCTAAAGTGCTGGATCAGATTCATAATAACTTCGAGTCCTTTCACTACTCGGTTGTACTTGCAGCCAATCAAGCCCAGCAGAGTGTGACGCTAAAGAGCTATCTGACCGAAAAGGAATCGGACCAGTTGTACCGTGTAATGAACTCCTATTACAACATGACTCAGCAAATGAATCGAATTCAATCCGGGATCACTAGCTATTCGGTGGGTCTGTCGGTAATCGGTAAGAATGGCCGGGATTATACGGGCGTAGTGAATTATGATAAACCAACAGCGCGGGAGCTTAACCGCAGTGCTATAACGACCTATGCAGCAGAGCAGCCTGGCAGAATGATGTATCAATATTATCGGGATGAGCAGGGGAAGCATGCCATTGTCGCTACAAAAGTGTTGCGGGAGCGTACGACAGAACAGCAATACGGCATGTTGTACATCGCTATTGATGAGAGCAGCTTCAAGCCGTTCTATAATAATTTCTCCAGTGAAGGCAACGACTTCATTGTGCTTGATCGTAATGGAACCGTGGTAACAAGCAACCTGTCTGACCTTGAGGGACAGAAGAATGACGAACTGCTGCATGAGGCCAAGTTGGTTCAGGAGCAAGGACAACAAGCCAGGAAGGTCCATATCATGGATCGGGACAAGCTGATGCTCGTGCAATATTTGCCTTCGTATGACTTTTATCTGGTGAATATGATTGACCAGCAAAAAGTGCTCGGACAGATGGTAAACACACGCAGTGTGGTACTCATCTGTCTCTTTATTGTGCTTATTGCTCTGGTAGTTGTCTTCCTGATCTCGCAGAGAATGACCCGGTCGATTACGCTGCTGGCCCGCCAGATGTCCAAAGTGACGCGCCGTAATTTTCATAACTATGTCAAGGTATCCGGGGGCTATGAGATTCGGGAGCTGGGGCGGGCATACAATTATATGCTGGATGAGATCCATGATTATGTGGACAGGCTGGTGGAGACGCAAAAAGGACAGAGAAAGGCGGAGCTCGCAGCCCTTCAGCAGCAGATTAACCCTCATTTTCTATACAATACCTTGGCTTCGGTCAAATTCCTTGTGCAGCAGGGTAGTAAGGATAAGGCTGAACAAACCATTCATGCGTTAATCTCTCTTTTGCAAAATACGATCAGTAATGTGTACGAGACAGTGTCCGTAGAGCAGGAGCTTGTGAATCTGAAGAGTTATGTGTTCATCAATCATATCCGTTACGGGGAGCGGATTCGGGTTCATTTCTTTGTTGCGCCGGATTGCGTGCAGTATCAGGTTCCCAAGCTGATTATTCAGCCATTCATCGAGAATGCATTCTTTCATGCCTTTAACCGCAAAACAGAAGGTGTTATCCATGTTTTAATTGCGAGGGAGGGGCAAAGGCTACTCTGCGAGGTAATCGACAACGGTGATGGCATGGAACTGACGGGCGGGGAAGAGGGAGATCTCCTGAATTCAGCTCAGAACAAGGTGCCCAAGCATTCCAGTAAGCTGTTCTCCGGCATCGGGGTCGCCAATGTGAATGATCGGATCGGACTGTTGTATGGTGAAGAGTTTCAAGTGAACATTACCAGTACCGTTGGTGAAGGGACCAGAGTAAAGATAACGCTTCCTTTAATCGAAAAGACGGAAAATAAGTGATGTAAGCGGTACAAAATCTAATGGAATTACTATAATCCAAAAATAATACATGCCGGTATTAAGCGTAATGTGCATTCGGGCAACAAAAGAACAAATCTATATAAAGGATGTTCTAACGTTACATTGTTGCCCGGTGATATCATTAATTCATGCCTAGTAAGCGTTTTCAGTAATTTTCATGAAATCGCTTTAAAGCGGATCTTACATCATAATCAGTCAAAGGGGCGGGACAAATGAAAAAAGCACTACTCTTAGTATTGGCTTGTATGGTATTGCTGGTGGGTTGCTCTTCCGGTGGATCTAATAAAGAAGCTGCATCCGGGGATGGTCAGAAAGAACTTACAATCTGGGCATGGGACCCTGCCTTTAACATCGCAGCATTGAACATTGCCAAAGAGACTTACAATAAGAAACACCCGGACGTGAAAATTAACATTGTTGAATATGCCCAAGGCGACATTATTCAGAAAATGAATACAGGACTTAACTCGGGAACTACCAAAGGTCTTCCCAACATCGTATTGATCGAAGACTATCGTTCCAAAGGTTTCCTGCAATCGTATCCAGAGTCCTTCTATGATTTGAGCAACAAGATCAAGGGATCAGATTATGCGGATTACAAAATTGGACCGACAAGCATGGACGGCAAGCAATACGGTGTTCCTTTTGACTCCGGTGTAACTGGACTGTATGTCCGTAAAGATATTATCGAGCAAGCCGGCTTCACAATTGACGATCTGAAAGACATCGATTGGAACAGATACATTGAAATCGGTAAAGTGGTCAAAGAAAAAACAGGCAAGGACATGATTACCTTCTCACCAAGTGATCTGGGCTTCGTTCGTGTCATGATTCAATCCGGACATTCCTGGTATATGAAAGAGGATGGCAAGACGCCTGATTTGGCCGATAACAGTACATTGAAGGAAGCCTTCTCGCTGTACAAAGAAATGCTGGATTCCAAGATCGTGAAGATCAATGCCGACTGGAGTCAATTCATCTCCTTCATCAACAATGGCGATGTGGTCACTGTACCTTCGGGGAACTGGTTGACGCCTTCCGTGAAAGCTGAAGTTTCTCAATCTGGAAAATGGGCTGTACTTCCTTTGCCAAAATTGCCTAACACACCGAATGCAACACATGCCTCTAACCTGGGCGGAAGCTCGTGGTACGTCATGAATGTTCCTGGTGCTGAACTGGCGGAAGACTTCCTGGCAGAAACGTTTGGATCTGATGTTGGGATGTACGAAGAACTGCTTAACAAAATCGGAGCGATTGGAACGTTGAAAACAGCTGCGGAAAGTGAAGCCTACAAGAAAACCGATGAGTTCTTTGGCGGTCAGCAAATTGTAAAAGACTTCTCCGAATGGACAGCGCAAATTCCTAACGTGAACTACGGTGTGTCTACCTATGCCATCGAAGATATTCTGGTAGTCGAAATGAACAACTATCTTAATGGCAAGAACCTGGATCAAGTCATGAAAGATGCTCAGGCTCAGGCAGAGACGCAAATTAAGTAAAACACGTAAGTATTTGAGCATTATGTAACCCTTGGGCGCTGCGGCATCGTGAGATCCAAAGCGTCCGGCGGGTTATTTTGCAGCCAGAGAGGAGACCTTGCTACGATGAATGCTAAGAAACGTGGGCTAAGCATGACCGCTAAGTATAATTTGACAGGATGGGGCTTTGTCCTGATTTCTGTAGTTATGATTGCCTCATTCTATTTCTATCCAATGATTCAGGCGCTTTTCTTGTCATTTAAAACAGGAACAGGCACCAACCTCACCTATACAGGGTTATCCAACTATACGCGCTTGTTCTCGGATACGACCTTCAGAACAGCGCTATTTAACACCTTTATCTATCTAATTGTTCAGGTGCCTTTAATGATTCTGCTCGCAATGTTCATCTCTGTACTGTTGAATGACTCCAAGCTTAAATTCCGTGGGTTCTTCCGTACGGCGATCTTCTTGCCTGCAGTAACTTCTCTTGTCGCTTACTCTGTTGTGTTCAAATATTTGTTTGGATCCGATGGTCTGATTAATGCGATGCTGCTGAAGCTGTCGATTATTTCTGCTCCCGTGGAGTGGATTACAGACCCGTTCTGGGCCAAAATTACGATTATTATCGCCATTACATGGCGCTGGACCGGGTATAACATGATTTTCTATTTGTCCGCTCTGCAAAATATCGATGGCTCCATTTATGAAGCTGCACGTATTGACGGTGCTTCTGCCTTTAAACAATTCACCCAAATTACAGTGCCGCTGCTCAAACCGGTTATCCTGTTCACTTCTGTTACTTCGACGATTGGTACCCTGCAAATTTTCGATGAGATCGTGAACATTACCAAAGGCGGACCGGGTAACTCCACCATGTCCATCTCGAACTATATCTATAACCTGTCGTTTAAATACACGGCTGACTTTGGATATGCGGCGACAGTATCCTATGTGATCGTCATTCTTATTGTTCTGCTGTCGTTCCTTCAATTTAAAGTGGCAGGTGATAAGAAATGAGAAATCCAAAACGTATATTCACCTATGTGTTTCTGAGCATTGCTACCTTCATTTCGGTATTTCCGTTCCTGTGGATGATAATCAGTGCAACGAATAAATCCGTAGATGTAACCAAAGGCAGACTTCTGCCGGGTAACTATCTATGGGAGAACTTATCGAAGCTGATCGAAACGACTGATCTATGGACTGCGCTCTGGAACTCGGCTAGAATCTCTGTCCTGACTACAGTCCTGTCGATTATCATCGCCTCACTCGCTGGTTACGGCTTCGAGATGTTCCGTAGTAAGGCGAAGGATGTTGTATTTAACATCTTGCTGCTGTCGATGATGATTCCATTCGCCGCCCTGATGATTCCACTGTACCAGATGTTCGCGGGTATCTCTAATACCATCCCTGGAATTGGTATTGATACGGTGGCGTCTGTGATGCTCCCGACCATTACGACGGCATTCCTGATCTTCTTCTTCCGTCAGAATTCCAAGATGTTCCCTAAGGACATGCTGGAGGCCGGACGTATTGATGGTCTGACGGAGCTGGGCATCTTCTTCAAAATCTTCATGCCTACCATGAAAACAACCTATGCGGCAGCAGGGATTATCACCTTCATGTCGAGCTGGAACAGTTACCTGTGGCCGTTGATTGTTTTGCAATCACCGAACCAGAAGACCATTCCGCTGCTGATCTCCACCCTGGGATCAGGTTATGCGCCGGACTACGGCCTGATCATGGTGGCGATCGTCATCGCCACCTTGCCAACAGCCATCGTATTCTTCGTGATGCAGAAGCATTTCGTAGCGGGAATGACGGGATCGGTGAAATAAATAGCTTGCGAGTTAAGAGCAAGTGATGTGATGAAGGCGGCCCCCCACGAGAGTGGGGGGCTGTTTTTGCGTTGGGATATAAGGGGGAAGTAAATATGCAGGAGGATCTTGGAGCGCTGAGGTCAGCTTGCTTTTTTTGTTATGGAGGTTGTGTTGGGCTGTGCTACTATATAGTAGTTTTATCATGAAAATACTTATTAAGTATCACTTAAAATAGGCTGCTCAATCGAATAGACTCAAGGAAAGACAGACCAGATATTTCGGAGAAAGGAGAGTGCTATTGGAAAAGAAACCGTTGAATAACCGCTATCTTGATGCTCCCGGATATCATATGCAAATGGCCTGGATTATGTATGATCACCGTCAGTTTAAAATGTGTTACATTTTATGCGAATGGGCACTGTCAGATATGGTTCAAGCATTGTACGTAAAGAAGTTAGATGGATATGCTAACTATAGAAATCTTTCGATGGAAGAACAGTTGCATCTGCTCCATACAGAATCTGATCACGGCCTTGATATTATTGTGTTCTGGGGGACATTGAAGTGTCTTGCAACTGAACTGGATGTTACGCATGATGCGAACGTTAGGTACGAAGATGTTAGACGTTTACTGCATAAAACAGAAGGGATTCTTTGGCGATTGTCTCAGCGTGTATACGAGGAGCCGGTGATGTGGTATCAGAGGGTGCGAGGGGAGGAGAGTGGGCTTTAGGAGATTACAGGGCTAATCACAACTTTACTTTTTTGGGATAAGAAGAGGGATTCTACATATTGGAAAAGAAATAGTATAAGGAGATAGTCCTGCTATCAAGTAGGGGGAAATCCAAGTGCGAATGTATAGCTCACATGAAAACCCCGGGTCCTCCGCACCAATATTTTTACATTATTTGTGTGGAAAAATCCTGGGATGCTGATATAAGAGTTTATATTGAAGAGATTTGGTGCGATTTAGGTGTGTAAAAAGGTTTTTTATCCTTTTTATGGTTGAGATTCGCTGTCGCTCCCTACGCGGGAGCGTGGATTGAAATGTGGAACGCCGTATTCCTCAGTGATTTCCGGGTATTGGGTCGCTCCCTACGCGGGAGCGTGGATTGAAATTCGGCTTGGACCCGGTAGCAAAACATTTTTACGTCGCTCCCTACGCGGGAGCGTGGATTGAAATCGCTTAACCTCGCGATATTCCCGTAGGACACCACCGGTCGCTCCCTACGCGGGAGCGTGGATTGAAATCCATCCGGTAAGTGCAATGCGTTGGGCGTCATAGTCGCTCCCTACGCGGGAGCGTGGATTGAAATAAATTTACCTGTTTGATCTAATAACTCCTTAGCAGTCGCTCCCTACGCGGGAGCGTGGATTGAAATTCCATTATCAACTTCTCCACTAATCGGCATTGTAGTCGCTCCCTACGCGGGAGCGTGGATTGAAATTTTCCATCCACCCGGGAAGACGACAATATAGTCAGTCGCTCCCTACGCGGGAGCGTGGATTGAAATAGGAGAAGGTTAAGAAATATCTTTTTGATATTAAACGTCGCTCCCTACGCGGGAGCGTGGATTGAAATATGTGTATACGAAAGGGGAAAAATAATGAAAACCAAGTCGCTCCCTACGCGGGAGCGTGGATTGAAATCGCACGTGCAGTGCAGAGGACAAACCTTAGAGCAGTCGCTCCCTACGCGGGAGCGTGGATTGAAATGACCTTCGCCAGATGGGAGATCTCATCGAGATAAGGGTCGCTCCCTACGCGGGAGCGTGGATTGAAATTGGCTACCTCAAAGGCTTGCATTGCGATGTTCCGTCGCTCCCTACGCGGGAGCGTGGATTGAAATAGGAATTCCTCCGGCAGATCAGGGATGGAGGCAGGCTCGTCGCTCCCTACGCGGGAGCGTGGATTGAAATAAAGTAATCAAGAATGGCGATACTGGTCGAAACGGTCGCTCCCTACGCGGGAGCGTGGATTGAAATAGTGATCGTTGCAATAGTCAGCGGGAACCGTTAGTCGCTCCCTACGCGGGAGCGTGGATTGAAATTCTAGCAACGGTTCGAACTCCGCCTCTAATTGCGTCGCTCCCTACGCGGGAGCGTGGATTGAAATTTATTACAAACTAAGCCTTGTCTGGATGGACGATTCCGTCGCTCCCTACGCGGGAGCGTGGATTGAAATCAGACCTGGGTCATAAGGTTTGAGGTTGTGGACGTCGCTCCCTACGCGGGAGCGTGGATTGAAATACTTAAGCATTGAGGAGAAACATTTAAAACTTTGTGTCGCTCCCACAGGAGAAGCGGCAAGTATTCGTCGCTCCCTACGCGGGAGCGTGGATTGAAATTATTAAATGCTTTTACTTCAATAATCCCGTTGTGGTCGCTCCCTACGCGGGAGCGTGGATTGAAATTGCCCCCACTTATGTGAAACAAGAAAGGGAGGGCGTCGCTCCCTACGCGGGAGCGTGGATTGAAATCGGAGTTAGCGCGAGGCTCCCGGAAGAAGTTCAAGTCGCTCCCTACGCGGGAGCGTGGATTGAAATGTCCGCCCAGGCTGCGTAATCCCCATGTGACTCAAGTCGCTCCCTACGCGGGAGCGTGGATTGAAATGCATAGACAACGAGGTCGCCGCCGCGATCATTCGTCGCTCCCTACGCGGGAGCGTGGATTGAAATTGTGCACTGGATACCCCTGCCCCATCGCTCTATGTCGCTCCCTACGCGGGAGCGTGGATTGAAATTCCATGTCTCGCATGGCATACACAACGTTACCGGTGTCGCTCCCTACGCGGGAGTCTGGATTGAAATCGAATTGGCTACACCAGTGAGTGAATCACGCAAGTCACTCCCTACGCGGGAGTGTGGATTGAAATTTAACTGAAGTTACCGGAGCCACATACCAGCAAGTCACTCCCTACGCGGGAGTGTGGATTGAAATACACAGTAACCTTTATCTCTTAGCGTGTCTGCGTCACTCCTTACGCGGGAGTGTGGATTGAAATGTTGTGCTATATGCAATAGGAATTAATTTATCTGTCACTCCCTACGCGGGAGCGTGGATTGAAATGTTGGAGTCGTTTTGTCTGCTGTGATCGTAGGGTCGCTCCCTACGCGGGAGTGTGGGACTTGAATATTAAGCGGTAAACATCCTCCTCAAAGCGGTCACTTCCCCTTAAACAGGAGTATGGCAGTTAATCCATACTCCTGTTTGTCATCGCCTATTTTATGAACCAAACCTCTTTTTCGACTATAGATAACCTCATATCAATTCTCTTCAAACACAATTTTACAAAAAATCCACCAATATATTAGATAATTTAGGAAATAAGCAAGGATATTTATATTTTTTGGAGAATTATCTTAATATGAGTAGTTCTATATCCTTATGAAGGAGGGAACAATGCACTACATCCACGCCAATCTAGTTTGTGATTAATCCCTAAAGGAGAGATCGAATGGAAGAATATATCGCTCATATCCGAGAAAGTGACAAGAAAATACAGACTGTTGCTGAGCACTTAACGGGCGTACAAGCTCTGGCAGAGGAATTTGGGGATAAAATAGGTGTTAAGCATATCGCCGGGCTTGCCGGTGTGCTCCATGACATGGGGAAATACACTGAAGAATTTAAGGAATACATACTTATGGCTGTGTACCACCCGGAGATGCCTCCCAAGCGAGGCAGCGTAGATCATTCTACTGCGGGAGGGAAACTGTTATTTAAGTTGTTTCATGATCATAACAAGAATAGCAACGATAAAGTGGATACTATGAACAGAATGATTTTGGCTGAGATCGTAGGCAATGCTATTATTTCTCACCATTCTTATTTGCAGGACTTTTTGAATCCAGATTTGGAATCCAATTACTTACGTCGTGTGAAAGAGAAGAACCTTGAAGAATTCGATTGGTCTGAAACCAACTTTTTTAAGCAGGTTATGGATGAAACGAAGTTCCACGAGTACGTAAATCAGGCAGTCAAGGAATTGAATTCGTATCTGCAAAAAGATGCTGGGACTAGTAGAGAGCAGCAACTTATGTTTCTGACTAAATTTATTTTTAGTGCACTGATTGATGCAGACCGGACGAACACTCGATGTTTTGAAGAGAACAAGGTAGATGAACCAGTCAATCATGAAGAGTTGTTCGGAGTATTTTACGAGAGATTGATGACTAAAATTGAATCTTTCACGGAACAAGAAGGTTCTGATTCCCCCATCAATCGCTTAAGAAGAGAGATGTCAGATCAGTGTGACCAGTTTGCTGCCAAGGCATCCGGAATTTATACGCTGTCCATCCCAACGGGTGGTGGAAAGACGCTGGCGAGTTTGAGATATGCGTTGGGGCACGCCAAGGAGTTTGAGAAAAAGCACATCATTTATGTAGTCCCCTACACAACAATTATCGAACAGAACGCTAAGGAAGTCCGCAATATTTTACAGGATGAGGCTCATATTCTGGAGCATCACTCTAATGTAGTTGAAGAAGAAAAAGAGGATGATGAACTCGAAGACGGTCTGATCAATCTGCGGCAAAAGTTAAAGCTGGCTAAGGATAATTGGGATTCTCCTATTATCTTTACTACCATGGTGCAATTTCTGAATGTCTTCTATGCCGACGGGAGCCGGAACATTCGGAGACTGCATAACTTGAGTGAGTCGGTGATTATTTTTGATGAGGTGCAGAAGGTCCCGGTGTCGTGTATCTCTCTGTTTAATCAAGCGGTTAATTTTTTGAAAACCCACGCGCGTTCCAGCATCGTCCTCTGTACGGCTACACAACCTGAGTTGGATTATGTTCAACACAAGCTGAACATCGAGCCGGAAGCCGAAATGATAGGTGGCCTGGATCATGTCATTCAAGCATTCAAACGGGTGAATATTGTGGATAGGGCAACGGGGGAACAATTTGATAGTGACAAGCTAGTTGATTTTGTTATGGAAAAGGTAGAAGAGATCCAGAGTGTACTGGTCATCCTTAATACCAAAACCGTTGTTAAAACCCTATACCAGAAGCTGCAGGAGCAGAGTTTGCCTGTGTCTGTATATCATCTGAGCACCTCTATGTGTGCGGCTCATCGTAATGAAATATTGGCAGAGGTGAAGGGGAAACTTAAGGATCGAAGTCCAGTCATTTGTATCAGTACACAGCTTATCGAAGCTGGTGTCGATGTAAGCTTCAAGTGTGTAATTCGTTCCTTGGCAGGGTTGGATTCAATCGCTCAGGCAGCAGGGCGATGTAATCGCCATGGTGAGGATGATGTGCAGCAGGTGTATGTTATTGATCATGCAGAGGAAAATGTGAGCAAATTAAAAGAGATTCAGAGAGGTAAGGAAATCTCAGCAAAGATTCTCGTGGATTTGAAGCGAGATCCGTCTTCTCATGGTGGTAGCCTTCTGTCTGTACAGGCCATGGAAAGATATTTTCAAGAATTTTATACGGAGTTTGAGTCTAGTCTGAATTATTTCATTCCCAAGCTTGGGGAGAATATGACGGATTTATTGTCGTCCCAGCGGATGGAAAATAAGTATTACCAAGCATATCGTCAGAGACATCAAGAAGCATTGCCATTGTTCTTAGTTAATAGCTATAAGACTGCTGCTGAGCATTTCGAGGTCATTGATAGTCATACCACATCTGTAATCGTTCCCTTTAAAGAAGGGGAAGAAATCATTACGGAATTGAACGGGCAGCAGAGCATTGAAGACCTCTCACGTTTACTGCGCAATGCCCAGCAATATACCATTAATATTTTTACCCATGAGAAAGAGAAGTTAAGCAAGAATAATGCTTTGGTGGCTTACCTGGACGGCAAAGTTTTAGCTCTGACCGAAGGGGCTTACCATGAGAATTATGGGCTTAATCTGGAGAATGATAGTCCGTTTGAACTGCGCATGTGGTGAAAATAAAATACAAGAAACCTATCTGTCATATCAGATAGGTTCTCATATTATAAAATATACTTTTCAATCCACGCTAATAGCGACAATTTATTATAACTTTAATAGAACTAAATTCAATCTTTCGTATAATTTATAATATAAATGTTGACGTTGTTTGATTAGTGGAATATTATGTAATCAGCAAGTGGAACTTGATCCAGCAGAAAGGAGGATGAACAAACGATGAGAAACGGAATCGAATTTAAGGTGTATGGAAAATATGCTCTTTTCACAGATCCGCTTACCAAGTTGGGAGGAGAGAAGCTAACGTACAGTGTGCCCACTTATCAGGCACTGAAAGGGATTGTTGAAGCTATTTATTGGAAGCCTACCTTATTATTCGTGGTAGATGAGATTCGTATAGTGAACGCAATTCGAATGGAATCCAAAGGAATCCGTCCGATTGAATACGGAGGCGGCAACACGCTAGCTAACTATACCTACCTGAAGGATGTATGCTACGAGGTTCGCGCCCACTTTGAATTTAATATGAATCGTCCAGAGCTAGAACATGATCGAAATGAAAATAAGCACCATAATATTTTGAAGCGCTCTTTACAGGCTGGGGGCCGTAGAGATATTTTTCTAGGGGCAAGGGAATGCCAGGCCTATGTAGAACCTTGTGTCTTTGGTGAGGAGCCTGGATTTTATGATAACTATGGTGAGATTCACTTGGGCAACATGGTTCATGGCATCAATTACCCAGATGAAACTGGAAGGGCGAAGATGGAGGTGCGGCTGTGGAATCCGGTGATGAAGGATGGCGTTATCCGTTTTATCCGGCCGGAGGAATGTACACAGGTACGTACAATTTCAGACATGCAACCCAAGCTGTTCAACGAGACTAATGTTCAATCCGCAGATGAACTGCTGGCAGAGTTGGAATTGGAGGGGAATGCATGAGTTGGCTGATGAACTTATATGAGACTTATGAGTCCAATCTGGACCGTGTAGGTATTATAGAGCGGAAGAATAATGATCGTGAATACACCCTGCTGCCGGTCTCCCACACCACTCAAAATGCGCATATCGTTGTGGAAATCACTGAGGATGGCGAATTTCATTCCGCTGATGTGATCGCTAAAGAGGATATTAGTACACTGATTCCTTGTACAGAAGAATCCGCTAGCCGCGCGGGATCTAAGGTTGCTCCGTATCCGCTGCATGATAAATTAAGCTATGTAGCTGGCGATTTTATTGCCTATGGCGGAAAGATTAAGAAAGAAGAACCTTTTGCTGCCTATATCAAAAATCTTGAAGAATGGGCTAACTCCGCTTACACCTGTGCAAAGATCAAGAGTATCTACAACTATCTGAGCAAGCGCAGATTAATTCAAGATCTGGTAGAAGCAAAGGTACTATTCCTGGATGAGAATAAGCGGCTCATTGAAAAGTGGGACAAGAAATATGAAGCCCAGCATGGAGAGAAGCCTAAGCTCTTCTCGCTGATCGCCGGTGAACAGGAAAGTGCATTTATACGGTTTAATGTTCATTCACCTAACCGGACAATGAAGAGTGTGTGGAAAGATCCTGAGGTTTATGATTCTTTTGTGCGGTTCTACAGTCACCAGCTTGGAGCTGACGATTACTGCTATGTATCAGGTAAACTGCTTCCTAGCACAGACAGACACGCCAATAAAATCCGAAATGCGGGAGATAAGGCTAAACTTATCTCAGCTAACGATAATAGTGGTTTTACCTTCCGGGGGCGATTTAACCAGAGCAGCGATGCAGCTAGTATCAGTTACGAAGTTTCGCAAAAAGCACATAATGCCCTGAAATGGCTGATTAACCGCCAGGCAAAAATTGTTGATCAACGGGTGTTCCTTGTCTGGGGTAACAATGACCTTAATATTCCCGATCCAACAGAGGATTTCTTCAATCTTAACCCGGAAGCTGAGGCTATTACTAAAAGAATCAACGATACCAATGAGGTATTTGCTCGAGAAGTTGCAAAAGCATTGGGCGGATACCGCAACAGTCTTCATGCGGAAGATAAATCGGATGTTAATATTCTGGTGCTTGATTCCGCGACTACCGGACGCCTGGCTGTTCTGTATTACCGTAATATGGACAAGAATTTATATCTGGACAAGCTTATCGAATGGCATTCAACCTGTGCCTGGATGCATCGTTACCGTAAAAATGAGCAAGGAGAGACAGCCCAGTTCTACGGGGCGCCGTCCACCAAGGATATTGCTTTTGCCGCCTATGGGCCTAACGCCAACGATAAGATTGTCAAAGGACTTATGGAGCGCATGCTTCCCTGCATCGTAGATGGCCGTACCATCCCCGAGGATATTGTTAGAAGTGCTACCCATAGGGCATCCAATCCGGTAGCCCTGGAGAAATGGGAATGGGAGAAGACGCTTAGTATTACTTGTGCCTTGATTAACAAAAAGGAGAGATGTGGTATGGCACTGGAAACAGAGAATCTAGACCGAAGTTACTTATTTGGTCGATTGTTGGCGATAGCTGACGTGTTGGAAAGAAGGGCATTAGATGCCGATGAGAAAAGATCCACCAATGCTATCAGGTATATGAATTCTTTCTCCAGATATCCAGAGAGAACCTGGGGAATCATTCAGGCTGCATTACAGCCGCATCAGGCAAGATTGGGTGCAAAAGCTACCTATTATTCCAGTTTGATAGATGAAGTTGCATCAAAATTCACAACAGAGACGTTCAATAATACCGCGTTATCGGGTAAATATTTGCTTGGTTTTTATAGCCAGCGGCATGAATTGTACAAAGGCAAGGACAAGAACAAAGAATCTAAAGAGTCTGAAGAAACTTCTAACTAAAAAGGAGAAATGAATAATGACTACACTAGATCATAAAATTGATTTTGCCGTTGTGCTTTCTGTAACCAAAGCTAACCCGAATGGTGACCCGCTGAACGGGAATCGTCCGCGTCAGAATTATGACGGCTATGGCGAGATTTCCGATGTCGCCTTGAAGCGGAAAATCAGAAATCGGCTGCAAGATATGGGCGAAGCGATTTTTGTCCAGTCCAATGATCGTAAGACGGACTCTTTTAATAGCTTGAGAGAGCGGGCGGAAGCTAATTCCGAATTAGAAAAAATCTTCAAGGCTAAAGCTAGTTCTAATGACGAATTTGCCACTATCGCCTGCCAGGAGTGGCTTGATGTGCGAAGCTTTGGCCAAGTGTTTGCATTTAAATCTGACAGTAAAGGCTCTGGTGTATCTGTGGGAGTGAGAGGTCCGGTTTCCATTCATACAGCAACTAGTGTCAGCCCCATTGATATTACAAGTCTGCAAATTACAAAAAGTGTGAACTCTGAACCGGGAAAAGACCGGGGATCCGATACGATGGGAATGAAGCACCGTGTGGATTTTGGAGTCTATGTTTTTTACGGCAGCATCAATACACAATTAGCTGAAAAAACGGGCTTTACCAATGAAGACGCAGGCAAGATCAAGGAGGCGTTACGGACACTTTTTGAAAATGACGTATCTTCTGCTAGACCGGACGGCAGCATGGAGATCCATAAGCTGTACTGGTGGGAACATAGTTCCAGACTTGGACAGTATTCCGCGGCTAAGGTTCATCACTCCCTTAAGGTAAAGGCAAAGGCTGAGGAGCCGAAATCCATTGAGGATTACGCCATTGAGCTATACCCGCTTGAAGGCCTCAAGGTCGAAGAAATAGATGGACTATAACGATGACGAAGCGTTAATGCTCTCGGGTATTCAACATTTTCAATTTTGCAAACGCCAGTGGGCATTAATTCATATTGAACAACAATGGGAAGAAAATGTGAAGACCGTAGAAGGACAGCATCTGCATCGCAATGCAGATCAGCCTTTTACAAGGGAGAAGCGTGGGGATAAGCTCGTTGTCCGAGCGATGCCGGTAAGGTCAGGAGAACTGAATATTTCCGGTATATGTGATGTGGTAGAGTTCGTAAAAGATGATACAGGTGTCCCCATCAATGGTGCTGACGGCAAATACCTTGCCTTTCCAGTCGAATACAAACGAGGCAAGCCCAAGGTCAATGAAGAAGATATCTTGCAATTGGCCGCACAAGCGATGTGTTTGGAAGAAATGCTGCTGTGCGATATATCGACAGGATATATTTTTTACAATGAGATCAAACACAGAATTGAAGTACAGCTTACCCCGGATCTCAAATATAGGGTTAAGGCGATTGTAGAGGAGATGCAAGACTACTACCGTCGTAGACATACTCCTAAAGTGAAAACGGGTCCTTTTTGCCAAAGCTGCTCACTCCAACATATTTGTTTGCCTAAGCTAATGAATAAACAGACCGTAAAAAGTTATGTTGAAGGGAAAATCAAGGAATGAAAAAACTTCAGAATACGTTATATATCACCCAGCCCTCGGTCTATTTATCATTGGATGGAGATAACATTGTCCTTCTGAAGGATGAGGAAAAACTAGGCAGGATGCCTCTTCATAACCTGGAGTCGATTGTCGCTTTTGGCTATACGGGGGCCAGCCCAGCATTAATGGGCTATTGTGCGGAGCGGAACATTTCACTGATGTTCTTGACGATGAACGGAAGATTCCTTGCCAGAGTGATTGGGCCAAGCAAAGGGAATGTGGTGCTGAGAAAAAAGCAGTATCTTCTTTCAGAGGATGAGCAGTCGTCTGCGCGGATTGCCCGGAATTTTATTATAGGTAAAATCTACAATCATAAATGGATGCTGGAGCGGATGACCCGTGATTATCCTTTGCGCATTGATGTTGAGCAATTTAAGGAGATTTCTGCCCATTTATCTTCTATTATGCTTGAGGTGAGGGCTTGTGAAGAGCTTGACCGTTTGCGAGGGTTGGAAGGGCAGGCTGCGGTTAGTTATAACCGACTGTTTGATCAAATGATTTTACAACAGAAAGAAGATTTCTATTTTCATTCCCGCTCCCGGAGACCGCCGCTGGATCATGTGAATGCTATGCTGTCATTGGCTTACACTCTACTCGCTCATGATACGGCTTCGGCGCTGGAGGCTGTCGGGCTGGACGCTTATGTAGGTTTTCTGCACCGGGATAGACCGGGCCGGGCATCGCTAGCGCTGGATTTGATGGAGGAATTACGAGGAATTGTCGCAGATAAGTTTGTGCTTTCACTGATTAATAAGAAGCTGGTGCGTAAAGAGGATTTTGTGAAAAAAGAGAACGGAGCGGTCATCATGACCGATGAAGCTCGAAAGAAATTCCTCACGGCGTGGCAGAGTAAGAAACAAGAGAGTCTCACTCATCCTTATTTGGGGGAGAAAATCACCTGGGGGCTCGTTCCGCATGCGCAAGCTCTGTTGCTGGCTCGTCATCTGCGGAATGACCTGGACGAGTATCCTCCATTTCTTTGGAAGTAGGTGTGCGATTTGCTAGTACTAATTACTTATGATGTGAAAACTTCCAGTAGTGGAGGCCAAGGCCGATTGCGAAGAGTCGCCAAGGTCTGTCAGAATTACGGGCAGCGAGTCCAACATTCCGTATTTGAATGTATTGTCGATGCGACGCAATTCGCTGAGCTGAAGATTAAGCTGAAGAATATCATTGATGAAACAGAAGACAGTCTGCGGTTTTATCAACTTGGGAATAACCACAAGAACAAGGTTGAACATGTCGGGATTAAGGAATCTCTCGATCTCGAAGGGCCCCTGATTCTGTAGTGCGAATGTGAAGCTCCCATGAAATCCCCGGGTCCTCCGCACCAAATTTATTACATTATTTGTATAAAAGGAATGAAGAAACTGAGTTTGAGATGTTTCTTGTGAGAGGAATAAGGGATTTTCGGTTCATAAAAAGGTCATTTACCCTTTTTATGGGTGAAAATCGCTGTCGCTCCCTACGCGGGAGCGTGGATTGAAATTCAAAGAATTGGGTGTTGATTACAATTGGAACAAGTCGCTCCCTACGCGGGAGCGTGGATTGAAATTAATTCTATTATATACGTTTCATAATAGATTGTGTCGCTCCCTACGCGGGAGCGTGGATTGAAATCTGAAAATCGAAGGTCAGCGTTGGGATATCAAGTCGCTCCCTACGCGGGAGCGTGGATTGAAATATCGGGAATAAACCGCCCTATGGCTATGATCTTGTCGCTCCCTACGCGGGAGCGTGGATTGAAATAGCACACCGACATATCGGTCTGCATACCTTAAGAGGTCGCTCCCTACGCGGGAGCGTGGATTGAAATACAAATGTTATCGGTCTTCCCGGCAGTATGGATGGTCGCTCCCTACGCGGGAGCGTGGATTGAAATTCTAACGATATATGAAGGTTTGAAATCAATGTCAGTCGCTCCCTACGCGGGAGCGTGGATTGAAATAATTTGATCAAATGATATGATTTCCGATTCATTACGTCGCTCCCTACGCGGGAGCGTGGATTGAAATATTGTTTTGAACATCACTTGTTGCTTTAATGTATGTCGCTCCCTACGCGGGAGCGTGGATTGAAATGTCAGGCCGTCCGCCAGGCAACCTCGGAATCTAGTCGCTCCCTACGCGGGAGCGTGGATTGAAATCGTTACTGGAGCACTAGCATCAACAGAAAAAGCGGTCGCTCCCTACGCGGGAGCGTGGATTGAAATATTGCTAATTTCTCCTTTGCCCGGCGCCTTACTGCGTCGCTCCCTACGCGGGAGCGTGGATTGAAATATCTGATAATGAGGGCGGTATGAACCATGAAGATGTCGCTCCCTACGCGGGAGCGTGGATTGAAATATTGGGACAACTTTAATGACTTTTTGTCAGCCATCGTCGCTCCCTACGCGGGAGCGTGGATTGAAATTTCTTTCCATAATTCCATTATCAGAGGCATTTCCGTCGCTCCCTACGCGGGAGCGTGGATTGAAATTCAGGCACTATTGCATCTTTGGTTGGATTATCCTGTCGCTCCCTACGCGGGAGCGTGGATTGAAATACCGAAGTTAAGAATATAATGAATAGCGGAACCGTCGCTCCCTACGCGGGAGCGTGGATTGAAATCTCAATGGACACTATCACGCTGATGCGGGGAGCTGTCGCTCCCTACGCGGGAGCGTGGATTGAAATTTGACATTATCTACCCAGTTAGTCACATTAAATGTCGCTCCCTACGCGGGAGCGTGGATTGAAATCAAAAGTTGTTACAATTCGGACGTAGAACGTGACGTCGCTCCCTACGCGGGAGCGTGGATTGAAATTAAGTTGGATTGTATCAAACCTCAACATTCCTTTGTCGCTCCCTACGCGGGAGCGTGGATTGAAATACGAAAATAACTGATTCACTAAAAAAATTACCGTGTCGCTCCCTACGCGGGAGCGTGGATTGAAATGTTAAATATGCATAAAAACATCAGTTTATGCACTGGTCGCTCCCTACGCGGGAGCGTGGATTGAAATGTATGGATTCGCGCATATCGTATTCGTTTCGAGGTGTCGCTCCCTACGCGGGAGCGTGGATTGAAATTGACAGCGGTGAGGGGCGGTATAACTGGAACAAGTCGCTCCCTACGCGGGAGCGTGGATTGAAATTTTTAGCCACCAAATAGCTTTGACCATCAATATGGTCGCTCCCTACGCGGGAGCGTGGATTGAAATTCTATACCATTGATTTTAGCCAGTTTAGAGTATGTCGCTCCCTACGCGGGAGCGTGGATTGAAATGCTGCACGGTGGACGGACCGACTACGCGAGGCATCGTCGCTCCCTACGCGGGAGCGTGGATTGAAATTGAGTCTAAAATCGGCGAGTTGCTGACGCTTTCTGGTCGCTCCCTACGCGGGAGCGTGGATTGAAATGCAGCTGACCACTTCGATACTATCATCATCGATGTCGCTCCCTACGCGGGAGCGTGGATTGAAATCGTTCCGTGTGCGAGGTCGGCGTAATTGAATGTGTCGCTCCCTACGCGGGAGCGTGGATTGAAATACTCGGTGGTTTAAAGCGGCCGAGATTTGGCGTCGGTCGCTCCCTACGCGGGAGCGTGGATTGAAATACGGAGGAAGGCGGCGGTGAACGTTTCAACCGTGGTCGTCGCTCCCTACGCGGGAGCGTGGATTGAAATCCATAGGCTGTTCCCTGTTAGCTTCTGGCCCACACTAGTCGCTCCCTACGCGGGAGCGTGGATTGAAATACATCCACCATCTATTAACCTGATAATCAACACGGTCGCTCCCTACGCGGGAGCGTGGATTGAAATAAACTCTTTGGCTGTCATTTCGGACTTAGACAAGTCGCTCCCTACGCGGGAGCGTGGATTGAAATGCAGGTACATCCGCATTAGCGGGTCCCGTAAGTAGTCGTCGCTCCCTACGCGGGAGCGTGGATTGAAATATGTGCCAGCTACTGGAACTACTAATAACGGCAAGTCGCTCCCTACGCGGGAGCGTGGATTGAAATATGATATCACAGATGGTTATTTGTGTAAATAAAGTCGCTCCCTACGCGGGAGCGTGGATTGAAATAATAATTTTTATGTTTTCTTGGGCTGCGATGACTTCGTCGCTCCCTACGCGGGAGCGTGGATTGAAATTCTAAATGGAAAACCTATTCTTGATAATGGAGAAACGTCGCTCCCTACGCGGGAGCGTGGATTGAAATATATATAAAATCGCTGTGCGAGAACGGACCTGGGGCGTCGCTCCCTACGCGGGAGCGTGGATTGAAATGGTTTTAAGTACAAAGTACTTCTCTTGCATGCCTTGTCGCTCCCTACGCGGGAGCGTGGATTGAAATATACTGTTAGCTGCTGTGATGGCTGCTGGTGGGAGTCGCTCCCTACGCGGGAGCGTGGATTGAAATAGGAAGACGCAGATTGGAAGCCATGCGGTATCCGTCGCTCCCTACGCGGGAGCGTGGATTGAAATCGTGTCCATCGGTCGGGAGAAGTGGAATGAGACAGTCGCTCCCTACGCGGGAGCGTGGATTGAAATCCCGTTGCCAAACGTCGAAATTACCGTTAATAATAGTCGCTCCCTACGCGGGAGCGTGGATTGAAATTCTTGATTCTGCGGCCACGTCTCACGGTTTAGGGTCGCTCCCTACGCGGGAGCGTGGATTGAAATCTAACACAGTGCTGGCTCTTCAGACGGAAATAGGAGTCGCTCCCTACGCGGGAGCGTGGATTGAAATTTTTATTGATACTATGCTTGGCTGCATTTTGGGTCGCTCCCTACGCGGGAGCGTGGATTGAAATCCGAAGCCAATGCATGAGATTCCGACAGCGGTACTCGTCGCTCCCTACGCGGGAGCGTGGATTGAAATCGTACATGAATGCCTTCGGCCAATGGCTATCTGACGTCGCTCCCTACGCGGGAGCGTGGATTGAAATCACTTCAAGTCCAGTCAGACGAGTAGATAATCCGTCGCTCCCTACGCGGGAGCGTGGATTGAAATTCGAATGGTCGGTAACCTACTGGCAACGTGGCTGTCGCTTCCTACGCGGGAGCGTGGATTGAAATGCCATATGACCAGTTCCGTTGATAGTCACATGAAGTCGCTCCCTACGCGGGAGCGTGGATTGAAATCAGATGAGGAGGGTGAAACATTTGTCGAAGATAATGTCGCTCCCTACGCGGGAGCGTGGATTGAAATCATGATGTCATTAGCAAAGACTTATCATTCAAATGTCGCTCCCTACGCGGGAGCGTGGATTGAAATTTTAACTCATCCTCAAGATAGACCGCTCCATCAGAGTCGCTCCCTACGCGGGAGCGTGGATTGAAATTATTTTGTCAGTCTTCCCCTGCTTTAATAATTTCTGTCGCTCCCTACGCGGGAGCGTGGATTGAAATATGATCAACATGGCAAGAAAGGATCTTAATATAGTCGCTCCCTACGCGGGAGCGTGGATTGAAATTTTAGTTGCGCATCCCATACAGGGTTGCCAACAACGTCGCTCCCTACGCGGGAGCGTGGATTGAAATCTTGAAGCGATTGGCATCGAATTTGCTGGGCGGATGTCGCTCCCTACGCGGGAGCGTGGATTGAAATATACACATACCACGCCCCGACACCTGAACAGGTAGTCGCTCCCTACGCGGGAGCGTGGATTGAAATTGAAACCGGATGTGAGCTTTACCCTGATTCCTTGTCGCTCCCTACGCGGGAGCGTGGATTGAAATTCTGAAGAGCCTTCGTAACATTTTAGAAACAGAGTCGCTCCCTACGCGGGAGCGTGGATTGAAATCAGAAAGATCATGACCATGTAATGAGGGATGTAAGTCGCTCCCTACGCGGGAGCGTGGATTGAAATTTTTTACCGTGCAGGATGGTAAAAACTTCACTAGCGTCGCTCCCTACGCGGGAGCGTGGATTGAAATAATAATACAGTTGGAGATGTTGAAATCTCCACCAATGTCGCTCCCTACGCGGGAGCGTGGATTGAAATCGGAATTGGCGAACGGCTCCCGGAAGAAATTTAAGTCGCTCCCTACGCGGGAGCATGGATTGAAATCTGATTGCCTTCGCCATTGCCGCCTTGGTTATCGTCGTCGCTCCCTATGCGGGAGCGTGGATTGAAATTACGATATTATGAAAGACCTGCTAATCCCAACCAAGTCGCTCCCTATGCGGGAGCGTGGATTGAAATAGGCAATGGGTGTACAGGGGGCGGAGCCCGCGGGGAGGTCGCTCCCTATGCGGGAGCGTGGATTGAAATATTTAAATCAAGACAGGAATACAATGAGTGGAAAAAGTCGCTCCCTATGCGGGAGCGTGGATTGAAATTTGAGCAGTGGTCAGAACACATTTAGGGTTACCGGTCGCTCCCTATGCGGGAGCATGGATTGAAATGACTAGATGGCGACAAAACATCGGATTATGAGCTGTCGCTCCCTATGCGGGAGCGTGGATTGAAATTTGAACTAAACGAATGGCCACAGCGAAAGCATGGTCGCTCCCTATGCGGGAGCGTGGATTGAAATATGAATTGGTACGCGAAATAAATGGTAGTGAAAGGTCGCTCCCTACGCGGGAGCGTGGATTGAAATACGCCCCCCTCGGTTTGGGGAATTTTACGAACGTCGCTCCCTACGCGGGAGCGTGGATTGAAATACCAACGGAGCTGTACCTGGTGTTGGGGCCAAGCAGTCGCTCCCTATGCGGGAGCGTGGATTGAAATATGATCAACATGGCAAGAAAGGATCTTAATATAGTCGCTCCCTACGTGGGAGCATGGATTGAAAGATTTATGAATGATTCAATCACTGGGATGAAGTTAAATCTAGCATTGGATTAAGATACCTGAATAACTTATTATTCTACAACACAGCGATTGATAATTGGAGGATAAATTTCCTTCCAAACTACTGATCGCTTTTTAGTCTGCAAATATTGTCAAATTATGCTATGTAAGAGTTGGATAATTAAGTATAATGAAAATAGAAAGTAGTTCCAAAGTCTATAATCCAAGTTAATATTCAGGACTATTTTGTTGTTCGTGAAGGAGAGATGAGTTCATTTGTCGGATAAACAAGAAAATCTTGCTCCGAATCTATGGGATGTACAACTGCAAATAAAGCAGATCCAAAGCAAGCTACCGAAAAGGGAAGAGTTATACGATATCACGCTTGTGACGCCTATGTATGGTGGAGGAAGCAAAGCCCGCGAGATCAACGAGAAACATCCCATCCGAGAGGCATCTATTCGGGGGCATCTGCGGTTCTGGTGGCGCGCTACACGTGGTGCGGAGTGTAAGAATGTACTGGAACTTCGCAAGTGGGAAGCTGCTATCTTCGGGGATACGACCACGCCTAGTAGAGTGAAGATATGGACAGAAACAGTTGGGGCTCCCCCAGTTATCAAGAAGACAAGGCTTGATGAAGTTCCACCTCCTTCTTACGTTTTGTTCTCTGTACGGAAGAATCCCACGGACTATTTAGAGAATTACTCTTTCAGACTACATATACGCTATGACGAAGCTGACCTGGAGCCTGAGGAAATAAAGGCTTTACGCCAAGAACTTCATGCAGCCCTGTGGGCATGGATTAACTTTGGCGGACTAGGTAGCCGGACACGCAGAGGTGCTGGCAGTCTGTACTGCCCGAAGTTCTCACCCCCGCGTGGACAGGATCTGCAACAGTGGTACGATGAAAAGATCGGTAAGTATGAGTTGGATCTTCTTCCAGTCGGAGAATACCGGGACTGGCCTACATTATCTACTACAATCCACTTCAATCAGATAAAGAATGATAACACTAAGGGTCACGTAAATAATAAACCAAATATTATGTATCATTGGAAGGATGTGATCAACACCTATCATTGCTTCAGACAACGGCGAAATGAGGATGAGGATGGGAATAAGAAACGTAGTCTATGGCCTGAACCTGACTCCATTCGAAGGATCATGGGTAGATTTCAGCCGGGACATGAGCGTTTGTTCACGCTAGATCAAGAGCGGCTTATGTATGCATTCCCCAGATCTCAACTTGGAATGCCTATTATTACCACATTCCATCCGAAGGACCACGATGAGCCGTATAAAACTGAACTTCTGCCTGTCGGCAAGGATCGTTTGGCTTCACCGCTCATCCTGAAAGCCATTGCGGTTGACAAAAATAGAGGCATAGGGGCAATTATCGTACTGAATCATAAACCGATTACGGGACTGAAACTCAGACGAATGGCAGAAAGAAGAATGGATAACAACTTGAAGAAAGCAACAAATTCAAAAAAATTAATATGGGAGCACATACAAAAGGAAACAGTTGAATTTGTCGAAATCGACGAAAAAATAAATAACCTTACCATCACCCCAGAACACATCTACAGCTCGCTGAAGTATGGCAAAAGTCCTATGAAAATTGAGGGGATACCAACAACGTCAGCCATTGAAGCTTTTCTAAATAGCGAGGAGGTAAGGAGATGGAACCAAGGGAAGAGCAACACTCCACCGAGAATTTACAGACCCAAACAAAACCAATAAGAACACTGATGCTCTTCTCCATCGGTCCTGTTCAAGAATTCATTGCTCAGGCGCGTAAGACGAGAGACTTGTGGTTCGGTTCTTATTTACTGTCTGAATTGTCCAAGGCAGCGGCCACGACACTATCTAATCTGCCTGGTCTGTCTAGTGAGATTATTTTTCCTAGCGCGGGGCAGATCAAGGTGAACCCGGATACAGCGTCCGCGCACAAAGTGGCGAATGTGGCGAATAAAGTGATGGGTATAGTTGAGACCAGTGACCCGAAGCAGGTGGCGATTGCAGTCAGAACGGCTGTCGAGAAGAAGTGGAACGAGTTCGCTGTAGCGGCTGAGGCGAAGCTTGAAGGTAAAGTTAACCCCGGTCTGTGGAAGAAGCAAGTGAAGGATGTCTTGGAATTCTACGCCGTGTGGAGTATTTGGCCGGACGTAGAAACCTGTGAGGAACTGAACTTTGAGAAAATGACCTACGATGAGGTGCGGAGCAGAACAGAAGAGCTAATGGCGGCACGCAAGACGCTGAAGGACTTCCGGGCGCATGATCCTAGCAGACCTTATGGTGATCCTAAATCCTCACTCGATGGTGGACGCGAGTCTGTCATCTGGCCTGACCGGTATTCTGAACTTAGTAAATACGGCATCAAAAATAATGAGACATTGGATGCGATCTCGCTAGTGAAGCGAATGTCTCGACACACGATGCAGAAGCGAGAGTTCAAATCCGTGTGCGATGTCGCCTTTCAACAATATCTACAGGTCTTGACGACTTCAGATCGTAGTTCCGAGAGAGTTCAAGCAGTCCTGCACTACATTCATTCATTGAAAAAAAGCTATGACGATGTACTGCATATTAAGTCTACTGCTATTGGAAACTTGGATTCTCGTCTCTTCTATGACAATCGAATTGATGAATTCGTTACTGAAGAGGCGAAGCGAATATTGTCCATCACGGAACAGGAGAGTATCAGCGAAGGGACCAAATTCAGGCTGCAACAGCTGTATGACAAAATCGGTGTGAAGCCTTCTTCTTACTATGGCTTCATCATGTGTGACGGGGACCATATGGGACAATTGCTGCGGCAGATGAAGACTTACAAGGATCACCAGCAGTTCAGTGAATCGTTGTCCGGGTTCGCAGCGGAGGCGGAAGTCATTATTCAGCGGCATGAAGGACAACTCGTGTACAGTGGCGGCGATGATGTTATGGCCTACCTGCCGCTGCATACTTGCTTGGATGCCGTTAGAGATATTCAGACCGCCTTCATCTCAGCTATGCGTGCAGCGCTCCCAGAGGATGCTACTTATCCTGTACCTACTTTGTCTGTGGGCATGGTCATTGTGCACATGCTGGAGATGCTCGGGGACGTCCGTCGTTATGGCAAGGCCGCCGAAGAGCATGCGAAGGTGAATCGTAATGAATTGGCCCTGCATATTAAGAAGCGGAGCGGAGGGGACGCGCTTAAGGTTTCTATATCTTTTGACAATGACCCGATCGCTTTGCTCTCTAAAATTCAGAGGTTACATAGAGAAGGACTGTTCTCAGCCGGCTTCGCCTTCGACCTGCGTAAGTTACACCGTGAATATCAGTCTATGCTTGCGTCGGGATGGGGTGCGGGCACTGTGTATAGAGGCCAGCTTCACAAGCTGCTTCGGCAAGAGGCTGAGCGACTGGCCTACCGGAAGCTGCCCGGTGGCCTAACAGAGCCACAGAGGAAGTCATTGATTGAGCGGATCAAGTCAGAGCTGCTGCCGCTGTTCGATAGTATACAAGGTGTAGATTTAGACGCTGTAAACCAGTTGGGGAACTTATCTGAGCAGTTCATCATCGCCATGACTCTAGTGAAAGTAGGTGAAGGCCTTGAAGACCACCATACGAATTGAACCGCTGGACCCCATCCTTAACCGGGATGGTCGGCCGTTCGATACGACACCCGGTGCAACTGCGCGTAGTCTGGATTTTATTGCACCGAGTGCTGTAGCCGGGACTGTCCGTACCATGGTAGGGAAGTACCTCTCTTCTTCCACAGTGGTGGACGATTCTTTCAATTCAGAGTCTGTGGTTAAAGCTATGGCAAGAGCCACGATACGCGGCCCGCTATATGAACTGAATGGGATGATCTATTATCCATTTCCGCAAGATCTCGATCTCTATGAGGTGGATAAAAAAATCATTGTTAGCTATAGAAGGCCGCTGGCTCCGCCTAGAGCATGCATGGGCTTCCTCGGAACGGACAGGGATGGAAGATATGAGCAAGACTTATGGCCAGTAGCTGAGGCGTCTGCACAGAAGGGATGGAAGAATCGCCCGGCCTTCGTCTCAGCGGAGTGGATGCACAATTGGCTGCTGGAGAAGCTGACACCAGAAGATTGGAGTGCTGCACTCACAGAGTGGTGGGAGAACCAAGGTGCAGGGAAGCCAGCGTCACAGCCAGCGCACTTCCTCGCTTCCTTCGCACGGGAGACCAGAGTACATACCTCTATTGATGACGAACTTGGAGTGGCCAAGGACAAGCATTTGTTCGACACAGAGATGCTTGTTCTACTTGATGGAATGACTTTGCTTACGGAAATTAACATCGGTGATCAGGCAGAGCATTGGCCGGATGAGCCGATGTCCACTCTGCATACGTTCGGGGGCAAGCGTCGGCTGGCACACTCCAGCGAGGTGAAGAACTCTGCGGTCTGGGATGTGCCGGATGTCATCTTGAAGGACATACGCCCACACAATGAGCCAGACAAGTCGAATAAGTCAGATCATGCGGATAAAATCACACACGTTCGTCTCGTTCTCGCTACTCCGGCTTTCTTCGCCAAGGGATGGCTGCCCCGTTGGGTGGATACGGATACATTGGAGGCTGATTTTCCGAAATACGGGGTCAGACTGAAGCTGCGCTGGGCATGCATTCCCCGCTGGCAGCCTGTCTCCGGCTGGAGCTACAGTAAGCGTCAAGAGAAAGCCGTGCGGCGGATGGTTTCTGCGGGCAGTGTCTATTTCTTCGAGGTGCAAGGAGATGGTGATCCGGCCCCCCTAATGGAAGAGTTGTGGCTAACTTCCGTGTCTGATCCTAATCGGAGGAAGGGTGCCTTCGACCAGGAGGATGGATTCGGACTTGCCTTGTGGGGAACGTGGGAGCCAGCAAGTTTAATGAAGCGGGGGATGAAAAATGAGCAGTAATAGCAGATTGTATTTCATACATTGTCTGACGCCAGTCCATGTGGGAACAGGGGAAGGAACGGGAGTCATCGATATGCCGATTATGCGTGAGAAAATAACGGCCTGGCCGCTGTTTCCTGGCTCAAGTATCAAGGGTGTGCAGGGGGAATACCACCGGAGAACGAATTACGATGAATCGTGGTATAGCGCCGCTTTTGGCAAGGAAGATAATAAGAAGGAGGCTACCAGCGTAGAAAACTCGGGGCATGCCGGAGCCTTGGTTCTGTCCGATGCACGCATGCTCGCGTTCCCTGTAGCCAGTAGATACGGTACATTCGCCTATGTAAGCTCTCCGCTGGCAATTAAACGATTCCTTCGGGATGCAAGAGCTGCGGGAATTGAGATTCCTGACAGTCTGGATTGGGAGGGAATTGACAAAGTATTCGGTTCTACGGATCAAACGGTAGATAAAGTCATTGTGGGAACAGATTCGGTCTTGAGGGAACCCCTTCAGGCTGGAGGAAAAGAAAAAGCACGTTCGGTTGAACTCGACGAGTTTAAAGCCGAGGCGAACGAGAAAGAGTCACTCACGAATTGGCTTACTGAAATCACTAAGCATCTATTCAGTGCAGAAGATTGCTTCTCCGCTGAGATGTTCAAACAGCGGTTCGTCATAGTGTCTGATGAGGCTTTTCAGTATTTTGTCACGACATGCTGTGAAGTTACGCCGCGGATTCGCATCCTCAGTGAGACCAAGACTGTGGATGGTGGAGCGCTGTGGTACGAGGAATACATCCCGACGGAAGCGATTCTCTATGGACTGGTATGGTGTGACAAGGTATACACAAGAGCTGGCAATCTGGATGCCAAGAAACTGTTGAACCGTCTGCCTGAAGAGCAATTCCTGCAGGTCGGCGCGAATGCTTCTGTGGGCAAGGGACGCGTGCGCTTTCGGTTCTCCGCGGGTGAACGGTCATGAAGTCGATACAGCACCAATATTCCACGAAGGCACTTGGCTGCATACATGAGGTTCAACAGTTAAGTAAAAAAGAACAGCAGCAATACGGCAGCTTGTGCCACCGTGTGCCCTCGATGATCATGCTGAACGGCTTACGACTGACGGTCGCCTTCCTCTCTGTTAAAAAAGGGATGCGTCAGCACTTTCTGAAGGACATGGGACTAGCACTCGGAATCGAGATCGAGGTTAGGAAGGGTAAAGATACAGTCCCGGAGCGAATGGACGACTATCGCTTATTGACGAGCCAGGTACTGGCTGCTTCTGTCTGGTTCAAGCGATATGCGGAGGCTATTCTGGGTGTAACCCAAGCCGATGCTGATGGTCAACTGGAGGAGCAATCATGAATGCTTATTTGGTATTAACGAAGTTGAACGGCTCTTTGCTTAACTCAGGCTTAAAGGGAGCGATCACAGAGTCTAATAGTAAAAGTGACTTCTACTTCAACCTCGTCCAGGATTATACAACTGCATGGACAGGGAAAAAGCCATCCAGGCAACAAGGGAGAGGAGATACACGAGAGGGAGACAAACAGCACAGGAATGCTCAAGAAGGAAATAAAGGGCAGAGCAACACGCAGGAGAAGCCAAATCAGGCAGAAACTTCAGGCGCGGATAAGAGTGCGCTACATGAGTGGTATGAGCTTCTTTTTGCGCAATATTATGACAGATTGTCTCCATCCTCTGCAGAATCCTACACCTGCATCCTGAGCTCGTTGTCTGCACTCACGATTGGGCAAGGTCAGCCCTCTGTACTGGAGACCCACATCACACTTCACCCGATCTATGGTGTTCCTTATCTCCCAGGCACAGTGCTGAAGGGTGTGGCAGCACATTATTGTAACCGTTACTTGGGGCAAATGGATGAAAGGTTCTGTTCAGGCGGGGATTACTATAATCAGTTGTTCGGATCAACGACCCAGATGGGCAGTATCTGTTATCACGATGCGCTGGTAACACCTGAAACTGTAGGCACAGCCCTTCGACTAGATGTATTAACGCCGCATCATCAGAAGTATAACCAAATCCGGATTACAAAGGAGCAACAGGTCGTAAGCAGCGACGCCGCACCACATGATGATGATTCACCAGTTCCTATACCTTTTATAAGTGTGAACGCGGATTTCAAGTTGCAGTTGACCTACATTGGGATGTCTGCCCAGGCACGGGAATGGCTCGATATTGCAGGAGAGATATTAACCGCTGCTGTGCAGCAAGAAGGCTTAGGTGGCAAGACCAACGCTGGGTACGGAAGATTCAAGGTTAAGTAAAGGGAGGGCAAATACAATGAATAGTCCAGAGCAGAATCAACAAGTTCGAAAGAAGCTGATTGAGAATTACAGAGTCATGGAAGAACAGATCGTTAATCAACTGAAATTCAGCTCACAACATCATGTGACGACAGGGACATTCCGCGAAGAAATCTGGAAAAGCATGTTCGAGCAAATGATCCCGCAGAAATTCTCGATCGAGCATTCCGTTTTTATTATTGATTCAGAAGGGCGCGTCTCTAATGAGGTCGATTTGGCGATTTTCGACGAACAGTATACACCTTATATTTTTAGATACGGTAAATTAAAATATATTCCGATTGAGGCCGTGGCTGTTGTTGTGCAGTGTAAGAGTACTAATATCTATGGTGAAGATAACTTGCCAGATTGGGTGAACAGCCTTGAACAACTGCGTACAACAGCTAAGGCTATTAGCCGGATGGTTGGGGCGGTAGTATGTACAGGTTTTGAGCTCTTGCCAGCGACACAACCTCCGCAGCAGGAGCAGAAGAATCAAGAACCCGAAGATACATGCGGGAAAAAGAAAAACAAAACACCAGCACCTACTCAAACCTCCACAAGACCTATTAGAATCCTGTGCCATACCAATACTTCTGTAGCGAAAACAGAAGAGGCCGGATTCGATATCTTGATTCATCCTTCCAAGGAGAAGGACAAGCTGGAGGTCACCATCCCAGAGGAGGAGAAAAGCCTGGGCTGGTGGCATGGAGATTTGAATTACTATGACGATCCGCGTTCTGAAGAACATGTTATGGGAGTCATTTTCAGTGCTAAAGATACGAAACTTGAGGAATATCGAGTCATAACGAAAGAGAACTCTTCTGACGAAGTGTCTCTACTGTCCCTAACTTTCCAGTTGAACCAACTGCTGATGCTCATTAACAACCCCATCCTATTCCCGCATCTGGCGTATGTTGAGATGTTCAAGAAGAGTTTGCAGGAATAGTGCGGGTCTGGTGCGAAACCCAAGCTAACATGGTTTCCCAGGGGGATTCGCACCAGTTTTATTGAAGATAATGGGAATTATTGACGAGTGAAAATTCTGAAAATAGTAATTTTACGTAATAAAGTGTGTTGAGCAGGGCTATGCCGTGGATGCCACTTATTAAAGTGATAATTCGCTGTCGCTCCCTATGTGGGAGCGTGGATTGAAAGAACGCCGATCATCAATACGCAAGACGAACAACTCAGTCGCTCCCTATGTGGGAGCGTGGATTGAAAGGTTTTGCCATTACCGCTATTATACATCATTCTACGTCGCTCCCTATGTGGGAGCGTGGATTGAAAGGATTGTGCTGTTAGTAATAAACAATGAACCGATGGTGTCGCTCCCTATGTGGGAGCGTGGATTGAAAGCTCTTTTGAAAATTGCTCCCCCTGAAACTCATCAGTCGCTCCCTATGTGGGAGCGTGGATTGAAAGCATGTGACGATCACACCATTACTATTTGGCCAAAGTCGCTCCCTATGTGGGAGCGTGGATTGAAAGTGCACGAAGGGTCACAAGTGCCTTCTCTTTGTCCAAGTCGCTCCCTATGTGGGAGCGTGGATTGAAAGTGCGAAGTATGTCACGTTATCGGATAGTCCTAAGTCGCTCCCTATGTGGGAGCGTGGATTGAAAGAGCACCGTAGCGTCCTCTACAGGCATGACGTAATGGTCGCTCCCTATGTGGGAGCGTGGATTGAAAGATTATCCTCATTGACGCACGGTATACTAATATGGTCGCTCCCTATGTGGGAGCGTGGATTGAAAGTCCGCAAATAGAATATCGCGCTGAATAACGTCTCCAGTCGCTCCCTATGTGGGAGCGTGGATTGAAAGATCAGAGGTGCCAGCTGCTTAAAGGCCAGTACCTGGGTCGCTCCCTATGTGGGAGCGTAGATTGAAGTCACTCTACTTCTCCCATTTTGGTAAACTCATTATCCATAAATTGGACTGGCTTAATCGGCTGAGAATACACCCAAGTAAGCCTTATTGACTAATTACCAGATGAGAGAAAACCTACTTAATTTCCAAGATCGAGCATTAAAAAAGTTACCGTCTTCAGCCGATATCCGCTATTAGCTTTAAGGGAACTGGAAATACTTTCACTAAAGAAGTGAAAGTATGCAAGGATACCAAAAGAAGAGCCATGCAATGCATGGCATAAAGTACCATGTTATATGGGTAACGAAGTACCGCTACAATCTGCTGGAGGGTTCATTGGCCATCCGGACGAGAGAATTGATCCGCCAAGGTTGTGAAGCAAGAGGGATCGGAATTTTGCAGGGAAGTGTAGGGAAGGAACACATTCATTTGCTGCTATCCGTTCCGCCTAGTCTGGCCCCTAGTAGGGTCGTGTAATATTTGAAAGGGCGTTCATCTAGCTTGTTACAAGATGAATTTCCAGAACTTAAAAAAAGATATTGGGGTCAACATTTGTGGGTCAGAGGATATTTTTGTAAAACCGTAGGGGCGGTAACCCAAGAAATGATGAGGAACTATATTGCGAATCAATTTACAGAGGAAAAGAACGAAAGTTTCAGAATTGAGGACGAGTTCTAGTCGGAATTTCAGTACGCTTGAGCATATGGACTTTCAGAAGACTTGAGTCTTAGGTTAAGACTTTAGTCGTCGTCATTCATGTCTAAATCCACCTACTTTGAGCAGGTGGTAGTTTAAAATAAATCAAAACTTTAGTGGGTCGAATATGATTCCCTACAGGCGAAATGAGCCTTAGAATCGATTTTAGAGGCTCGTTTCGGTTCACATTTTTATAAATGAGACTTTTTCAGTGGTCTCGCTTTGAGCAGATAGTAGTTTGATCTACACTCCCACACTAGGGAGTGACTGCAACATTTAGTGCTGACAAGACTACACCAACATTTCAATCCACACTCCCACGTAGAGAGTGACTGCGAGCATTTTCTGAACTTATGGAACAAGGTATTGAAAGCGTTTTAGTGCGAATAGCTTTTTTTATAATGGGATTAACGTACTATTCGATGGAAAATTGAAAAAATCCTTATTTAATACACAGTGCGGAACCCCTAGGGAATTTATGTGAGCTTGGCATTCCCACAAAAGATAACATTTTTGCAATGGGGAATCAATCCTTGCTTTATTAAATTCTCTAATCGACCATCTTGCTCATAAGTATCCCTAGAGGATCATAGTTACATATTTTATTTGGACGAAAAGATTTGGGGGATTCCTATACATGCAGGAGAGCCCAAGCCAAACATACCATTTCATTCTGTATAATCAGACTCAATTCATAAGCCACTAATACTTTACCTTGACAAAGGATTTAGTTACTTACAAGAATAGTTTTATATTCAGCTCTAGACCTACAAGGCGTGAAAAATATAGAGCCGCATCGAAAGATAGTTCTTCTGCAAAAGTGAACCTTTCTGGACTTTGAAGGAATATCATCGGTTGGTGCGAACCCTAAGCTCACATGATTTCCCTGGGAGACTCGCACCAAATTTATAGTATTTTATATAAATAATTCGACAAATCGAACTTTTATAATTAGTTATTTGACGTAATAAAGTAAATCGGTTGATAATGGTATGGAAAATATCACTTTTTGAAGTGATTATTCGCTTAGTCGCTCCTTACGCAGGAGCGTGGATTGCGACCCAGATTACTGGGAATTTACCGTTGGGACTTACTAGTCGCTCCTTACGCAGGAGCGTGGATTGCGTCACTTTCTCTGCTGGAACCCACGAATGTGATATCGTTAGTCGCTCCTTACGCAGGAGCGTGGATTGCGTCCCTGAGTATAGATATTGAACAAGATTCGGCAATTGTAGTCGCTCCTTGCGCAGGAGTGTGGATCGAAGTCACTCTACCTCTCCCTTTTTGGCCCGGCTTATAGTCATTCTCTACCTATCCATAAATTTCATCAACTTGTTCGGCTGAGAATACACCCGGGCAAGCCCTATCGGCTACCCCCAGACTAGAGAAAACCCATTTCATTTCTGAAAATGGCCTTTACTCCAACAGACCTTTTATAAAGCCAAGGATACACTCCGTTGTGACAATTGTCCGCTAAGCAAGCTCCCCTTTTAATGCCAATAACCGCCTGTCGGCATTGCTTCAACATGGTCCTTCCCGATACTTCCCCTTAAACATATCCTACAGCCTACAGAAAACCCAAACCCGGATTTACTTCTTACCCTCCATCTCAGCCTTCCTCCGCGCACGAAATCGGCGGACCTTCATGAGGTTGCCACAGGCTTTGTCGTCGCAGTATCGTTTGGAGCGGTTGCGGGTATCATCATAGTAGACCCAGAGGCAATCGGCGTTCTCGCAGATGCGGAAGCGGGAGGTTTCTTTTTCGAATAACGCTATGGCAAAAGAAGCTGCAATCTGGGCCATCACCTGATCCCAGTGTCTGTGCAGTGTCGTTAATGTCATCTCATGACGTTGATTCTCTGCACTCCAGACGATTTGCCTGGTTACAGGCCCAGACGCCATGTAGTGGTTCAACTGTTCCAGCAGTGCTGGGTCTCGTGGTTGTTCTCGTACTATACTTTGCACAGCAGCCCACAGGAGGGATCGAAGCTGCTTTAATTGTTCCATCTCGGCTTGAGATGGTAGAGCATCTGTCTCTAGGCAATGCTGCTGCAGCCATGCAGAGACCCATTCTGAATCCTCCAGCATGTCCCGATCCTTGCTCCGGTCTCCTGTCCGCCAATCCCGCCAGTAACTATTGATGAAATCCTCCCAAAGCACGCCTCATTCCTCATTTCCGTTCATAGCTTTGCTCATATTGTAACAATTAAAAATCGCTTTTACTAGTTACTTGAATAGAATATAGAAATATGCTAAAGTTTTTCAGTAACTTTTATTTTCTGATTTAAGTCGTTACATATTACGATTTGGAGGTAGAACATGCAGAATAAGATCAGTGATGTTTTGCTGCAAAATTGGGATTATACCATGGATGTGGAAGACTGGTCTCCGCCGCTCAGCGATGCGCTGGATGGGGTCAACAGTACCCAAGCGAGCTGGAAGCCGCAAGGTGAAGCGGGGAATTCGATCTGGGAGACGGTCAACCATTTGACGTATTATAAGGATCGCTTGCTGCGCAAGCTGAAAGGGCTGCCGAAACAGCCCGAGCTGGAGAGTAACGATGATACCTTCACGGTGACTGAGACGGGAGAAGAAGCTTGGGAGAAGGCTGTCCAGCAGTTGAAAAGTGTCCATGCCCAGCTACGCGAAGTGATTGAAGCGCTGGAGGAAGGGGCTTACGAATGGGGCGGCTCGGGACATGCTCCCGGTGAAGAGGTGATGAGCCTCATTCTTCATGATGCCTACCATACCGGGCAGATTGTGTTGCTTCGTAAGCTTCAAGGCTCTTGGCCCGCACAGCGGAACTTGTAGTGACAGAGCATGGGGAGACTACTCATTTGGTAACATGAGGGATTCTCTACCCTGGCAAAGTTGAAAAAAAGCGGCCCCCGATCATCCGCAAGGATATCGGGGCGACCGCTTTTTTTGTGATATCAGCATTTACAGGCTTCGTTGAATAGTAGAACAATAGCTAATAACGGGCTTCACCCGGAAATTCATCGGCATTGCGGTAAAAGAACCAGCATTCGTTCAGCAGTTTGATCTGACGGCGGTCTTTTTTGTAAAAGGCTTTCATCATCTGATGACAGAGCCACTGCGGCACGGTAATCCCTCCCCTGGCATGCTTCGTAGGTTAGCATATGGGGAAAGGGGCCCAAAGGTGACCGTTATAGGCCAAATGATGTCGTTTTTTTACAAAAGAATTATCTTAATGTACGCCTTCTTCTTCCTCTTCGTACCACTGCTCCAGTTGCGCTTGCAGCGCCCGAATCTCGGTCAGCAGGGAGATCAACGGGTAATCCTTCTTCTCCTGAACCGAAGCAAAAGCACCTTCCAGAACATTGATATAATCAAGCCCGGATTGCAGCGAGTAATCCTCGCGCAGCAGTTCCAGGGAATCGCATTCCGCAATCGCCTTTGGCAGGTCCGGCACATTGTCAGCAGTCAGCTTGTCGATCTCCTTATTGAGACGCAAATTCAGCGCGCTGAGCTGATAAGCATATTCCTCTGGCATTTCCACGAATTGAAGCTCTTGATGTTGCTGCAAAATTACATACCGCATTTTCGGCATAAGTCATTCTCCCTCCGTACTTGTCTTCCTTCTTGACAGTTTAGCCTATGCACAAGTTACAATTCAAGTAGAGATATTATTCCCCGTGGAAAGGACTTGGGAGAGAACACTATGGAAAGTATGAGCAATGAAGAGCTGCAGCAGTGGATTGAGCAGGTGTCGCGGGAAAGTTTTGGACTGCCGTTCCGGCACAAAGCTTCCTTTAATAGTAGGTTGTCATCTACCGGCGGACGATATTTTATCAAAAGCCATAATATAGAGATTAATCCCCGTCAGCTGGAGACCTTCGGGCGCGAGGAGACGGAACGAATTATTAAGCATGAGCTGTGCCACTACCATCTGCATCTGGCCAAAAGGGGACATATGCACCGTGACGCGGATTTCAAAGCGCTCTTGAAGCAAGTGGGTGGCAGTCGCTTTTGTCAGACTTTGCCGGGCGCGAAGGCCCGTAAGCCGCTCCCATATCGGTATAAGCTGGTGTGTACGGCATGTGCTACGGAATATCCGCGCAAACGTAAGGCAGATCCGAGGCGCTACCGCTGCGGGAAATGTGCAGGTAAGCTGAAGTTGTTCGCCTTGGAGTAACGATGAGTGTGATAAGATGCATCTCGCGATTATATTAGCAATTTGTAGAGTAAGCTTGGAGTTGTTGAGCAGGCGTAGGCCATTCTTCGGCTTCAGGACATCCTCAACAATGTTAGAGGTAAGGTTCTCTAGAACCGTACCGGCTATCGTGGTTTTCTAACGGCAGCCGGTTTTTGTCTAACAGGTGGTCAATATCTTAGGAAGAGTCCTTTGTTTCTGAGGATAGGTGAAGCTAGTTCGGGAGATACGTACAAATACACCTTTTTATGGATAAAATTGCACATCGTTTTGTAAGCGTTGCCAACCTAAGATGGATAGGAAGTCCATTTTTGTTAGAGGGGGTACACTTATGAAGCGATTCAGGTCCGCCATGGCGGGTCTGCTGGCAATGCTGCTGATTTTCTCCAGCTTCCCTGTTTACGCGGCCGATGGGGGTTCTACCGGAAGCGGAGGCACCGGGGCAGCGCAAATCCCGGCAGGTCCGGTACTGATCAAGAACAAATGGAAGAACAATTTTTTGTACGAGACTTCCAGCGGCATCGTCCGTTACGGAATGACCAATCCGGCGGATACAGCCTCACACTGGCTGGTCGTGACGGAGAACGGTCTCTCACAGATTAAGAATGTGAAGACAGGTCACTATATTACGCTTGCAGGTAACGCCGGGAAGGAGGATTCACTCAAGACAGGTAACATCTCCGGCGGAGGAACGACAGCAGACAAATGGCTAATAGACACTTCGAACCGTGCAGGTTATATGGTCATTCGCAGTGCGACCGCACCGGATGCCAAACTGGTCATCCATCAGGAGAACCAGCTTGGTTATGCGCAGGTTAGCGGAGATATCAATGTTACGTTCGAAAGTCCGCAGTGGGCTTTTGTCGATCTGAACTCGGCACCTGTCCGGCTGGAAAGCCGAGAACATCCAGGTCATGTCATGTATGAGAGTGATGGTAAGGTGCTGCACGGTGAGAAAGATGCCAAGGATGAAACAACGCAGTGGTATCTGGAGCCGAGCGACAGCGGCACTCTGATGATTCGCAATCGTGCGACTGGACATTACATCAAGCAGAACGAAGAATTCTGGTATGGGGTTTTCTCTACGTCGATTGACCCGGACAATGTGAAATTAAGCCAGTGGGTACAGGAGAATGCACCTTCAGGAGATGGAGCGGGCTACATAACCCTTCGCAACTTCGGGATGACTGATGGGGGGAATCCGCAATGGCTGAATTCGCAGTTCCCCGGTGATAATGACGTTCGTTCTAACAGCTGGCCGGGAAGTGCGACGACACATAGTGCCCAGTGGAGAATAGTTCCTGTCTCTGAATTACAGCCAATTCGGCTGGCAACCTATACAGACGCCCAGGCTGCAACTGACTTCTTGTATGAAGCGACTGACGGTCAGCTTAAGCATGGGTCCATAGCTCCGGACACAGCGGGTGGTGGAGCGGACTATTTGTGGTATGTTGAGGATTTTGACGGCAATAAGCGCATTCGCAATGCGGCAACGGATCACTATCTGATGTATGGTGACGGTACGGTTAAGGCTGTACAGATCGCGGAGAGCGGAACATCCGACCAATGGATTTTCAAGGAATCCGATGATGTGGATGATTATCTGACGATCGGGAATGTGAGCAATACCAATGTGTTCTTAGCGATAGAGAATGGCGGCAACGCGGGCTCTTCCTCAGATCCAGCTTCCTTGCAAGCCCAGTGGCAGCTGCTGGACCCTGCGGCGCCGATTGATGGATCAGAGCATTATATCCGCATCCAGAACGGGTGGAAATCCTTCTACTGGTATGAGAGCAGCGACGGTCTTCTGAAATACGGCAATATGCAGGAGGATCAGTCCGATCAATGGCTGGTGGAGAAATACAATGGCCGTAAGCTGTTTAAGAACCGTAAGACCGGCCATTACATCAATATCACAAGCATGCCGGAAGGACATATCCGGGTCTCTGCCTTGACCGATAAGGCCAATGTTGATCCTGGTTTTATATGGACTGGCAAAAACACGGGCGATAACATCTACGTTGTCTCCAATGTTGCTGACAAGCATCCAAATGAGCGTCCAACCAAATATATTTCGCTTCAGAACCTGACTAAATATGCCGAATATGGCGTCATTAATCCGACTTGGGGCAGCCCGCAATGGCGGTTTGTTCCGGTGACAGAGAAGAAGCATGAGGTGTTCCGCTTCAAACTGAACCGTGTGAACGGAGAAGACCAGTATTTGAAAGACGGGCCATTGCCTGAACCTGTACTGGATCTGGCAGCGGTGAACGCAACAGTTACAGAGGCCACTTATGATCCGGAAGGTGGCAATGCAGTCGCCCCTGAGAATGATGTGAAGGATGCACTAAAGCCATCATCTTCCGCGAAATCGGCTGCGGCAGCTGCTGAGGACCTGACAGTTGGTCAGGCTACCTACGGTGCACTGGTACCGGGGGATGATTCTTTTATCTGGCAGCTGCAAGAAATTCCTGGCGCTAATGGCGCGGTAAAAATCAAGAACAGAGGCACTGGCCGCTATCTTTCCCTCGAGCATTTAGGCAGTGTTATTGAACAAGATGAACCGGCCGAGGCGGTTCAGACGTTAAAGACGGTTTATGACGTATGGGCCAGTATTAAATGGTTGGTCGATATCAAGTCCTCTGGAGCAGCGACTTTCAAGAGTGCATGGGCAGGTCATTACCTTTACGGTGCGTCTGATCAGGATGGGCATGCGGTAATCAAAATCAGCAAAGCCGCAGATGCAGCGACACGGGATAACTCGCAATTCACTGCTGAACCGGTAATCATCCCTGAACCGCCAGTTCCGTCTTATCCGGTTCGCTTTAAGAATGCGGGTAGCGGGGATTATCTCTATGAGAATGAACACGGCGTAGTATTGTATGGGCAGCCGGCAGCGGATAACGGTTATTCGCACTGGATCATCTCAGCCAAGAATGGCAAGCAGTACATTGTGAACCGGGCAACCGGACACTATCTGACCCTGAGCGAAGAATATTCGTTCCTGGAGAGTACGGGCGCTGAACCAGCATCCGGCGGGGCATCCGGTTGGGCTGTGAAGCTCTCTTCCGATGGGGTTAACTATACCATTCGGAGTTTGTTCGGAGAGCACGACGATGAGTTCGTCAATGTGGAGAATCGAACGGGTTACGCGGAACGCGGACTTTTGCTGGAATCTTCCGAGTCTGTACATTGGACATTGGAACCAGCAGGAGCCGAGTTCAACACCCCTGCGGGCGAGCCGCGTAATCAAGATACGACAACACCGATTCTGAGCGATACCAACACGATTACGATTGCTTCTAAGGGTGCGAACGGCAAGGTACTCGCGGAAAAAGCCGGGGCAGTCGTGTACGCAGAATCTACAGATTCAGCAGCACACTCGCAATGGCTAGTACAGGATTTCAACGGTCGCAAGCTAGTCTTGAACCAAGCGACGAAGAAATATCTTTCCATCGAAGACAATGATCAGATTATATTAACTGCGAATGTGACTTCAGTATCCACTCAATGGACCCTTGAGGAGAAGCTTGGTTATCACTTGCTGGTTAATACCAAGAACGGCAAAGTGCTTTCGCATAGTTCCAATGGAGTCATTCTTGGGACGGCAAAAGATGATGCGGCGCAATGGAGCTTTACTCCCGTATCTTCTGACGTCGTGTACCCGGGTAAAGATGCCTTCCATGGCGACCAAGTGATTCGTTTTGCTGTTAATGCGGCTACAGCAGGCGAATATATTGCTACACTTCGCTACAAGAACGACGGTAACGAGGCTGCTGCCACGCAGCTGGATGTGAATGGGATCAAGCAAGGTTCCCCTTCCCTCAATGCTTCCTCCACATGGCGGAAGGTACAGGTGAAGATGAAGCTGCGCACGGGCATTAACACCGTCGCTTTGGGCAGCGGCAGCACATCCTGGAGCGGTATTGAAGTGGATAGTCTAACTGTTCATAACAGTGTGAACAAAACCTATCGTGGTGCGACGCTGCCATACATTACTTACGAAGCGGAAGACGCCGTGACGAACGGTGCTCTTATCGGACCTTCCCGTAAGTATCGTAATATTGCTTCGGAAGCTTCCGGACGTGAGGCAGTAAGTCTGAACAACACTGGCGATTATGTGGAGTTCACATTGGCGAAGCCAGCCAATTCCATTGTGCTGCGCTACTCTATACCGGACAGTCCTGACGGCAAAGGAGCCGAAGAGACGCTGTCCATGTATGTGAACGGTGCTTTCAAACAACAGTTGAAGCTGACTTCCAAGTACGCCTGGGAGTACGGAAGCTACCCTTGGTCTAACGATCCCGCTCAAGGCAGCGCACACCGCTTCTTTGATGAGATTCATGCACTGACGGGAGACCTTCCGGCTGGAGCGAAGATTACGCTGAAAAAAGACAAGGACGATCACGCGTCCTCCTATATTATTGACCTTGCGGATATGGAACAGGTAGCCCCGGCTCTCCGCCAGCCTGCCGGATTCCTGTCGGTAACGGAGTACGGTGCTGTGCCGAATGACGGCAAGGACGATACTGCTGCGTTCAAGGCAGCACTTGAAGCAGCCAAGAGCAAAGGCACGGGCGTTTGGTTCCCGGCCGGTGAATTTGAGGTCGGCGATGGACTGCTGGATTTGGATTCCGTGCAAATCCGCGGCGCTGGCATGTGGTACACAACGCTGAATGGAGCCAAATTTGTGGGTCATGGCGGCAAGATTGGCGTCTATGATCTGTTGATCGAGGGCGGCATCAATGAGCGGGATGATGAAGCCATCACCAATGCATTCCATGGTGCTTTCGGGCAAGGCTCGGTGATCCAGAATGTATGGATTGAGCATACGAAGGCTGGACTGTGGCTGACACAGGTATCCGGTGAACAAGCACGCACGAACGGCCTGCACATGGTTGGCCTGCGCATCCGCAATCTGATGGCGGACGGTATCAACTTCGCTGTTGGCACCGGAAACAGCATGATGGAGCAGACCGACATTCGCTATCCAGGCGATGACGGTATCGCGATGTGGTCGTTCACAGATGAGAAGCTTAAGGATGTGAACGGGGCAGAACGGACACCAAGCGTGAACAATACCGCACGCTTCAATACGGTTACACTGCCTTGGCTGGCGGACAACATTGTGGTGTTCGGCGGCAAGGACAACAAAATTCAGGATAACGTCGTTAAGGACACCGTTACTAACGGCGCCGGTATTGCGGTATCCACTCGTTTCTCGGCAGAGCCTTTTGAAGGCACAACTGTTGTAGAGCGCAACACGATGATCCGTACCGGCAGTTATGATTCCGGTTATGGTGTGAATCTGGGCGCCTTGTGGCTGTATGCCGGGGAGAATGATATTAGAGGCGATATTAAGATTGAGAACAATATTGCACTGGACAGCACGTATTCCGGGCTAATCGTTCACGGTAGCATGAAAATGAATGGTGTCAGCATTGTCAATCATGTTATTGATGGTGCTGGAACGAACGGCATTGATGTGACGCCGGATCTGCAAGGTTCACTCCTGGCGGACAATGTGATTATCCGTGGGGAGCGGATGACATTGGTATCGAATCCGACCTCTGGTTTTATCATCAATGAGCTGAATCAGGGCATAGCCACTGCGATCAAGCCGTTTGCAATTTCACTTGCAGACGGACAGAACGGACCTGTGGTACTGACTGTCGGTGATTCCGTCAAAATTACGGTCAAAGGCAAAGACGGAAGTGACCTGACAGATTCAGCAACATTAACCTTCGTCAAAGCAGACAATAAAGTGGCTTCCTTTGACGATCATAAGCTGAAAGCTCTTAGTGAAGGAACAGCTCTCTTCACCGTGGCAGCAGGAAACGTGCAAAGAGAGTATTCGGTCATTGTGAAGCCGGTCGCAGGCCAACCGGATGATGGTTCTTCTGATGGCAATGATGGTATGGATAACAGCTACATTGATCCAGATGCGGGTACCAGTCCGGGAACCAACCCAGGAACGACCACGGGTTCAAGTAACCTGTCGGTACCAGTCGTGACCACTCCGGCTGCTGCCAACAATGATGCGCAGCTCAAAGCCAAGACGGCCGCAGGGCTGGCTGTGATCGAGATCCCAGCCAATGCTGACGGTACCGCCCGCTTCAGCGTAGAAGCTCTGCGTAATGCGGCAACGGCAAGTCCTAATGCCGTGCTTGTGGTACAGAACGGCGATTTGGAATACCGCCTTCCGCTCAGCTTGGTGGCGGATGTGCTGAAGGGTACCGGACATCCGGACGGCACACTTGAGTTCAAACTGGAGCCGCAAAGCGGCACCACACTTGAACAATTGACGGCAAAAGCGAAGCAGCAAGGCTTTACCGTGAAGGGCATTCCGGCCAACTTCGGTCTTAGTGTATCGGATGGTAAAACTTCCGTGCCGGTGTCTGGATTCGGTACGACTCATGTGGAACGCACGCTCATCGTCAAAGAAGTTCTCAATCCGCAGACAGCCGTAGCCTTGCTCTACGATCCAGTGAAAGGTACCTTCAGTTATGTGCCGGCGGAATTCACTGTAGAGAATGGAGCCACAAAGGTTACCGTGAAGAGCAGCAGTGCGAACGGAATCATCACGATTGCCCTGCACCCGGTTACCTTCACGGATGTGACAGGACACTGGGCAAAGGCTGAGATTGAGCGCTTGGCTAGTAGACTGATCGTCAATGGACAGTCTGCCGGACAATTCGCACCGAATGGAACTGTTAGTCGTGCAGAGTTTGCAGCTATGCTGGTTCGATCGCTGGATCTTCAGCCGGGTAGAACAGCCGGAGCTTCGTTCAGTGACGTGCCAGCCGCAGCTTGGTACGCAGAGTCTGCTAAAATTGCAGCGCAGCTTGGACTTGTTCAAGGCTACGAGGACGGCAGCTTCCGTCCGAATGCTTCCATTACACGGGAGCAAATGGCTGTGATGGCTGCAAGAGCCCTCAAGCTGCTGAATGCAGCTGAGGGTACAGGAAAGGGTGCTGCCTCCTTTAAGGATGCTGCGAACATCTCCTCCTGGGCCACAGATGCCGTGGAGCTCCTCACATCTTCCGGCATTATGAAGGGGCAAACCGCAGACAGCTTTGCACCTGACAGAAATACGAGTCGTGCAGAAGCAGCAGTTATCCTCGCACGTGTGTTGGGAGCAGCTGGACTGCTGAATAACTGAATCCTTTAAACGCAAAAGCCGCCGAAAAGGAGGGACACCCTTCCTTCTCGGCGGCTTTATTTTATATAGACGGTCTATTTAATTTGTGAAAGTACAAGACTGATCTTATAGTTGCCATAACCCAGTAGTTCATCCAGAAAGGTACTTAGTTCCTCCTGGCTGGTCGCACGCACACGCATCCAGTAGCAGCCCTCACCGCTGACCTTGTGAATCTCTTCCACTCGGCGATCCTCTTTAGCAAAGGCCAGGAACACCGGATGTGCCGCATTGGAAGCTAGAAAAACAGTCACAAAAGCTTGGACATTCTGTCCGATTTTCCCCGGATTCCAGCGCACGGTGTAGCCCTCGATAATCTCCAGCTCCCGCATTCGACGGATACGCGCGCCAACGGCTTGCCCGGTCATATGGACCTGTTGTCCAATCTCTTTATGGCTGAGTGTGGAGTCTTGAATTAATTGCTGGAGAATGCGGTAATCTACATCATCTATCAAATGTTGCGACATTATCGTGTAATCCTTTCTGCATGAAAGTAGAATGGGGCAATCTCTTTCTGCATCAAATGTATTCTTTTTGGGCGTTCTTTTATAATTAAATTGTAGCAGAGATATTCTAAAGAAGAGGTGTCAAATGATGAAAATACAACTAATCCGCAATGCGACTCTATGGATTGAATATGGCGGAGTGACCTTTCTGGTTGACCCGATGCTTAGTGAACAAGGCGTGAATCCTCCAATCTTCAACACCGAAAATGACCGCAAAAACCCGCTTGTGCCGTTGCCAGGCAACGTTCAGCAGTGGCTTCAGCCGGATGCTATTCTCGTAACGCATCTTCACCCCGATCATTGGGATGAGGCTGCGGTGTCGCTGCTCCCGCATAGTATACCCGTATTGTGCCAGGATGGAAATCAGGATACCATATCCGGACAAGGTTTTGAACAGGTGACAGTAATTGAGCCTTCCCATACGTTCCGTGGCGTAACGCTTACCCGTACCAGCGGCCAGCACGGCACCGGAGATATCGGGGAGTTGATGGGGAGAGTGTCCGGTTTTATTTTTCAGGCGGAAGGGGAGCCGACGCTGTACATCGCTGGAGATACAATCTGGTGTGATGATGCCCGCCAAGCCCTCGATACGTATACGCCTGACTGGACCGTCGTCAATGCCGGGGGCGCTCGCTTCCTGACCGGCGGCCATATTACGATGGATGACCAGGATGTGGTCGACCTGTGTGCGTATGCACCGCAGACTTCCGTCGTTGCCGTGCACATGGATGCCATCAATCATTGTCTGGTGACCCGTGAGAAGCTGCAATCCAGATTGGAACAAGAGGGGCTTCTTAATAGAGTGGCGATTCCGCAGGACGGAGCATGGTTCGGGCAGTAATTCCTAGATCCTCGTCATATGGCAAAAAGGGGCATTAGGTGCGAACCCCAAGCTCACATGAAATCCCGGGGAGATTCGCACCCTTTGATACTAAAGGCTTTTTCCGCTTATTGCACTCCAATCGTCGAAGTTTTAGAATGAAAAAGAAGAGGTTCGCACTTTCACGCCTCTGAGCCCTTGTGCCACAAGGGCTCAGAGGCGTGGCTGTCGCTCCCTAGGTGGGAGCGTGGATTGAAATAGTATCTCGAATTGCAGACACAATCAATAAAGCGTCGCTCCCTAGGTGGGAGCGTGGATTGAAATCCCGTCTATAAATCTTGGGTCGGCAAATCTCCAACGTCGCTCCCTAGGTGGGAGCGTGGATTGAAATCGATACTCTTTACAACATTGCAGTCCACGCTCTGCCCGTCGCTCCCTACGTGGGAGCGTGGATTGAAATTTAATCCACCAACTATAGCGAGAAAGGATGATAGAGTCGCTCCTACGTGGGAGCGTGGATTGAAATAGCAATTTGAATCATGCATAGTATTTCCTTATTGGTCGCTCCCTACGTGGGAGCGTGGATTGAAATTTGCCGAACACCACACACCGGATTTAGTGTACCGTGTCGCTCCCTACGCGGGAGCGTGGATTGAAATAGCTTAAAGTTTCCATAACTTCTAAAGCTTCCATCGTCGCTCCCTACGCGGGAGCGTGGATTGAAATTGGTAAGGAGGGACAACACAACATGATAATTTCAGTAGTCGCTCCCTACGCGGGAGCGTGGATTGAAATAAATCATCGACCCAACGAGAAGACCGCATAACGTCGCTCCCTACGTGGGAGCGTGGATTGAAATTTCATAATTGTATTAGCCAGTACTGTATCTTCTACTGTCGCTCCCTACGTGGGAGAGTGGATTGAAATGACGATCAGCACGGATAGTACACCACTTATGGCAGTCGCTCCCTAGGTGGGAGCGTGGATTGAAATAAACAGGAGAATTCGATATATCTGAAGCAGAAAGTCGCTCCCTGCGTGGGAGCATGGATTGAAATTTACTGCTGGTGAAGTGGGCATAAATGGGTTTATCGTCGCTCCCTGCGTGGGAGCGTGGATTGAAATCGAGATTGAGAAGGTGTCTGAGAACTTCCTTGGTCGTCGCTCCCTACGTGGGAGAGTGGATTGAAATATCCCATGTGTGCTGCGGTAAATCAAGTTTAAGCCGCTCCCTATACGGGAGTGACATTTAATATCCAATCTATATTAAGTGGATTTAAGATTGGAACAGAAGACCAGGCGTTATTCTGGTGAAGCTAGGGATTTAAGTCGCAAATTTCCTATTCCCTGCACCAGTCTTCTTAACAATGAAAAATGGCTCTAACTCCTCAACTAACAGCATTTTTGTACCTTATATTTATCGAAAAAAGGAAAAAGAGGGAAGTAACGACATTATTGTATCTTATTTTCGATAAAAGTACGCTGAAAGGCGTATTGTGGAAAAATTAACGTACAATATTGCACTTAATTGCCTCCTATTCTTAGCTGCAGAATATTTAAGGTACAAAAATGTCGTTAATTACACTTTGGAAATAACTTTTAGTCTTTGTTTGTTATTTTTAATGCGCCTACATAAAGAATATTAAAACCAGTGTTTCCTTGCGCCGCAGTAGAGCGGAGGGCCCTACGGGATTTTGGAGAAACGCCAGTGTTCGCCTTTACGATCGATTTCAACCTCTAACTCCTGTTTACAATCTAGAAATCGGTCTTTAACAGCGATCGCAAGAACCCCCCGAACCCGGAGCGGCCCAGCTAAGCAAACACTACCCCCGCCCCACATGAAACCGATCACAAAAAATTTAAATCACCGCTTGACTGAACCGTAAAATCATGATAAATTATATTTTGTTCACATCTTTTAATGTTCCCTGATAGCTCAGTTGGTAGAGCACTCGACTGTTAATCGAGTTGTCACAGGTTCGAGTCCTGTTCGGGGAGCCATTTTCATGGAGAGATACCCAAGTGGCTATAAGGGGACCCTCTGCTAAGGGGTTAGACTGCGTAAGCGGTGCGAGGGTTCGAATCCCTCTCTCTCCGCCACATTTTGTGGCTCATGAAGCGAACATACATAATGAACGTATAGAGGAGTCCTTCGGGGCTCTTCTTTTTTTGTACTGAAGGCGAAGAATGACAACATCTATCGAATACGTGATTGTATGTCTCTGCGGAGGAAGGAAGAGGATGCATGGCTGTATTTTTCTGCAGAAGAAGGCAGTGGAGGAGAGGACTTTTGGAGGCCGCGAAACGTCTCTTATACTTTTTTTGAAAAATATCTTGTCAAAACCGCTAGAGTCTGATACAATCATTTTTGTTGTGGAAAGAACATAACTGAACAGTATGGCCCGTTGGTCAAGGGGTTAAGACACCTCCCTTTCACGGAGGTAACAGGGGTTCGAATCCCCTACGGGTCACCAATATGCGGTAGTGGTGGAATGGCAGACACGCTATCTTGAGGGGGTAGTGGGTGTATACCCGTGGAGGTTCGAGTCCTCTCTACCGCATAGATAAAAGGTAAGAACTTCTTTGCTTTCGCAGAGAATTTCTTACCTTTTTTGAATTTATGTATGTCCTGAGCTTTCTGTAAAAGCACCGGCGTATTGGGGATACAACTGCCTAACGCATTCTGGGCAGATATCGTGTGTGAATTGTACGTGGAGTTGCATCTGCAAGAAACGCTCTATAGTTAGCCACACATCCTGGTCGTTGCGAATGGACTTGCAGGACGCGCAGATGGGGATGAACTTGAACGCTTGCTTCATTGTGGAACGGTGCATGGCTAGAGGCTGGGTGTGGCTCCCTGCTACAATCGGTCCGGCATCCTGATGAGCGATGACCCACATTGCTTTCTCAGGAGAAGGGGCTGGCAGGAGAGGGAACGCCTCAAAGCGGAATACCCGTCTGCCTTTGGGGATACATACTATAGTAGAATCGGTACTGACTACAAGGCGTTCTCCGCCCAGTGTAGATTTTAAGACGTTGTGCAAAAGAGTGGGCTCCACAATCCATTCTGGTAGCAGCTCAAGATAATTGCTTCCCACCTTTGCGAGCTGTGGAGGGAGACTGTATTCCTTGCAGCAGGCGCGCCAGCGGCTATTGAGTGACAGGATGGTGCCGTGCCGGTCTATGACTAGTGCATTGTGGGGGATAGTGTCAATGAATTGTGTAGCTGAAGGGGATAGGCTTTGTGACAAAGGTTTTCGCTCCTTGTGATCCCAAATGGGTCCGTTACTAGGATGGCGGCAGGTCCAGCAGCTTCTCAATCTGGCGGCGATACCGCTCGGCCCTGCGTGTTCCGTGGATCAAATTGGATAGGCGGTAGGGAGGAATATCATTGATTCGGCAGAAATCCTTCTGGTCGAGTCTGAGTTCTGTAAGACGCTGTTTGATCGTCCACCCATAAGGCGTTATGGGATGCTTATTGTTCATCTATCTCACCTCTTTATCGATATTCCAGCTGTATGATATAATGGAATAAGACATAATAATAGTTAATTATATACTTTTTTACGTCATTTTCAATAAAAATAACTTAAATAAGTGATTATTTATTAAGGTGGAAGGCGGTCAGCAAATGCAGTCCATATACGAGCGTATTGAGTACTTGATCAAACAAAAAGGGATGACGAAGAAGTCGTTTTGCGAGGAACTGGGCATCAGCACTGGGAATATGGGCGACTGGAAGCGTGGTAAGTCTACCCCTGGCACTCATAAACTAATTGAGATTGGGGCATACTTTCAAGTAAGTCTGGATTGGCTGATTCTTGGCAAAGCTGCACCGGAAATGGTGCGTGAGAGCAGCGAGGATTATTTTTTTGAGCAAATACGGCAATTGAATTGCCACACTGAGTTGCTGCCAGATGAGAAAATATTCATTAAGGAATACCTTGCTTTTACCGAATACCGGAGACGCAAAGCAGCGGAAGAAAATTCTTGAATGAACATCTTTACATTTGAGGATAAAGAGATTATAATATTGAATGTTGACCTCAGAACAATGCATTACGTTGTACACACCGCGCGGTAGTGGTGGAATGGCAGACACGCTATCTTGAGGGGGTAGTGGGTGTATACCCGTGGAGGTTCGAGTCCTCTCTACCGCATATATTGTAAGATGAAGAAAGCCTTGCGTAGCAAGGCTTTTTTTTGTTAATATCAGGTAGCATGAATTTGGAGGTGGAAGGTTATGATCATAAGCACAATTCTGGTGGGTCTGGTTGCGGTTATACATATTTATATTTTGTATCTGGAATGTTTCCTGTGGGCTACGCCCAAGGGGATGAAGACTTTCGGCCTGACAGAGCAGGATGCTAAAGCTACAAAATCGCTGGCGTTCAACCAGGGCTTCTACAATGGGTTTCTGGCTGCTGGTTTGATCTGGGGTCTGCTGTATCCAGGGGATGTGGCCGGACGTCATATTCAGTTGTTCTTCCTGGCGTGTGTGCTAGTTGCAGGGATTGTCGGCAGCCTTACAGCCAAGAAATCAATCCTGTACGTGCAGGCATTGCCGGCATTGCTCGGGATTATAGCTGTTCTTTTCCAGTGGTAATTCAGACTTAGGGAATTGGCTTCATCGCAAAAAAAGGATACTCCTCCATCACAGTGTAAACTGCAGTGGGGTGAGTATCCTTTTTTGCTATACGGAAAAAGTGTTATTTGAGCAACTGTTTGATTTCTTCCTCGATCTGGTCTGGTGTTGTCTTCGGAGCAAACCGTTTCAGGACACGGCCATCCTGGTCGACAAGAAACTTGGTGAAATTCCACTTGATGCTCTTCGAGCCCAGTACTCCCGGTGCTTCTGCGGACAAATATTTGAACAACGGATGCGCTTCATCGCCCTTCACGTCCACTTTCTCATACATCGGGAAGGTCACACCATAATTAATTTCACAGAACTCTGCAATTTCTTCACTCTCGCCCGGCTCTTGCCCTGCAAACTGGTTGCTTGGGAAACCCAGTATCTCAAATCCACGATCATTGTATTTTTCGTACACTTCCTGGAGACCTTTAAACTGGGGGGTAAATCCGCACTTGCTGGCTGTATTCACGACGAGCAGGACCTTGCCTTTGTACTTGGAGAGAGATTCTTCTTCTCCGCGCAGGGTTTGGGCTTCGAAATCATAAATGCTCATGGATAACGCCTCCTAATTTTTAAACCTATAAATATTTATGTCAATTTAATTGTACACTATTTATTTTCAGAGTCAAATGTTGATGACAAGCGATTTGTGACAAATGGTTTCAAATTATGCCCATGGTTTAAAGTTAGGGTGTAAGGTTGCAACAAATACAGCGGTTAAAGGAGAAGATGACTGATGAAAGCATTGTATACAGCAACAGCAACAGTACATGGCGGACGGGAAGGTTCGTTCGAATCCTCTGACGGCGCACTGAAACACAACTTGAGTATGCCCAAAGAATTGGGTGGTCCCGGTGGCACGGGTACCAATCCGGAGCAATTGTTCGCGGCAGGCTACGGCGCCTGTTACGAGAGTGCTTTGGCGAATATCGCCCGTAAGGAAGGTGTCAAACTTCAAGAGGTGGAAGTGACCTCCAATGTAATGATTGGCAAGGATGACAGTGACGGCGGCTTCAAGCTGGCTGTTCGTCTGGATGTGAAGATCCCGGGTGTCGATAAGGCTCAGGCGGAGGATCTGGCGAAGAAAGCCCATGCTTTCTGTCCGTACTCCAAAGCTACCAGAGGTAATATTGAAGTGGAATTGAATGTGATATAAAACATAGAGCGCAGCGTTATGAATATAGCCTATGCGCAGGTAAGGCCCGGCTTGCATAGCGGGTCTTTTTTACTATTTTAAAAGATGTGGGTGAAGTATGATTTTTATGGCAATCCTATCTAAATAGGGATTATGGACAGTGAAAGAGATCCAGCAGTGCGTGCTTTGGTTGACATCCCCCTTAAAATTCTTTAATATGTCTAAGTATCTGAATATGTCGCGTGTGCAATTAACCAACAAAAATTTAAATAATGGGTGATGAAGATGTCTTACAGACCGAATATTACGAATGTGACCAAGGCCAGCAGCAATGATAAGGAAGGATTGTACGAGTTCATTATCAAGCTTGCTGACGGAACGGAGTGCCGCGCGTTTTATCATCGGTTTCCGGAATGGAAAATGACGAACATCAGCCGCCTGTTGAAAACGCCATGTCCAATTTGTCGCAAAGATTTCATCTGCAAGTGTATGGACGCATTTACTGCTGATTTCGAAGAGCAAATGATTGGCGATAATCAGTGGATTGAGAAGGCTATTGCTGAATAATTGAATGAACGGAACTTAGATGGCGCGGAAGCTTTTTTCCGCGTTTTTGTTTGCTTTTTAACAGAATTTATTGGGAAAAATGGGGGAGAGGTGCGTGGATTATGGGTGAGCAAGAGAATTCTGTAGGTCGGCCTGCGACAAAGTTGACTGATGCAAGGCTGCACGATAAATCGGTGGTACTTATTGATGGCGTATGCCATCTCTGTCAGGGACTGGTTCGCTTTATTATTCCTCGTGATCCGAAATCGAAATTTGTATTCGCTCCCCTGCAAAGTGAAATCGCTGCCGGGCTGCTCCGTGATGGAGGCCTTGATCCGAAGCAATTGGATACCGTCGTGTTGGTTGAGCACGGGAGGTATTATACAGAGTCAGCTGCGGCGCTACGGATTGCTCGTGGGCTCCGTTTTCCATGGCCACTGGCTTACGTGTTCATTCTGGTGCCGCGTCCGCTTCGTGATATCCTTTATCGTTATGTGGCACGCAACCGTTATCGCTGGTTCGGACGTGATGAGCAGTGTTTGCTCCCGACGCCGGAGATTCGGAAGAGATTTCTGTAAGAGCAAAGAGTGCGGTTCATGCGCTTGCTAATGCTTTTGCAAATTGTATATTTATTGTATCATTTCATTATATTGATCTGTTATCTATAAATTACAGGGTGGGATGGAGCGATGGCTCGAAAAGCGGGGATTCAAATGCTGGTTTTCATGTTGGTTTCTTTATGGATAACGGGTACGGTGTCTGCGGCCCCCAAGCTTCAGGTTGAGGTGAATAATTCAAGCGTGGCGGGAGTTGTAACCGAATCCGGGCATACGATGGTTCCGCTGAAGGCTTTTGAACGCTTTGGCAATCTCTCCATGCAGTGGGTGGCTCAGACGAAGAAAGTAACGATTAAACGTGATTCTACGGTTATTCAGCTTACTGTTGGTGATAGAACTGCTTATATCAACGATAATCCAGTGCAGCTGGAGGTGGCTGCCAAGATTGTGGACGGAAGAGTTACGGTCCCGCTGAGATTTATTGCTGAGGCACTGGGCGCTAGGATTACTGTAGATGCCGTTGCCAATACGGTCTGGATTCAAGAGCGGGCCAGCGCGGCGATTCTGAAGAATTATAACAGCAGCGATTTGGCGGCTTCAAGGATAGCAGCACTGCAGATTCCAGTGGATGGGAGCACGCCTTCCCGGTTAATAGAAGAGAGTACTGCAGGTGATCCTGAAGTTTTCTCCGAAAGTTATTACTTTGCTAAGGGGAAATCAGACGGCTACTACTTGCAGAACGGGCATTTCGTGACTTATTTCGAGATTAAGGATAATATTCGCCAAGCGGTCTGGGAAGCCAGTCTGGACAATACCAAAGAGGCGACGAACAAGGATATTACATCTGTGTTTGGACATCCGATCTACAAGGAATATGGCAAGCGGCCTGCACAAGCCGAGGAGTATGTTTATTTTTACACCAGTATCTGGGGTAGTTCGGTGACCTACGGCGTAGCCAATGTTGATGGAACCTCCTCTGAACTCGGGCGTCTGATGGACTGGCCGGATACACGTAAACAGTTTGTAGTAGCCATTCCGGGGGAGACCAAACGCTGAGAACGGTCAGAGGCTGTATTTATGGTGTGCGAAAAAAAGATTGCTCCCTGTATATATGCCACTATAGATGAAAATTAAAGGATATTAACGGAAGCGCCGTTCATTAACCGTTTTTCACGGTTTTTTGCGGTGCTTTTTTGCTGTCTTTTTTAGAGAAAGGAGAGTGCTGGCCGTGCGAGTGAAAATGCGTTGTGGTGACTATTTTTACCACAAGGAGATCACTTTGTCTTTATTTTTTTGATCTTACAGTTTACTGGAAGCGAATTTGCTCATTTATAGTTTGTAACTTTAACTCTGTCGATTCGACAGCATATTCTTCGCAACACTAAGAAAAAATGACATTGCTTAATGACTCAAATCCCTGAAACGTTCTAACTCCGCGATCAGACTCTCTATTTTTGCTTTGTCTTTTATCTGATAGGTCTGCTTTCGCCCATCCTTTGATGCTACAATATATGATTTGAATACATCACCAATGTCTGCATAAAGGTATATTTCACTTATATAGATACCATGTAGTTCGTGTATAAGCGGGATAACAAAGATATTATACTGTACCATACCGCGCTTATTTTTATTCCAGTCAATGATTTGCCGCGATAATGGTACAGTACCTAGATTATCAATTATTTGTGAAAACTCTTCAAAAGATAGTTCATTTCTCTTCTCTGTAATGCCGCCAGTGGAATTAGGTTGTGATTTATACATAAATATATCGTAATCTTGAGAAACAGGCTTTTGAAATTCTATAATATTTGGACGATAATAATAAAAAACTAATGATAGTGAAATTAGAAACAGCCCGGTAGAAGTGAGTGTTTTTATACGATAATGCTTTGATTTTCGTCTATAAAGGGTTGTAGCCAAGATGATCAGGCTAATGATGGACAAAATAATCGCACCAATTACCAGATAAGTAATGAAGTCGTAATCAATTAGCCTTTCAAGTTTCATAATAATCGTCTCCTTATTCAACTAGTGTACAAATTACGAGTGACTTCTATTGCAGGTTGTTTCATGAAGCAAGCGCGTAAGAGTCAATTGCCATGACAAATTATTATCTTGAAATGGGGTACAGGTAGTATTCCCCTGAGATTAATTTAATTGATCGTACCACAGTTAGAGTCAGGTAGAATATTCGGAATGTTCTCGTCTTCTCTATTCTCTTGCATGTTCAAGGTTAGCCAAATAAGAAGAGTACACTTGTATGAAGCCATGTTTTTCTAGCATAGCAGTATATCGTTTTAATGATCCGTTTGTTTTAATTGGTTCCTGATCATTACTATGAAAGACCAAAGACTTCTTACTGCTTTCAATATATAAGATATTTTGATAGCCACACGGCGATACTCTTTATTTGTTCGAATTATAGTGGTTGCACACCGTAAGGCAGCTTTGTTCATGGCTCCAGTAAGAATAGAATAGAAATGATCTTCTGAGAAAGGTTTGACCAAGAACTGAAAGGCTTCTACCCTGTATCCCTCCCCCACAATTTGAGTCCTTTCATGCTTTTCAACCAAAATAAGGTATTGATGAATTGAAAAACGATCGCCAGGGTAACAGTAACGTAAATTGGATCATTGCTGTTATCTAATGACCTGCGTGTTTTGTGAAGAATATTACATAACTTCAGCGAAATTGGGAATGTTTTAAATTCAAAGGTGTTTTTAAGTCGTGTTATATATTTCCTGTTACCGACGCCGGAGATTCGGAATAGATTTCTGTAAGAGGGTATGGTGCGAAAAAAAGGATTGCCGCTTGTTAATATATATGCTACTATATCTGTAAATTAAAGGAATAGTAACGGAAGCACCGTTCATTAACCGTATTTTACGGTTTTTGGCGGTGCTTTTTTGCTGTCTTTTTTAGAGAAAGGAGAGTGATGGCATGGCGGCAAGGATTGTGCTGGCTGTGCGGGAGAGTCAATACATTGAACCGTTGCTGCATTATCTTCATCATAGCCGGTATAGCGATCTGCTGCGGATTACGGCGTTCAGTCGGATTGAGGCTTTTGCAGAATTTATACAGGGCGATGAGGTGCCAGATGCTGTTGTTGGGGATGCGGCCTTCATTGAAGCCTGGCTGGTCGGTGGACGAAGCACTGTACGGTGGGCAGTTCTAAGTGAAGATGGAGGACCAGGAGGCTATATTGGGACCAGTAACAAGAGTTTGGCCGGCGGGGAAGTCATTGCCAAGTACCAGTCGTTGCCTTCCTTGCTGGAATCAATACTGCAATTATGTGATGTCAGGCGTTCAGGCATGCTGTTTTCGGCCAAAGAAGAAACTTTGCTGCTTGGTGTAGTCTCCTGCAGTGGAAGCAGCGGTAAGACTACCATTGCTCTAAATATGGCGAAAACGCTGGGTGAACAGGGCTTGTCAGTCTTTTATCTTAATTTGGAAAGTGTGGACAGCAGCGGTATGATTCTTCGCGCGCCGCAAGGGAATGTCCCAGGGCTGGAAAGGCTGCTCTATGATCTACAGGCTGGTCGGAATAATGATGAGGTTGGAACACCTGAACTCAGGCGTTATGTCATCCGGCATGAAGAGCTACAGAGTGATGCGTTCAGACCTGTGGGCAATCTCAAAGAAATGCTCCAGATGACTTCACAGGATACACTCGATTTGCTGGAACTGCTCACAGCCACTCGCAGCTATGATGTTGTCATTATTGATACCGGGAGCATAGAAGAGGAGCGGGCCAAGGCGGTGCTGCAGCGTTGCGGTATTCTGCTATGGGTGATGCGCAATGATGATCTAAGCATACATAAGACGGCTAGATGGCTGTCGCATTGCAGTGCACCTCATTCCGGTCTGCCGCCGGGCATTCTTGAGAAGAGCCGGTTTGTCATAAATTTTGGGTCAGATGATATAGAAGTAGGGGGCTTGCCGGAAGGGCTGAGCATGGACGGGGTGCTTCCTTATATTCCGTCTTGGACATTGCGGCATCATGGGGAACTGTATCTCAATTCTTCCCAATTCCAGCAAGCAGTTATGGAACTGTGCAGGGGGATCGTAGAGCCTTCTCTGCCGCAGGTTTTTACTGGGAATGCCGGTTATGAATGAGGAAATGTTCAGGGCGCTGCGCGGTGATATCCGGGCCGGACTGGATGTTACTTCATCTGTTGGGAATCGAGAGCTTACAGCCTATATTGAGCAGACCATTCTGGAACGGGAAAGTCTTCGCTACCTAACGGCACAGGAAAAGCATGAACTGGTGAAGCGACTGTTCGATTCCTTCCGCGGGCTGGATGTACTTCAACCCCTGGTAGATAATTCGGCGATTACAGAAATTATGATCAATAGCCACAACGATATTTTTATAGAAGAAGAGGGAGTCATCCGCCGTCTACCGCTAGCTTTTGAATCCAGCAGCAGACTGGAGGATATTATCCAGAGCATCGTCTCCGGCGTGAACCGGGTGGTCAATGATTCTTCACCTATTGTGGATGCAAGACTCAAGGATGGTTCCCGCGTCAATATTGTTCTGCCACCGGTTGCCTTGAAAGGTCCGGCGATGACCATCCGCAAATTTCCGGAAAAGCCTATGACCATGAACGAACTGGTCCGGCGCGAGGCGCTCAGTGAAGAAGCGGCTGAGCTGCTGCAGACTCTGGTTGAGGCCAAATACAATATTTTTATCAGCGGAGGGACGGGTTCAGGTAAAACCACATTCCTGAACGCATTATCTCAATTCATTCCCCCGCAGGAGCGTGTCATTACGATTGAGGATTCAGCGGAACTACAGATTGTCACCGTTCCGAATCTAGTATCTTTGGAGACACGAAACGCCAACACGGAAGGCAAGGGCGAGATTACGATCCGCGATCTGATCCGCTCTTCACTGCGAATGCGGCCGAACCGGATTGTCGTTGGCGAGGTGCGGGGCGCGGAATGCTTGGATATGCTGCAAGCGATGAACACTGGCCATGACGGTAGCTTGTCCACGGGACATTCAAACAGCGCCCGCGATATGGTTAGCCGTATGGAGACGATGGTGCTAAGCGCGGCGGAACTGCCAGTTATGGTGGTCCGGCAGCAGATTAGCTCAGCGATTGATATCTTCGTGCATCTATCCCGGTTGCGCGACCGTTCCCGCCGGGTGATGGAAATTTGTGAGGTCGATGGATTGAAGAACGGCGAGGTACAGCTCAATCCACTCTATGAATTCCGGGAGGTGGGGGAGCGTGACGGACGGGTTCAGGGAGGTCTGACGGCCTGCGGCAATGCACTTCTGCATACCGGCAAGCTAAGAATGTCAGGTATCACTACGCATCCGCTATCGGAGTATACGGAGGATGTAACAGAGGGGGGAGAAAGGATTTGATTCAGAGCGGGAATTTCAAGCAGGCTCTTGTCAAGTCACAAACCGGGAAGTCTGGCGCAAAGGAAAGAACGGTCCTGCCGGATTACAAAGTCTACATCTTATCTTCTCGGAAAAAGAACGCAGCGATCCTAATAGGGGGCTTGCTTCTATATGGAGTCGGCTATCTCTTTTATCATCATTGGCTCATAGCTCTGTTGCTGGTACCGGGCGGACTTTATGCTCCGCGGCTACTGCGGGATTATTTGCATAACCGTCGCCGGATGGGACTCACGCTACAGTTCAAGCAGACCCTGTTCTCATTATCCTCTTCCCTATCGGCAGGCCGCTCCGTAGAGAATGCCTTCCGGGAAGCAGTGCAAGATTTGCACATGCTTGATCCCGAAGGGGGCGGTGATATGATTGCCGAGCTGAACATTATCTGCACGCGTATGGAGAATGGGCAGCCGGTGGAAGAAGCGCTGCATGATTTTAGTGCACGGGCAGGCTTGGAGGATATTGAACGCTTCGCGGATGTGTTCACAGTATGCAAGCGGACAGGTGGTGATCTGGTGGAGGTGGTGCGCCGGACTTCGACAGTCATTGGAGAGAAGTTGGATATTCAGCAGGATATTGCCGTCAGCATTGCCCAGAAGAAATTCGAGGCTAAAGCTCTACTGATCTCTCCGCTGGCCATGATCATGTTCATGAGTCTAACGGCTGGAGACTATATGCAGCCTATGTATACCGGGCTAGGGATAGTTATATCTACATTGGCACTGGCGGGATTGTTTCTGTGCTATCTGTGGACTTCCAAGATAATGAATATCCCGCTGTGAAGGATGGATGAGGATGAGATGGGTGTCTGGTGTGGTCTTGGTTCTATTGATCGTATTCTGGTGTGTCCTTCGTGTGCAAAGTGGCAACCGGTATGCTGGATTGCGCACACTGCCCATGGAGGGACTGAGATTACGGAAGCTTGGTGAACCGATGCTGCTGTTGATTGAGAGGATCGGCATTGGTAGTCGTTTTCCGTCAGTGATGTTCAAAATTCAGCGTTCCCTTCAACGGATTGAGGGTACCAGATACAGCGCAGAACGAACGCTGCTGTTCGTAGGAGAAATGCTCAGCTATAGCTGGCTACTGGCAGCCTCGGGGAGTGCACTGACGCTTTTTAACGGGGAACAGACGGGGATTGTACTGGGATCTATGCTGGCTCTTGCATTGCCGGTTGCTCTAGCAAGTGATTTGCATAAAAAGGTGCGATTGCGGGAGCAGAATATTTTGCTGGAGCTGCCTGAACTGCTGAACAGTATCGTGCTGTTGGTCGGTGCAGGTGAGACTGTACAGCGGGCGATTCAGCGTTGTCTGGAAAGTCGCAAAGGGAATACAAAGCACCCGTTATATAAAGAGTTAGTAGCTATGACAGGGGAATGGGAGAGCGGTTATTCCTTTCAGCAGTCGCTCGAGAACTTCAGCAAACGCTGTGCTGTGCAAGAGGTGTCGCTATTCACCACAACCGTATTACTGAACTATCGGAGGGGTGGAAGTGATTTTGTGCTGGCGCTCCGCGACCTGTCACGGATGCTATGGGATAAGCGGAAGGCGGTTAGCCGTACACGCGGGGAGCAGGCCTCCTCGAAGTTGGTCTTTCCGATGGTAGTGATCTTTTTAATCGTTATTGTGCTAGTGGGAACACCGGCAATCATGATGCTCAAAATGTAGAGGAGGAAGACGGAATGTCGTTGATTATGGGGAAAATGAAAAGCTTCTGGAAGGACGAGGGTGGACTTGGTACCTTGGAAATGATTCTGATTATTGCGGTATTGATTGCTGTGGTATTGGTATTTAGAAAAGAAATCGTAGAGGTTGTGAAGTCGTTGATCAGTACAGCCGGTAAGAAGAGTCAGGAAGTATTCGATTGATGTTACTTAGGGATGATCGCGGGAGCTTCACCATCGAGGCTTCCCTCCTGCTACCCATTATTATGTTTATTACAATGCTGCTTCTGTTCTTTGGACTGTACAGTTATCAGAAGACGATGTTGCTACAGGTCGCGTCGGCTTCTGCCGAACGCGCGGCCTTTAATTGGGATAATAGCCATAAAGAGAAGACGGGTGCTGTTGCTGCCGGTGAATATGATTCATTGTATTGGCGTGTCGGGGAGGACAGTTTGCTTGCATCGTTATTTGGTGGTGAGGGTGGAAGTGGAGGTACACAGATTGAGCTTCCAGGTGGAGATGCAGATGCAGCTCTACTGCCTGCCCTTAAGCTGACTAATGCTTCCCGCATGATCCCAGCCAATATGCCAGGGGTGATGGGTTACAAGTACGGCTTTACTGGGCGTAAAGTGAGCTTGGAATTAAAAGGTCAGCTTCACTTACCTGTATTGGATGAAGTGCTTTCAGACGGTGCTAGTCCCAGTATACAAGCTACATCTGTCGTTTCTGAGCCGGCCGAGTTTATTCGTACTATAGACCTGATGCGCTATTACGGAGCCAAGTTCAAAGGTCGTCAGGGAAATGGTGAGACCCAGCAGCTTATGAACAAACAGGATGCCTCCGCAATGATGATGAAGCTTGGCAAAAAGTGAGGCTGGATCAGGAACTGGAAGAATAGGCATGGAGAAAGGAAGACGTGGATGAAGAGAGCGTATAACGGCTCTAACCGCGGCTTGAAGCGCAGGAAGGCAGGATGGCTTTTTCGAACAGACGGTTCGGTATCCATTTTTTTGATCATGGTGTTGGCCTTTGTCTTCCTGTTCGATGCGGTTTTGATTGATTATGCGCGGATTGCTGCCGCCAGTACCCAAGGGGAACGCCTTGCTCGGGCAGGAATACGTTCTGTGCTATCTGCTTACGATGTCCGGCTACTGGAGAAATACGGCTTGTTCGCTTCTGGTGGAACGGATGGAAATATGCTGTTATCCAGCGTACTCAATGATAATCTGCACGAAAGCGGGCGGGTGGATGCCTTTAATCTTATTCAGATGGGCGTTGAGAGCTCTACCGTGGAATGGACTCGACCACTAGGAGAGTATGATATTTTCCGTCGTCAGATTATTGAAGAGATGAAATATAAGGCTCCGATCGATTTTGCCTTGGAATTGGGTGGAAAGTTCAAGCCCTTGTCTGGAGCGATGGCGGAGGCCTCGCAGGTAACTAATGTACTCCGTGCATTGCAGCCGCTTTATGATGAACGTGAGGAAGCACTGGATCAGATGATAGAACGACGGAAGCAAGCAACAGAAAGCGGAAGAACAATGCTTCAGCTCATCATGAATCCGCCGGGAGATAGTCTCCAACCAAGTACTCTTGGTCAGGTATCCACGGCAGCAGATGTAGCTGCGCAATATGATGATTTTGTTTACAAGTATATGTGGGATATGAACCGTGACAGCCGGGAGTCTGCAAAATATACATATCCGTTATCCCGGTATTCGCAGCAATCGGCTCTTGTTATTCAGCGAATTCCGCAAGTCATGAATACTTTCCGTGAAGAGCATAATGTCTTCATTCAACAAGCGGAAAGTGCTTTGCTACGGGCGAGAGAGCTGAACGAAGAAATGAAACTGGTACTGGAGCAGTCCAGAAACAGCGGCTCTGATAAACGTGACCGGGCCAGAGATTGGGATATTCCAGGCAGCGGCGGTGATGAAGTAGACTCCGATCCGCTGTACAAGCTTCGTGAGCAGGAGGATACCCTGATTCTTGATCAAGCTGACTTTACAAGCCTGGAGGAACATCTTGCTGTGCAAAAGAGAGACTTTGAACGGCTGGAACCACTAACTGCTGCATTGCCAGGTGTCCTTGCTGAATCTTCTGGACTATACAGTGATGGTTCAAGAATGCTTGGGGCTGTTTTAGCGGCTGCGCGATCTGTTAGGGACTATCTGGGCAGCTATGGTGCTGGCGGCAGCCTTATTGAGTCTGAACTTGCTGCGCTTGAAGAACACCGGGGTTCGGATAAGCAGCGGAAGCAGTGGGAGAAAGAGGCCAAGGCCAAGCTGGGTGATGCCATGAAGATAATAGATAAAATCCGGGAGCTGAGTGACCGGGCGGGAGAAGCAATGCAGCGGTATGATACTTTGCAGAAGTACTATGAGGAGATTCTTTCTCTGAACAAGGGACTGGATGATGCTGGAAAAGATGGGCAAACCTCCTCCGACCCATATACAGCCGGAAGCTCTGCGATGACAAATATGGACGGGGTATACGATGTTATGACCAATGCCCTTACGGGGACAAGAGACAGGCTTTTTCAAACAGAGTATACGGCACTCTATTTTCAGCATTTTGATATCTCGGCTTTGTCCTCTATGGCTAGTGGAGAGGAAGACACGAACGTTGATCGTCTTGCTGCACAGATGGACCCGCATGCCCAGGAGCTGGAGTATATTCTGTACGGATTCCATAATCCGGCAGGCAACATTGCTGCGGCTTATGGTGAGATATTCGCCATGAGGATGGCCATTCGCACGATGGAGGGGTTTGTCAAAAAGGCGGGCATTGGCAACCCGCTGGCTGTGCTGGCGGCCGCGCTATTGTACGGTATTGAGCAGGCAGTTCAAGACATGCTGAAACTGTGCAAGGATGGTTCGATTCCATTATCAGAGTTTATAACGGCTCAGTTTACTTATCGTGATTACCTGCGTGTGTTCCTGATGCTGCATGGCAGTGGCGAATCACAGTTATCACGAATGCTAGCTGTGATTCGGCTCAATACAGGCATCAATCCCGCAGAGAGAAATACTTATGCTTCTGCCAATATACGTTTCGGCCTTCGGCTGTGGTTTTTGCCAGGGATGGTTCGGCTGTTGAATTACAGTGGGGCGCTTGCAGGGGATGTGGAAGGAAAGGTCTACTACAGGAAGATACAGGCTGATTCAGCTTACTAGGCGAAGGGAGTGAGGTGCATGAGACGATGGCTCAAAGGGAGAAGCAGTGACAAGAACGAGAACGAGGGTAGCATGGTGGTAGAAGCGGCAATGGTTCTCCCCATTTTTTTGTTATTTGTTCTGTTCCTGATCTTCATCATTCAAATGAGCTTATACTCTACCGCCCTGCAAAGCACGGCCTCGGATACCGTGAAAGTTATCTCCAACCATATCTATCCCGCAGCCCTGGCTGCTCAAAAGTGGGATGAAGGCAGCGAAAGCGAAGCCAATCCTAAAGGAGGCAATCCGGGAGGCGAACCGGCTAATTCTGGCTCGTCATGGGGAATACCCCGTCTCTCCCTCATGGAATGGGGGGAGGATTATGCGAATGATCTGCCGCCTCCGTTGAATGAGTGGGCCCTGGCCGCAGCAGAAAAGGGAGAAGGACCACTGCAAAAGCTCCAGGCGGAAACCTCACAGAGTGTACTGGACCTGGCCATAAAGCCTTTAATGAAGCCACATCTCGCCAGTGACATGCTGGAGTATGAACGAATTCATGTGTCCAATGTTATTATCCCCGATCTGAAGGAAGGAACCCGACCCTATTTTGGTGTGGAGGTAAGCTATGATTTGCCCATGAAGATTCCTTTTCTGAATCAAAACATTGTGCTGGAGGCCAGTGCCGTAGAACGATTGTGGATCGGTGATACTGGCGAGGGCCGTGGTGGAGATGGGGAAGAGGGCGGTAAAGAAGAGGATTCAATTATCATCCTGGAGAAGCCTGACCCTGGTGTTGTGAACAAGCAGGGCAAGGTTCGGGCCAAGATCCCACCGGGCACCTCAGCAAACTTAACGGTTATTTATAAGAGCGGCTTGAGCAAAGCGAAGTACTTAGGCTGGAAGCAGGCGGACAAGGACGGATACATCGAATGGGAATGGAAAATTGGCGTGAACACGACGCCAGGTTCCTGGACACTTGTTATTCAGACGGATGACGGGCAGTCCATTGAAGTTAATTTTACAGTAGTGAAAGGTACAAAAGGGGGTTAGGGTATGACCGATTGGGCTTTTTGGGGCTGCATGCCGTTTCTGGTGGCCGCACTGGTTACAGATATACGGTCGATGCGGATACCCAATCGGATTACAGTGTCTGCATGGCTTGGGGGCCTGCTGGCTCAGTCGCTCATAAACGGCTGGCACGGTCTGTTATTGTCAGTCATCGGGGCCGCTGGGGGATTTGCAGTGATGCTGCTTCTGCATCTTATAGGGGCTGTTGGAGCCGGGGACGTTAAGCTTTTTGCCGGCATCGGGGCATGGACGGGCATCATTTTCACAGCGCAGGTGATCATGTATTCTATCTTGTTCGGAGCGGTCATCGGTTGGATCATCGCCTTGCGGCGTAAAGAATCGGGGAGGCGGTTGCGAAAAGTTTTCGGAAAAGTAGCGGGCTTAGTAGTGTTGCGAAATCTGGGAATAGCAAAGTCGGGCGGCGGAGATCTGCTGAAATTTCCTTTTATGCTAGCCGTGTTACCCGCTGTCGTATGTGCTTATCTATATTATTAAGGCTGGGAGGTGATCATTGTTGTTTGGTTTGACCCGTGATTTCATGCAAAAGGATGGCATCAGCATGATGCTGGGTGTTCCTGAAGGGCTGCGTGCAGAACGACTCAATATGGTACAGGTCCGTATGCTTATGAATTCTGAAATCCCGCACCACCTGCGGCTGCAGCTCAAGGAGATCGACCTCCGAGTCACTCTGGAATATGGATTATCCCGCAAAAAAATGCTCAGCCATCTATTGAAAGGCGAGAAACTGAGTATGACGTCCTTCTTTGGTCTGCTGCTCCAGGTGGCCCAAGCAATAGAAGAGGGCAGGCTCTATATGCTGAATGCTGAACAATATGTGCTGCATGAGGACTATATTTTCGTCGAAGGTTCGCTTCATTCCGGAAAAGTCTATCTGACCTACGTCCCCTTGCTCAGCCCAGATGAGGTACTCTCAACTGGTCAAGGATTTAAATCTCTAATTATGACACTGATGGCTTCAGTGAAGGAACTTGCGGGCGATGGTGTGCAGCGATTATTGCAATGCTGTGGAGAAGAGGACTTCACCCCCGCACGTTTGAAAAAACTACTGGCTGAACTTCTAACTGAGGGGGAAGTGGTGAAACCGCCTCCGGTAATTGAGAGGGAGAGCAATGCCCTACCTTTTCGAAGACTTGAGAATCCTGAGCCATCTAGGTTAGCTGACCAATCATTAAGAACACGGTCATCAATAGGAGGTTCTGATGAGAAAGTAGGCCTGCAAGATTCCGTGAGGGTAACGGCAGAACCTATTTCGACTCCATGGGCGGGTGGTTATTCCGCTTTTCAGCAGAGCCAAGAAGAAACAAGTTCAGGGATTACGGATGAAAATGATACGCAGCAGGCCTCGCCATACAGAACATATATCGTGCTTGGATGCTTGCTGGGCGATGCACTGTTGTGGAAATTTCTTTATATGAGTGACCCTACTACACTATGGTTGGCAGTCTGCGGAATCTTAACGTTGCTCCTTGCGATTATAAGCTGGTTGGTGTGGACTGGAAACCTCAAATTAGGCAAGAAGGAAGATGAGGATGAACCGGACGCAGAAGAGATTACACGTGGAATGAGCCTCAAGGAGCCGGATAGGTTTTCTGCAAGGAGCTCTGGAAGAAACTCTGTGAACGCCGGTATATCAGCACCGATGCCTAAGGTAGAACCGTTGAGTACCAGGCAGGGGATGGACAATAGCCTATCAGTGCACAACCAGAAGAATCCTGCTCAGGAATTCCCTGCTTCAGGCGTGCTTCCTGCCTCGGCAACCGTTCTGTTATCACCGGACAATGCACCGGATAAGAATGCGGCGGCTGATAAGCACAGACGTGCTATTCCGTATCTGGAACGATGTGATCACAATAACAGCGGCCCTACAGAACGAATCGAATTGGATCGAGCAAGCTTTATTATCGGACGTTCGGAAGCGGTGGCCCAATATGTAGAGCAGTCTGAGGGTACCTCGCGAGTGCATGCTGAAATACTCAAGAGCCAAACCGGATATGTCATTAAAGACCTCGACTCCAGGAACGGAACATTGCTACAGGGGGAAGCTATGATCCCATACAAAGAGTATCCGCTCATGGAAGGAACTGTATTTACCATTGTTAAAGGCAATTATATCTTTCACACAGCCTAGCCTCTGAATTCAATGTTGCTTGATTTGCGGAGCTTTATCGGGCTTTGAGGTCTTGCAGTGCAGATTCCAGTGTAGGATGAACGAAGCTGAATCCGTGCGCTAGCGCTTTGGAAGGGAGCACTCGCTGGCCTTTCAACAGTATTTCCGAAAGTTCGCCTACCGCTGTCTTCAAGAGGAATGCCGGGAGTGGGAACCAGTGCGGTCTTTTATACACCTTACCAAGGGTTCGGCCAAATTGATCATTGGTGACTGGATGTGGAGCTGTGGCGTTGACTGGACCGGAGATCTCTGGTGTATGGACACAGAAGTCGATTAACTTCACGATGTCATCATGGTGAATCCAGGACAGCCACTGTTTGCCGCTGCCGATTTTGCCACCAACACCTAGAAGGTAGGGGAGCTTCATCATAGGAAAGGCCCTACTTCCGTTGCCAAGTACGACTCCTGTGCGGAGTTTGACCATTCTGATATTGGGGTAGGCTGCATCTGCAGTATCCTCCCAGGATTTTACAACTTCTGAAGGGAAGTCCATCACATGGGCCGGAGAAGATTCATCGAAAGTATCATTCAAGGATGTACCGTAGATGGCTACGGCTGAGGCTTGAACGATTACAGGTGGCCGATGCTTCAGCGCATTCAGCAGCTTGGCTGCCGACGCTATGGTGACCAGACGGGATTGCATAATGGACTGCTTTCCTTTTGGGGTCCAGCGCTGACTTAGTGAGGAGCCGGCAAGATTAATGAGCGCGTCACTGTTCTCGGCAGGGAGGGGATTGGCTGCAAGGTCGTCCCAGGTATGATAACTTAGCTTGGCATGTGATGACTTCACTTCAGGCAGCTTGCGGCCTACGATCAATACTTCATGACCGTCCTGAAGCCAGTAATCCTTAAGTTGGCTTCCGATAAAGCCTGTGCCGCCGCATATTACGTATTTCATACTGCATGCCTCCATTTGGCCGTCCAGGAAAGCACGGGAATTCTGTATGATGGGCTACTTGAACAAATGTTTGTAGGGAGAGTAATCGATTCCGTTCTTTTCAAGAAAACTGACGAGAAAACGGTTATCCCGCCGGGGGGTGGCAACGATGTAGCCCTTGATGCAATGATCGCGTGTGACTTCAGTGGCTTTGCTCTCCACCGCTATCTTTCCGATTTCGGCAGCAATGGAATGTTTGGCGATATCCCGAAAGGGTCCAGGCACCGGTTGAACGAGTTGATCCAGAAAGGCCTTAGATTCGTTGCCCCAAAGTGGTCGGCTGCGTTCCACCCAATAGTTCTGCCAATCAAGTTTGGACTTCCCGTCGGCTTTGGGAAGCACTTTCAAAAATTTGCGAAACATAAAGTAGCCGCCGATACACATGGAGCCAAGTAGAAGAAAGGTCCAGAAAGCGATGGAGTTCATAAACCAATTGCTCGGTGCTACTGACAACGTTCCAAGCCCTGATTTGATAAACATGTCCTAACCACCTTTAACAATGATTATTATCACAAATTTGTCTCTGGTCTAAAGTATAGCGTATTTACCAAGTTTTGCGAAGTCGGAATGCCAGAGGGTATTGCCTAGATTTATTCCCCCGTTCACGGTAGAATATAGTTTAATTCGTGATGGAAAGAGGGAAAAAAGCATGCTGAAAATAGGTTCACATGTGTCCAGCTCGGACAAGGGTCTCCTGACTGCTGCTAAGGAAGCCAACGAGTACGGTTCTAGCTCGTTCATGATATATACTGGAGCGCCGCAGAACACGCGCCGCAAGCCGATTGAAGCGATGTACCCTGAGGAAGGGAAATTGGCTATGAAGGCCAATGGAGTAGAGGAGATTGTTGTCCATGCGCCATACATTATCAATTTGGCCTCGTATAAGGACAATACGTATCAGTTGGCTGTGGATTTTTTACAGGAGGAAATTCGCCGTACACATGCATTCGACGTCAAGAATATTGTACTGCATCCAGGTGCTTATACTGACAAGGACCCGGAATATGGTATTCAGCGGATTGCTGACGGTCTTAATGAGGTGCTTAACGGTACTAATGAGACGGAAGTCCATATTGCGCTTGAGACGATGGCCGGTAAAGGTACAGAGATCGGTCGCAGCTTCGAGGAGATTGCTTCGATCATTGACAAGGTCGCTCACAACGAACGGTTGACCATTTGTCTGGATACCTGCCATATTCATGATGCCGGTTATGATATCGTTAGCGATCTGGATGGGGTGCTGCAGCAGTTCGATCAGATCGTTGGTTTGAACCGTCTAGGCGTTATTCATATCAACGACAGTAAGAATCCTTGCGGTGCACGCAAAGACCGTCACACACCGATCGGCTCTGGCTTTATTGGTTTCGATACCCTTAATAAGGTGGTACATCATGAAGCGCTGTCCGGTCTTCCGTTTATCTTGGAGACGCCATGGATCGGCAAAGATGCTAAGACACAGCGGCCGATGTATGAGGTAGAGATTGCCTTGCTGCGTGGCAACGTATCAGAGCGCTTCGGACCGGAGTTCCTGCAGGAAGTAGAGGAACTGCATAGTTTCTTTGCCAAGCTGGAGATTGACTCCCGTCAGTATGTGCTCGATATCTGGAATCTGCTGAAGAACGATGCCAAGGCCAAGAAGGCTGACCCGCGTGAACCGCTGGAACGTTTGTATGATCATGTGGCGGCTGCCGGATTGTTCCCTGCGCTCAGTGAGGAAGGAATCAATCAACGCTTGATCGCGTGGCTTGCCGGCAAACAAATTCTGGTTAACGCTTAAGCAAAACTTTAGACATGCGCAAGTAGATGAGAGGGTGGAACACAGAACATGGAATTACATGTAAAAAGAGATCATTCTTCAAGCAGTCATCAATATCCGAACCGTGCGCGGATGCTCATTTCCTGTCCGGATGGTCCGGGAATTGTGGCGGCAGTATCGCATTTTCTACACCAGCACGGCGCCAACATTGTTCAGTCTGATCAATATACGATGGACCCGGATGGCGGCATGTTCTTCATGAGAGTAGAATTTGATCTTCCGGAGCTAGGGGAGCGGCTGGAAGAACTTCGCACACAATTCAGTGCAGTGGCTGACAAGTTCAAGATGGACTGGCAGATCTTCCAGGTGAGTCACAAGAAACGGCTAGCTATCTTTGTTTCCAAAGAAGATCATTGTTTGGTCGAGCTGCTTTGGCAGTGGCAGGCTGGTGATCTGGATGCTGAAATTGCTCTTGTAGTCAGCAATCACACGGATATGCAGGCTTATGTGGAATCCTTCGGCATTCCGTTCCATCATATCCCGGTTACTGCTGATACCAAGGCAGCAGCTGAGCAGCGGCAGCTTGAAGTCATCGGAGGCGACATTGATGTCATCATTCTGGCCCGCTATATGCAGATCATTTCGCCTTCATTCATCGAGCATTTCCGTCACAAGATCATCAATATTCACCATTCGTTCCTGCCCGCTTTCGTCGGTGGCAAGCCTTACGCACAGGCTTATCAGCGCGGGGTGAAAATAATCGGAGCTACGGCCCACTATGTAACCGAAGAGCTTGATGGCGGCCCGATTATTGAGCAGGACGTTCAGCGTGTCAGTCATAGCGATGATGTGAATGAACTGAAACGAATTGGTCGTACGATCGAGCGTGTGGTTCTGGCTCGTGCTGTTAAATGGCACATTGAAGATCGTATTCTTGTGCACAACAACAAGACTGTCGTGTTTAACTAATTCAACTAACTTTTCGGTGGACGCGGGTGCAACCCTTGCAAACCCGGCGTTCACCGGATTCTTCATCAGCCGGAATGCTCATTCCGCAGAACCCCTCAGTTTAATTCCTCTTAGATAATCGTATAATTTTCTAAATTCCCTACAGGTAAAAAAGCATTTTACCAGCATTTTGGATATCCATGCCAAAGTGCATTTTGTCGTGGGCAAAATTCGTATTTTGAAGGAGGCAGAGGGCTTGTCTTTACAGCGAAGGCATTTGCTAAAACGTAATTATTTTTTCGCATTTCTGATCCTGATTACAGGGTTCGGCGGGCTACTTGGCTACGATCTATATTTCAAGCCTTACGTGCTGGCCCAGACGGTAGTGAAGGTCAAGGTAGCAGACGGCAATTTTTTGCCTAAAAATTATGAGCTAACCGCTGCTGATCTGTACCTGGATTCGGTTCAGACCAAGGACATTCCTGCCGGTGTCATTACAGATATCCGGAAGGTCGAACATAAAATCACAAATGTCAATTTAACGAATGGAAGTATTCTCACGGACTACCTGATTGATGTCAGCGAGCTGGAACCTACGGCTGATGAAGGAATATTCCCAATTCCGAAGGAGGGGATTTATGCCATCAATGGTTCATTGCGCAGCCGGGACAAGGTGGATATCTATCTGGTAGAGGGTGATTCCCGCAATGTTAGTACAGCCAGAGAGCACAATGCTGCCAATGGTATAGATAACTCGCCAGGAGTTTCAAATGACGGTAAGGAGACTGGGGAGCTTCCTGATTCTGGAGCGTCGCTGTTTCTGGCTGGAGCCACAGTGAACTATGTGCGCTCGGAGGACAATAATGATGTACTCGACTCGGAGCATGGTAACACGAACAATCGGTTCACATCGACGGGGAAGGTCGCGTCACCTGAACTAAAGCTGAAGAAAAGTGATGGCAGGCGCTTAGGTCAATATTTGGAGCAGGGCAAGAAGCTGTGGATTGTGCGGGTGGAGTAGTAGGAGGGAGAACATAATTGAAGATTTTTAGCTTTGGAATGGATCAACTGACTGTCAATGAGATTAAAAATGCAGGCTTTACGGTCGTCACACAAAATGTGCTGCCTGATCCGCCCCATACGGAGGGACACATGCTTCTGGCAACCAGTGAGCAAGTGCCGGTACAGACTTTGCGTGAGCTGCGCCATAGGTACCCGGCAACGACGATTCTTTATCTGTATATGCAAAAGGGGGTTCACGGCTATCAGCCGGTGCATATGTTATGCGAGAGCCTGGGGATTCATTTTATTCCGCCTCGTTCAACCTCATCGGCGATTATCGAGAAAATCCATTTTATTCTGGAAGAGGATGGCGAGAAACGCAGCAATTTGGTTGGGTTTTTCGGGTCAGGTCCCGGAATCGGCTGTACAAGTGCGGCCAAGCTGTTTGCCTGGAGACTTGCTACGGCAGGCTTACGCGTGATTTTACTGGGTCTTGATTTGTATAATCCAGGCTTTGACCGTAAAACAACAATCAGCCTGGACAGGCTGCGTCCAAGAATTACAGGCAAGATGTTGCACGCTGAGGATTTCGAGCAACTGATCAAGCAGGATGGCTATGCCTATCTGCCGGGTAACTATGACTATTTGAGCGCTCAGGATTATCAGGAAGAGGAGATCGAGTATCTTTTGGCCCGGGCAGCGGAGAATGCCGATATCGTGATTGCTGATTTTGGTTCTATTCCGGAAAGTGCCGCCTGGTATGTGGGGATGCATCAATGTGCGCTGCGACTGATCGTTACTCACCCCAAACACGAATACAGGTTGGAACCGTTTTTGGAGTTGGCTGGTCATATGGATCTGGGACCACAGGATTTTCAATTGATCATTAACCGAAGCAATCTGGAAGAGATTACAACACCGAAAACCCTGGCCCATCGAATCGGCAGCGAAATTATGCTGGAAATTCCGTACGTTCAGCCTTTTCAGGATAATCTTCCGCTTGGCAAAAGAGAGCTTCAGCAGGTTGATGACAAGGTACGCTTCTTAATGGTGGCACTTGGACTGGCGCCAGAGGCACGGAAGAAGGGTTTGTTCTCATGATTAGTGTTCAGGAGCCATTTTCTCTGAAAAGAAGTGTGATGCGCAGCAGCAAGCCCGGGAAGGAAGATTTCTATGCTTTTTTGCAAAAAATGAAAAATGATATGAATGCGGGATTGGAGCGGGAGGATGATTACTATTTCCAGCTCAATGCCAAGGCGCTGATTGGTGATCCCCAGGCCGTCAGCTATTTCATGAATGAAATTGAGAAGTATTTACGCAAAACACCGTTTACAGGCCAGGTGCCAGAGGCATACCGGACAGCAGCGGAGGCACTTTTCCACGAATGGAAGGGCTTTGGTCCAGCCTACCGCTGGTTTACAGACCGGGCATATAGCGAGTCTACGGGACTGCAGATGATTGGAAAACAAATCTTTTATAACCACAAAGGACAGTTTGTCTCTTATCCGTACGAGATGCCCTCTCTGGATCGGGTGGAACAGCTAAAGCGATCTTTGCTGAAGAGTGATCCTAACAAAAAGCTGAACAAGGATCACCCTTCGGTGGAGTTTAAAATGGATGATCCACTCTGGCCCGGACGTTTCATCCGGCTGGCAATATGGGTATCCCCGAGGGTGTGGGAAGGCTTTACAACAATTTCGCTGAGACGGCAGGTTGTAGAGTTTCTTGATCTGGATGATCAGGCTGGCACGGAATGTATCCCGGCAGAGGCCGTGGAGTTAATTCGGGCGCTCGCAGGGACATTCCGCAACACGATTATTGCAGGCGCAGTCGGTTCGGGTAAAACAACGTTTGCCAATACGATTGTCGGTGAGCAACTACTCGGTTCATCCTCCTGTATGGGAGTGGTGATGATTGAGAAGCATCCGGAATCGACTTTGCCGTATCAGATTAAGGGTCACCGGATTATTCCGATTCAGGCCGCCAATGAGGAATTGATGGAGGTAGGCGTGGAATCGCTGCGGCATGACCCGAATATCGTCTACATGACTGAAATGCGTTACAACGAATGGGAGTTCTATCTTTGGAGCGGCGAAAAGGGCTATGACGGCATCACGGGTACGTTTCACACGGTTGATTCAGAAGATATTCCGTATCAGGGGGCTTTTGCTGTATCGACCCGTATTGGTGGGAGTCTGGAGGGACATTTGATTTCTGCCCTGAAGGCTTGTGAACTGGTCTTTATTCTGGAGAGTATTCCGAACGGGAAGAAGCGGTTGGCCCGTATCTCGGAGGTATTTTATGATGAGGCCCGTAATTCGGTTTTTGCGAATGATCTGATGCGCTGGGATGAGGAGCGGAGAGAGTGGACATACAACGATAAGCTGACAGAAGCTCTGATGAGCAAAATGTTGAAGAAAAATGCCACCGCCGCCAAAATACTGCTTAAAGAGCTTGGACATCTAGCTGGTCTCAAACCGATGGCACAGCCCCTGAAGGAAAGTTTAAAATCGAGGATTGTTCTTAACAAGTAAGGTGGTGAATCTATGAATCTTTTGCAGTATTTACTACGGTTTGCTCTGCATGTTCTCGTGGTATGGGCATTATGGCTGATGATTAAACCGCTCGTGGAGCAGCATTTGCGGCAGTTTGGGGGCAAGTTGGACCAGAAGTTGCACCGTAAGGCCAGTATGTTCGGGCAAAAGGTCAGCAGGTTTCGAAAGAGCCTGTGGATTTATCGCCATCTGGACCATCTGCTATATTTTGCCCAGCGGAAGTACGAGCCCGGGATCAGCGTGATGCGTTTTATGTTTGGTTCCGGCATTGTGTTTATAGCTGTTTTCTTATCTGGTCTACTGACACTAAGCGAGCTTCCCGGTCGTTTGAGCTTCGCTAATCCTTTTATGGAGGGGGTCACGTTTAAGCAGGGGGTACCCATTCAAGGGGCGTGGCGTTTTCCGTTATTTGCAGCCTTTATTTCTGCGATGATTCCTTACTTTCGACTAAGGTATGTCCATGCGCAGCGTAAGGTGCGAGGGAGCTATGACCTGCTGGACGTGGTGAAAATATCGACTAAATTCACACATCTATCGGTAGATTCCATTTTGAACAAAACAGCTGATTTCCTCACAGAAGATAATGTGCTGAAGACCCCGCTCAAGCTGCTTGGCGCCGCCTTTTCCAATTACAGTAATGAAAGAGAGTTGAATGAGGAGGCTGCACGCTTCTCTTCCGCGATTGGAACAACCTTCGCTGTGGAGTTTGTGTCAGATTTGCTGTATTCGGAGAAGGAAGGCACACGTTATCTGAAGAACTCGCTCATGATGCTGAACCGTTCGATGGAGCAGCAGCGGGAGACCATTATTTCGGTAAAAGCAAATAGTAGAGACGCAATCAGCCTGGGGCTGTACGGTAATTTGGTAGTGCTATTTTCTTCTGTCGGAACCTTCATCTACATGCTGAAACCTGATGTGTATATGCGACTGCAGTTCGAGACCCCGGTCGGCCTGACCTTTTTGATGATTATTATTACGGGACTCTTTGTTTCCTTTGTCATCAGCACGGTTCTTGCCAGACCTAAACTGGACTACCATTAAGGTGATGAACTATGGATAGATTATTTTTATTGCTTGCTACTTTGGGAGTTGCGTACGTTGCGTTGTTAGTTTTTGTGAGCAGTAGCAGTAAGCAGGAACGCTATATTCTAAGACTTGCTCTAAAGTGGAACAAGCTTGGCGAGCGTGTGCAAAACAACCGTCTACAGCAGCTGCTGGACCATAGCGGATTACCTGTATCGGCCCGGAAAATCACCCTGTTTCGCTACTCTGTAGCGCTTCTCTATCTGCTACTCCAGATTATCGGGGATTTCATCCGTGCTTCCCCATTTTCACTCTATGATCCACTGATTGCAGGCCTCATTCTTCTGGTTACCAGCCCTGTACGTTATCTTCCATTCGGCTGGTTGCTGTCATGGTATCACCAGAGAACTATGGTGCAAAAGGATGGCGAGCTGATCTCCTTCATTCGTCTATATGAGAATAACCGACTGCGCAAGCATGGATATGTCCAGCTGTCTGCTTTTTGTGGAGGCTCTGCCGATCATTTTCAGTATATTCGTCAGGATCTACACGAGTTGTCAGAACGCGCGGTCGATGAAGGGGTGGAACCGGCCATAGAATGGTTTTGTGGAAGGTTTCCGGCGAACCATAGCTTTATTAACGATATTCGTTCTATCTTGCTGGCTACCGAGAGTATGGACGACGATGTGGAAGCCGCCAACTATTTGCGAGAACAGGGGAAAATCATCTCGAAAATCTCCAGTGATCAGTATTTGAGAAAATGGTCCTTTATTGGGGATATCTCAACGATTGTGAACGTTATTCCGTCGATCGCCACGTTTTTGATGATTGTTTGTCTGGCGATGCAGTACATCATGCTAATAAAAGGTAATTTTGGCGGGGTGGGGATGTTTCAGTGAAAAATTGTCATATTCAAGAATTGAATAAAAATATACAATTAAAAGGGAGAAATTAACAATGAAAAAAGATGCTATTTCTACAGGTATGTTTATCGCTATCGGATTTTTGTGCGTTGCCATCGTTATTGCTATCCTGGTTCCTGTTGTCCGGGAGGTCGTTAATAATGCGCGTGATAGTAAACCAGACATTCCTAAAGTGATGAGTGTACAACCGTCAGGGCAGATTCAAAGTGCTGCAACCCATTTGTTGACAGACAGCGAAGTGTAACAAGTTATGAAAAAGGACTCTATCTCAGTTGCGCTTTTTCTAGCCATTGGCTTTGTCATCGCCGGGATATTTATTACTGCAGCTACTGGCATCATTGGCGATAGCCAAGATGACATCATTACTTACACAAAGCAAGTAGAACAGTACTAGAAGGGGGCAGAATCCGTGAAAGCGACTGTCCTCAGGGCATTGTTCATGTGGCTCGTCCTCTTTATTATTTTGCAGCCCATATTCACTTATCTTGATTATTTGCTCGATCTGCAGGTGAAGGCGAACACGTCATTTTTGACTCAAAAGGCAGCTACTGAGGGAATGGTTACCTCTGCAATGAGAAGCGAAGTGATATCTAACCTGAAGGCGGTCGGCTTTCCCGAAGCTTCGATCTCAATCACCAGCAGTACGGAGGCTGTACAGGAGCGCAAGCAGCGGATTGATGTGTATGTAACGGCACCGCGACTAAATCTATTTCCTTACAAATTCTCCGGTACGTCGCAGCCGACACGTTATTACGGGCATGGATCTATCATGAGTGAGTATTTGGACTAGATAGGGATGGGCTAACAGATGGACTATATTATCAAACTGGCTTTTGTACTGCTGATCTTCGTTTATTCCTGGTTTTTTCAGATTCAAAATCAAGAATGGGACACGCTGCGGGGCATGCTGAAGGATGCCGGTAACGTTGCAGTCCATGATGCCGCACAAGAAATGGATGAGGCTGCCCGCGCACAGGGACGACTGATTATCGACCCCGTCCAAGCTTATGCGACCTTTGAGGATTCGCTTCGTCATAATTTGGGTCTAGGTAATGATCTCTCTCCTAAAGTAGGAAGTAGATTTCGAGAAAAGGTCAAAATTGTAAAGTTCGAAATCGTAGATGAATCTAAAGAAGTAAGTTTCCCGCTACTCTATGAGGACCGCAAATACGGCATCACCAAATATATACAAGGTCCTTCCGTTATAGCGGTGATAGAAACTAAGCATCCGGTATTAATTGCTAGAACAAAAATGCAAGAAGCCATTACCGTACCAGCAGTTCAGGAGTACAAGTACAATAAGTAGTTTAAGCGGCAATCGGAGTCTTTGAGGATAGTTTTATCCCGGGCTCTATTCCCTTAATAAATAACCAATTGAATTCGAGGAGAGAGCGAACGATGAAAAAGGCGATGGTAAAGACAGGTTTGGCAACAGTAATGATGTTTGGGGCGGTGTTGGGGCATGGTGGAGTAACAAATGCAGAGGCAGTTCCAGCTTCTAGCAAAACTCAAACGGTGATGACGGATAACCTGTTCAAGTATGGCTTGAAAAAGGACGTTGAGCTGCCGGTAACGGTGACTGCCGGAGGATTGAGCTACACGCTGGAGAAGATTATGATTTTTGATTCCAAGTCGAAGGACGCTCAGGCGCTGATTAAAAAGTACGGGTATACAGGTACAGAATCCGCAAAGTACTTTATCTGGACTAAAATCACGGTAGAGAACAAGAGCGGAAATACTGTTCAAAAAAGCTACGAGGATTTAAAAGAGAAATGGGTGTTGAACTTTGGAGGGGATTATAGCGCATATGTGACAATGCCATTAACTACTGTTAACGTGGCAAACTATAAACCTAATAATAATGAAGCACTATGGTCATGGAGTCTGAAGCCTGGTCAAAAGCTTAGTACTTATCAAGCTCATTTATACAATGAAGATTTTAAAGAATTCTATGTAAGTGTTAATAATAAGGGGAATCAGAACTTTGTAGAAATCGTAAAGGCAACTGATAAATAGTATGAAAAATAAATATTCATGGCTAATCGCATCTATTGTTACGATACTCATTTTAGATTCATTTCCAATAAATCCTGTACATGCTGCGGATGTTAAGCAGGAAAGCCTCAACATACCAGTTTCGAGAGAACTGATTGGTTCAAATAACAGTGCAAAAACGTTTTATCTGGATTTGCCAAGTGGAGTCACTAGCCTCACGATTAAGGCAGGAACACTTAAATATTCTGGTAGTAATAGTGTTGTGGGAGCTATAGCAGTTGAAAATGAAAAAATAAAGATCACACTAAAAGGCACTGTGAAAGATGAAATATTTAGCGTCAAAGGAAAGAATTTAATACAGACTCCAAAAGGGGTAAAGTTGGAGAACTTCATAACTAATCCAGGTAACTCTATTTGGCGTTATGCGGATGGTCGGCGTTGGCAGATTAACGACTATAAAGAGAATAAAGGATATAACGAAAGTTACAATGTTGACGCTACAGATAATACAATGCCGTCGGGAGCACCACCTACAAGAAAAGTATCTACTAAAACTAATCCTGTCGATCCAAGCGCAGCCACATGGTTTAAAACCAATGAGACAGATATAGTACCTTCTAGTAATATTGTGCAGTCAAGTATTCAACTAAATCCCCTTTCTCTTGTAGGAGATGTGGGAAGTATCGGTATCAAAGATGGGAAGTTTATTATTTCCTACTCTCTTCCATCTCAAAATTTTGAAATGGAAGAAGTTTCAGATAGATTTGATAAAGGGATATGGGTGGAAGGACGATTGTACTATATCACCCTGCCATACTACTTTACTGCGACAGCCAAGCTGACCTCTTATAGCTATTCCGGTAACGTCACCTTCGACTACACCCTTCCCACAGAGCCAACACTTACCGGTAGCGCAACAATCATCAAACCGAACCCGAACCCAGCGCTATATGAAGGCAAGGACGTACCGGCTACACTCTCCCTGAAAGGCGATCTAGCTGCCTACACTAATACCTCTAACATCAGCGAATGGATCTTCTACGCCAAGGAAAAAGGCGCTGACAGTACCCTGCAAATTAAAAAGGAATACAGTAAGGTGCTTTCGGCCAACAAAGAGTTTTCGTTCACCATACCGAAGGCCAAAATGACCAATAAAGACAAATTCGAGCAGCCGTATTCCCTGACGGTGGTCGTGAGGTTTACAAAGCCGGTGGAGACTAAAGCCGGAACGATTACTTCCTTGGAGAAAACCTTCACGCCAGTTGTTGAAGTATCCATAACTCCGATCATGCCTACACCTCCACCTTCAGGCGGAGGAGGTCAACCCTCCAAGCTATTACCACCAGTAGCTGTACTGGATACGCCAGATGAAGTCATGGCTGGAGAAGATTTTATGGCCGACGGAAGGGATTCTTATGATAAGGATGGAACGATCGTGGATTACAAGTGGACAACTCCTAATGCCATGAGTCCTGTGGCCGGTCCATACGGTTATACCTGGTATGACTTAAATCAGGTCGGAATCACGCAACGAGTTAGTCTGAGAGTCATTGACAATGATGGACTGGCCAATTCAACCTCCCGTCAGATTAAAGTAATTAAGCCGATACCGGAAGCCAGTCTGGAGATTGGGGGGACGAAGAAAGAGAATCGGAAAGTCATTATCAAGGATGCGAGTACAAGCCCGTACTATTATCCGATCGATCCAGCCAAGACAAGGTTTAGCCTTGAAGCTGTTTCCGGGGGAACGAATGAGGATATCAAATACAGCGGAACGCTTTCAGGCTTCAATGAAAAGGATGTGCTATTTAAGAAACCCGGAAAGTATAAGGCTACCATCAGTGTGACGAATACGGCAGGATTTTCCGATTCAACAAGTGTTAGCTTTGATATCGTTCCGGATCAGCCGCCAGTGGCGTATTTTTCAGCGCCTAGTAAGGTCTATCGTTCACCTGATCAGGGGAACAGAGCTATCGTTTCGTTAAGCGATCTGTCATTCTCCACAGACTGGGACTTCATTGGCCATCGGAAATGGGAGTATCGGTACGATTCAAACAATAATGGCAGCTTTGACGATGAAACTTGGCGTGTGTTCAGTGATGAGAACAAAGCAGTATTGAATTTGGAGCTTCTGGAGGTCGGTAAATATGAAATCCGCCTTACCGTTACGGAAGAGTTTGACCAGCCAACGATTCCGGAATTTGTGACCGCTGCAGACCGTAGATCTGCGGATTCGTACACGAGCAAGCCGCCTCAATCAGTGACAGAGCGAATTGTAAACGTAATGAACCGCGCACCGGAAGTCGATTGGTCTTGGTAAGGAGGAACCGAATGTTGAGACAACAGATGAAACGATTATTTAATGTGATGTTGGCGTTAACGATACTATTGCCGCTGTTCATTTTCCCTAGAGAGCAGAAGGTAAGTGCTGCAGGAGAAGTGATCGAATTTAATGATATTGAGGTTCCCGCCGTACACTTAACAGCAGCCGCTGAAAATGGATATCAAATCGATATGGCACTAGACATCCCTGCGTATACATTTACCAATATCAGGTGGAATCAGATCACTGGGGATCTTACCATGAATATTTCAGATCCTCGGCCGACCTCATGGACCACTAGGAGGGCTGCTGTAGGACAAACATCCTATAATGGTCGGCCTCACGGTTTTGCAAATTATGTAACAACCGTCTTTCATCTTGGTCTGGATGGTCAAGATTGGCAAATAAATAATTCATCTTCAGGTTATTCTACCGGACCAGATTTAGCCAATGGAGACATTTCACCAACATATAGTATGCCTCGAAGTGGGTTTCCAATGATGACCTACGAATCAAGTTGTCAAGACGCACAAGGATATTGGTGGATGTGTTACCCAGACATTTCACCGACTTATGTAATCAAGGGTTTGCCTAAAAAGCCTACTTCGGTTGCTGTTGAGGTCAGGGCGATGGAATTCTACTTTGTAAAATATGGTAGATTTAGCGATGAGACTATTGAAAAGAACCAAGAATACGGAATTACCGATTACCGGGTATTCTCCTTAAACACCAATAAAAAACCAAACATTTCGTTGCTCACTCCAAACGGAATAACGCTCATGAATGAGCCGGGTTTTAACATTTTAAATGTGGAAGGGAATGTACAAGATCCAGACAATGACACGTTGGAGGTGATCGCGGAGATCCCGAATGTGTTTTACAAAAGGATCACCGTCCCCAACACGGGAGCAGCGAAACATTTCACGATACCCATTGATGTTATACAGGAAAATATACCGCCTGGCAATTATAACGTGCATGTAAAAGCGGTTGATCCATTTAACTTGAAAGCTGAAGCGGTTATGAACTTCAGCGTGATCAACCGGCTCAGGAACAATACCTTTCTTCTGGTCAATTCATCTATAGATGTAAGTACCGTGTTTACAGATTACGAAGGTGATCCCAAGCATCAGGAACGATATAAGTACGAGCATGATCCCTATTTCTTTGATAATAGCATGGGCATCATACCAGACAGTGGATTATGGCGCTCGGATAAATATTATTCGTTCCCGTACAGCGGTGCCTATACTGCAGTCTTTCAAGCCAAAGATAATCCGAAAACCGATGGTCGGTTCGATGAATATCGCATGTGGAGCCGGGATAACTTGTCTGCGATGACTTTCCTTGTGCATCGAAAGCCAATAGCTTTATTCACCGCGATGCTTGCAGGCGGGGCTCTACAACTTACGGACAACAGCTACGATCTTGATCACATAAATTCCTCTAACAGAGGGATTTCGAGTAGGGAATGGCAGTATAAAAAAACAAAGTCAGAGGTCTGGATGGAAGGAGCGCCACCTACATATCTTCCTACCTTAGATCAATATGATATACGTCTAAGAGTACGGGATGTTGACGGGGTGAATGGGCTCGGGGTGTGGAGTGATTGGTGCCAGCGGACAGTCGGAGCTGCGGGAAATCTGCCGCCAGTGGCCCTATTTACGGTAGATCCCAATATTGTGTCTTATCGTAAAGCGACCACCATTACAGACCGTTCTTTCGATCCTGACAATGATCCCCTGGATATTTACAGTTGGTCTGTGATCAAAAATGGCTGGCAAGAAGTATGGCCTTATTATGGAGGCCCAGCTATACCGCCGAATATCGCCCAATTTGGGGAAGGAACTTATCAAATATACCTAAGAGTACATGATAACCGCGGGCTCTGGTCAGAGCCTTATATTCAAACCGTACAGGTTATGAATCATCCACCAGCCGCTGCTTTTAGTATGCCGGCAGAAGTGTATCGGGACACGGTCACTACAATGAAAAACATGACACCGGACCCGGATGAAGATGGAGATAACCTGACCTATCAATGGAACGCGAGAATCAATAATAGTCCATACTACTATTCAGGCAATAACCGAGACCAGGTCATGACCATTCGGGATCTGATAGCTCGAAGTGGCATCTCCCAGAAACAAGCCATTTCAGATGGGTGGGAAATGCGTCTGACCGCTTCAGATGGTTCACTCAGTTCCAGTGCTACGCGATTGTTTAAGGTGTTAAACCATGTTCCGGCAGCAGCAATTAATGGACCTGAATCCGTTTTCCAATATGACACTGAAATTTACAAGTCAGGTGCTGAGGATCTTGATCCTTCCGACGTGAGCAGTTTGCAATATTACTGGAAGATAACGAACAGTGATGGCCAAGTGCTTTCTTACCGAACTAAAGATGTTCAGATCAGCTTCCCGGAGACAGGGATTTACATGCTGGAGCATTGGGCCGTGGACCAGATCGGGGATAAGTCGAATATAGCATCCATGAAAGTGAATGTGGCTCCAAATTTACCGCCTAAGATGACTTTAACTTCTCCATCTGGAACGGTTGCAGCACCTACATTGTTAGATGCTGAGAAGCAAGGCGATCCTCTTATCGAGTGGACATATTCCGATCCGGAAAATAATCCGCAGGAAAAGTATCGGCTGGAGTTCTTCACCAAAGAGGGATTACTGGCTAAAAGCGTTGAAAATCCGGACACTACCGGTTTCATTCGGCAATATCAAGTTCCTAACGGAACTTTCGAACGCTTTGAATATTTCACAGTTTTAGGGCGGGTCTATTCCAAGGGTTCGTGGTCTGAGGTTTCCAATGAAAAATCGTTCATCCTCGATAACCCACCGAGACCTGGGTTTACGATGACCACGGATACTGGCAAGGATGCCACAAAGGTACCGATATATCGGACGGATGTGCTAAGTATCAAGAGCATAGCTTCTGATCCAGACGAGCCGAAGGGAGACATTCTGTCCTATAAATACTATCTTAAGGCTTCTAGCGGAGCAGAAGCACTGGCCAGTTCACAGCAGGACTTCATCAAGCAGTTCACTACAAACGGTACATTTACATACCGTCAGGTAGTTACCGATTCGCTGGGGCTGTTCAGAGAGCTATCCCAAAATATCACCGTGGTGAATCGGTTGCCGAAGGTCAACATCACTTATCCAACGAGTGACAACCCGAATAAGCCGACCATCACCAGCACGCTCACTCCAATCATCCAGTGGGATTATCAGGATGAGGATGGAGACCTTCAGCAACGTTTCCGTGTGAGAATTATCAATCTGGCCACAGGAGCGATAAAAGTACAATCTGGAGATCAAGTGTCAGGTGTGAAGCAGTGGCAGATTCCGGCGGGGGCTCTGATCGAGAATGAAAAGTATGCCGTCGAGGTTGATGTATTTGACGGATTTGATTGGAGTAATGCTTCCGCACGGAAATATCTCATGGTGAATTTGTTGAGCGTTAAAGGCGAAGTGAAGCATACGGAAGAGTGGAATTTGAATCGACAGAATTATAATCTGAAGAAGAGTGGCGACAGAGAGCAGCCGCGGGGTTATAGCGTGTTTTGGGCGGGAGAGAAATTTATTTTCCTGGCGGACACTACAGGGTTGCCGGATACGGTGGAGGTGACTATGCCGGGCGGGTACAGCACACAGCTGCGTCCGGACAATGAGGATAAGCTGGTATGGAAGGGGGAACTGTATGATTCCTCTTTTGAAAAGCTGCCTGACGGCCCCCTTACGTTCACCTTCACGGCTACGAACGAATATCAGGTCAAAATAGATAAGATAACAGTTCAAATCTTGGACGATTGGTCAGCGTATTTCCGGTTTCATCGTATAAAATAGTAAGAATGAACGGCGGAGGAGGGTCGATTAGATTAGATAACGGCTTCCTCTGCCTGTTCGTTTATATCTCTCATTATTCTGGAGGTGCCAGAGGTCATAATGATCTTGTCTGAGTGAGCCGCGTTGTAATTGATCTTGCGCAGGTAATAGCATAGCTTGCCACTATAAATCTTATGGTGATACAACGAGAGGGCGAAGTCCTCTGGCGTAACGAAACAAGATGGTTTATTTACAGGAGTATTCTGGGTTTCTTCGAAGACAGACGCGACGAAATGTGAGCAGAAATAGGCATTTTCCCTGTCGATTTTAATATTAAATAATACTCCAACCAGACCCAGCAAATGATACTTGTAACGATCCTGGTGTTTCATCATGCCCTGAACGTGATTATACATAGTATCGTATTCCTCAGGGGATACCTTTAATTGATAAATGGCACAGTTTGCACTGTTGTAAAAAGGGTCCACAAAGTTCTCTCGTATAAGCCCGGCGACAAACGGGTTGTACATTTTTTTCCTGCCGAAGCTGTAGACTTCCCTCAACTCAGGATCAAAGGCAATGGAGGCGTGATTCAGATTGGCCCTTGTGAACAAGCGGATAAAGCCGCTAAAAGCAGTCCCCGTTCCGGTCAACACAATATAGATATGTTTGCTTTGAGTCATGTCCTAGATCCCTTTCTGCTGGTATTAATGGATATTTCGGTAAAATTCTGTTTGAGTAATTCCATCTTACTGTATAATCCGTCGTTGTAAAACAAACTTTAGTCTTAAACAAATACTGGACCTGAGACCAGTGCGCACAAAAAGAAATGGTAATGCTTCTACACTAGTGATACAATAAGAGTCAAAATGACATTCTTGAGATTTCAGAGGAGGACAATTTAAAATGAGTGATTCCACACAAGCTATCCAGAAGGAAGAGAACTCCACAATCGACAATCTGGCGATCACAACGATCCGTACCCTGTCCATTGATGCAATTGAAAAAGCAAATTCCGGACATCCAGGTATGCCGATGGGTTCCGCACCGATGGGCTATCAATTGTTTGCAAAAACAATGAATCATAACCCGGAACATCCGACATGGGTGAACCGTGACCGTTTTGTATTGTCAGCAGGACATGGCTCGATGTTGCTTTACAGCCTCTTGCACCTTAGTGGTTATGATCTGCCTATGGACGAATTGAAGCAATTCCGCCAATGGGGCAGCTTGACACCAGGACACCCTGAATTCGGCCACACTGCCGGCGTTGACGCTACAACAGGCCCGCTCGGACAAGGGATCGGGATGGCTGTAGGGATGGCACTGGCTGAAGCTCAACTGGGTGCTACGTATAACAAAGATCAACATAAAATCGTCGACCACTTTACCTATGCGATCTGTGGTGATGGCGACTTGATGGAAGGAATTTCTTCCGAGTCCGCTTCTCTCGCTGGACATTTGAAGCTGGGCAAGTTGGTAGTTCTGTACGATTCCAATGATATCTCCCTCGACGGCAAGCTGAACCTGGCGTTCTCCGAGAACGTTGCTCAGCGTTTTGAAGCTTATGGCTGGCAAGTGCTGCGTGTAGAGGATGGTAACGATCTTCCTGCGCTGGAACAAGCGATTGCTGAAGCGCAAGCTGAATTGAACAAACCAACATTGATCGAAGTCAAAACCGTTATCGGTTATGGTAGCCCGAACAAGCAAGGTAAAGGCGGTCATGGTGGTACACACGGTTCTCCGCTGGGTGCAGAAGAAGCGAAGCTGACCAAGGAATTCTACAAATGGGTATACGAAGAGGATTTCTATGTGCCGGATGAAGTTCGTGCACGTTTTGCAGAAGTGAAAGACAAAGGGATTGCCGCGAACAAAGCATGGGACGAGCAGTTCGCTGCTTATAAAAAAGCGTATCCTGAACTGGCTGCCCAGTTCGAAACCGCTCTGAATGGTGATCTTCCGCAAGGCTGGGATGCTAATCTTCCGTTCTACACAACAGAAGATAAAGCCGTATCCACACGTGTGGCTTCCGGTAGTGCACTGAACGGTTTGGCTCCAAGCGTACCACAACTGGTTGGTGGTTCTGCAGACCTTGAGAGCTCCACAATGACTCACCTGAAAGATCTGTCTGTATTTACATCTGAATCCTATGAAGGCCGCAACATCTATTTCGGCGTTCGTGAATTCGGTATGGCAGCAGCGATGAACGGGATTGCACTGCACAGCGGTCTGAAAGTATTCGGCGGTACGTTCTTCGTATTTACTGATTACTTGCGTCCGGCAGTTCGTCTGGCTTCCATTATGAAGCTACCTGTAACCTATGTTCTGACTCACGACAGTATCGCTGTTGGTGAAGATGGTCCTACTCACGAGCCTATCGAACAATTGGCTTCCCTGCGGATCATTCCAGGTCTTACTGTGATTCGTCCGGCAGATGCCAACGAAACTTCGGCAGCTTGGGCGTATGCACTGGAGAACAAGTCTAACCCAGTAGCATTGGTGCTTACCCGCCAAAACCTGCCGATCCTGGCTGGTACTGTGGAAGGCGTGCGCGAGAACATCAAACGCGGTGGATACGTTGTTTCCGATGCGAAGAATGGCACACCACAAGCACAAATTATTGCGACTGGTTCCGAAGTTCAACTGGCAGTGAAAGCACAAGCTGCTTTGGCTGAAGAAGGCATTGATGTTCGTGTTATCAGCTTGCCGAGCTGGGATCTGTTCGAGAAACAAGACAAAGCTTACCGCGATTCCGTGATCCTGCCGGGAGTTAAAGCCCGTCTGGCGATTGAAATGGCACAAACCTTCGGTTGGGAACGTTACACGGGAGATCAAGGCGATATCCTGGGTATCACAACCTTCGGTGCTTCCGCGCCTGGCGATACTGTAATCAAAGAGTATGGTTTCACCGTGGAAAATGTAGTTAGCCGCGTAAAAGCATTGCTGTAAGCTATTGCAACTATAGGGGGAGAACAGGACATGAGCGAGTTTAACAATGCGACGATTGTCAAGGCAGCCAATGTGTATTATGGAGGGCAAGTCACCAGCCGTACAGTTCATTTGGAGAATGGTACCAAGGTAACACTTGGTATCATGCTTCCGGGTGTATACGAGTTCGGTACAGAGGGTCCTGAGATTATGGAGATTCTGTCCGGCGACCTGAAGGTGCTGCTTCCCGGTGCAGAGGTATGGCAGGAGATTAAAGGAGCGGAGACTTTCCACGTTCCAGGTAACTCCAAATTTGCGCTGGAAGTGTTCGGCGTAACGGATTATTGCTGTTCTTACCCAGAGTTGTAATTTGTAAAATAGTAATCATTGAAGGAGCTCCGCTTGTGCGGGGCTCCTTTTTTTGCGTGCCACGATGGCTGGAAATTGTATTATTTTGTGTTCCTTATCTGTTGGAATGATTTCTATTATACGGATAAAAAAGCGTTTTAATGATTGACGATATAGTAGGTGTTACCCTATACTTACGAACTAGATTAATAGAGACATAGACTTATAACAACACAAGAGAGTGAGTTGAGAACCACTGGACAAGTTGACACCCAGAAAGACAGTACCCAGAAAGACAGTACATAAGATTATTCTTTTTTTGGTAAGCTTCCTATTATTCAGTTCAATTGTATTGCAGCCCCGCATCGCGCTGGCATCGACTGCTGTCGTGAATCCCAATCAAGTCTATTCCTATAAAGTGATGCAAAGGGATATTGAGAAGCTGGCTGCGCTTTATCCAGACCTGATTTCCTATGAATCTCTAGGGCAAACAGCTTATGGCCGCGATCTATGGGCAGTAAGATTAGGGAGAGGTCCATCTGTGCTGTCCCTCAATGGGTCACATCATGCGCGGGAGTGGATGACCACTTCGGTGTTAATGAAAATGCTTGATACATACGCTTCAGCCTACTACAGCAACGAGAAAATCGGCAGTTATAATGTTCGCAGCTTACTGGACAGTGTTAGCCTATGGATCGTTCCCATGGTGAACCCGGATGGGGTGACCCTTTCCCAGCAGGGTACGGCGGGATTGTCAGCTAGTCTTGCGAGTACACTTAAAAAGTATAATGGCAACAGCAATAATTTCTCCCGCTGGAAAGCCAATATGCAGGGCTTGGATCTTAACCGTCAGTATCCTGCCAACTGGAGCACGATTAAGAATGCTGCGCCGTATCCTTCTTACCATAATTACAAGGGAACCCGGCCAGCACAGGCTCCGGAAGTACAGATGATGATGGATTTCACCCGCAAAGTTGATCCGGAGATCACCATTTCATATCATAGCTCAGGTGAAATCATCTTTTGGAATTTTAATACCTTAAGTGGCAATCTGGCTCGGGATAAGAAATTAGCCGTCGATCTTCACAACCTGACCGGGTACTCTCTTGTCCAGCCTGAGAAGAACCCTTCGGGCGGAGGCTATAAGGACTGGTTCATTCAGGAGTTCAAACGGCCTGGCTTTACCATCGAAATCGCGCGTTACGCAGGTGAGGGGAGCGTCCCTCTAAGTGAATTTAATCGTATCTGGTCTGAAAATAAAGAAGTCGGACTGTACTCTGCCAAGCAATCCTATGATCTATGGATAGGTAAGCAGAAAGTGCAGTACATCCAGAAAACCATGAGTTTGTTAGCTGGGACGGAGCTGTATTTCAAAATCGGAGCGAAGGAAAGTATCGCTGCTGTGCCCCCTCAGGAGATCAAGGTCATCGCAAGCAAGGGTGACTGGTATCAGGTTAGCACGCAGCAAGGAAACGGCTGGATTCATCCCGTTCCTGGTGTGCTGGCAGCCGTTGAAACTATCGCCAAAACGGCTGATTTGAAAGTGAAAACGACGCTTTACAAGTACCCGGATGCGTTTGCACCGAAGGTGTCCTTCCTTAATCCGCAGACCGTTCAGGTCAAAGGGAAATGGGGAGACTGGCTACTAGTCTCTTCTGGCAGCGGTATGTGGTGGATGAACGGAAAAGGGATTGAGATTAAAGATCCTGTAGTAGAAGAAGTGGAGCCGAGCCCGGAACCGACTGAAGCTGTCGCTGCACCGGAGCAAACTCCCGCTGCTACGGAAGAACTTTCGGAACCAGCAGCTCCGGCCGCACCGGTTGCCCCATAAACATCCTCCCGGATGTCATGATTCATCCAACATTCAGTTGGACAGTTAGGCACCTCGCCATTTGCTCGACAACACAAAAGAGACTGCTGTCCAGACCAATAGGTCTGAGAAGGCAGTCTCTTCTTTATAGTTGGAGCGACCTAACCTAATCGCTGCAATTACGTAATATTATTGCTCCGGCTTTTCTTCGCCGATTTTCTGACCAATCCAGGACTCGTAGGTTTTTACTACGGCAGAGAGATCTTCCTCGCCGAAGCCCTGGGTATAACCAGCTTGGAACAGGCTTTTGGCGAGACCCAGCATCGGCGTAGGGACACCTGTGGCATCGCTGAGCGAAGAGGCGAGTTTCAGGTCCTTGAGCATCAGCGCCAGTGAGAACTGGTTGCTGAAGTCATCCTCGATGATCTTGCGGCCTTTGAGCTCGGCCTGCTTGCTGCCTGCTGAACCGAGCTGCACCAGTTCCAGGAACTTGTCCGCCGGTACGCCGGATTTCACGGCGATGGAGAAGCCTTCGGCAAGCGCAACGTTATGGATACCCACCATAGTGTTGTGGGCTAGCTTGGCGACGGCGCCGCGGCCATTGCCGCCCATGTGCAGCAGCTTTTTACCCATAGTATCGAAGAGGGCACGGTTCGCCTCAATGACTTCGGCACTGCCGCCGACCATGAATACCAGCGTGCCATCCACGGCTGCAGGCTTGCTGCCAGTTACCGGTGCGTCGAGGAATTGGCTGCCACGCGCTACCACGGCTGCTGCAATCTCTTGTACCAATCCAGGGGAGATCGTACTGGAATCGATCACAACTGTTCCGGGCTTCAGCGTTCCGAGAATGCCCTCTTCTCCGTAATATACTTCACGGATGGAATCATCGTTGCTGATCATGGTAATAATAACATCCTTGCCTTCTGCTGCTGCACGCGGTGTTGCTGCCACTTGAGCGCCTTCTTCTACAAGTGGAGTGCACTTGGAAGCTGTACGGTTATAAACGGTGACCTGAAATCCACCGCGAAGCAGGTTGGAGGCCATAGGCGCCCCCATCGTTCCGAGTCCGATAAAGCCGATAGTTGTCATTACTTTTCACACCTTCGCTATTGGATTTCTGTTAAATTCGACAGGATTTGTGGAGTGCTTTTCTCCATTTTAGCATGGCCTTTGTGCAGGTTCCACAGGTGGCAGTACACCTCACGCTGAGGTAGCGTTTTCAGTTTTATTCAAAAACATCGTTCTAAAGCCCGGGTTGTGTTCTAAGACCTTGCCAGCCCAGGAAAATTAAAGTATCCTATTATAAAGTTGTAACAAACGGTGTCAAATTTAAAGAGACAAACAGGAGGTTACCATTACACATGTCTAAAAAGATTAATTTTGACTACAGCAAAGCCCTTACTTTTATCGGACAGAATGAAATTGACAACTTCGCAGCTCCAGTAAAACTAGCTCACGAGCAGCTACATAACAAGAGTGGAGTAGGTTCCGACTACCTGGGCTGGATCGACCTGCCAACAGCATACGACAAGGAAGAATTTGCCCGCATTCAGCAGGCTGCCAAGAAGATCCAAAGTGATTCCGAAGTACTTATCGTAATCGGCATCGGCGGTTCTTACCTGGGCGCTCGCGCAGCAATCGAGGCGCTTTCCCATTCCTTCTACAATAACCTTTCCAAGGATAAACGTAAGACACCGGAAGTTTATTTTGCCGGTAACAACATCAGCTCCACCTACATTACGCACCTGCTTGATCTCGTAGAAGGCAAAGACTTCTCCGTGAACGTAATCTCCAAATCCGGTACAACTACTGAACCGGCTATCGCTTTCCGCATTTTCCGCGCAGAGCTGGAGAAGAAATACGGTAAGGAAGAAGCTCGCAAGCGCATCTACGCTACTACAGACAAGGAGCAGGGCGCACTCAAGAAGCTGGCTAATGAAGAAGGCTATGAGTCGTTCATCATTCCAGACGATGTAGGCGGACGTTATTCCGTTCTGACACCTGTAGGTCTGTTGCCGATTGCTGTTGCAGGCATTAACATCGAAGAAATCATGCAAGGTGCAGCTGCTGCCGCCGACGAGTTCAACAACCCGGATGTGGCAACGAACCAAAGTTATCAGTACGCTGCTGTACGTAACGCTTTGTACCGCAAAGGCAAAACAACGGAAATTCTCGTTAACTACGAGCCTTCCCTGCACTTTGTCTCCGAATGGTGGAAACAGCTGTACGGCGAGAGCGAAGGTAAAGACTTCAAAGGAATTTATCCTTCTTCCGTTGATTTCTCGACAGATCTTCACTCCATGGGTCAATTCATTCAGGAGGGTAACCGTAACATCTTCGAAACGGTCATCCAAGTGGAGCAGGTGGCTCATCACGTAACGATCGAGAATGATCCGGATGATCTGGATGGTCTGAACTTCCTGACTGGCAAAACGATGGATTTTGTCAATAAGAAGGCTTTCCAAGGAACGATGTTGGCACACACAGACGGACAAGTACCGAACCTGATCGTTACTATTCCGGACCAAACGCCGTATACTTTCGGATACCTGGTTTATTTCTTTGAAAAAGCCTGCGGGATCAGCGGATACCTGCTGGGCGTCAATCCTTTTGACCAACCGGGCGTGGAAGCTTACAAGAAGAACATGTTCGCGCTGCTGGGCAAACCGGGTTACGAGAAGGAAAAGGCTGAGCTGGAAGCCAGACTTACCGAGTAACATCGGCTGCACCGAAGCAACCCTCATACTAGCGTAACTCACACTGGAGCAGCCCATAGGTATCATTACCGCGGGCTGCTCCTCATATATATTAAGCTATTATTTGCGTATAAGGACTGGGCAATCATGTTGGAACAATACCGGACGGTGCGCGCTCCTGGGTCACAGGAGATCGTAATCCGTAAGTCACGCTTTATCGGCCATGTTATGCCGGTGGAGAATGAAGAAGAAGCGGTGCAATTTATTGAAGACATCAAGAAGCAGCATTGGAACGCCACACATAATTGCTCTGCGTTTATGATTGGTGAGAGGGATGAGATCCAGAGGCAGTCTGACGACGGGGAACCTAGCGGAACAGCAGGTAAACCGATTTTGGAGGTAATCCGCAGCCAAGGGGTTAAAAATGTCGCAATTGTTGTCACCCGTTATTTCGGAGGCATCATGCTGGGAGCTGGAGGGCTGATCCGGGCTTACGCAGATGGCGCAGCAATCGCGCTTGAAGCTGGAGAGGTCATCACCCGTGTACTGAGGCGGGAGGTATTCGTGGAACTGGATTACACCTGGCTGGGCAAGGTTGAGAACGAGCTCCGGGGCAGAGGTATTCAGACCGGCGAGACTTCATTCACCGACAAAGTGACACTGACCTGTCTGCCACGCAATGATGAGGGCGATGCATTTATGGCATGGATAACAGATCTAACCCAAGGCCAAGCCTTGGTAACGGAAGGGCGGCGGCTTTACTACAACGAAGGGGAATAGACGATGGCAAGAAGAGCAGTAGAGCAGGAGTTGTCGAGGGAAAGGATACTGGAGGCAGCCAGGCATTTGTTTATTACCAAAGGGTACCGGGCGATTTCCATGCGCAGCATAGGGCAGCACTTGGGGTACAGCCATGGCTCCCTCTATTATCACTTCAAGGAAAAGGCGGAGTTGTTCTACGCCATTGTTGTCGAGGATTTCAATTATGTGGCTGCACTACTGAGCCAGGCCATGAATAATCCCCCGGAAGAAGGCATGTCACGGGTGGAGCAGCTAATTATGGAGTTTATCCGCTTCGGACTGGATCACCCTTATCAATACGAGATCATGTTCATGATTCGTGATGAAGAGCTGCTGGCCTATTGTAGAGCAGAACAGGGACGATGTTATGACTTATTCGCAAGTATTGTACGCCGTCATATGAGAGAAGAAGGATATGTACATGGGGACTGGCAGAGTATGCCGTTGACCTTATTTTTATCTGCACACGGATTTATTTCTTACTATATTCAAGATAAAGTTTCTTTTGAGGATGTCAAAGCAGAAGCAGTCTCCCATATCAAGGTATTATGCCGCAATCTGTAGAGCTTGCTTTTTTTATGGATTTACGCTTTAAAGCATTGCATTGGTATAACATCACTTCTCTGCTTGATAAAAGTGTTATAGGAGCTATCTTTTTTAAAGAGGGCCGCCTCACGGTAGCAGCCGTTAGCGGTCCTCTTGTTTATCCCTCAACGATTTTCAGATAATACTCTCTGTGTCTGGGCCCGTCAAATTCGCAAAAATAAATACCTTGCCAGCGCCCTAATAGCAGCTCGCCATTATGAATGATGATGCTCTGTGAAGGTCCTGCGGTAATGGATTTCAGGTGGGAAGCTGTATTACCCTCAGCATGGCGATATTTCGGATGCTTCCATGGATAGATCTCATCCAGCTGCATTAACACATCATGTTTTACATCAGGATCGGCATTCTCATTAATGGCAATTCCCGCTGTGGTGTGTGGACAATAGACAACAAGAATTCCATTCTGAACACCGCTTTTTTTAACGTAAGATGCCACCTCGCGGGTAATATCCCGCAGTTCGTCACGCTTGCTCGTAGATAGCTGGATCGTATTCAGCATGCTACCTTCTCCTCTCTGAATCAACAAACCTAAACAGCATGAAACGCTAGAAGCGCCCTTTTTCAAGGGAAAATGGTTTTCATTACATATTTTACCCTAAAACGCCTGGAAAGTAATTGACGTTAGTTAGTCGCTTTTGGTAAAGTAATGTTTATATTAAACCGAGTATATTAATAGGAATAATGCTGTGTGTAAAGGCAAGTATACCGACCGGTAAGCCGGAGGTGGGGGGACTAATCGTTGAATTCGCTGCTTAGACACAAGGGATGGGCCTGGGGGTTCCGCACCACGATCCTGCTGTATTTTGTAGTGTTGATTGTACTGCCGATTCTTGGGGTGTATTATAGCTCCTTCTCCCTGGGTTTTGGTAATTTCGTCGAGAGCCTTAGTGATCCGATTGCCTGGAAGTCGGTACTGCTGACGTTAAAGCTGGCTGTTATCGCTGCATCCATCAATGTGCTACTGGGTACGATGATTGCCTGGGTCCTGATCCGCTACAAGTTTCCCGGCAAGGCTTTGCTTAACAGTCTGGTGGATTTACCGTTTGCCCTGCCTACGGCGGTAGGGGGATTAATGATTCTACTGCTGCTCGGACCCGGTAGTCTGATCGGCGGAATTGCAGAAAAGCTGGGCTTCGAGATTGTCTTCCACCAGCCGGCTATCGTCATTGCGATGGTGTTTGTTACGTTTCCTTTTGTAATCCGTGCGGTGCAGCCGCTGCTGGAGGAACTGGACCCTTCCGAAGAAGAGGCCGCATATACCATGGGCGCTAAGGGAGTTAGGGTGTTCCGTCAGGTGATTCTGCCGTCTATGGCTCCCGGAATGATTGGCGGCGGCATGTTGGCTTTCTCAAGGGCGCTGGCGGAGTTTGGGGCGGTCGTACTTGTAGCTGGCAATATCCCAGGTCGTACACTGGTATCCTCTGTCTTTATTTACGGTGAAGTGGAGAGCGACAATCCCGTAGGGGCCTCGGCCGTATCCGTCATCCTCCTGACCTTTTCCTTCCTCATTCTATGGCTGATCAATATGGTGCAGCTGCGGGGGAGAAGATCATCATGAGAAAACTCTGGATTGGCTTAACGTACCTGGTGTTCTTTCTGCTCATTGCTGCGCCACTGGGCAAAATGACCGCCGGTGCCTTCAGTCAGGGGCCTGCTGGGTTGTGGAATGCCTTGGTCCGTCCAGAAGCGCTGCATGCGCTGATGATGACTGGTTTCGTCGTGGTCGTGGTTACGCTGCTAAATACGCTGTTCGGAATTATGCTGGCTCTTTATCTGGTCCGGGCACGTTGGATTGGACGGCGACTGAAGGGCTTGTTGAACAGTATTGTTGATCTGCCGTATGCGGTCTCGCCGGTAATTGGCGGCTTGATGATTGTGCTACTGCTCGGACCGGATAGCGCGCTGGGTGCGCTGTTTGAAGGGATCGGGCTGAAGATTGTGTATGCTTTTCCCGGGATGGTGATTGCCACACTCTTCGTGACATTTCCGTTGATGGTGCGTGAGATTATGCCTGTGCTGCAGGAGATCGGATCTCAGCAGGAGGAAGCAGCTTCGACGCTTGGTGCCTATGGCTGGACGACCTTCTGGAAAGTGACCTGGCCCTCAATCCGCTGGGCGGCGATGTACGGTGTCATCTTGACAGTCGCCCGCTCGCTGGGCGAGTTCGGGGCGGTGCTGGTCGTCTCGGGCAATATCATGAATAAAACGCAGACGGCCACTACGCTGGTGTATCAGGATGTCGAGAATTTTAATGTGACTGCTGCGGGCGGTGTAGCGCTTGTACTGGCGGCTTTTTCCGTAGGTCTTCTGTTGTTAATGGAATGGACCAAGAGAAGAAAGGGAGTGCATTGATATGCATGTCGAAGTCCGGGGGTTAAATAAGCATTTTGGAGATTTTCATGCCGTCAAGGATGTGGAATTCGGAATTACTAAGGGACATCTGATCGGTCTGCTCGGCCCAAGCGGTGGTGGCAAAACCTCGATCCTGCGCATGCTGGCAGGGTTGGAGTCGCCGGATAGCGGTGAGATTATTTTTCATGGTCAAACTGTCAACAACCTTCCTCCTCAGGAACGCGGTATCGGCTTCGTCTTCCAGAACTATGCCCTGTTCAAGCATATGACCGTATTTGAGAATATCGCCTTTGGCCTGAAGGTGAAAAAAGCAAGCAAGACAGCTATCCGTGACCGGGTGACCGAGCTTGTCGAGTTGACGGGTCTGAAGGGTTTTGAAAAACGCTATCCGCACCAGCTATCCGGTGGTCAGCGTCAGCGTGTGGCGTTCGCCCGGGCGCTTGCGCCGGAGCCACAACTGCTGCTGCTGGATGAGCCGTTTGCGGCGATTGACGCGAAGATCCGCCAGGAGCTGCGCTCATGGCTGCGCGAGCTGATAGAACGTGTAGGCATTACCTCTATTTTCGTCACTCATGACCAGGATGAAGCGATTGAAGTGGCGGACGAGATTATGATCATTAACCAGGGACGTCTGGAGCAGAAGGGAACCCCGTGGGATATTTACAAAGAGCCGAAGACGCCGTTCGTTGCGACATTCATCGGCGAATCCACGCTGATCGAGAATGCTTCTGAGCTGAAGGGTTTTAACAGTGCTGGTGATGGTAAACCGACCAAAGCGCTGATCCGTCCCGAATACATCGAGGTGGGCCACTTGAATGAATTTAGGGTCGCCTCTGCTACCGAACAGGGTATCGTGAAGCATCTGCATTTCCGTGGCAGTGAATGGCTGGTAGAGATCGAGGTGAATGGCCACAAGCTCGTGACCTACCGTTCCCTTGAGAAAGAGACTCTACAGGTGGGGCAGGAAATATCCGTGCTGGTGCACCGCGCTTACCTGTTCAACGAGGATCATAGCTGGATTCAGGAGAACAACCTGAAGGATGACCCGATGCCGGTATTTATTTAATTGGACTCTATTCTATTTAGTTTAGCTTGGTAGAACACGATGCGGTTGTAGAAAGTTATGCAATGAACGGAGAGGGAGGTTCGAAGAGTGACGAGTAAAGAGTAAAGAGTAAAGAGTAAAGAGTAAAGATCAAACATCAAACGTGCGGGCTGAAAAGAGACATTGGTATTGCATGAATAACTGGAAAAGCTCCCGTTAATCTTCAGATTAGCGGGCAGCTTCATTAAACAACGGGATAAACTCCTGTTATTCTTAGGTTTTTCGTCGATTGACAGAAAAAGCGCCGAAATAACAGGAGAAATTCAAGTTAAATTCGGCTAGAGCGGCAATGCGAGTGAAATAACGGTAGAGAATCCCGTTAATTCTCGCGATCAGGTCTGATTACGTTTCACGCTGACAGTGAATAGTGAGCAGTGCGTAGTGCGTAGTGCGTAGTGCGTAGTGCGTAGTGAGTAGTGAGTAGTGAGCAGTGAGTAGTGCCGTAGGTACGTAGTGAGTAGTGATCAGGCCTAAGCCGAAGAAAAATAATCTTCTATCTATTTTAAAGGGATGTGGGCCGCAATGAAGTCTCTCAAAAGGAGCAGACAACTGCACGGATGGCTTGCTACCCTGATGCTGGTTATGCTTATACTGACGATAACCGGCTGCGGGAGCGGGAAGAAGGATAGCGATGCGGCTGACGCATCCTCACGCAAGGGCGATCTTACGCTGGTAGTCGGTGCCTATAGCGTGGTCAAGGATGCCATGGAAGAAATATTGCCTATCTTCGCCGCCAAATGGAAAGCGGATACGGGGCAGACTCTCGAATTCCAGCAATCCTATGAGGCATCCGGAACTCAGGCCCGTGCCATTGCCGGGGGGTTCGAGGCGGATGTGACGCTACTGGCGATGGAGGGAGACGTTGACAAGCTGGTCAAGGCCGGGCTTGTGAGATCAGACTGGAAGAGGCAAGGCGGCGAGGACGGGATGGTCACCCGCTCGGTGGTAGCCTTGGGAACAAGGGAAGGTAATCCGAAGGGCATTCACAGTTTTGTGGATCTGGCGAAGCCGGGGGTCAAGGTGCTTTACCCTAACCCGAAGACATCTGGCGGCGCCCAGTGGGATATTAACGCCATCTATGGGGCGGGCCTGAAGCTGTCTGAGAAGCAGGTAGGGGTTAAGAACCCCATAGCTGCTAAGGCTTTCCTGGAGCGCGTACATGCCAATGTGGAGTCGCTGGACAAAAGCGGCCGCGCTTCGATGGCCGCCTTCGAATATGGTGTCGGCGATGTGATCGTCACCTATGAGAACGAGCTGCTCGCGCGGATCGCTAATGGGGTCAAATATGAGGTGATTATTCCGCAGGATACTATTCTCATTGAGAACCCGCTCGCGGTTGTGGATAAATACGCAGAGAAGCATGGCACACGCGAGGCCGCGGATGCGCTTGTGGCTTACCTGCTGACTCCGCAGACACAGGAAATCTTTGCGAAGCACGGCTTCCGTCCGGTCAATAAACAGGTATATGCTGCGAACGAAAGCCATTATCCCGTCCCCCCCGGTCTGTTCGACATCCAGTACCTGGGCGGCTGGAACGAGGTTCGCAGCACGCTTTATTCTAAGCGTGGTGTCTGGTATCAGGTGCTAGCTGGAATTTAAGTTTGGCTATCGGGTTATAACAGAGGAAACTGGTAACGAGAGCAACCGGAAGTTCAAGCCTTCACCGTAGTGAGGACCGAGCCTTACGTTCGTATCTTAAGTTCATCTTATATAGACGAAAGAAAATAAACGGGATGTGTGGTCGTTCGTAAGGCAAAGCGCCTTGTGGGCGGCTTTTTTGTATTATTTGGTTAGCCCGAATGTTTTGATTGGCTTTTTTTTCTGGTCGCCTTACGATGGGGGCAACCTTATATAGAGTGAACTAAGTGGGTCCTTGGCTTCGTGCAATACGGCTCCAACCTGTTTTATAATGGGCATAGAAGACTTCGTGATATGGACAGAAGGAGAGCGAACTGATGGATACATTGGTGTTTTTGGGTACGGGCGATGCAATGGGAGTTCCACGGGTTTACTGCGGCTGTGAGACCTGCTCAGAATCGAGAACAGGTGGGCTGAACGCCCGGCTTCGTTCCTCCGTACTAATTGATAACGGCGGCGACGGGCTGGTGATTGATTGTGGTCCAGACTGGCGCCGGCAGATGGAAGAACAGGGAATTCGCCATATGCGCCGCTTGCTGGTGACACATGCTCATTTTGACCACATCGGTGGACTTCCGGAATGGGCCGACGCTTGCCGCTGGATGGGGTATAAAGGCCAGCTCTATGCGCCGGCAGAGGTTATTCCGGTGATTCAGCGTCAGTATCCTTGGCTGGAGAATCAACTGGAGATGATTCCTTGTGATGAAGGGATCACGCTGGACGGTTGGGAGATAGAGACATGGAGAGTTTGCCATGGCAAAAATGGCTACTCCTATGCTTACCGACTGGAGAAGGAAGGGTATGCGTGGGTCTACTGTCCAGACTCCATCTCCTTGGGAGAGGAAGAGACTCGACGTATGCATGATGCTGATCTGCTGGTACTAGGGACAAGCTTCTATTATGAAGCAGCCGAGTTGTCCACTCGCTCTGTCTATGATATGACCGAGGCTGCGGAATTACTGAAGGAAGTTAAGCCCCGCAAGGCTATTTATACCCACATGTCCCATGATGTTGACTTGCGGAAGGAGTATATTCTGCCGGAGCATGTCAGGCTGGCTCGGACGGGGATGAGGATTCCGCTGGGAAGCGCGGCAGAGCAAGTATAAGGAGTAGAGCAGTAGGTACGGGAATAGAGCAAATAAGGGAGTAGAGCAGGTATAGAAGTAGAGCATGTATAGGAAGTAGGGCATGTATAGGAGTAGAGCAGGAATAGCGGGTATAGTAAGTGCGGCAAATATAGCAAGAAGTGCAAGAGGGGCAAGTGGAGCGAGTGTGTCAGTAGAGAAGCATAGTAAGCATCATATGTAGGGGAAGTCGAGCAACCAGAGCATGGAATATCAAGTGATCAGAAAAAGCATATAGTAGCATCTATCATTTAGCAGTACCAGCAGTACCAGTAGTACCGGCGTATCTACTATATAAGCCGAGCAAAAGAAATTAACAAAAAGCGAAGATGAGCGAACGGGGAAGTTTGGAACTGTAGAGGCAAAGCATTCTCCTGAAAGCTTTTCATAGGACAGCCAGCACCGGAAATAGAGGGTCGACAGATTTCAACTACTAGAAACGGTAAATTACCCTTCACCAGTCGTCTTAACAGTGGAAAAGAGGGGCCACTCCCCAACTAAGAGTATTTTTGTGCCTTATTTTTATTAAATATATGATAAAAAGTGAAATAAGGGCATATTTGTATCTTATTTTTCGGAAAAGCACGTTGGACGGGTGATTCTGGAAGATTTAAGGTACAATATTGCACTTAATCTCGAATAACCCTTAGCCGCAAAGGATTTAAGGTACAAAAATGCCGTTAATTACACTTCGATCCTTCTTATAAGTTCTCTTTATTCTTACAAGTTCTTTTTTTTTTATTAGCTGTGTTTGTTTTTTAATGTATTCTATATAGCTAATTCATAGCATTAAAAAGGAGCACAGTCCCGGGCTTGATCCACCGGATACTGTGCTCCTTTTATTGTCTAACCGCTAACCGCTAATATCCGCTAACCGCAGTTATCCTCTAACCTAAGTGGTCTTCTAATGCATGGTCATGCCGCCGGTTACATTGATGGCTTGTCCTGTCATGTACGAAGAGAACGGGCTGGCCAGGAACAGGACCACATTCGCTACATCTTCCGGCTCGGCGGTCCGGCCTAGCGGAACTTGCGAGCGGTCTTCCGCCAGAATATCTTCTGGCGTCATCCCACGGAGTTGTGCGCCCTCGATCCGTTCACGGCGTTTCATATCCGTCTCTACAATTCCTGGGCAGACTGCGTTCACCAGAATTTGCTCACTAGCGAGTTCGATCGCCATCACCTTGGTGAATCCGAGCACCGCGTGTTTGGAGGCCACGTAGTTCCCCATACAGCGATAGCCGTTCTTCCCCGCCTGTGAGGCGATATTGATAATTCGTCCGCCGCCGCCTTGGCGCAGCATCTGTCTGGCTCCCGCCTGGGAGACGAGATACACGCCCTTGGCATTGATATCCATGACCTTATCCCAATCGGCTTCCTTGATGTCCACGGCAAAGTCCATGGTAGACGTGCCGCTGTTGTTCACCAGAAAGTCGATCCGGCCGAAGGCCTGAACAGCTTCTTCAATGAGCCTGGTGGCATCCTCAGCCACTGTGACATCAATACGGAGATGAACCAGCCGCTCATGAATCTGCTCGTAATCTGCCTTACAGGCGATGTCGCCAATGACGACATTGGCCCCAGCCTCCAGGAACAGGCCCACAATGCCCTTGCCGATCCCGGTTAGACCGCCGGTAACGATCAATGTTTTGCCGGTAAAATCAATGCTCAGCATGCTGCACAGTTCCCTTCTGTCTTAGGCTCTGAATGGATCGTCACTGATTCCAGCATCCAGCACGATGCGGGCGTATTCTTTAGCGCTGAACAAGGAATGATCCTTGTAATTTCCGCATTCCAGGGCAGAGACCGCTGGGACGTGCTCGGTTTCGAGAACCTTGTGCAATACCTTTGTAAGTGCCGCTGCCACATCAGCAGGGTTGTGCTCGTTCCAAATAATAAGATAGAAGCCAGTTCTGCAACCCATTGGGGAAATATCAATAATGCCTTCCAACTCATCGCGGAGGTAAGTCGCGAGCAAGTGCTCAAGCGTGTGTACTGCTGCCGTTGGCAGGGCATCCTCGTTCGGCTGAAGGAAGCGCAAATCATACTTTTGAATGGTGCTACCCTTCTCATTAGTTTCAGTACCTGCAATTCTTACATAAGGTGCCTTCACCTTGGTGTGATCTAGTTGGAAACTTTCTACTTCTGCCATAGTTATATCTCTTCCTTTCGGGGCTTTTGATTCCAAACTATCACAACCGGAAAGGGATGTAAATAGTTAGGTCTTCCAAAGTGGATTATTCATAGTACATTATTCGGGTTATGTTTGTAAATGTGTTGACATGAATATTAATGCACTGTAACATATGAAACAACTTAAATCTGATGCAATTACTTGGTATTATTCAAACTAGTCTTGCGTTGGGAAAGAGCATCATGTCAAAGGGGAGAAACATCATAATGAAGAAAAAATGGATTCATTCTGCACTAATCATCGTCGCTGCGGCTCTTTTTATTGCAGGATGCGGTAACAATAAGGAAGCTGCCGGTTCCGGGGATGCTTCCAGCCAGGACAAGAAGACACTGCGAATTAGCTTCAATCCCGGGCCTTACAGCGATCAGTTCAAAAATGGAGTAGCACCCTATCTGGAGAAGAAAGGGTATCAAATTACATATAAAGAATTTACCGATGGCATTCAGCCGAACGTGGCTGTAGCTAATGGCGAGATTGACGCGAATGTATTCCAGCATTCTCTGTATCTACAATCTATCAATGTGCGAGAAAAGATTGATCTGGTAGGGGCTGTGCAGGTGCCGACACCGCCGATGGGACTCTATTCCAAGAAGCATACAAGTCTGGATGAGGTGAGCGATGGCAATCAGGTCAATTTGCCGAATGAGCCGGTTAATATGCTTCGTGCACTCAATGTCCTGAAGGATATCGGCTGGATTACACTGAAGGATAATATCGATCCGCTGCAAACTTCTCTTTCGGATATCACTTCCAACCCGCACAACCTGAAGTTTATAGCCACTGAGCCAGCCCAAGGTCCGCGGGCGCTGGAGGACGTCGATTATGCTGCCATTCAGGGGAATTTCGCTGTATCCAACAATATTAAGCTGACGACCGCGCTACAACTGGAGAACATGACGGATCCATTCACCAACATTGTGGCGATAGACAGCAAGAACAAGGACGCACAGTTTGTTAAGGATATTATCGAGGGTTACCATTCGGACGAGTTCCAGAAATACATCAAGTCGAACCCGGTCTATGAGGGGTACAAGCTGCCTAGTTACTTTAAATAATAACTGATCTGGTCTGCCATTCCTTTATGGAGAAGTGGCAGACCCTCCTGTTTGTTGGGCCGACGGAATGACGATTACCTAAACCGAACTTTGCTAAAGAGGTGTAAAACAATGGACTTTAGACCTTCTAATGTAGTCAGTGAATTACCTGATAATTATTTCAGTGCGATTAACGACAAGATTGCCTTATACCGCAGCAAGGGAATTGACGTTATTGATCTGGCAAGTGGAAGTCCGGACCAGCCGACCCCGCAGCATATTGTCGAAGCCCTGAAAGAAGCGGTCGAGGAGCCGCTGAATCAGGGATATCCGCCTTTTTACGGCAAAGGAAGCGCACGGGAGGCGGTAGCGGCTTTTTATAAGCGGGAATATGATGTAGAGCTTGACCCGGAGACGGAGGTCGCAGTGTTCAACGGTTCGGCGATTGGTGTGGTAGGCATTCCGCAAAGCCTCCTGAACCCTGGTGATCTGCTGCTGACGACGGATCCCGCATATCCGCCTTATTTCGCTGCGGCGATTCTGGCAAGAGCGCAAGTTCAGACGATACCTGTCTATGAAGAGGATGGTTTTCTTCCCCGTTATGAGAGTGTTCCTGAGGAGATTGCCCGGAAGGTGAAGCTGTTGATGCTGAACTACCCTAACAATCCAACAGGCGCGGTCGCTACGGAAGAATTTTTTGAGCAGACGTTGGCATTTGCTGTAAAGCACAAGTTTCCGGTGCTGAATGACTTTGCCTACGGTGCCTTTGGCTTCGATGGTCACAAGCCGCTGAGCTTCCTTCAGCAGCCTGGGGGCAAAGATTACGGCGTGGAGTTGTATACGGCTTCCAAGACCTATAACATGGCTGGCTGGCGCTTCGGCTTTGCGGTCGGGAATGCGTCGGTCATTGGAGCGCTTAAGCACTATCATACTCAGGCTTATAGTACGATTTTCGGGGCGGTGCAGGATGCAGCATCAGCAGCGCTGCTTGGACCGCAAGAGGGTGTAAAGCAGCTCGGAGCCTTGTATGAGGAGCGGCGCAACTTTCTGGTGAAACGTCTGCGGGAAATCGGCTGGGCTGTTACAGCGCCAAAGGGCTCGTTCTTCTCTTGGTTCAAAGTGCCGGAAGGGTTCACGGCAGAATCTTTTGCGGAGCGTCTGCTGGAAGAGGCTCATGTTGCAGTGGCGCCAGGAGCGGGCTTTGGCAAGCAGGGAGATTTCTATGTCAGAGTCGGCCTGGTGAATTCGGAAGAGCGGCTGAGCGAAGCCATTGACCGAATTGCGGCGACAGGTATTTTCAAAGAATCGGGTATAGCCGTGCAGACAGGGGGCGTGCAGCATGATTGAGCTTAGAGATGTCCATAAATCCTTCGAGCGCAAAGGACAATCCATTCAGGCCTTGAAAGGAGTCAGTCTCCGCGCGGAAAAAGGGGATATTTACGGGGTGATCGGCTACAGCGGAGCCGGCAAAAGCACACTGATTCGTCTGGTTAACTATTTGGAGCGTCCGACCAGCGGTCAGGTCCTTGTAGACGGGGAACCGCTTGACCAATACAGCCCCTCCGAGCTGCGTCAGGTGAAGAAACGGATCGGCATGATTTTTCAACATTTTAACCTGCTGGAATCCAAGACTGTATTCGATAATATTGCTATTCCGCTGGTGCTGCTGAAGAAGGGCAAAGAGGAGATCCGCGAGCGTGTCACAGAATTGCTGAAATTCACAGGGCTGAGCGACAAGGCTGGAAGCTACCCTAAGGAACTGTCCGGTGGGCAAAAGCAACGGGTCGGCATCGCCCGGGCACTCGCCAGTAATCCGTCCATTCTTCTGTGCGATGAAGCGACTTCGGCGCTGGACCCGCAGACTACGAGCTCTATTCTGGAACTGTTGAAACGAATCAATGAGGAATACAACATTACGATCATGATCATTACCCATGAGATGGGCGTCATCCAGCAGATTTGCAACAAGGTAGCCGTGATGGAGCAGGGATTGATCATCGAGCAGGGCAACGTGCTGGAGGTTTTCGGTAATCCTCGTCATGCTACGACGCAGAGTTTCGTACAGACCGTGATTCACAACAGCGTGCCGCAAAGTGTAATCCATACACTCAAAGCAGAAAGCGGACGGCGGCTGTTCAGGCTCAAATTCGTTGGCGGCGCAGCATCCGAGCCTGTCATCAACAATCTAATTCGCAATCATGAGGTGAATGTGAATATTTTATTTGCCAACATGACGGAAATTCAGAATACAACGCTGGGAACGATGATTCTGCAGATGAATGGGGATAACGGCACAATTGATCAGGCTGCGTCGTATTTGCTGGGTCAGGGCGTTGAGATTACGGAGGTGGATAAAGTATGAATACGGTGATAACAGCGGATCAGCTTTTCGGGGCCTTGAGGGAAACGGTGGTCATGGTGGGTTTCTCCTTGTTCTTCGGCGCATTGCTCGGGATTCCGCTTGGTATTGTGCTGGTGATTACACGGCCTGGAGGCGTTCTGGAAAATAAATATGTCTTTTCGATACTAAATCCGGTGATCAATATTGTGCGTTCTCTCCCGTTCATTATATTACTGGTCGCCATCATTCCCTTTACACGCTGGGTCGTACATACTTCCATTGGTACTAGTGCAGCTATTGTGCCGCTGATCGTCTATATTGCGCCATACATCGCACGGTTGGTGGAGAATTCTCTGCTTGAAGTCAGCCCGGGAATTCTGGAAGCGGCGGAGGCCATGGGGGCGACGACCTTTCAGGTAATCTGGCACTTTCTATTGCCCGAGGCGTTTGGATCTCTGATTCTGACGATGACTACGGCTACGATCGGTCTGATCGGGGCCACGGCCATGGCCGGTACGGTTGGCGGGGGCGGCATTGGTGATCTGGCTATCTCCTATGGGTATCAACGGTTCGACACATTTGTCATGATCGTTACGGTGGTCATCCTGATTATTTTCGTGCAGGGCATTCAGTCTCTTGGCAACGTGCTGGCTCGCAAGGCTCGGCGTAACTAATGAGCAGGGTGAACGAAGAATTGAAGCCGAAAATTGTAGTACGGGCCGCACCGCAAGAATTCATCTGCAGACCAGGCTCTTGGGATAGCTTAGAGCAGCACTTGGACCGAAGAGGCATTCGTACAGTATTGATTGTGCATGGCCGGGATTCATGGAGTGCGGCGCAGCCCTTTCTGCCAGAGCTCAAGGCGACGGAAGTCCACCTGTACGCGTACAGCGGGGAATGCACTTATCCGGAGCGCGACGGCATTGTGGCTGAAGCTACAGGTCGTGGGGTACAAGCCATTATCGGAGTAGGTGGCGGTAAAATAAGCGATCTGGTCAAAAGCGCAGCTGCCGCGCTGCGGCTTCCCGCGATTATTTTGCCTACACTGGCCTCGACTTGTGCGGCATGGTCGTCCCTGAGCGTCATGTATGACGATCAGGGACGCTTTGTGAGCATGGATGTATTTCCATACAGCAATGCGCTGGTTTTGCTTGATCCGCAGGTTATTGCGCAGTCGCCGCCCGAGCTGTTGATCGCCGGTATCGGAGATACACTGGCCAAATGGTACGAAGCCGATGTGATCATTCGGGACATGACTTCCCCTCCGGTAGAGGTAGAGCTGGCCTGGTACGCGGCACGAAAATGCAAGGAGCATCTGCTGAAACACAGCGAGGCTGCTCTTGAAGCCCTGCGGAGCGGATATGCCAATGAGGACCTGACACGGATTGTTGAGACTATTGTTATGGTTGCTGGTCTTGTGGGCGGCTTTGGCGAGGATTATGGCCGCACAGCGGGTGCCCATTCCATTCATGATGCTCTAACAGCTATACCGGAAGCCCACGGACAATTGCACGGGAATAAAGTGGCTTATGGGGTGCTGGTGCAGCTTGCGCTAGAGGGCAACTGGACAGAGATTGAATTTCTTTTGCCATTCTATGAGCAGTTGGGTCTTCCCGCTTGTCTTCGGGACATGGGCCTTGGACATCTGGAGCATGAGGATTGGCTACAGATCGGGGAAGTGGCAACGGTGCAGGAAGCCTCGATTCATAGAATGCCGGGTCTCATTGGAACAGTGGAAGTAGCAGCTGCAATAGCACAGCTTGAGATCTATACAACAGATTACAGAGTGAAATCCAACATAGAGAAAGCAGGGATGACATGAGTATCGCAATTATCGGGGCGATGGAGGAAGAAGTAGCATTGATTAAATCTCATTTGGAGAATATTCAGCAACTGGTGGTGGCCAAAAGCAATTTCTTCACCGGACAACTTAAGGGCACGGATGTTGTGCTGGTGCAATCCGGCATCGGCAAGGCCAATGCGGCAATGACCACCGCCATTTTATTGGAACGGTTTCAGGTGGAGCTGATTATTAACATCGGTGCTGCAGGTGCGCTGGACCCGGGGCTCCAGATCGGTGATGTAGTGATTGCAGAGGAAATTACCTACAGTGATGTGGATGCTACTGTTTTTAATTATGTCTACGGACAAGTTCCACAGATGCCGGCTTCGTATCCGGTGGATAAGCAATGGGTAGCCTTGGCACTGGAAGGAGCTGCCCTCATTCATAGCGAACGGCGTGTCGTGACCGGACTTGTGACTACAGAGGATTCTTTCATTGGACATTCGGAGCTTGCTATCTCCATCCGTACACGATTCTCGGAGTCCAAGGCATCGGACATGGAAGGCGCAGCCATAGCTCAAACCGCTTATCAATTCGGGGTTCCCTTCCTTTCGGTCCGCGGAATCTCCGACAATGTAGGCGCAGGAGCTGCTGAATTGTTCACCTCCAACGTGGATCTGGCCGCGAAGAATTCGGCGGAAGTCGTTGAAGCTTTCCTGACTTTGTATGAAGCGGGAAGCTCTTTATAGAATAAAACATGCCTTTATAAAATCTTGCCGTTCAATCCCAGGGAAATGCCCCTGGCGTGAACGGTATTTTTTATGCTCTAAATATATACAAATTAGTAGTATTATTGGCATAGAATCCCGTTATAATCAATATACCTGCGTGAATGAGATTACATATTTAGCATAAATATCAATTGAAGTGGGGGATTACATAATGCCAGAAGCACAAGCACCAATCTTACTTGATTTTCCCGAAAGCTTTGAGACGGAACACCTGCTGATCCGTGCCCCGCTGTGGGGAGATGGTGCTAGCATGCATGAAGCACTTGTGGAAAGTCAGGAGCTGCTGAAGCCCTGGATGCCGTTCGCTCAAACCTTGCAAAGTCTAGAGGAGTCGGAGCAGTTCACACGTGAAGCAAGGCTGGAATTTCTGAAGCGCACAGAAATGCACATGCGTATTTTTGACAAAGTGTCTGGCCGGTTCATTGGTTGCACTGGACTGCACAATCTCAATTGGGACATTCGCAATTTCGAGATTGGCTATTGGATCAGAAGCAGCTGCGCCGGCAAAGGGTATATGACCGAAGCTGTGAACGGGGTAACGGACTTTGCAATCCGGGAGCTGGCAGCGAACCGAATTGAGATCCGTTGCAGCGCCCATAATCTGAAAAGTGCAGCGGTAGCGGAACGTGCGGGCTATACGCTGGACGGGATTTTGCGCAGCAATAGGCGGGCGATGAACGGGGAATTACATGACAGTAAGGTGTATGCCAAGGTGCGGGGAACAGAATTTTAGGGGGAGTGGTTTCAGAGATTGGTGAGGAAGGGGCCAGATTCTCAGTGGGACAGTGCCAGAGAATGTCTATTGCCAGGACGATTCTGAAAGATGCACCGATTCTGTTGCTGGATGAAGCTACGGCTCACAGTTGGAGCATGAAGAGGAAAAAGCTCAGATGAAGGAAGCGATGCTTTCGTCAACAGGCCACTGAAAGTATATAAAAAAGCGCCGCACACCGTGAAGACAACATGGCTGTGCGGCACTCTTGTATTAATTTTCGCTTTGCAAAATGAACTTTTCGATGACATGCTTGACGCCATCCTCGTTGTTGCTGAGCGTGATGAAATCAGCGATTTCCTTCAGCGCCGGAATGGCGTTATCCATAGCTACGCCTAGGCCTGCTGCTTCCAGCATCTCATGGTCGTTCCAGGAATCGCCGACAGCGATCGTCTCGGACAGATCGCATCCGAAATGGCCAGCTAGGAATTCCAGAGCCAAGCCCTTGGTGCCTTCGTGGTGCATGATTTCCAAGAAATAAGGTTTGGATTTTGTGATATGCACCGAATCCCCCAACAGCTCACGCAGAATTGGTGCTAGTTCATCCAGGAAATCGGGATCGTCGATGATGAGCATTTTTGGTGTTTTTTCGGGTACGAGTTTCTCCCAGTCCGGTTCAATATAGTAGCGGGTATTGTTCAAAGCGGAGTAGTCGATCAGTTTCTGGTTCTCTTCACGGGAATACAGTTTATCATCAATGTAGGTTTGCAGATGCAAGTTATGCTCCACACAGTATTCAAACAGCTTGCGGACGGCATCCTGCGGGACATAACGTTCATACAACACATTTTCGTCGAGCAGATTCTTCACGAGTGCACCCTGGTACGTAATGATCGGTACGTTAAGTCCGGTCTGGCGGGCAATGGCTTGAGCCGACGCATAAGCGCGTCCAGTGGCTAGTGTTACTACTACTCCTGCGGCAACAGCTTGTTCCAACGCTTGCTGTGTGGCCGGGGTAACTTCCTTGTCATCATTAATCAGGGTGTCGTCAATGTCGATAGCAATCAATTTGTACATGGATGGTTTCTCTCTCCTTATTTCTTTCTGGTTGTAACAATCAGATCAAATGGGAACTGACGCCTGGCATTGAAAGTTGTCTTGTAGAGTAAGACAAGTTGTCCAAATTGTATCCTAAAACAGGAGTAAGAACAAGCCAAAGCTGCCGAAGATCCTTTATAGAACAGGAGATTTTGAGGTTCAAGCTGGACAAACTGGAAGGGTCTTGGTATACTTCGATAACCGCACATTTGTTCTCATTTACATCTTGGAAAGGGAGCGGTTTTCGTATGATGGGCAAATCCCATTTAATCATTAGCACCGGGGTTACCCTGTCGGTTATGAATCTACTTGGCTATGAGATTACTATTCCGGCCATTGCTGTGGCTGCGGTAAGCTCGCTAATGCCAGATATTGATGAGCCGAATTCATTATTGGTGCGCAAAGCCATTCCTGAGTTCGTGCTCCGAATTCTTCAGGTAGCGCTGATCGGCGCGGCTATTTATCTCTATTTCGCTGGCCTGGCACAGCCGCCCTGGAACATTGCTTTGGCTCTGCTTGTTGGCAGTGTTTCTTTCCTTCCAGGACGCAGGCTGAGGCATCTCGTTATGATATTGATCGCGGTGGGGCTGGTAGCGTTCGCAGATGCCTATGATCCATGGAACTATATTGCGGCCTGCATACTGATCATCGCATCCATTGTTCCGCATCGTGGGCTAACGCACACGCTGTACGGCGTGGCTGGATGGGGCGCACTGCTGTATTTCGCTTCCTTAGGTATGAATGACGGCGGAAGCTTGTGGATCGCCGGGGGCCTGTCCTATGCGCTGCATCTGCTAGCAGATTCCATTACTCAGCGCGGAATTACCCTGCTGCCTCCGCTACCCTTCAAGCTACGTCTGAGGCTGATGAGCACCGGTACGAAGAAAGGTAGCGCAGTAGAGAATATCTGCATTTTGCTCACACTGGCACTAGTAATCTATGTGTTCATTCTCTCTCCGTAAGGGACTACGAATCAGTAGCGATATTGCTGCATCCATACATAACCTCAATAAGGCTCTTTCGCTGCGCGGTGCAGCGAGAGAGCCTTATTGGTTTGTTTTATATATGCAAGAAATCTATTCTTCCAGGAAAATCAGCCCGATAAACTCTTCCGGTTCGATCCGTCCAAAATAATGCTTCAGATCGAGCTCAGCAAGTGCCTGTCTGACCTCTACTTGCTCGTAACGTTTGCCGCGAAGTGCATTCTCGACGTCTACCACATCGCCAGCACCGAAGAAGTCGCCGTAAATTTTAATATCCTTAATGTAAGAATCTTCAATGTCCATCCGGATGTCAATGATCCCGGCAGGGAACTTGCGCGTGTGTTTAACGTTGCTTTTCGGTGACAACCCGTAGTTCCAATCCCAGTTCTGATAATGCTCCTTGGAGATCTCATTGATCTTCACCCAGTCGTCTTGCTCCAGCTTGTACTGTGGCACCTCGGAAGGCTCCATCCCAAAGATCGAGCGCAGCAGACCGCTGCGGAACTCTTCAATCGTCATATCCGACCCTAGAAGGTCTTTAATGTTGGCTACGCGGCTACGGACTGACTTCGTGCTCTTCGATTTGAACTTCTCCGGATTAACATTTAGCGAAGCTTGTACATCATCCAGATTGAGATCGAACATCAGAGTGCCGTGGCTGAACATGCGACCCCGTGTGGAGAACTGGGCATTCCCGGAGATTTTTTGCTCGCCAACCTGCAGGTCGTTCCGCCCGCTGAGCTCAGCATTGACGCCCATGCTCCGCAAGTAGTCGATGACCGGTTGCGTGAACTTCAGGAAGTTAAGAAAAGATTCACCGTCATCCTTGGTAATGAAGCTGAAATTGAGATTGCCGAGGTCATGATAGACCGCTCCACCGCCAGACAAACGACGTACAACCTGGATGTTATTGTCCTTCACGTATTCCTGATTGATCTCTTCGATCGTATTTTGATGTTTGCCGATAATGATAGACGGACTGTTGATATAAAAGAGCAAATAGCTCTCGTCCATAGGCAAATGCTTGAGCGCATATTCTTCAATTGCGAGATTGATGGATGCATCCGTAATCCCCGTGTTATCGATAAAAAGCATGGCTTGTTCCTCCGTTGCAGCATGATTGAATACAGCCTTTATTTTAAACCAAAAGCAGGGATTTCACAAAAAAATTCCATAGTATAATCCAATAAAATCCATCTGGCGAGCTCTAAATCATTGACGGACTTCTAACTGGAGCGTAATAATGAGGGCATTGGCTTACATAGGTAACGTAATGATGAGATAAAGGAGTGCTGTTATGCTTGAAAAATACGGCCACGGCGGGGATTTGCTGACGGCTACGGAACTCTATGGGGGAAAGGTCGGCGCTTTTTTGGATTTCAGCGCGAACATTAATCCGCTGGGCCCGCCGCCGGGTCTGTTGGAAATGGTGCGAGAGATGCTCGCCTCTGTGACAGCTTATCCCGATCCCGGCCATCGGATATTTAAGGGCCTGCTTGCGGAGACACTGGGCGTGCCTGGAGAATGGCTGACTGTCGGCAACGGTGCCGCCGAATGTATGGCCTTGCTGCTGCTAGCGCTTGCTCCGAACAGGGTGGGGTTGGCTGAGCCTTGCTTCTCGGAATACCGCCAGCTCTCAGAGCAGTTCGGAGCAGAAGTGTTGGCCGTGCAGGGCACCCGAGAGAACGGTTATCGGGCCGGAGTGAAAGAACTTTCCGGCCTGCTGGACCAGGTGGAGCTGCTGTTCCTAGGCCAGCCGAACAATCCGAATGGCATCCAGTATTCATGGGATGATCTGAAGCTGCTCGCAGAGAAGGCTGAGCGCTGCGGAACGTATCTAGCCGTCGATGAGGCCTTTATCGACTTCATTGAGCCGGAGCAAAGGGTATCATTGTTGCCGGAGCTTACGCGGTTCCCGCATACCGTGCTGATCCGCTCCATGACCAAGTTCTATGCCATTCCAGGGCTGAGGCTCGGGTTCACTATCGCTCACCCGTCACTTGCTGCTGCCATGGCCGGCAAACAGGTCACATGGAGCGTGAATACACTCGCTCTCTTGGCTGGAGAGGCTTGCTTGACCAGTGGCGAGGGCTATGAACGTTATACACGGAAGCTAATTACGGAGCAACGGAAGCTGCTACAGAAAGAGTTGATTAGCCTCGGCTGTGATGTGCTGCCGGGAGAAGCTAACTTCTTGCTGTGCGGTCTGCCGCAGCCGTGGACAGCGGCAGATATGCAGGCTTGTCTGGGTGATAGCGGCATTCTGGTCCGCAGCTGTGCCATGTATCCGGGCCTTGGGCCGGAGCATATCCGCATTGCGGTCAAGGGGCATGAGGATAATAGGACATTGCTGATGCGCATTGAGGAAACTATAAGAGCGCAACGACGAGGCAGTGAGAAATAAATTTTACGAAGGAGGTTAGAGAGAATGAGTGATATCAAGATAAGTGATCTCAAGAGAAACGAAACTGAACGGAATGAAATTAATCGAGACGAAATCCAGGTGAGTGAAACCAAACTGAGTCAAGCAAAAGTGCCATTTATGAATGAAAACGAGACCGCAGTACTTCATTCCCTGGTCTTTCCCGGACTGACTCTGGAGCGAAAGGAAGATCATCTTCTGCTGGCGTTCCCGGCTGAAGTGGATGGACTGTCGAGTGCAGTATATGGCGGCGGGATGGTACGTATGACACGAGCGGTAAATCTGTTTGTCAGCCGGGATTACGAATGCAGTGATCCGGTGCGCGATATGGAGAATAAGCTCCGGGAATGGGGTTATCCTGCGGCAGGTTGCGCCGGCCTGATGACAGCCGTGCCGCTGGAGCATGCCGCAGTTGCAGAGGAAGATACCGGATCTGTCGGGATTTTCTGCTGCGTTACGGCAGCTGCGGGTAATGCTGCCCGTGCGGGGGTAGCTCGTCCCGTGCTGAAGGCTTACCGGCCGGGCACTATCAACATTATGCTGGGCATTGATGGGCGCTTATCGCCTGCGGCAATGGTTAATGCTGTGATGACAGCTGTCGAGGCTAAGACGGCCGCCCTCGCGGATCTCGGGATTACCGACCCCGAGAACGGGCTGACAGCGACGGGGACGACAACGGATGCCATCGTGCTGGGCGTGAGTCAGAGCAGACGATACAGCGCCGAGCATGTCTATGCCGGGACAGCTACCGATCTGGGTGGAGCTCTCGGGCGGCTGGTCTATGGGACGGTCACGACCAGCCTGAAATCATTGCAAGCGAGGAAGGACAGTTAATGAGAACGGATAAAAATAGAAGGCTAGGAATAAGAGCAGGCAATGAAAATAGGGTTTGGGGGAAGGGGTTGTGATCTCGGCCCTAATTCTGCTCGTCGCCTATGTTATTGATAGGATCGTAGGTGATCCGAGGGCACTGCCCCATCCTGTAGTAGGAATGGGCAAGGCGATCAAGGCTGTGGAACGACTGATTCGCCGTCTCGTATCCAGGCCCCGCTACCTGCGGCCGGCCGGGATGCTTCTGCCGCTGATCGTGGCGGGCGGAGCCTGGAGCCTGACGGCTTTGTTACTGTGGCTGCTCGCAATGATCACACCTTGGCTTTCTTGGATCGCTGCGGCCTGGCTGGTCTCGACCACGATTGCTGCCAAAGGTCTGAAGGATGCTGGTCTCGCCGTCTACACCGAGCTGCGTCGGGGGGACATTCCCGCTGCCCGCCGGGCGGTAGGGATGATTGTTGGGCGCGACACAACCTCGCTGGACAGCCCGGAGATTGTCCGCGGCACTGTGGAGACCGTGGCTGAGAACATCGTAGATGCTGTTGTCTCCCCGCTGTTCTATGCTCTGCTAGGCGGTGCACCGCTGGCCATAGCCTATCGAGCGGTGAATACGCTCGACTCCATGGTAGGCTACAAGAATGATAAGTACCTTCATCTCGGCTGGGCATCTGCCCGGCTGGACGATGTTGCCAACTTCATACCTGCCAGGATCACAGCGGTACTCCTGACGATGTGCGCCTGGCTGCTGCGGCTGGACTGGCGGCGTTGTATACATATGGTCAGGCGCGATGCTCGTCTGCATCCCAGCCCGAATAGCGGCTTTCCGGAGTCAGCGGTAGCTGGCGCGCTCGGTATCAGGCTGGGCGGGGAGAACGTATACCATGGCGTGACTTCCTTCCGGGCCTATATGGGCGACCCGGTCAGGGGCATGGAGCCGGGGGATATTCTCCGGGCCTCGCGGATGATGCTGCTCTGTTCCACCATCTTTGCCTGCCTTTGTGCAGCGACAGCTTGGCTGATTGGCTGGCTTTGATAAAGATAGGGCATCAGATGGCAATTCTCTCTGCGTTGAAATTAGAATCTTCCTGTACCAGTCTTTTTAACCATGATAACAACCATGAAATGTGGCTCTACCTCCACAACTAACGGCATTTTTTATCTTATATTTCTTTAAAAGAGGTAAAAAGGAAAATAAGAGCATTATTGTAGCTTTTTTTTGAAAAAGTACGCTGAAAGATGACGTCATATAAGTTGTGTGTACCAAGATTGGAGCCTTACGTTCGGATCTCAAGTTTTTCTTATATAGACACTGAAGATGAAATGATTAATTGATTAGTACTTATTTTTTAATGCTCTTTAGTAGATTCAGTCCAACAGTCCAGACTCATGTATAGGAATGATTACATATATGCATAGAGAACCCCATTCTGATACCGATAGAGTTGTTAACCTAGAATTGGTGTTAGTACGCCATGGCCTTACACAGTGGAACGCAGATCGGCGCTATCTGGGTCACACCGATCTCCCGCTGCTCCCGGACAATGGAGAGCTATTGCCCCGGCTCCAGGAGCAGCTAGCTCGATACGAGAACTTCCAGGGCGTGTGGTGCAGTGATTTGCTGCGCTGTCGGCAGACCCTGACCGCAGTCGCTTCTCCTCTAGCAGCCAGCGCTGTCTATGATCAGCGGCTGCGTGAGATGAATTTCGGTGAGTGGGAGGGCTGCACCTATGAACAGTTGCAGAGCCAACCACTGTATCGGAACTGGATCGATGATCCAGTCTCCTTCGCCCCGCCTGGGGGAGAGTCCTGGGCAGAGTTCTCAGGTCGGGTGGCATGTTTTCTGAACAGTTTGGTGGTAGCTGCAGGATTGCCTTCCCGTTCTTCTCTGGCGGAGCCCTGCCCGCCCCGCCGAGTGCTGGTGGTGACACATGGGGGCGTGATCCGTCAGTTGCGGGCCCTCATTCGGACGGGGACTTCATTCCGGGAGGCGATCGCTCCTCCCCCGGGATCATCACAGTTACTTCGGGTGCAATGGAGCGGAGGCAGATGGAGCGAGCGAGAGGATTACGCATAGATGAGGCAGCTTCCCGGGAACTGCCTATCACAGAGAAGGCTGTGTTCTTATCGGGGGCAGGAAACAGCAATCAAACTAGATCATAACCCTAAGAACCACGACTGGATGAAAAATCCGGGGCCGTGGTTCTTTTTTTACCCTGCTGACTGTGCCATGATAGCTATGGGGGCGATGATGGATGTTTAAGGATTTCAAGCTCATTGCCGGACGACCGGTATATATACAAATCAAAGACTATATGAAGCACTTAATTATAAAAGGTGCGCTGCAAAGCGGCCAGAAGCTGCCGTCCACCCGTGAGATGGGCGTGCTACTGCAAGTTAGCCGCAACTCTGTAATCGCCGCGTATGAGGGGCTGGAGGACGATGGGTTTGTCTACGCCGTTAAAGGGCAGGGCAACTATGTAGCTTCTACTGCACCCGGCACCGTTACTGTTTCTTCCCGCACCATGGACTGGAAGAGACACCTGAACGATCACGCCATGCTGGCAGAAGAACTGGATATTATGAAACGCGGTATCCGCGCAGACAAAGGTACGATTTCTTTTACCAGCATCGCGCCGGATGAGAGTCTGTTTGATCTGGACAATGTAAAGCGAGCCTTCATGGACCGAATGGCCGTAGAGGGGAATGTCCTGTTGAACTACGGCTACGCCAAGGGCTACAAACCGTTGATAGATTATTTGCACCAATATATGGAGCACAAGGGCGTGGATATGAAGGGCAAGGACATCCTGATCACCAATGGTTTCACGGAAGGCTTCAATATTGTGCTGTCTGCCTTGAACCGGAAGAGCGGCCAGGTCCTGACCGAGAACCCCACGCATCATACAGCGATCAAGAATCTCAAACTGCATGGCTATGGGATCAATGGCATTCCGATGGAACGGGATGGCATTCACCTGGGTGAACTGGAGAAGGCATTGGATGAGGGAGAGTATGATTGTGCTTACTTCGTGCCTTCGTACCATAACCCGACCGGGATCGTCATGTCTCCTGAGAAAAGACAGGGACTGATGAAGCTGATGGCGAGATACGACATTCCGGTCATTGAGGATGGATTTAATGAAGAGCTGCGTTATTCGGGTTCACATGTATCGCCGCTGATTGCGACGGCTGGTGCAGGCAACAGTGTGATTTATCTTGGAAGCTTCTCTAAAGTGTTGTTCCCTGGGCTTCGGGTAGGCTGGGTGCTGGCCGATCAGGAATTGATCTATTATCTGGAGAGCCTTAAGCGGGCACAAACCATTCACACTTCTACTCTGGATCAGTCGATCCTCTATCAATATTTGTACAACGGCAATCTGGAGAAATATTTGAAGAAAGCCAGAGCGGAATATAAACGGAAATATGAGCTGACTTTGGAATGCTGTAAGCAGCATGTTCCGTTCCAAACGTTGACGGGCGACGGGGGACTGCATTTGTTCGTGGCGTTTGCAGAGGGCTTTAGTACAAAAGCTTTGCTTGAGGCGTGCCGTGCGCAAGGGGTTATTTTTACGGCAGGGGAGATGTTCTATACCGATGGTGGCGGACAGTATACGATGCGGATCGGTTTCTCCAGAGTGGCGGATGACGATATTGTCAAAGGAATCGAAATCATTGGAAGAACGGCGCAGCAATTAATGGGATGAAGGGGTGCTAGTGATGAAGGTGGGCGTGATTATGGGGGGCATTTCTTCTGAAATTGAGGTGTCGCTAAACACAGGCAGAGAGATGATGAACCATCTGGATCGTAGTAAATATGAGGTAGTTCCGGTTGTATTCAATTCACGGGAGGAGCTTGTAGAGAAGGTTAAGGGGCTTGATGTTGCTCTGTTGGCTCTACATGGCGCTTACGGGGAGGATGGAACGATCCAAGGAACGCTGGAGACATTGGGCATACCGTATACGGGAAGTGGCGTGTTGGCAAGCAGCCTGTGCATGAATAAGGATTTGTCCAAAAAAATCTTCCGTTATGAGGGAGTAAACACGCCCGACTGGTTGTGCTGGGACAGCATGGACGATTATTCGCCGGAAGCTGTGGAACGTTTGGGTTATCCCGTGATGGTGAAGCCGAATTCAGGTGGTTCCAGCATCGGAATGGAAAAGGTGAACGATGAGCAGGGGCTGCGGGGCGCGGTGCTGAAGGCTTTTACCAGTGACCCCGATCAGTCGATCCTGATTGAACGGTATACCGTGGGCCAGGAAATCACCTGCTCCATCCTGAACGGGGAATTTCTCCCTGTGGTAGGCATTACTTCGGCGTCTTCGGAATGGTTCGATTATAGTGCCAAGTATGAGGTAGGTGGGGCGCAAGAGGTCGTGATCAACCTGCCTTCAGAGCTGGAGCAGTCGGTACGCAGAGCAGCAATGACCTGTTACAAGGCTTTGAAGTGCAGCGTGTATGCCCGGGTCGATATGCTGTTGATGGACGGTGTGCCTTATGTACTGGAGGTCAATACCTTGCCTGGGATGACGATGACGAGTCTGCTTCCTAAAAGCGCAGCGGCAGCCGGACTGTCATTCAGCGCATTATTGGATCGTATTATCAGCTGTTCTCTGACGGAACGCAGCAAGATCAAGGGGGTGCCGGTACATGTTGAATAATTGGATAGCGCCTCGCGTACAGGACATCCCGCCTTCTGGAATACGTGCGTTCTTCGAACTCAGTGCTGGCAACCAGGATATTATCTCGCTGGGCGTAGGCGAACCGGATTTTGCTACCCCGGAGCATATCAGAGAAGCCTGCATGGTGGCGCTGAGCCAGGGAGCGACGAGATATACGCCGAATGCGGGCTTGCCCGAGCTAAGAGAGGAAATTGCCAACTATTTGCAAAATAACTTCAACCTGCGCTACGACCCTGCCAGCGAAATAGTAGTCACAGTAGGCAGTAGCGAAGCTCTGGACCTGGCCCTGCGGGCGTTCACCGCTCCAGGAGACGAAATTCTTCTTCCATCTCCCAGCTATATCGCGTACTCGCCGATTGCCTATCTTAATGGCGGTACTTTAGTAGAGGTGGAATCGAAAGCGGAGGAAGGTTTCAAACTTACTGCCGAGGCGCTACAACGGGCAATTACCCCGCGTTCCAAGCTGCTGATGCTGAATTATCCGAACAACCCGACGGGAGCGATCATGACTGCTGAGGACTGGCAACCGATTGCGGAGATCGTGAAGGCAAACAACCTGTTGGTCATCTCCGATGAAGTCTATGCCGAATTGACCTATGACCGGAAGCATGTCAGCATTGCTTCACTGCCGGGAATGCAGGAGCGGACCATTGTACTCAGCGGTTTCTCCAAAGCATTCGCCATGACGGGCTGGAGAATCGGCTATGCCTGTGGCCATCGCGATCTGCTCTCAGCAATGCTGAAGATTCACCAATACACAGCCATGTGTGCTCCAGTGCTGGGACAGATTGCTGCAATAGAATCCCTGCGTCATGGTCTTGAGGCTATGAGCGAGATGAGAGAAGTGTACCGGCAACGCCGGGAGCTGCTGGTGAATGGATTCCGGTCGATCGGGATGCCTTGTCATATACCGGAAGGTGCATTCTATGCTTTTCCGAGTATCGCTCACACCGGGCTCGATTCCGAGACGTTTGCGTTGCAGCTGTTGAAGGAAGCAGGAGTTGCAGCCGTACCCGGATATGTGTTTGGAGCGGGAGGAGAGGGGCATATCCGCTGCTCCTACTCAGTATCCACAGAGAGATTAGGTCAGGCCTTGGAGCGGATGGAGAGCTTCATGAAGGTAAAAATGTAATTGTCAGATCTTTGCATTTCCCCTATAATCCTTAGCAGAAGAAATGGGGATGTGCTTCAAAATGGCTGTGGCAAGCTTCAGCCCCCCTCTTTGTAGAGTGGGGGTTTTTCGGCGTAATCTGAGGTGAATTTTTGCTACTACAGCTACGGACTAATAAGGACTACTAAGAACTAATAAATCAGGAGGCGAATATTGGATGTTATCTGCAATTTATGAAATGACGGGAGAGATTGTCCCGCCGGATGAGGAAGCCTCGCGTCAGGCACTTCTTCGCCTGAACAGCCTGACCAAGCCACCAGGGAGCCTTGGGCGATTGGAGGCGCTGGCAGTTAGACTGGCCAGCATTTCTAGGACAGAGAAACCACTCTATAACAAGCGTATGGTGGTTGTGATGGCCGCCGATCACGGAGTATGTTGTGAGGGTGTCAGCGCCTTTCCACAGGAGGTGACCCTGCAGATGGTGGATAATTTTCTTCACGGCGGCGCAGCGGTGAACGTGCTGGCCCGCCACGCCGGGGCCGAGGTGAAATGTGTAGATATAGGAATGAACGGAGATGTGATCCATCCCGATCTGCTGAACGTCAAGGTGCGTTTCGGTACGGATAATATGGCACAGGGGCCAGCTATGAGTCGGGAAGAGGCTTTGCAGGCGGTTTTGGCCGGAATTCGTGTAGCGAAGGATGCTGTTGCGAGCGGCACGGAGCTACTGATTACCGGTGAGATGGGAATTGGCAACACGACAGCAAGCTCTGCCGTCCTGTGTGCGCTGGAGGAAATCTTACCGGAGACTGCGGTTGGTCGGGGAACCGGTATTGACGATGAAGGGCTAAAGCATAAGATCGCCGTGGTGGAACGGGCGCTAAGTATCAACAGGCCAAATCCGGAGGACGGTCTGGACGTGCTGTCTAAAGTCGGCGGGCTGGAAATTGCCGGGCTGGCTGGGCTGATTCTCGGGGCGGCGTCCTGTCACGTACCCGTTGTACTGGACGGATTTATTTCCGGTGCAGCAGCGCTCGCGGCCAGAGCCATTGCCCCAGAGGCCAGTGCCTATATGATAGCTTCCCATGTCTCGGGTGAGCAGGGCCACCGTCTCTTACTGGAACGGCTTGGGCTGGAGCCGTTGCTGGACCTTGGCATGCGGCTCGGCGAAGGCACGGGAGGCGTCCTGTGCCTGCATATGATTGATGCGGTCTGTCGTATCATGCGTGAGATGGCGACCTTTGAAAGCGCCGGAATATCGGGCGCGGAGAAGGAGTCATCATGAGTATTCTGGTAACGGGCGGAGCGCGCAGCGGCAAGAGCGGCTTTGCAGAGCGGCTGATGGAATCACTGGCGGATCGAGCCTTGTACGTGGCTACCGGACAAGCCTTCGATGGAGAGATGCAGGAGCGGATTGCCCTTCATGTCAGGCAGCGGGAAGAGAGCGGCTATGCCTGGGAGACAGCTGAGGAACCGCTGGATTTGCCGGGGCTGCTGGATAGCCTACCTGGTGATACTGCAGTGCTCGTGGATTGCCTGACTCTATGGCTGTCCAATGTGCTGCTGGCTGTGGAGGCGGACAGTGAGCGAAAGCTACTGGTGGAGCGGGAGATCGCCAGACTTGAACAGAGCGTGGCTTCTTTCCGGGGCGCGCTGATCCTAGTCACGAATGAAGTGGGCGATGGAATTGTCCCAGAGTACGCCCTGGGGCGGCTGTACCGTGATCTGGCAGGGCGAATGAACGCTAGTCTAGCCTATCAATGCAGTCAGGTCTTTCTGGTCACAGCCGGGATTCCAATTGAACTGAAGAGCCGGGAGTACAAGCTATGAGGCTCCAGAGAGATGCCGCAGCGGCTGCTTTTCAATTTCTATCGCGCTTTCCCGTACGTCGGGATGTGGGCTTTTCCAAGCAGTTGTTACAGCGCAGCGTAGTATATTATCCGCTGGTGGGCGCAGCCATCGGGTTATGTACAGCAGCGGTAGCTGCCCTGCTCGGTCTGTTGCTTCCGCCGCTTCCGACTGCGGTTCTCAGCCTGATCGTTTGGGTCGCGCTCACCGGCGGACTACATTTGGACGGCTGGATGGATACTGCCGATGGATTGCTCAGCTACCGTTCAAGGGAACGGATGCTAGAGATTATGAAGGACAGTCGTGTAGGGGCTATGGGCGTGTTGGCCTGTGTGCTACTGCTGCTGCTGAAGGCGTCGCTACTGGCCACGATCTTTGCGGACAGCTCCTATGCGTCGCTGTCATTGCTTTTGCTGGCCCCGGTCTGGAGCCGCTGGGCCATGGTGCGGGCCATGGTCCGCTGGCCGATTGCCCGCGGCGATGACGGGCTGGCCGCCAATTTTGCCGGCCTGAAACCTACGCATGAGCGTTGCGCTTGGATCTGCGCCGCTCTGCTCTCACTCGCCGCCGCGGGTGCTACGCTGGCGCTCGGCGGGGGCACGGCCTGGCCGCTTCCTCTGGCCGCGGCCCTCCTGTTGCCAGTTACCGCTTTGATTTGCGGCAACCTGGCCGCCCGCAGAGCGGTCAGCCGGCTCGGCGGGCTCACCGGCGATGTGTATGGCGCGCTGAATGAGCTGCTGGAGGCTGTGCTGCTGCTAGTCTTGGCAATGCTCCAGCATGTCCTGCTGTGATCGTGTTGCCGTACCGCGCCCGCTGTACGATGCTAAAGAAAGAGGGGAATCCCATGGATAACAATGCTGTGACTCAAGAAAAGAAGGAACCTGCAGCGGTGCTGATGCTGCAGGGTACCGCTTCCGATGTAGGCAAAAGTTTGGTGACTGCCGCCCTCGGGCGGATCATGACGCAGGATGGGTACCGTACCGCGCCCTTCAAGTCGCAAAACATGGCCCTGAATTCCTATGTCACCGTGGACGGTAAAGAAATTGGTCGTGCTCAGGGCATGCAGGCAGAGGCCTTTGGCATCGAGGCGACCACCGATATGAATCCCATTCTGCTGAAGCCTTCCGGAGAGATGAGTGCGCAAATCGTCGTACATGGCGTACCTCATGCTGCATTGAGTGCCAGGGAGTACCGCGAGAAGTTTCTCCCGGAAGCCAAAGGCACGGTAATGGAGGCGCTGAACCGCCTGCGTAAGGAATACGACATTGTGATGATAGAGGGGGCGGGAAGTCCTGCGGAAATTAACCTGAAATCACGGGATATCGTGAACATGAATCTGGCAGGTTGGGCTGATGCGCCAGTGCTGCTGGTTGCTGATATTGACCGAGGAGGCGTGTTTGCCTTTCTGGTGGGCACGCTTGAACTGCTGGAGCCGCATGAACGTGCGCGGGTGAAAGGGTTCATTATTAATAAATTCCGCGGTGACCTGTCGCTGCTGCAGCCTGGTTTGGATTGGCTGGAGCAGCGCACGGGCATTCCTGTCCTTGGTGTCTTGCCGTTTTTGCCGCAGCTTCGTATTGAAGCCGAAGATTCCGTGGTGCTGGAAGGAACGTCCGGGCATCGCCAGAAGGATGACGGCAAGGAACTAGATATTGCCGTCATCCGCTATCCGAGAATCTCTAACTTTACCGACTTTGATCCATTAGGGGAAGAGCCGGATACCGCTGTAAGGTATGTAACCCGTCCTCAAGAGCTGGGGACGCCAGATGTCATTTTGCTGCCAGGTACGAAGAATACGGCTGCTGATCTTTCTTATTTGCGTGAGCAGGGTTTCCCAGATGCGATTGATCGTGCCCTGAACAGCGGGACACTTCAGCTCGCAGGGATCTGCGGAGGATACCAAATGCTGGGCGTTGAACTGCATGATCCACATGCTGTGGAAAGTCATGAACCGGGAACAAGTGCCGGACTGGGTTATTTGCCGCTGTCTACGGTTTTTTTACAGCATAAGACCACTGTAAGGGTCAGCGGACGCTTAGCTCCCGGTCATCCGCTTCAGCTGTTTGGTGCTTCCTCGGATACAGAATTGGACACCGTTATTGCCGGTTATGAGATTCATATGGGTACAACCTCAAGTCTTGATACATCCGCTGTCAGCGGCCTGTTTGAGTTGACAGGGGATGCAGGCAGGAAGCTTGACGAAGGATGGGGCACAAAGGACGGAAAAGTGTGGGGAACCTATCTACATGGGGTGTTCCATAATGACAGTTTGCGCAGAGCCTGGCTTGACGGGTTGCGTCTCTCCAAGGGCCTGAAGCCACTAGAGACAACTTACTCAGCGGCTGCGCTCCGCGAGATAGAGTTCGATCGTCTGGCTGATGCCGCAAGACAAAACTTGAACATGGAAGCAATCTATGGAATCATGGGGATACATAGGGAAGGTGAATTTTAGTGGCAATTGCTATATTGATATTCATTGTTGCCGGCCTCGCGGAAATCGGGGGCGGTTATCTTGTCTGGCTCTGGCTGAGAGAATCCAGACCGCTTTGGTATGGTATTGTTGGGGCTATCATTTTGGTAGTCTATGGGATCATTCCGACACTCCAGAAGTTTCCGTCCTTTGGCAGAGTGTATGCCGCTTATGGAGGGGTGTTTATCATATTGGCCGTGTTGTGGGGCTGGCTGGTGGACAAGAAGATGCCGGACATCTACGACTGGGCAGGAGCTTTGATTTGTATGGTTGGAGTGTCTGTTATTCTGTGGGCTCCAAGGCACTAAGACTAAGGATGACTATTACTGCTGATAGGAGGTACCCTTTATGTCAAAAAATGCACAGTCCAGCTCTGGCCTCGGCGGAGCAGATATGCAGTCGGAATCCGACTTTCCGACCGGTCTGGCCAAGCCGGCACAGCGCGCACTTGCCGGAGCGGGGTATATTCGGCTTGAGCCATTGAGCAAGCTTACCGAGAGCGAGCTTTTGCAGCTGCATGGCATGGGCCCCAAAGCGCTAGGCCAATTGCGCAAGGCACTCGCTGAGAAAGGACTGTCATTTGCGGAAGGTTCCTGAGACTGGATAGTTACGACGGCTAAACAGCATAGAAAGGCAAACAACAAAAAGGCTGTCGGACAATAATTGGCAGCTTTTTTGCTGTAAATTGGTAGCTCTGATTTCAGCTTCGGGAATTGGTATGTCCGTTCTTGTTAATGAAATTCGAAGCGGCTTTCAGCAGGTCTGCCTAGATCACATGCCGCGGGCTTTCTACGAATTATTGCGCATTCCGGTCGAAAGACACATGCAAGCAAGCCCCCGTCCATTATCAGACGGGGGCTTGTCACATCTTAAGAATACATAGGTCAGATCTTAAATTGCTGCACAGCCTGTTGCAGTTTCGTGGCTTGCTCGTGCAAATGCTGCACTGTACGGGAATGACCTTCCAGCTCGGCGCTTTGTCGCTCGGAATTCTGAGAGAGCGTATTGGCGTTAGCCTGTGATTTTGCAGTAATCTGTGCAGTTTCCTCTACGGAGGCGCTAACCTCCTCACTTCCAGCCGAGATTTGCTGGGTAGCTGCCGACACAGATTGAATGCTGTGGTCGATGCTTTGAATGAGGATCAACAGATGATTGAACGCATTTCCCGCTTCTGCAACCTTACCGACGCCGGAGGCTACTTCCGAGTTAACGTGATTCATCTCTGCGACAGAGCGATTCATATCCCCCTGCAGACCAAGCAGGAATTCACGAATCTGGTCGGTAGCTGTCCGGGATTGCTCCGAGAGTTTGCGTACCTCTCCGGCTACCACGGCAAAGCCGCGTCCATGCTCTCCGGCCCGTGCTGCTTCAATCGACGCATTGAGCGAGAGCATTTGAATCTGCTTCGTGATCTCTGTGATACCCTGCACCACTGCACCGATTTGAAGGGAGCGTTCATTCATGATCTGGAATTGCCCCAGTGACTGCTCGGAAGCCCGTTCGACCTGACGCATTTGTTCAACGGCTATCTGGGCAATTTCATTGCCTCCGAGCGCCTCGGTGGAGGCTTCACTGATTTGTTCGGTAACTTCTCCTGCTGCGGAGGCGATATGCTGGATACTGTAATTAATCTCTTCCATGGCCCGCGAGTTGTCCTTCGCGCTGTGGGCAATAGATGTACTGCCTCTGTCAATCTCGATGACGGACTGCGCGGACTGCTCAGCCATGCCGTTCAGGACCTTCACGCGCTCTTGGAGGTCATTGGAGTCTTCGACAACCGTACCGGAGGTCTCCAGAACCTGGCCGATCATTTCTTTAAGGCGTTCAGTCATGGTTCGGAAACTTTCGGAGAGTTGGCCTACTTCATCGGTACCTTTGATAGTCAACTCCTGGGTGAAATCACCTTGTGCAAGCCTATTACTGTACGCTGCGAGCTGTGTTATAGGACGTGTGATCCGCCGGCTCATAAGTAGGGCACCAGTGATGCCGAGGATGAGGACCAGCAAGGTAATTCCTGCACTAGTCCAGAGGATACCGCTCATTCTTGCTGTGATAAAGGCTACATCAGAGCTTACGCCGACAATCATCGGACTACCTTTAATAGCAATGTAGGCTGTTTTATGTACACCGTAATCGTCACTATAAATATCACTGAGCGTCGTTTTTTGGTCCTTGAAGGCCATTTCCATAGCTGGGGTCACTTGCAGGGTATCTCCTGCCTTCATTTTGGAGCCATGATCAGCGGTAAGTACGGTAGCTTGACCGTCGTTCAGACTCGCCAGAAAGATCGTCTCTACATCATGTTGGTTGCGTTTGTCCTTGAAGTAGTATTCGATATTGGTAATTGACTGCTCATTCTTGCCTAGCGCCCGCTGGGCGTGGGTAGAATTGATGTTCTTGTATACATCCTGAACAGCTCCCGTCAGCAACTTGTTGATCTGCGGCAGTACATAGCTCTCGAACGTATTAGTCGATATGAAATAAAAGCTTACACTTAACAAAAGAGACGCGAGCAACAGGACGACGAACAACAAGCGCGTGAATTTACGGCTAATCGAGTGCTTGAAACGAAACATAGGGTTCTCTCCTTTTCTCTGATATGCCTTTCTATCCCATGCCTGATGCCTTTTATGTATGGATAGCTACGATAACTCCGTGAGTAGGGTCGTATATCAGGTTAATACTATCGCTCTGGTGGGATAAACACATATAGTTGATAACTATTTTATATAATTAACCTGCGGTTGAATAGTGAAAAATTTGATTTTTGGTGTATTATTTTCTGAAAAAGATAAAAAAAGTGTCGAAACTTCTAACTTTGATTGAAGTGGATGGAAAAAAGAGGACTTGCTCAAAAAATCAAAATCTTCTGGTGTCTTTGGTTCTGTTATGGTAGAGTATTTATGTTTTGTTCCGGAATCCGGAACCGCGGTTCGTAACCATCCCGCGTAAACAAAACTAGGAGGAGTTATAAGAAGATGTTTAATTTATGGTGGGGGATTCTCTTTGTCCTCGTCAATTTTGTATTTTTTCTGTTGTGTTACCGATTATTCGGTAAAAAAGGGATGTATGCCTGGGTGGGCGTCGCCACCGTCATTGCCAATATTCAGGTCTCTAAAACCATTTCCATGCCTCCGGGCATTGTCATGACCCTTGGTAATACCATGTATGTGACACTGTACATGGCCAGTGATCTGCTCAATGAGAAGTATGGGCGGGTCGAGGCGCGGACAGCAGTATGGTTTGGCTTTTTCACTCTAATTACGACGACAGTGATCATGCAGATGGCGCTGGCGTTCACGCCGCAGGAAAGTGATATCGCCCAGTCTTCACTGGAGACGATCTTCGGCATGATGCCGCGGCTTGCACTCGGCAGTTTGGTAGCCTACTTCGTCAGTCAGTTCCTGGATGTGCGGCTGTATTCGTGGATTCGAAAGTATTATGGCAGCTCGCGCCAGCTGTGGATTCGCACCAACGGCAGCACGATGGTGAGCTCTTTTGTGGATACGCTGATCTTCTGTACGATCGCCTTTGCCGGTATCTACGATTTGAAGGTATGGACAGAGATTCTATTGACCACCTATATTATCAAATTCTTGCTTACTGCAGCAGGGACACCGGTACTGTATATCGCCCGCACGTTTACCTTTGCGGAGGATAAACCGAATATGCCACTCCCGGAGACTTCTGATACGAAGGCGACTACCGCCTAGAAGAGCCAGGAGACCTTATAGAGCAAGTTACTGCATTAAAAAAACAGCACGTCCCCGCATTTGGAGACGTGCTGTTTTCAATTTATTGTGCCCGATTTTTCCTGGACAAGCGCGCTAGAAAGCACTCTTTATAGATGAAGTACTGTCAGAGCTTTAGGGAAGCTGGTCAGTGTCTGCGCACCGTTTTCACTGATGAAGACATCGTCTTCAATACGCACACCGCCCACGCCTGGCACATAAATACCTGGTTCCACCGTAAAGACATTACCCACTTCAATGATGTCCTCATTGAGACCGTGCAGTGAAGGATATTCATGGACATCTATGCCGAGGCCATGGCCGACACGATGCACGAAGTATTCTCCATACCCGGCAGCTTCAATGACTTCACGGGCAGCGCGGTCTACCGAACCGAAGGTCGCGCCCGCAATAGCGGCGGCTATCCCCGCTTCATTGGCTGCAAGCACGGCATTGTAGATGTCGGTTAGCTTGCTGTCCACCTCTTCGACGGCAAAGGTACGCGTAATATCAGAGGCGTATCCCGCAGCATACAGTCCGAGGTCGAACATCAGGAAGTCTCCGGGCTCGATGATCCGGCTACCCGGTTCGCCATGTGGAAGGGCAGTGTTCGGTCCTGAGAGGACCAGGGTGTCGAAGGCTGGACCGGAAGCGCCAAGCTTCTTCATCAAATACTCCAGCTCTGCTACCAATTCGATTTCGCTTACACCGGCCTTGACATGCTTCAAGCCACGGCGCAGCACTTCTTCCACCAGCTCTGCGGCATGTTTCATGGCAGCGACTTCGTCCGGCGACTTCTTCGCGCGCATGCCCCGCAGCAGATGGCCGATATCACTGAAGTGTTCTGCTGGAACAGCTGAAGCAAGCTGCTCGAATCGGGAGACGGTGAAATGCTCCTTCTCCATGCCAAACGCTCCGAGTTTCTGATCTTGCAGACGCTGGCGCAACAGATCATACGGATTATCGGTATCGCTGTGCGTGGCGATATTCTTCACGGAAGAGGCAGCCTGGGCTGCTTCAGCATCAAGAGCCGGGACGATCAGAACAGGATCTTCTCCACGGACCAGAAGTAGTCCGAGAAAACGTTCATGCGGATTGCTTGCGAATCCGGTTAGATAGTAGACATGTTTGGGATCGGTGACGAGCAGAGCGTCCAGACCTTCGCTGGTCAGCCCTTGCTCCAGGTTTTTCAATACATTGCTCATATTCAATGGTTCCCCTCTCGGTTTTGCGAAGGTATGCTTTCTCCCACCCGCAAAATGATGTACCATTATATTAAGACAATCGCCCGCAAAAAACCAGAACAGGGGACCGGCCGCTTCTGCCGCATCCAGCCTAAGAGGAGTGAACCCGTATGAAAGGTAAGGTTGTAATCATCACCGGTGCCAATGCCGGTATGGGATTAGCTACAACAGTTGAGCTTGCCCGCAAAGGTGCCAGGGTCATCATGGCTTGCCGCAGTCATAAGCGTGGGGAAGAGGCTTTAGTGGCCGCCAGACAGCAGAGTGGATCGGAAGAGATTGAATTGATGCTGCTGGATTTGTCCTCGCTGGACAGCATTCGCAGCTTCGCACAGGAATTCGCTGCTCGTTATTCCGTTTTGGATGTCCTGATCAACAATGCCGGGGTAGTCAGCACCAAACGCCAGTTGACCGCTGATGGGTTTGAGATGGATCTCGGCGTCAATCATCTGGGACATTTTCTGCTGACCAACTTGCTGCTGGAGCGACTTCAAGCGGCAGAGCAGGGACGGATCGTCGTGGTTGCTTCCGGCGCCTATAAAATCGGATCTATGCACTATGAGGACCCAACATTGTCCAGGGGCTTCAATCTGGCGAAGGCTTATGCCCGCTCCAAGCTTGCGAATATCCTTTTCACCCGGGAACTGGCATCACGCTTGCAGGGAACGCAGATTACCGTCAACTCGGTACATCCCGGCGCAGTGGGTACGAGCATTGGGATAAACCGGGATACCGGTTTTGGAAGCTCAGTGATGAAGCTGATGTCTTATTTCTTCCTGACCCCGGAGCAAGGTGCGGACACAGCCCTTTATCTGGCTACGGCCCCGGAATTGCGCCAGGTTACGGGAGAGTATTATTACCGCCGCAAGATTAAGGAGCTGTCCCCGAGAGCGACAGATTCCGCGGAAGCTAAGCGGCTATGGCAGTGGAGTGAAGAGCTGGTCGGCTTGTCCTGACTGATTTCAGTAATCGTATGAACCAAGTGTCATTCTTGGCGGACAGTGTATTATAGTGGAGGAATGAAGATATGGATTGGCAGAACTACACGATTGAAGATGCCGAACTCAATGACTTAGTGGAAATTGTAAAGATCTATAACTCAACGGTTGCTGGACGGATGGTGACTGCCGATCTGGAGCCTGTACGCGTAGAGGAGCGGGAACGGTGGTTCCACGATCATAACAGCCATCATCGCCCGCTGTGGGTACTAAGGAATAACGGCGAGATCGCGGCCTGGTTCAGCTTCCAGTCGTTCTATGGACGTCCGGCTTACAATGGGACTGCCGAGATCAGCGTGTATGTAAGCGAGAAGTATCGCGGGAGTGGCGCAGGCAGCATTCTGCTGACGCAGGCGCTGGAGACGGCCCCGGCCCTTGGGCTAAAGAATCTCGTAGGCTTCGTGTTTGGCCATAATGAGCCTAGCCTGGGTCTCTTGCGGAAGTTCGGCTTTACGGAGTGGGGACTACTGCCCGGGGTAGCCGAAATGGATGGGATTGCGCGTGATCTGGTGATTATCGGCCGCAAGCTGTAATCTTGGAAGCACCCTATCCGGCTTTGGGTCAAATGCCAAAAGGGAAACCGGCATTCTCCGGTTTCCCTGCGTCACAGTATTATTTCGGTCTCCATCCTACGAAACGTGATTTCGTAGGGTCCAGTGAAGCTCTCTATAGTTAGGTAGGAATCAGGATTGGCATTCTCCAGGCTCTATCCAGTCCTCGGACCATTGCTGCAGGTCGCGAATGACCGATTCAAGCGCCCGGCCCTTTTCCGTTAAAGAATATTGAATTCTTACAGGGGTCTCTGGAAAAACTTCCCGCAGAACAATACCTTCCTGTTCCAAATCCTTGAGCCGCTCCGAGAGCAGTCTTCCGCTGACGGGGAGCGATGCTTCGATGGTGCTGAAACGCTGTGGTCCATGAAGGAGCTGATAGATGATCAGGCCGGTCCAGCGCTTGCCCATAATATCCATGCTTTTTTGTAACCGGGGACATAAATCTGTGGCTTTCATAAGGCTCACCTCTTACAGTACATTATAAACGAAAAGTCCTGTGACTAAAACAAATTTGAATTAAACGTAGGCTGAAAGGATGATTCATCGTGGCAAAAAAGAACAGAACTCAAACGCCTCCCCGAGCTGCCGCAGCGGACAGTCCGGCAACATTGAAAGACCTGCTTAGCAGCGATGTGCTGAGCAAGCTGAAAGCGCAGGCAGATGAACTGAAGGCTGAAGAAAAGCAGCGTCAGGAAGCGGCCCGTCAAGCGGTGGAAGACCAGCGGAAAGCGGAGCAGAAGCGGCTGGAGAATGATTTTGGTCATCTGCTGGAGAACAGTAAACAAGACTGGCACAAGTTCAAATAAACGGCTGCATACCCAGGGAAGGACACTCGGAAGAGTGTCCTTTTTGTGTGTGATGAAAGAGGGAGCCGGGTGAGGGGCGGGTGTGGTACTTTTTCATAGGGATCATTGGATGTCAAGTCTGTGGAATAACTCCCATAAACTTGCGTCTGCGGAGTGCAGATTATACAATAATCAGAATTAGTTGGATTCCTGAATAGAATGGAGCTGAGGACATGAAAGTAGGCGTCGTATCCGATACACACATGACCAGAATGGCCAAAGCGCTGCCGCAGGCCCTTACCGCAGAGTTCAGCAACGTGGATCTGATCCTGCACCTCGGGGATTGGGTTGCGCTGGAGATTTACGATTGGCTGGCGGAGTTGGCTCCGGTAGAAGGGATTGCCGGGAACAATGATGGTCCGGAAATTATAGCGCGTTTCGGTGAACGCAAGATCATCACACTGGAGGGAGTCCGCATCGGCATGATCCATGGACATACCCCGTACTCCCGCAAAGGAACCGATGGCAACGCACTGCTCGCTTTTGCAGAGGAAGAAGTGGACTGCATCCTGTTTGGCCATTCGCATGAGCCGCTGCTGCGCAGGGAGAACGGCATACTGTTATTCAATCCTGGCTCACCAACGGACAAGCGGCGGGAGAAGCAGTACTCCTTCGGTCTACTGGATATTGAAGATGGCAAGGTAGACGCCCGTCATATCTTCTATGACTCCAAGGAATAGGGATAAGAGTAGTAACAGCGATGAGGTAAAGATCCAAATTATGCAGCAATCCATCCATGGGCAGCCCGGCAACCTAACGTTACAATTACGGTAAAAGGCTACAGCCGGAAAGCAGGGATAGGATATGCAGAAGGATGATGTACAGAAGATCGTGATTAAGCAGGCTGGTTTGGAAGACTTGGAGCTGCTGTCTCCGTTATTTGACGAATATCGGGTATTTTACCAACAGGAATCGGATCTGAACGGGGCGCGGGCATTTCTGGAGGAACGGCTGCGGCTTGAAGAGTCTGTTATTTTGCTGGCAGTGGAAGAAGCGGGTGGTCAGCGGCGAGGGGCTGGCTACACACAGTTGTATCCGTCCTTCTCGTCGGTGTCACTACAGCGGCTTTGGATCTTAAATGACCTGTATGTGAATGAAAAATTTCGGGGTGTCGGTATAGGGTCCAGACTGCTGGAGTCGGCGCGTGAATATGCAATGAGAACCGGAAGCAAAGGCTTGACGTTAACGACCGCGACAGACAATACTGCAGCGCAGCATTTGTATGAATCGAACGGTTACATCAGGGACGAGGACTTCTATACGTATGATCTTTTTTTCCAAAAGTAAATAGAGCAAGGAGACTTAATGTGGAGAACAGCAAGAAACTGGCGGTATTTTTTGACCTGGATGATACGCTCTATGACCATCTGATTCCCTTTCGGGAAGCGGTGAAGGAAGTCTTGAAGTCTTCGGGGGAAAATCTGGACTTCGCTGATTTATTCTTCAAGGTAAGACATCATAGCGATTTGCTGTGGCCTAAGTATTTGAATGGGGAAATTCCGCTGGAAGAGACGCGGGTCATGCGGATGGAGCGGGCCTTTGCAGATTTTGGGCTGACGATTGATCGCACACAAGCAGCAGAAGTGCAGGCAGCCTACATCGGGCGTCAGTACAGTATCGAAATGATTCAAGGGGTACGGCAGCAGTTGGAGCGTTTTATTGCCGGTGGACATACGGTAGGTGTGATTACGAATGGTCCGGCAGACCACCAGATGAAAAAGCTTGTAGGCCTTGGTGTGGATCGCATCCTGCCTGCGGACCGGATTTTTATCTCCGATGCCGTCGGGATCGCTAAGCCGGACCCGGAGCTTTTCGCCTATGTGAACCGCAAAACCGGGACGACAGCAGAGCAGTCACTGTATATTGGGGATGCTTGGGATAACGATGTTGTCGGTGCGCTGGGAGCTGGGTGGAAGGTATGCTGGTACAATCCACACGGAAGAGAGCCGCGTACAGCTCATAAGCCGACACATACGTTCAGCAATTATGAAGAATTTGCCGGGTTGCCGATCCTGTAGGGTTGGTTTAGCGCTCGCAGGTCAGCTTCAAAGTGATGTTCGAAGGAAATAGGAATGCCTCCATTTATGCACAAATTATAAGCGGATTATAAGCAAAAGGACCTCTGACTTCCACGTTACGTGGAAGTCAGAGGTCCTTTTCACATGCTTTTAATTGCACGGAACTTCAATTCTGAATGATGCTACCGAATACATACCTGAGTAGAACAAATTAAGGGCAAATCTGTACCTTAGTTTGGATAAATAGAACAGATATGTGCAATTAACGGCAAAAATGCATGTTAAAATCCATCGATTGTCCCCGAACGGGTCCTTTCTTAAAAATTAAGGTACACAATTGCACTTAATTCTCAAAAGACGAAGGAATTAATAAATATAAGATACAAATTTGCGCTTAATTGCCAAGCCCCTGTTCCTGTTCACACTATGTTCCGCATTCGCCGCTCGGCATCGACGTTCCACATTCGGCGCTTCGCATTCACCGCTCGACATTCGGTGCTCTCATTCGACGCCTGTCCTCACCCCAGCACGCTTCCCCTCAATTAATTAGCAAGAGTATAGGTAGTGTCTGTCAGGTTCAGTCTTCCTTTGATGCCTGACGTGGCATAGATTTTGTTGTCATCGGTAATGAAGAACGCTTCGATCTTCTCCGGCAGCGCCTCGATGAACTTCATGCCTTCGTCCAGCCCCATCAGGAAGATACCGGTTGATAACGCATCTGCATCCATTGCGTTGGGGCTCATGATTGTGATGCTCTTAAGCCCGTTCTGGGATGGGAAGCCCGTGCGCGGGTCGAGAATATGATGATAACGAACACCATCTTGGATGAAAAAGCGTTCGTACACACCAGAAGCATCGATGACCTCGTTCTCGATCTTGATCGTACCGAGCTGTGTTCCACGGCTCTGGTCAGGATCTTGCAGGCCGATGTTCCACTTCGCACCGCCTGGTTTGGCGCCCAGAGCAATAATGCTGCTGCCGCCGAGGTTGATCATGGCACTCTCTATGCCTTGTTCTTTCAAGTAATCAGCGATACGGTCTGCGGCGTACCCTTTGCCGATTGCCCCTAGGTCGAGCACCATACCTTCTTTGGTCAGCTTGATAGATTTCGCATTCTCGTCAATAACAACGTCTTTATAGTTGGTCAGGCTTGCAGCTTTTTCGATAGCGGCTTTGTCTGGTACCTTGTTACCGCCACTGCCAATATTCCAAAGGTCAACCAATGGTCCGATGGTAGGATCGAACAATCCGTCCATTTCCTTGGCATATTTAAGGGATTCCTTGATAATATCCAGCGTTTCGTCAGAAACGACAACAGCTTCTTTGCCCGCTGCGTTATTCACGGCATAGATCTCGCCGCCTTCCTTAGTGCGGCTGAATTCCAAATCCATACGTTCCATCATCTGCTGGATATCGTCCATATTCTTCTGAGCGATCATATCCCCGTAAATCTTGATCTTCACGACCGTATCATAAATGTAAAATGTCTGCGACAAGGATTTCGTTCCGTTCTCTTCTACAATCTTGGAACCTTGTCCTTCCGGAGAGGTCGCGGATTCTTTGGTTTTGCCCCCGGCGAACAGCCAGATCCCGCCTGCTAAGGCAACAACAATGATGAGTGCGAGGATCAGCGTCAATTTTTTGTTTTTAAACATGTTCCACCATCCATAAAGTTAGTTTCTTAAACCACATCATGACTATCATACCGCAGATAAGAAGCCCCGGGAACCTATTTCTCCCGTCGGGCGACAATAAGCATACTCCAGGGAAAGGCCCACGAATAGTAACTTTGTCTCACTCCAAAGCAAAAACACCCTCCCTGAAAAGAAAGGTGTGTTAGCAAGAGAGAGTGGTATTCGTAATGGTGTAATACATATCGTGATAGTGAAAATTCATATGAACTTTGAATTCAGTCCATCATATACTCCTTGTACTTGTTCTTGCGGGGATTCAATACGAAGAGGATGCCCTGGACATACCCGGCAACAGCACTTGTGTTGCGTTTTAGCGTTGATTTCCCTGTTAAATAGGTAAGTGTCCAGAGCAGGGCCGCGTAACCAGTTAGCGGAGCCTGGCGCAGATTCAGCAGATAATAATGATTGACTGCAGTTGCTCTGGCGACACGTCCGGCTTTGTCGCGGGAGCTGGGGGATTCGTGATGTGTAATTTTTAGCTGAGGGTTGATGAGTAGCTTGCCGTAGCGGCTGGCCAAATGACACATATAGATATCATCAGCTACCGCATAACTGGTCATCCAAGGGTAGGGCTTCATATCCCTTAGGGAGGATCGTCGAAAGGACATATTGCAGCCGTGAAAAAAATCGGTCTCAAACGTCTCCTTCGTTTCTCCCCATAGAAGCAGAGAGCCAGCAAGAGTACTCGCTGACAGCTTGCCTGGTGAGCCTGACATCTGGCAGGTCAGCCGGCCGAGCAGCTTGCCCGATGGGCTGCTGGAGAGGCCCTTGGCCACACCACCAACACCTGCTATGCCGGGATCGGCTGCATAGGTATCCAGCATACGGCGGATATACAGGGGATCATCCAACTCGGCATCGTCATCGAAGGTTAAGAGGATGTCGCCGTCGGCGAGACTCACGGCTTCATAGCGCGAGAGCCAGACGCCTGGCTTGGTTTTACGATAATACCGCAGCTCCGTTTGCGGCATTCTGGCAAGTGCTTGGGTGAAATGCTCCAGGACTTCCTTTGGTATATCTCCGTCATCCATAATAAGCAGCTCTATAGAGATGTCCTCCAGCTGAACTTGTCCGGCAATGGATTCGATACATCGCGTGAGGTCGCTGACCCGGTTGCGTGTTGGAATCACGATAGATAAGTCAGGCATGCCGTTGTCTCCTTTCAGGTATGTAACGCTCCCCGCTACTTCTCCGAATTTTCCGATAGTTTCGTTATTCTCATTCTACTCCCCGCCGAAGAAGAGCGTATATACCACTTTCGTTTACTTTTTTCAGAAAAAACCTAAGTTTGTATTTTCAAGTCTTCAACTATATAATAGTAAGTGACTTGGTAGATGAATGATCATTTGGGAGGTAATAACGATGAGAATAGATATTTGGTCTGACTATGCATGTCCGTTCTGTTATATAGGTAAAAGAAGACTTGAGCACGCACTGAGCCAGTTTGCAGGGCGCGATAACGTTGAGGTGGTCTACCGCAGCTTTCAGCTGGACCCCCATGCTAAAGCCGACGGCGATGTGACCATCCACGAGATGCTGGCTAAGAAATACAACATGACATTGGAGAAAGCTAAAGCTATGAATGCACAGCTGACGGAACAGGCCCAAGGTGTGGGATTGGATTTCCGTTTTGATACTATGGTGCATACAAACACGTTCGACGGTCATCGTTTGAGCCACTATGCAGCCAAGCACGGAAAAGCTGCCGAGATGACAGAACGTTTGCTGCGCGCCTATTTCACGGATTCTCTGAATCTGGGTGATCGGGATGTGCTTGCCAAGCTGGCCGGAGAAGTAGGGCTGGATGAGGCGGATGCTGCAGCGATGCTGGCATCTGATGACTACAGCGCCGAAGTTCATGCCGATATTGAAGAGGGTGCCCGCTTGAATATTACCGGTGTGCCGTTCTTTGTCTTCAACAATAAGTATGCTGTATCAGGCGCACAGCCTGGACCGGTATTCACGGAAGTGCTGGACACTGTTTGGGCAGAAGAGCAGGAAGCTCCGGCGCTACAGGTTGTGGGTCAACCCAAAGGTCAAGGTCAAACAACTGGCGATGACGGTTGTGTAGACGGCTCCTGCAGTCTGTAATCTGGCATTTGGAACATAAAAAGGCGAAAGAGAAGGGAATCCCTTGCTCTTTCGCCTTTTTGGCATATGATCTATATAAGCCTTACGTTTGGTTCTTAAGTTCGTCTTATATAGGCAGCCATTATCTGAAAGAAGTAATAAAGCTTGAGAACAGACTTCGCACATCGTACTGATACTGGGTGATCGGTTCAATTGGGCGGTTGATGCCCAGCAGCGTGTACACGGCAATTCTGGCGGCTCGCACAGAGTATTCCTCAGTGAAAACAACATCGTCCGGAATTTCGCAATACTGTCCAATAAAGGCCAGGTTCGTGGAGCCTTCAGGCACCACTTGCGGTCTGTCGCTGTGCAGTCTCGGCATGAATTGTGACGTGATATAAGGCATCATACACGGGATACAGTTGGCGGTGGCCATAATTTCTTCCCGGTGTGCTTCAAAATGAAGATGACCGATCAACTCATCCATGATCTCTTCCCCGGTACAATCGCACATTCTCTTCTTCACGAAATCGCCGACCTTGTCCGGATACAAGCCATAACCCCAGAATACCCGGACATGCTCCGGCTGGTTACGGAAGTGAGGCTGGAAAGCCAGCACAACTGACATCAGCCAACTGGATTCCTTGAAGGTGACCAGAGCGCCGGTACCGGCACGGTTACGCGTGAATTTCTCCATAAGATCGAAGAACCTGGTGTCCTTGAAAGTGACCGTGAAGGATTCCCATTTCGAGCCATCCACATGATCTGCAAAAGAAGAAGGGTTACCGAGTCCCGGCTTCTTGGCCGCGATATTCTCCCACAGCTTCCAGGAGCTGCCCTTGCCGTTCAGGCTTGGCGCTTCAGTCATAGAGCCTAGGCTGGAGCCTTCGGTCATGGAGCCGTTGGTGATGATGACGAGGTCGCCTTCTTTTACATCTATTACATCCGCTACACCTTGGCGCAGTACATTCATCCGGGTTACGGTGATGCCATCTCCGTCTTTGAATTCCAGGTCAGTTACGGTACATTTCAGGGTAAAGTCTACACCGAAGCCTTCGAGATATTTATGCATTGGCAAAATAATAGAGTCGTATTGGTTATACGGCGTACGGGTTACGCCCTCCAGGGTCTGAATTCTCGGGAATTCGTGGATGAAGCGGACCATGTATCGTTTGAATTCAACCGCACTGTGCCACGGCTGGAAGGCGAAGGTGGTTGCCCACATGAACCAGAAATTCGTTGTGAAAAAATGAGGGCCGAACAGGTCGTTGATCCGCGCCTTGCCCAGCTTCTCCTCCGGTGTGATGATTAGCTTGCCCAGTGTCAAGCGGTCAGCCATGTCGAAACCCATCGACAGAACATCTTCTACCTCGCCTCGGCCGTTGACCAATCTGGCGTTGGAATGAGTCGGGTTGGCCATGTCGAAGGCCAGGATCTCATCCCGCACTGACAGGCCCGGCCGGTCAATGGATGGAATCGATGTCAGCAGTTCCCACGTATTCTCATAAGTTTCATCGTTGAGCATCCGCCCACCGCGGATTACATAGCCATTCTCTTCGTCGCCGGCCCCGTCGTTGCTACCGCCTAGAATTTTCATTTCTTCAATGATATGAATGTTCTGTCCGGGAAAGTCACAGTCTCTGACCAGGTAAGATGCGCCTGCCAGGGACGCAATACCTCCACCTACAAAATAGACCTGTTTATCACGGTATTCTTCTCTCACAACTATCGCCTCCAAAGGGTTGCTGTAATCACACCCCTAATGTAATACAAGGCGGGAAGCGTGAGTATAATCAAAACCTTGGAAATGTCGGGATTTTGGTCACTTGGGGGAAAATGTCTAGTTTTTAGACAAGATTCGAAGAAACTCGCGAGGCATTTGGTAAGGAACGACTACTCGGCCAATCCATGATTTCTGGATGTACGGAATAGCGTTGACTTTGACGTCGGGTCAACCAATCCGAAGACGTTCAACTCGATTTGCTGTTTCCGGTTAAGCTGAAGGCCAAGGAATAACGACAGCATTATTCCTCGGTCCTTTTCTCACCATACATTCGCCTTGAAGCAGCTACCTATAGGGATTGAGGAGACTTGTTCCCGTACGTATGCAAGGCCTTAACAAAGTTGCCCTCAAGCAGTTCGCTTAGCTTTTCTATAATCTGCTTGGGGGGCTCCTTCATGCCGTTCCTTATCCATTGGATTACTAATCCGGTAAAAGCTAGTGTGTAAAAGTTAGCAATGAATTCTTTATCGGTACTACTCACTTTCAGCCCTTCGGACAGCTCACGAATCACCCCCATGATCATGTCATGGGTCACTGAATAGAGATAGGCATCGAGATGATTCCGCCCCAGGGAATCCAGGGTGTTGCAGCAGAAGGCTTTGTTGTTCTCGATATAGCAGAATATTTTATAGAAACCGTCCGTCCACGTGTTATAGCTTCGATACTGAGCGATGCTTTCAAGTGCCTCTGTAGTGTAGATCCAGCCCAGCAACTCAAAAATATCTTGAAAGTGATAGTAGAAGGTCTGTCTGTTCAGTCCACAGTCATCTACAAGATGCTTGACGGTTATTTTATTCAGTGGAATATGCTCCATCAGACCTTTCAGTGAGTGGGCCAGCGCATTTTTGGTAAGTATGGCATTAGACAAAGGGACATCACCTCCACATGTAGTAGCAACGAGTGAAACTAGGGATTCCTCCACCACTTTGCCAGCCGCACGATGCCTTCTACGATCAACCCGAAGACGAAGCCTCCAAGTGACAATACGGAGAGGGCGAAAAACCCCGCAAGATCCTGCCAGCCGGACATATCCCTGGCGCTGTAAGTGAACATTACAAGAAAGCCTGCGGCAATCCCGAGAGTTGCCATCATCCAGACCAGCCGGGCACCAAGCCATCCGAAGGTATGCAGAACAGCGGATATCGTAAGGGCAAACAGGGCGAACCGCAACAGAAGCGAAACTTCAACAGGCCGTCCGAGCAAGACGAAGCGATTCAGGCTGAGCAGCAGCCACAGCAGCAGACTGTAAATCCCCATCCACCGAAACCAGCGAGATTCTTTGGCAGAAGGCAGAAATGGCATCGTGACATTCTCCATTCTCGATTAGAGTTTGGCTGCAGCGTAGAAACTATAAATTTCCAAGGGCTTCGGCACTTTGTAAGACATGCTTCAGGAGCTCCGGAATATCCTCCATCTGTTCCTCAGTAATTTGCCGCTTAAACTGTAATTCAACGCAGTTATGATAGCTGATCTCTTCCTGACCGTATATAAAAGACAAGGACTGCACTGGCTGCAGATCCGGTCCCCAAATGGTATTCAGTGCACTGGCTATAGCCGGGCATTCCTTAGTGGCATTGCTGATTTGCATATAAAAGCGCAGCAGCAGATGACAGCCGGGATCACTTCCCGGCGTCTCCAAAATTTCATCGCTAAGTTCTTTTACAGAGGAACGAAGTGCAATCTCGGAGGTGATATTTCGGTTCCCGATGAGCTGGAAAGAAAGCATAAATTCCCGGGACATGATCGCCAGATCCAGCAGATCTGACCGGTCTGTAACAATAAGGAGTCCATCCAGGTTGTCGTAGTCGTAAATTTGGTTTTCGATAGCGATTTTAATATTATCAAAGACGGTAGGATGGAACATGAGGGCACCTTCTTACTTTTATTTTTATTGTAACATGCCGCTAGACACCGTTAAAAATGCATAAAACTTAGTTGACAAGTTGGAATTATATGAATATCATAAGTGTCGCGGGATGTAATTTTTTTCCTTAAAATTGAATTAATTAAGAGATAGACTAGCTTCATAGATAGGTAAGAAAGATAGATAAGTCAATGATACATATGATTTATAAAGTTCGCGTATCTATATAACCAATAAAATTTATGAGAATAGTAAGTTTTGATGACTAGTTTTATTTCTGAAGACAGAGTGGGTGTGCATATGCAATTAAATTGGGAGTTTATGATAGATAGCTTGCCGCTATATGGTGCCGCGATGTGGCTGACCTTCAAGCTAGCCTTCTGGGGCATTCTATTCTCGTTGCTGATCGGCCTGGTGTTCAGCGTGATTTTATATTACAAGGTTAAGGTCGTTAGCCCTGTGATTCTTGCTTATGTGGAGCTTTCCCGGAATACGCCGCTGCTGGTGCAATTGTTCTTCCTGTACTATGGCTTGCCCAAGGTCGGCGTTCATCTGAGTGAGACGGCTTGTGCCATCATCGGCCTGACTTTTCTCGGAGGAAGTTATATGACAGAAGCATTCCGTAGTGGGATTGAAGCCGTGGGGAGAACTCAAATAGAGTCCGGTCTAAGTATTGGGCTGTCCAAGGTTCAACTGGCGAGATATGTGATCCTGCCGCAGGCGTTTGCAATCAGTATTCCGTCGCTGGGGGCCAATGTAATATTTCTGCTCAAAGAGACGTCCATTGTCGGAGCCATCGCGCTGATGGATCTGATGAATGTGGCGAAGGATCTTATCGGCATGTACTACAAGACGGCGGAATCACTGCTGCTGCTGGTGCTGGCCTATCTGGTGATGGTGCTGCCGCTGTCGCTGATGCTGAGCTGGGTGGAGAGGAAGGTGCGATATGCCGAATTCGGGGATTAGCGTGTTGTTTGAAGGCTCCAATTTTGAGCGTCTGTTGGGCGGTCTGCTGGTCACGATAGAAATTGCATTTATCTCGATTATTATCAGCGTAGTGCTTGGGACCATTATGGGTCTGCTGAGAACACTGAATTCCCGGCCGCTGAAGTTCATCTTACGTCTGTATCTGGAGGCGTTCAGAATCATTCCGATTCTGGTCTGGCTGTACGTGGTGCACTTCGGATTCTCTCCTCTGCTCGGCATTGATATAGACGGGGAAGTGACAGCTATCCTTGTGTTCAGTCTGTGGGGGGCGGCTGAAATCGGTGATATTGTTCGGGGAGGACTGGAATCCCTGCCTCGTCATCAACTGGAATCGGGAAAGGCGCTGGGCCTCGGTACCCGGCAGTTATACCGCCATATTCTCATTCCGCAGGCCGTACAGCGAATGTTGCCCGGGGCAATCAATTTGGCGACACGGATGGTTAAAACGACCTCCCTGGTCGTGTTGATCGGGGTGATTGAAGTGGTGAAGATCGGGCAGCAGATTATTGAGCTGGGTGTGATCAAAGCACCGACAGCATCCTTCTGGGTATACGGATTCATCTTTATTCTATATTTTCTTGTCTGTTATCCGTTATCCAGACTGTCCAAGCGGGCAGAGCGCCGATGGCAAAATTAGATCTTAGGAAGGACAGATAGCGATGACACACTCGGAGGAAATTTTGCTCGAGATAGAGGGGCTGGAGAAGACCTTTGATGATCGTAAAGTGCTGGAGGAGATTGACCTGCAAGTGGGCAAGGGAGAGGTCATCGTCATTCTCGGTCCCTCAGGCTGTGGGAAGAGCACCTTCCTGCGATGTCTTAACGGCCTGGAACCTGTCCAGGCCGGGAGAATTCATTATCGCAATCAGGATCTGGCGAAGCCTGATGTGGATTTTCGCGAGGTGCGGCAGCATATTGGCATGGTATTCCAGAATTACGAGCTGTTCCCGCATATGACGGTCATCGAAAACATTCTTCTCGGCCCACTGAAGGTGCAGAAGCGTAGTAGAGACGAAGCGCAGCGGCAAGCGGAGCAGCTGCTGGAGCGAGTGGGATTGCTCGATCGTAAGGATGCCTTCCCGCGCCAGCTGTCGGGAGGACAAAAGCAGCGGATTGCCATTGTCCGGGCGCTCTGCATGAATCCAGAAATCATGCTGTTCGATGAGGTTACCGCCTCGCTTGATCCCGAGATGGTGAGAGAGGTACTTGAAGTCATCTTGGGGCTGGCCAAGCAGGGAATGACGATGCTCATCGTCACCCATGAGATGGGGTTTGCCAGATCTGTCGGAGACCGAGTCGTCTTTATGGATCAAGGCAAAATTTGCGAGATTTCTTCACCAGAACAGTTTTTCACCTCACCGTCGACAGAACGTGCCCAGCATTTTCTGGATATATTTCAGTACGACAAATTATAGACTTAAGGGAGATGAAGAGAGATGAGAAAAGGATTGAAGTTGTTAGCGACTGTCATGTTGACCAGTTTATTAGTGGTGGGTCTTGCGGCTTGCGGCAATGGCAATGAGGACAAGAATAGTGGCAGTACGGGCTCCTCCAAGTTCGCTTCGATTGAGCAGTTGAAGAAGAACGGCAAGATTCGGATTGGTGTATTCGCGGACAAACCACCATTTGGTTACGTGGATTCGGAGGGCAAAAACCAGGGATTTGACGTCTACATTGCCAAGCGCTTTGCGAAGGATTTGCTAGGCGATGAATCCAAAGCTGAGTTCGTTCTGGTGGACGCCGCCAGCCGTGTAGCGTATTTAGAATCCAATAAAGTAGATATTATTATGGCGAACTTCACGGTGACTGATGAGCGGAAGGAAAAGGTCGATTTTGCTGATCCGTACATGAAGCTGTCCTTCGGGATTGTGTCGCCGGACAGCGCGCCGATTACTTCCATTGATCAATTGAAGGAGAAGGGCAAGAAGCTGATTGTCGCTAAAGGCACAACGGCTGAATCCTACTTCACCAAGGAGCACCCGGATGTGGAGCTGCTGAAATTTGACCAATACACAGAAATTTTCGCTGCACTCAAAGATGGACGCGGCGCGGCGATTGCCAACGATAATACCGAGCTGATCGCCTGGGCCAAGTCCAATCCCGGCTTTACAGTCAGCATCCCCGAGTTCGGCGGCCAGGACACTATTGCTCCGGCGGTGGCCAAGGGCAACAAGGAGCTGCTGGACTGGATCAACACCGAGCTGGGCACACTGGGCAAGGAAAAGTTCATTCACCAGGCGTATAACGAGACCTTGAAAGAAGTATACGGTGAAGGCTTTACCGACCAACTGGTCGTAGAGGGCGGTAAGGTACAGTAAAGCTTAAACATAAAAAAGTCTGTCCCTCAGCTATGTCGATAGCTTGATGGGACAGACTTTTTTTATTTTATCGGCTCAGGCGAAGTATACTTCAGGAACGCTTTCGGAATCGGGCTCTCGAAGGTCAGCAATTCTTCCGTTCCCGGATGAACAAAGGATAGAACACGGGCATGCAGTCCGAGTCTGCCTACGGTTTTGGTCTCTGCTCCGTATTTCTTGTCGCCTGCAATAGGGTGTCCGATGTCGGCCATGTGAACACGGATCTGGTTCTTGCGTCCCGTCTCCAGCTGTACCTCTAGCAGAGAGAAGTGGCGATTGGACTGGATCAGCTTGTAATGGGTAACAGCATGCAGGCCGTCACCTTCATAAGGACTGGAATACATCTTGAGCGTGGCGGTTTCCTTCAGCCAAGAGCTGACGGTGCCTTCTGGCTTTTTAACCGCTCCTTCAACAAGCGCCACGTAAGAGCGTTCTTTCACAGTATCCTTCCAGGTATTCTGTAAGGCCTGCTGGATTCGTTCGCTTTTGGCAAACATCATGACTCCTGAAGTGTCACGGTCTAATCGGTGCACGACGAAGATACGATTCTTCGGATTGCTGCGACGCACATGCTCCATGAGCTGGCGATAGGCGGTCACTTCATTTTCTTCACCAGTAGCAATGGACAGCAGTCCCGCATCCTTCTGGATCACGATGATATCATCGTCCTCATGTACTATGGTGAGTCCGTTCAGCACTTCCGGCTGCACCGGTTTTTCCGTTTCGATCACAACGCTATAGCCCGGTTGAAGCTGGTAATTATGCTGGGTTGTCGTCTTGCCATTGACCGATACCTGACCACGGGCGAGGATGGATTTGATCGCATTGCGTCCACGTCCAGTGATGTGACTGAGCAAAAAGGATAGCAGTTCAGCTGGCTCGGTTACTGTATAGGTTTTTGGTGGTGCCGGTGTCTTCACCTTAGCACTTGGTTTGCTGTTTGGTTTGCTATGGGTTCTGGCCCCTGCTTTGGGTTGTGTTTTGTGCTGGGATTTACTTTTATGGGCAGGCTTCGCAGTTCTTGCAGAGGTCTCCCCAGGATTTCGTCTTGTGTTCATGTATGCATTCTCCGTCCTCTGATATTGTACTCTTCAATATACCATGGGCTCTGAAGAATTACTATTGTTGTAAAGAAGAAAGGGAGCTGGAAATGTGGTTGGGCGGTTGCTCATTAGTCCCATGCCCGGTAAACTAAAGAGAGATAGATCTAAGGAGTTATGATAGAGATGACTATGCAAGCACCTACTATGGAACAGGCGCAGGTTGAACTGCAAAAATATTACGGCTATCCCGATTTTCGGGAGGGTCAGAAGAAAATCGTCGGAAATCTGCTGGAAGGCCGCGACACGCTGGGCATCATGCCTACTGGGGGCGGCAAATCCATCTGTTATCAGGTGCCAGCCCTGCTAATGCCAGGCCTTACACTAGTGATCTCTCCTCTGATCTCGCTGATGAAGGATCAGGTGGATGCACTCACTACGGCCGGTATTCCGGCTGCGTATATCAACAGTACGCTGAGCGGCAAGGAAGTCAATGAGCGCATCCGGGCGGCGCGCCGGGGCGACTTGAAGCTGCTATATGTCGCACCGGAACGTTTGGAATTGGACTGGTTTCGCTTGGAAATGGCGGGATTGTCCATTTCTTGTGTAGCGGTGGATGAAGCGCACTGTGTCTCTCAGTGGGGACACGACTTCCGTACCAGCTATCTTTCCGTATCGCCATTCGTAGATGAATTGCCACAGCGGCCGATCCTAGCGGCGTTCACGGCGACGGCTACGCCGGAAGTCATGGAAGATATCGTCCGTCTGCTGCGTCTGCGCGAGCCGGGTGTCTTCATGACCGGACTTGGGCGTGACAATCTGGCGATGTCCGTCCTGCGCGGTGAGAACAAGCGTGAGTTTGTACTGGACTATGCGGCTTCCCATACGCATCAGCCAGGCATTATTTATGCGGCGACCCGTAAGGATGTCGACGATCTGTATCAACGGCTGCTGAATAGTGGGATTGCAGCCGGACGTTACCATGCCGGGATGAATGACCAGGAACGGGCGGAAAGCCAGGAAGGTTTTCTCTATGACGACATCCGGGTAATGGTGGCGACGAATGCGTTTGGCATGGGGATCGACAAGTCCAACGTCCGTTATGTTATTCACTACAACATGCCGAAGAATATGGAGGCGTACGTTCAGGAAGCGGGCCGCGCCGGACGGGACGGGGAGCCGAGCCAGTGTATTCTGCTGTTCAGCGCCCAGGATATCATGACCCAGAAATTCCTGATCGAGCAGAATCCGCAGGACCCGGAGCGTAAAGCCAATGAATACCGCAAACTTCAGCAGATGATCGAATACTGTTACTCCACCCGCTGCCTGCGCAGCGCCCAGCTCGACTATTTTGGTGAGGTACACGGGGACAAGCCTTGTGGCATTTGCAGCTCCTGCACGGATGAGCGTGAATTGGTAGACATGACGGTGGATGCGCAGAAAATCTTCTCCTGTATTCACCGTATGCGCGAGCGTTTTGGCGTTGCTTTGGTTGCTTCTGTGCTGAAAGGTTCTCGCAACCAAAAGGTGATGCAATACGGATTCGAGTCTCTGCCCACCCATGGCGCGATGTCAGGTCGAACTGAGAAAGAGATTACCGAGAGCATCAATGTGCTGATCTCGGAGGGGTACCTGGCTCTGTCAGAGGGCCAGTATCCGGTAGTTCGCCTACAACTTCAGGCTGCGGAAGTGCTGCGTGGTCAGCGTCAAGTGCTGCAACGGGTGGCTCGGCCAACGCGGGCAGGGTCATCTTCAGGCTCGCGTGATCGAAGCCGGGTTCGCGATTTGTCTCCGTCGGCGGTTAACGAAACGGTGTTCGAGCAGCTTCGCCTGATCCGGCGCGAGCTCGCAGGCCGGGAGCATGTGCCGTCCTATATTATTTTCAATGATGCGACCCTGCGTGAGATGAGTGTGGTTTGCCCGCAGACCGAAGCGGAAATGCTGAGGGTGAAGGGTGTCGGTGAAGTGAAGTATCGCAAGTACGGCAAGCCATTCCTTGAGTTTTTCCAAAATGACATGTAAAGAGGGCACAGCGCATGAAAATCATCCTGGCTACATTAAACGCCAAGTACATTCACACCTCGTTAGCAATCCGTCTGCTCAAGGCGTACAGCGAGCATGAATTCAGTGATATTCATTTGGCGGAGTACACGATTAAGGACCCTGTAATGAATATGGTATCTGACCTGTTCCAGAAACGTCCGGATGTGATCGGCTTCTCCTGTTATATCTGGAATATCGAGGAGACGATCAAGCTGGTTGGTATCCTCAAGAAAGTCATGCCCGAAGTGACGATTGTGCTTGGCGGACCGGAAGTGTCTTATGAGCCGCTGTATTGGATGAAGCGCGAGCCCGGTGTTGACTTTGTAGTCAATGGTGACGGCGAAGAGACGTTTCATCATTTGCTCCAGGAGCTGCGGGACGAACGCAAGTTCCATTTTGTATACGGTGTGGCTTATCGAAAGGGGGAGGAATGGATCGTCAATCCTCCCCGGCCTAAAAGCGACCTAAACACATTGCCTTCGCCGCATCGTTTTCCCGATGATCTGCCGGACTTAAGCAAGCGGATCGTTTATTTTGAGACCAGCCGGGGCTGCCCTTTCAACTGTCAGTTCTGCCTGTCCAGTATTGAGGTCGGTGTCCGGTATTATGATATTGAGCGCGTGAAGTCTGACCTGCTCTACCTGATTGATAATGGAGCCAAAATCATCAAGTTCCTGGATCGGACTTTTAATATTAACCGCAATTATGCCATGGAGATGTTCCAGTTCCTGATTGATAATCACCGGGGTTGTGTGTTCCAATTCGAGATTACGGCGGATATTATGCGGCCGGAGGTGCTAGATTTTCTGGCGGAGAATGCACCGCCGGGGATCTTCAGGTTCGAGATTGGCGTGCAGTCGACCAACGATGAAACGAATGAACTAGTCAAACGTCGCCAGAACTTTGCAAAGCTGTCGCGTACGGTGATGAAGATCAAGGGTAGCGGTAATATCGACCAGCATCTCGATCTGATCGCCGGACTGCCGCAGGAGGATTACGCAACGTTCCGCAAGACCTTTAATGATGTGTTCGCGATGGAACCGGAGGAGCTGCAATTAGGATTTCTGAAAATGCTTCGCGGCACCGGGCTGCGCGCGCAGGCAGCCAAATATGATTACACGTATATGGAGCACGCTCCTTATGAAATTTTGAGTAGCCACGTGATGCCTTTTGGCGATATTATCCGCCTGAAGCGGCTGGAGGATGTGCTGGAGAAATACTGGAACAGCCACCGTCTGGATCATTCCGTCAAGTATCTGATCCGCCATGTGTTTCCTTCGCCCTTTGATTTCTTTCAGGAATTCGGCGATTACTGGGACGAGCGGGGCTGGCGGAAGATCGGCCATCAGCTCGAGGACCTGTTCACCAGGCTGCATGATTTCCTGACGGCGCGTGGCACGATGTCGATGGAGATCATCTCCGGACTGATGAAGCTCGACTACTTCCTTGGACATAAGTACAAGCCGCGTAAAATCTGGTGGGAGCCTACACTCGGCAAGTCACAGTGGGCTTCCTGGCTGAAGGAGATTGCTGCGAATCCAGGAAGTCTATCCCAGGAACTCAAAGGAACGGGGATCAACGAGCGCGAGCTGCAAAAATATGCCGTGCTTGAACTGCTGCCCTTCCCGCTAGCGGAAGTGCTGACATCCATTAGCGGCTTGCGGGCTGATGAGGGAACGGCTGTCGAAGCCGAAACTGCCAACGGAAAAGGAATCTCCGCCTCAGCCCAAGCCGGAGCCGAGGCTGCATTCCCGGCGGAAGTGGAGGTGTTCGACCAGGCATCTGCGCAGGCGGACATCTCCACTCTCGTTGCCGATGCTAGGGCGGGAAGGAGCACCTTGCTCGTTGTGCTGTACCAGCAGGATGAGAGCGGGAAGCCACAGTATTATGCCATGCCTGTGTAAGCGAAAGGGTGGAAGCATGAAGAAGCCAGGAAATCTCCGAGGTAGCAGGAGACTTCCTGGCTTCTGTTGTTTCAGTTATGCCCTTTAAGACTCCACCTTCAGATCAATCTCAAATGTCTTGATTTCATAAGGCTCAAGGGTAAAGGTTACCGGAGTATCATAGAGAAGCTCTCCCTCCGGCACTTCCATCAAATTCGTCTCTCTCCATGCTTGAATCCGCAGATCACTTGTCAGCTCGAGCTGATTCAGGCTGCCAGAATAATCATGAACACGTACGATGACACGGTCGGAATCCTCAGCTTTCTTAACCGCCGAGATCATTGCTGTGCCACCTGACAAGGCGAACATGGAGCAGCTTGGCTGCTTCGCCTGGCCTTGTGTATACCGCAGCGGTGCGTGCAGCAGCCAAGCCTGCTGCACAGTTCCACCAACCAGCCAATCGCCTTGATGCGGCAGAAGGGCATAGGTGAAGTGGTGCAGTCCCTGATCGGCGTGCGGATCAGGGTGAGTGGCGCTCTTGATCAGGGTCAGCCGCAGGACGTTGTCCTTAATGTCATAGCCGTATTTGGAATCGTTCAGCAGGCTGACTCCATAACCTCTATCTGACAGATCGGCCCATTGATGGCCGACGGATTCGAAGCGTGCCCAGTCCCAGCTCGTATTCCAGTGTGTCGGACGTTTCACGTTGCCGAACTGAATATCATAGGTTGCTTCGGTGGAACGGATACCGACCGGGAAGGCAACCTTCAGCAGTTGCTGCTGTTCATGCCAATCCACCTCGGTGTCATAATCGATCCGCCGATGCTTCGCATACAGAGTCAGATCTTGGGTGATCTTCGATCCAAGATACTGCCAGTTGAAGCGGATCACCGCTTGGAGCAGCCCGGTCTGAACGATTTCAATACCGGTACACTTCGTGATTTCCCGCATATTTTCCTGATAGAAAATATCAATATCCCAGGCCTCATGAGCCAGCGGTTTATCCTCGAACACTTGAAGCACGTTGCCTCTTGCTCCTTTGGCAAGCACCTCGCGGCGTGCTTCTTTATCGTACAGGCGGGTCAACTGCCCAGTTTCATTCCATTCCAGCAGATAGAATGGCGTCTCGATCCCATTCTTTGTATGAATGAATGGTGAATGCTCAAGGCTGCTGACGGTCGTGTCGCTTTGGAAGTGAATCGTGGTGTATCCCAGTGAAGGAATATCCTTTACTTCAACAGACCAGCTACCCTCTTGCCATTGGGCGCTCAGGTTCACGCCGGAATCGCTTAGCCAAGAGCCGTGTGCCATATCTGCCGAAACCGCAGGGATGCTCACGATGTCTGTAACCACCCACGGAGAGGCATTCCAAATGGTGTACGTATTCGGAGATCCGCTGCGGCCAGCAATCGCGGTCCGGGCCTGCGTATCTACTAGAGTGACAATCTGCTCCGCGTCGGCGTATTCAATCCGGCTGTCCTCATACACTTCTGTAATGGAAGAGCCAGGGATGATGTCATGGAACTGATTGCGCAAAATAATTTTCCAACCCGAGGTCAGAGAGGCTCCTTGATACAGACTCCAGTCGTTCTCCATAATACTTTGTAGCGCGCCCAGCCATTCCGCCTCGCGGTAAGCCAGCTCCAGCTTGCGGTTCATCCGTTTGTTATATGCCTGGCTGGTATACGTCCCGCGGTGATATTCCAGATACAGCTCGCCATCCCAGGTATGAATGTACGAATCGGTATTCTCCACCGTCTCCTGCAGCTTCTCAAAATAATCATCCGCGCGCCCGGTAGTCACCTTGGGCAGTCCCGGTAATTGGTCCAGCCGTCGACGCATCTCCAGCATTTCGCGGTTGACTCCGCCGCCTCCATCACCGTATCCGTACGACAGCAGCAGATCCTGGTTCATCTCCTTGTCGCGGTAAGCATCCCAGATGCCCTTGACCGTCTTCGGGATAATCCTGCCGTTGTAGGTATAGAACCAGGAGCCTGGCTCTGACCATGGTTCGGGTGTGGTAATGAAGTGGGTTAACACCTCTGAGCCGTCAATCCCGCGCCAGTGGAACGTATCAAACGGCATACGATTGTATTGGTTCCAGCTAATCTTGGTGGTCATAAAGGTATGAATACCGGATTTCTTCAGAATTTGCGGCAGGGACCAGCTGTAGCCAAATACATCGGGCAGCCAGAGATAACGGCATTCCGTTCCGAACTCTTCTTTCAGGAAACGTGTACCAATCAGCAATTGCCGAACCAAGGATTCGCCCGAGGTCAGATTGCAGTCAGCTTCCAGCCACATACCGCCGCCTGCTTCCCAGCGGCCCTCGGTCACACGTTCCTTGATAGACGCGTATAGCTCCGGATAATCTTCTTTCACATATTCGTACAACTGTGGCTGTGTTTGGAGGAACACATACTCCGGGAACATCTCCATCAGACGCATCACGGTGGAGAAGGAGCGGGCACATTTCTCGCGCGTATGCTTCAGCCGCCATAGCCAGGCCACGTCAATATGGGTATGGCCGATACAGGTGACAGTGACATCGGAGGCCTTATCCATGGCATTCAACCGGGAGCTTAGATCTTCCCTAGCGGTGTAGACGGAGGTGTAGAAGCTCTCCGAATGGGACTCCGCCCAGTCGATCAGCCGGAAAGACTGCTGAAGTGCATGAAGCAGCTTACTCCGCTCCGGTGCATTGGCGTCCAGAATTTTGACCGTCTCCAGAATGGCTGTCCCGGTAAATACGAGATCATCGACTGTTTCATCCAGCCAGCACAGCTCTGCCTGTCTGAACGTATGATTCTGATTACGGGGTTTCCCGCCGCCTTCCAGACCTGACCAGAGCCGGAAGACTAACTCGCAGGTGCTCCCCGCCGCAGACGCCGGAAGGAATACTTCCTTGTGGTTGGAATCGACACCTTGATAAGGCTTGCCGTTCCAATAGAACAGAGATTCAAAGCCGGAATTGTTACCGCCCCCGGTATCGCCAAAATCAAACAGGCCGACGATGCGTTTATCACTCCAGGCGGCAGGGAACTGGGCTTCTGTGCGCAGCCATAAATAGAGATCCCGGCCTGACCAGTTCTCTCCTGTATGCATAGGTTGCCAGTTCTCATCTGCACCCGGCAGGGCAGGATTAATCTCTTCCCGGCGATCCTCGCAGGAAAGAAAGACATTTAGTGGCAGACGATCCCGGTAACGGAGCTCGGATAATTCATGAATACGTGCATGAAGTTTATTTTCGGTAAGAAACATTGAGAGGTACCCCCAGTACATTTTATCGGGAGGTGATCCATATATAGAAAATCCAAAGAGGGTATGTAATACAGGTCAATCATAGGGGAATGGGCTTATTATAGCGCTTTCTATCATTTTTGACAAATGAAAATGGCCGTCAGAGCCTGTGCGCTGTTAATTGGCAACTTCTGCGAACGGTGATACACTGAGTGGAAAATTGGTCTCGAAGGAGGTGGTCTGGCAAGAATGTCGAAGATACGAACCTTTTATCAGAATCACTTGAAGAAAAAAATGTTCAACAAAATTCTGCTGTTTTACTCCATGGTCATGGTGCTGTTGTTCATCAGCATCTCGGTGTTGGCCTATCGCTATTATGAGCAGCGGGTCGTACGGGAACAGATGGATGCCAGTCTGCAGGAGCTGGATATTGTCAGTATCAGCCTGAATCAGCAGTATGAGCGGATGTACAATGCCGTGCAGCAGATTTATACCGACGCGATGATCGGTGACGATCTGAAATACTTTTTGAACCGTGAGTATGAGGATTTTCTCAATTGGCGGTTGAATCAATATGCCTCCAGCTACCGCACAGAGCGTGGGAACTTTGACTATCATCTGCGTCTGCTGCTGAAGGATGAGGCCTCGATCGCGAATGTCGTGCTGTATAGTACAGACCAGGACTTTTTCTATGTTTTGAACCGGGAGACCCAGCACTTTTATTATCATCCTAAGCTGTCTGCGGCCCATCAGGATTGGTTCCAACGATTACAGAATACGCCTTGGCAGTTCATGGGCAGTGAGCCGCTTTTTGAAGGCAAAATGCTTGATGAGCCCACGCCATACAGCTATGTGAATGTGCTAAAGGATTCCTTGACACTGAAGCAGTACGGCGCAATTATGTTCGAACTGAATACTGACCGTATCAAGGGGCTGCTGCGTGACAAGATCAGCGGCAAAGATAGCCGGATTATGCTTCTGACCGGGGAAGGCCAGGTGATTTTCGATTCGCAAGGCAAGTATGACAACACCGTCTACCCGTATTGGAGGCAGATGAATGTGCCGGAGGATTGGGTGAATCTGGAGGAACGCTCCAAGGTGCAGCTGCTGAACATAGGGAATACAGGAATGGTCGTAGCCGCCATTATTCCAGAGTCGCAGATTGAACAGAGTCTCCAGACCATCCGGTTCAGCCTGATCGGCATTGTGATTCTGTGTATCGTTCTGAGCATCGCGGTCACATTCACCATCATCCGCCGTTATTCCAAGAAGATTCACAGGCTCGTCCTTTACATGCGCCGCTGGCAGGAAGGGGATCTGAGCAAGCGGGTTCAGATGGAGGGGGAAGATGAGCTGCAGCAGATTGCGCAGAGCTTTAACCATATGTGTGATCGGCTGGAGTCTTACATAGAGACGGTTTACGTGTCGGAGATCAAGCAAAAGAACGCGCAGCTCGTGGCTTTGCAAGCCCAGATTAATCCCCATTTTCTGTACAATACCCTGGAAAGCATCCGTATGAAGGCCATCAGCTCTGGAGCTAGGGATGTCGGTCAAATGATTTATATTCTGGCAACGATGTTCCGTCATTTGATCAAGAAGCAGACCCATGTTACCTTGGCTGAGGAAATTGAGCTGTGCGGGATGTATCTGGCTTTAGTTCAGTATCGGTATGAGAACAAGCTACAGGTAGAGACCCATATTGGACCATGGGCTGCCGGGAGTATTGTCGTTAAGCTGCTGATCCAGCCGGTCATTGAGAATTACATTGTGCATGGCTTTCGCACCAACGATGACGATAACCGGATCTCCATTACAGCCACAGAAGTGGATGGCGTAATTAGTATTTGCGTGCAGGATAACGGAAAAGGGATCTCCGGACAGAGATTGCTTGAACTGCAAAGATCGCTGAACATGGATGGCGAAGCTGCGGGGACATCCAATCATTCTTTGGGACTTAAGAACGTCCACGACCGCATACGTCTGAATTATGGCAGTGGTTATGGGCTAAGCCTAGTTAGCACGCAGGGTGAAGGCTGTCAGGTGATGATCAGAATTCCAGTCACAAGGGAGGAAGTCGGATGAGAAGTGTAATGTTGGTCGATGATGAGCCGCTTATTGTGCAAGGGATGCAGGCTATTATTGATTGGGACGAAAATAACATGCAGATTGCCGGTACGGCTTGCAATGGAATGGAAGCGCTAGCAAAGCTGGACGGGGAACCTGTTGACCTTGTTATTACGGATATCATGATGCCGCACATGACCGGACTTGAACTGATTCGGGAGGTCAAAGCACGTAATCCATATACTAAATTTATTATTTTGAGCGGTTATGAGGAGTTCAATTATGTGCGGGAAGGCATGGCGCTGGGGGTGGAGAACTACCTGCTGAAGCCCGTCAATATTGACGAGTTGGAAGCGACGATCAAGCATATGCAGCATGACTGGGAGCGCGAGGAAATCCGGCAAATTCAGATGGATCAGAGCTGGAGAATTCTGCGCAACAATATTTTGCAGCGATGGGCGAATGAGACCATCGACGTCAAGGAGTTCCGGGAGCGAGCGCAGCTCTTGGAGATCCCTCTGAACAAGTCCAGCTATCGCGCGGCGGCACTGCGAATTGTTGCCGATGACGAGAGTCATGATTCTCAGTTGTACAGACCGGGAATCGCCGAGCAATGCGAGGGAGTGGGGAACACGGAGCTACCGGATGGTTGCGGGGTAATCTGCTTTCCTGATCAGGAGGGGGACATTATCGTGCTGTTCGTCTCAAGCGAAGTGAATGGTGAGGATACATGGCAGCGAGATGCACTCCGTAACATGAAGCAAGTGGTGACTGCGGATGGCGGTGTCCGTGTATGGGGGATTATCGGTCCAGCCGAATCGACCTATCTAGGTTATCCGCAAAGCTGCAAGTCAGTGAAGCAGTGGCTGCAAAATCATATATTCATGGATTCAGATACATTCGTCATGGAAGGAGTTAGCGGAGAATCTACTGTTCAGTCTCAGGAGAAGCGGGAGCTGGCAATGGATCAGTTTCATAAGCTGCTGCGGGATGGGGAAGGTGCTGAAGTTGAGCGTTTCATTGATGACTTCTTTGAGGTTCAGGGCAAGGAATGCCACCTTGCGAGAACGCCATTCTTTAATTCATCCATCCAACTGATGCTGGCTGCCAAAGAGTTGGAGAAGACGCCTGATTATGGCGAGGTTTTCGGACCTTTGTCCAGAATTCATACCCTGGGCGGTCTGAAGCAGTTGGTTAAGAAGGTCGTACACCGCACACTGGATACCTACCATGCTGTGGATAAAATGTATAGTCCACATATCTTGGCCGCGCTGGAGGTGGTGAAGAACCACTATCAGGAGGAGCTTTCGCTGAAGACACTCAGCCAGAAGCAGGAGCTTCATCCCAACTATCTAGGCCAATTGTTTCAGCAGGAGGTCGGCACCAGCTTTTCCGATTATGTTAACCAGTACCGGATCGAACGTGCTACTCATCTGCTGCTGTATTCAGACAAGAAGACGGCAGAAGTAGCGGCAGAGGTAGGTTATTGGGACACGTCGTATTTTTACAGACAGTTCAAGAAATATGCCGGCGTTTCCCCTACAGAGCTGCGTTCGATGTATATGAAAAAATAAGCCTGGCCTACCGGCTGAATAGAGACACACCCCTTGTGGGTGTGTTTTTTGCTATGGAAATGAATGCGTTATCTTTAATTAATCCATCATTTTATTGTATTTTTCAACTATCCCCGTTACGGTAGCGCTTGCATAATAAAGACAGGGGTGAACGAGAAATCCAAAGCGCCGAATTGGGCTTAGGTCTGTCAGTGTTGATTATAGGGGATTGATGCTGGATGAGACGTAAGCCGCTTAAGTGATCTGTTAATTGCAACTATAAGGAGGGACAGCCGTGCTGGGCATCTTCAAAAGTCTGATGAAGAACAAGGCGTTTCTTCTGCTGGTACTGCCGGGAGCAGCGTGGTTTATTATTTTTGCCTATTTACCGATGTTCGGAACCATCATTGCTTTCAAGGACTTTCGGATTCATCCAGGAGGATTTATTGAAAGCGTTTTAAAGAGTGAATGGGTCGGATTCAAAAACTTTGAGTTTCTGTTCTCGACTGATGATGCCTATATCATCACACGCAACACGATTCTGTATAACCTCGGTTTGATTTTTATGGGATTGGTCGTTGCAGTAACGCTGGCCATTGTGATGAACGAACTGTTGAACAAGCGGATGGCCAAGGTCTATCAGACCGCTATGTTCATGCCGTATTTCTTATCTTGGGTTATTATCAGCTATTTCGCCTTCTCGTTTCTGAGTGTAGAAAAGGGTGTATTCAATCAGATGATCACCTACTTCGGCGGCGATCCAGTCAGCTGGTACAGCGAGAAGGGCTATTGGCCGTATTTTCTGATTCTGTTGGGTCTGTGGAAAAATGCAGGCTATGGCAGTGTAGTCTATCTTGCAGCAATCGCGGGTATCGACCGCTCTTATTATGAGGCCGCGATGATCGACGGCGCCACGAAGTGGAACCAGATCAAATATATTACGCTTCCGCTCCTGAGACCGCTGATGATTATCCTGACCATTCTGGCGCTCGGCGGCATCTTCCGTTCCGATTTTGGTCTGTTCTATCAGGTTCCGCGGGACTCCGGTGCACTGTATCCGGTCACAAATGTCATCGACACGTTCGTCTACCGCGGCTTGACCATTATGGGCGATACGGGAATGAGTACGGCTACAGGATTGTACCAATCCGTTGTGGGTTTGATTCTCGTGCTGCTGGCGAACTATGCGGTGCGCAAAATTGAAAAGGATTATGCCGTATTCTAGGAATCGGCAAGGGGGTGCTGGCAATGAGTAACTTAAGCGAACCGGTAAAGCGGGCCTCAGCCCAAGCTCCGAGGACTACAAAGTCCAGGGATATGAACGCCATTTCTCCGTTATCAAATGTGTTTTTTAATATAGGCATCTGCCTGTTCGCCATATCTTGTATTTTTCCGTTTCTGTTCATCATCATTATCTCGTTTACCGATGAGAAGACGCTGGCGATCAATGGTTTTAAGCTATTGCCGGAGGTGCTTAGTCTGGATGCCTACCGGTTCCTGATGGAATCCGGGCAGCAGATGGCCCGTTCACTGGGCGTCACTTTAATGGTGACGGTGATCGGGACGCTCTTGACACTGTATCTGGTATCCACGTATGCGTATGCTATCTCTCGTAAGAATTTTACCCAGCGCCGCTTTTTCAGCTTTCTGGCCTTCTTCACGATGCTGTTCTCCGGCGGTCTTGTTCCCGGATATATCGTGGTTACGCAGGTGCTGCATTTGCGCGATACGATGTGGGCGCTGATCCTGCCGTCGATCCTGAATGCTTTTTACATTATCGTCATGCGGACATTCTTCACGACTACCGTGCCGGATGCGATCATCGAGTCGGCCAAAATCGACGGGGCTACTGAATTCGGTATCTATACGCGCATCGTGCTGCCGATCTCGTTGCCGGGAATTGCGACTATCGGGCTGTTCAGCACGCTGGGCTTCTGGAATGACTGGTTCAATGCGCTGCTCTACATAGACAATCCGAATCTGATTCCGCTCCAGACGCTGCTGATTCGCATCCAGAACAATATGGATTTTGTTGTGCAAAATAGCAGCCGCGTCGTGTCCTATGACATTGCCGCGACACTGCCGACGGAGACCGTTCGCATGGCGATGGTTGTCTTGGCTACGCTGCCAGTAGCGCTGGCGTATCCGTTCTTCCAGAAGTATTTTATCCAGGGTCTGACCATTGGTTCGGTCAAAGAGTAAGACGGGTTGTGCCTGCCTTAAAGGGGCAGTAACAATAGATATCTATAAGGGGGAGACACATGAAGACAAGAAAATTTGTTCTGCTAATGGTTGCCTTATTATTTGCTTTTGCTACAGTGCTCGCGGGCTGCGGGGGCAGCAATACGAAAGATAATGCCGGTGGAAATACGTCATCTGGAGCAGAGAGTGGCAATAAGACTGATAACAGCAGTAACACCGGCGGTGAGACCGGAGAGAAGCTGGACCCGGTGAAGCTCAAGGTCTATCTAATCGGTGGACCACAGCGCGACCTGCCAATAGTACAGACTGAAATGAACAAATACTTGACCGAGAAAATAAATGCCACCGTCGACATTACGATGATTGACTGGGGTGATTACTCCAAGCGGTTGCCGGTTATCACGGCTTCCGGCGAGAGTTATGATATCGCTTTCACCTCCTCCTGGGCCTATGATTATCTACCTAATGCCTCTAGAGGAGCGTTCTTGCCAATCAATGATCTGCTGGAAAAATACGGCCAAGGCATTAAGGAGGAGCTAGACCCGCGCTTCCTGATAGGTTCTCAGGTCGGTGGCAAAAACTATGCCGTGCCGGTTAATAAAGAACTGGCTTCGCAATGGGTATGGCGCTTCAACAAGCAGTATGTCGACAAGTACGGCATTGACATTAGTGAGATCCGCACGCTTGAGGATCTGGAGCCTTACCTGAAACAGATCAAGGACGGTGAACCTTCCGACATTACGCCGCTGGCCGTTCCAAAAGGCTTCAAGCCTTATCTGCCGTTCGACTTCCTGCTTGGTGACGAATTCCCGGTCGGTATTAACATGGACGGCGACACTGGCAAATACGTCAATGTGCTTGAATCCGATGAGCTGAAGAGTTCTCTGAAGACCATCCGCAAATATTATCAGGACGGTTATCTGCGCAAGGATGTTGCCACCCTGGAAGGGATCGACAACATCAAGACCGGCAAATGGTTCGTTGACCGCGAGCAGACCCAGCCGTATGCAGAGCTGGGGTGGTCTAGAAGCGCGGGCTACGAGATCGTGACCACACCGATGCAGGAACCGGTTATTTTCACCGGCTCGGCAACAGGATCTATGCATGCCATTTCGGCCAACTCCAAGAATCCTGAGCGTGCCATGATGTTCCTGAACCTGCTCAATACCGATACGTATCTGCGCAACCTGATCAACTATGGGATTGAAGGTACACATTATAAAAAGATTTCTGATAACGTTATCGAGGATCTGCCAGCGATGAAGGATGGATTCCAGATGCCAGGCTTTGCGCTGGGCAACCTGTTCCTGACGTACATGCACCAGGATGATCCAGCTGATAAGTGGGAAGCGTTCAAGGAATTCAATAATTCCGCGAAGGTCGCTCCAAGCTTTGGCTTCAACTTCAACCCCGACCCGGTGAAGACGGAAGTGGCCTCTATTTCTGCCATCGTGAAGGAGTTCTACCCGCCGATCATGACGGGGGCGGTTGACCCGGATGAGCATTTACCTAAAGCGATCGAGAAGATGAAAGCAGCAGGCCTCGATAAAGTACTTGCCGAAGCGCAAAAGCAATACGACGAGTGGAAAGCCGCCAACCAGTAAGTCTAGAAAATAGAGTGAATGCAGAAATGGCGGCCTGGTGGCGGCCGTTTCTGCGTATAGTTTGGCTGGTCCAGTCAAATCTAGTCTGAGGATCTGGCTACTGATTATGTAATAATATGGACTATGCTATAATAGGAATGAAAAAGGAGCCGTGCGGCAAACACGGTTCCCGGCGTACAACCACTGCTTCATAGCAGGCGGTCGTCATCGCTTGTGACTGGAATAGACCGTTTCCTTGCCGGGGCGGTCTATTTCTTTTTTAGATAGGCGAGCAATGCGAGTATAAACATGCCAAAAGCAAACATTAACGTTAGGGCATCCTTGACCTCCATTTCATGTCACCTCCTTTAGTAAGGAGATAGACCGTGGCTAATGAAAGCAGTGTTTGTACAGTAAAATCATATCATATTTATAAAGTCAAAAAATCGAGCATTAGTAGATTTATAGCGAAGAACAAAAAGACAGGCTATTCCGTAATTTGGAATAACCTGTCTTTATTTAAGCTAGGATTGTAGTAATGACTTCCCGGTGGGAAGGTGATGAACTAGCCAATCCAGTACATCTGCTGTAACCTGATCGCGGTTGACCTCATTTAGCATTTCGTGCCGGCCTCCGGGGTATAATCGGCAGGCCACATCCTGAATTCCTTTGTTCCTATACAACTCTGCCAGCTTAAGTACACCCTTGCCCTTCATGCCGACTGGGTCCATTTCCCCAGAGAACAGATAAACGGGTTTGTCTGTGCATAAGGAGGCGAGCGACGTCTCGGAATGAATATCGCGCAGCAACCGGAAGAAGTCGCGGAAAAAGCGGGTGGTACAGATCGCGCCGCAAAAAGGGTTGGATACAAATCGGTCAACCTCATCCGTATCGCTGCTTAGCCAGTCAAATGGGGTTCTTGTCGGCAAGAACTCACGGTTGTAGCTGCCGAAGACAAGGCCGTTCAACAACACGCTGCGATGCAGTTCTCCTTGGAGGCGGTACTGGAGGTTGGCCAGAGACTCTCCGATGCTAAGCATGCTGCGCGGTCCATTGGTACCGCTGAGAATAAACCCGGCATAGGTGGAACAGCCCTCTTCGCACATCAGCTTTTGGGCCAGAAAGGAGCCCATGCTATGCGCAAACAGAAAGATCGGCAGATCGCCCTGCCTGGAGGATGCAATCTCAGCAACCTGTAGCAGATTACGCCGCATCCAGTAGAAGCCATCCTTCCCGGTATCGCCAAGCAGATTCACTTGGCCCGCAGTTTTCCCATGGCCGCGGTGATCATTGGCGTATACGGCATATCCGGCTGACGTCAGCGCCTTCGCGAAGCGAGCATAGCGGGCTGCTGTCTCGGACATCCCATGCGAGATTTGCACGATGCCCCTGACCGTAGCACCGGGCTCCGGCAGCCATTCATAGACATGTATATCGACCCCGATGGGATCAGTCATTGTAAAACTATTTTCCAACATAGCCCTTCCTCCTGAACAAGATTGCGGGCGAAGACACTAGAATAGAAAGTCTTATGGCAAATAGGAGCGAAGCACTGTGGATTGGCCTTCGATTCCGTAAGCCCCCAGATTGGCTGGCAACAGGTAGCATTCGCCTGCAGCGTAAGGTTGTGATCCGCCTTCCCAAGTCAGATGGCCGCTACCTTCACAGATCACAAGGATCGTGAAGCTGTCTGGAGTCGTGGCGAGATTCCATTCGCCTTGTACAATCCCTTTTTCTACAATGAAATAAGGGGAGGCAGCAAGTTGCAGCCATTCTCCAGGGACTGCACTGTCCGTCTTCATGGAAGTGGCTCCCGCGCCTTCGTAGGCTGTTACGTTAAGGGAGTCCTCAACATGAAGCTCACGCGGCTTGCCGTCCAGACCCGGACGGTCGTAATCGTAGATACGGTATGTGGTATCCGAGTTTTGCTGAATCTCGGCGACAACAACACCCGCACACAGGGCATGCACTGTTCCGGCCGGGATGTAGAATGTATCGCCTGCCGATACAGAGACTTCTTGCAGCGTGTCCATGACTGTACCGTTCTCCAGCGCTTGACGCAAGGTTTCGCGGTCAACACCATCTTTCAACCCGTAGATGATTTTCGCATCCGGTTTGGCGTCAAGAACGTACCACATTTCTGTTTTGCCCAGTTCGCCCTTCGGCAATCCTTCGTAATCATCGGTAGGATGTACTTGTACGGAGAGATTGTCGTTGCAGTCCAGAAGTTTGATCAGGAGCGGAAATCTGCCGCCGGCTTCTGAAATGCCTTTGCTGCCGAACCATTCCCGTCCGAATTGCTCGCGAATTTGATCCAGCCCTTGTCCGGCAAGGTCTCCGTTAACCACGGAAGAAGTTCCGTTGGGATGGTCAGCAATCATCCAGCCTTCGCCGATGTGGCCTTCTGGCAGGTTCAGTCCGAATTTCTCCAGGGCACGTCCGCCCCAAACGCGTTCTTTGAATTCTGGTTGAAATTTCAATGGATAAGGTTGAGTCATGATTACATCTTCCTCTCTGATAGTAAAGTTTAGCTGCTGTTAGACCTTGCGGGTGGATGCAAAAAACTCGATTTTTTCATGATCCGGTCCGTCAAAAAAGAAAAACCGGCTGCCACCTTCCAATTGGCGGATGGCGGTCAGGCCCTCAAGACCAAGGCATTCTATTCGCTGGTACTCTGCCTCGATATCGGAGACTGTAAAGGCGATGTGACTGACCCGGCCTTCATCAGGCAGGCCCTCCCATAGAGACTCAATCAGCTCCACTTCGACAGAGGCTTGTCCCGGAAAAGACAGGAAGGCTAGCCGTAGACGGTCTCCCGGCTCACCGACCGTTTCGGCCAGCGTCAGGCCAATGACGTCCCGGTAGAAATCAATCGAGGTCTCAAGAGAAGAGACCTTGATCCCAACATGCTCAATTTTGTGTACGGCCATGCGGTCTTCAGCTCCTTTTCTTTTCCAGCGCCAGGCAGTAAGGGGCGGACGCCCGCTGAATCTGGCGGTATACAATGCTTTGGGCGATGCGAGACGGGACGGCGGCGGCCCAAGATTCCACGGCGGCAGCTTCCAGATCGCCGCCGTCATGCCCGGGATATAGCACGGCTGTGATGATCCCGCCGGGGCGCAGCAGCTCCAGCGCGGCTTCCAGAGCCGCAAGGGAGCTGTCGGGCTTGGTGATGATGGTCTTATCGGCATCTCCCGCAGGGAGATAGCCGAGATTGAACATCACCGCCGACACGGTTCCGGGCCAGTCACCCGGAACCGCTTCAAGCATAGCGGCGTGGCTGCGCTGCAGCAGCGTTACCGGGGCCAGTGTCCCCGGTAGCGCCTCGCCCGCCGCGCGGAGGCGCTCTTCAGCCAGCGCGAGCGCCTCCGCCTGGATATCGAAGCCGCGGACTTCGCCTCGCGGCCCGCAAAGCTTGGCGAGGAACAGGGTATCTGCCCCTGTTCCAACGGTGGCATCGATGGCGCGGCCACCTGCGGTTAGCCGCTCGGCGGTCAGCTTCTGGGCGAAGCTGAGCACAGAATAGAAGCCCATTAGCGCTGCCTCCAGTACTTGCCTTGCCAGGAGTTCCGGGCAATTAGCTCACTATCGATACCGTTGAGCACTTCCCATTTCTTGAGGCTCCACATTGGTCCAATGAGCAGATCGCGCGGGGCATCGCCAGTCAGACGGTGCACAACCATCTCTGGCGGCAGAATCTCCAGGGAGTCGACAATCAGCTTGATATATTCGTCTTGCTCCATAAAGCGAAGCAAGCCGGCTTCATACTGCTTCACCATCGGCGTCTTACGCATGAGGTGAAGCAGGTGAATCTTGATGCCCTGTACATCCATTTTGGCTACGGCCGAGACCGTTTCCAGCATCATTTCATGAGTTTCCTGTGGTAGTCCGTGAATGATGTGTGTACAGATTCGGATGTCGTGTTTGCGCAGCTTTTTGACAGCTTCTAAATAACAGGCTGTATCATGGGCGCGGTTAATCAGCTCTGAGGTGGAGTCATGGATCGTCTGAAGACCCATTTCTACCCAAAGGTAAGTACGTTTGTTCAGCTCTGCCAGATACTCGACCACATCATCTGGCAGGCAGTCCGGCCGGGTAGCGATAGACAGCCCGATAACCCCTGGCTGCTGAAGAATAACTTCAAAATATTCTCTCAGCTCTTCTACCGGAGCGTAAGTATTAGTGTACGCCTGGAAGTAGCCGATGTATTTGGCATTCGGCCATTTGAGATGCTGGCGGTCCCGTACTTTGTTGAACTGGGTGATGAGATCGTCCCGGCGGCTACCGGCGAAATCACCGGAGCCTCGCGCGCTGCAGAAGGTGCAGCCGCCCTTGGCAATGGACCCGTCCCGGTTCGGGCAAGTGAAACCGGCATCGAGCATGACTTTGAACACTTTTGTATTCATCTGCTCGCGCATTTCGTAGTTCCAGGTATGAAAACGTTTATCTCCCCACAGAGGGACAGAGGAGGGCTCTAATAGGTTGAACATGGGTTGCTCCTTTAAAATTCGGTTCATTCTCTGCTATACGGTTAGTATATCGGCTTATAAAGAAGACGCAAGTAATTTTATCATGCGCCATGAGTCCAAACCATTGTACCAAAAATCATCGCGAAGCGTAACATTATGGACTTCAAAGGCCGCTAAAATTTAGGCCTGAAAGCAGAAAAATTGGCTTGTTAATACTTACACCTTATGTTATATTTGAAATGTAAAAAGTCAGCAATATCAATGGATTTTCCTTTCTTGAATTCATACTTTCGTGTCGTCCGGTCCATACTAATAACCGTGAGGTGATATCGATGAATTCTCAAGCGGCATATGCCGATGGCAAAGGTTCGATTGACGTTTCGTTAACCCCTGATGAGGCCCTTGCTCTGACAGGTGTAGAATTTAACGGTAACCACAAGATTAAGACAGAAGCGCAGCGCAAGATTCGCAACGCTTTCGAGAAGACACTCGATTTCAATTCCGGAACAAGGTAAGCTGAGCACACCACTGGTGGTGCAGTGCAGCATGACCCAATTTCAATACAAATCAGTAAGGGATTCTCGCAGCAGCCTTCCTTGGGCTGGTATAGAGGATTCCTTTTTTTTGCCGTTATACCTTTACTTTTGGAGACAAGTTCGGCACAATATTGCAAGTGACAGTTATAGCAATCGATAAGCGGAGGAATACGCATGCGTTTACGTGGAAGAAAAGGAATACGCGAAAGTCTCGAGGGCCAGGCTGATCTGGTTGTTCTCGACCCCCGTAGCCATAAAGGGCAGTGGTCTGCCTTGTTCGGGAATGACCATCCGATTCATGTCGAGTTCGGAATGGGCAAAGGGCAGTTTATCAGCCAAATGAGCTCCAAATACCCTGATATCAACTTTATCGGTGTGGACATGTACGATGAATTGATCCGCCGTGCCGGAGAAAAAGCGAGAGCTGTATGGGAGCCGCAGGGTCATGAGACCCCGCCTAACTTGAAGCTCGCGCTTGCCAATATCAACTATGCGGAGGAAGTGTTTGCTCCAGGAGAGCTGGAACGCATCTATTTGAACTTCAGCGATCCTTGGCCGAAGAGCAAGCATGCCCGTCGTCGTTTAACACATCCGCGTTTTCTCGACAAATATCGCGGTCTGCTGAGCCCTCTGGGCGAGATTCATTTGAAGACAGATTCCAGAAGCCTGTTCGAGTTCTCGCTCAATGCTTTTGCCGATTTCGGTCTGCAAATGAAGAATATATCTCTGGATTTGCATACGGACGGCGTGATCAATGAAGAACATGTGATGACTGAATATGAGACGAAGTTCTACGGACGGGGAGTCAATATTCACCGCTGCGAAGCCATTGTAGGTTCAGAAGCGCTGGAACGTTATCAGGCTATCCGGATGGACAAATACAGACTTTAATCGCATTAGAATAAAAGCCGGCAAGCCTCCGTGTTCACGGGGACTTGCCGGCTTTTATTTGTGATCCTGGGGGTCGCCTGTTAGTTTTACTCTAGCATATCGAGAATGCTCTGGGCGCTTTGCAAGGGATGATAGCGGGCGATTCGCTCTAAATGATGACTCCGCTTATTCTGAAGATCCTCATAGTTGTTCAGCAAGCGCTCCATCCATTTGACGACAACATCGAGGGACTCGATGGGCTCTCCGAATCCAGCCGCCGTGAAATAACGACAGTTTTCTTCCTCCTGCCCGGGCAGGGGATGATGAAAGAGCATCGGAATGCCTTTGGCCAGACCTTCGCTACAGGTCATACCTCCCGGCTTAGTAACGAGCAGATCAGATACCTCCATCAGCTTGTCGACCTCACGGGTGAACCCGATAAGGTGGATATTAGGGTGGTTGTATACCGGGTTTGCGCGCATTTCCTCCAGAAGCTTCTCGTTCTGACCAAGGCAGAATACAATTTGAATCTTCTCTCGATATCCTGCCAGGAAATGATTGACGGTCTCGTCATTCATCATTCCCCAGCCGCCTCCCATCACCATTACCGTTGGCTGATCACGAAGACCAAACTGCACCAGAATCTCCTGTCTGCCAGGATGTTCCCAGAAATTGGGGTGCACCGGCATTCCCGTAACCTGTATACTGGCAGAGGTGACTCCCCGGCGAAGTAGCTTGGACTTAACTTCCGGCGTAGACACGAAATAACGGTCCACATGCGGACTGATCCAGCTGGCATGCGCATCGTAATCGGTGATGACTGTGCAGAGCGGAACTTTAAAATCAGGGTCCAGCCGCTTCATACGCGAGATCACCGCACTGGGAATAAAGTGGGTGCATACGATAATGTCCGGTTGTAACTGCTTGATAATATTTTTGGTATGGGTATAAAAAATGCGATGCAGGGCAAGCGTGGTAAGGCGGTTAAATGATTTCTGATGACGGTAGACATACCCCATCAGCCGCGGCTGAGTGGTCACCGTCTTTCGATAAGCAGATACGATAATAGGCGCCATTTTAGGATTTAGAAAGTTCCCCAATTCAAGCACCTTCGTTTGAACATTGGGCGACAGCTTGCGCAGGCTGCTAGACAGCGCGTAGGCTGCCTGCGTATGACCTGCACCAAAGCCTTCCGACAGTAACAGCACTCTTTTTTTGCGCAATGTATAATTCACCTGTTCTCAAAAGGGATTCTAATAGTCTAGCCTACTCTGCTCAGGACCATAAGGCAATTGTGCCAGCGGCAACTCCGGTACCAATCACAGCACCTGCAAGCACATCGGACGGATAATGCAGGCCGAGGTACATCCGTGAGAATCCGACAATGCATCCCATTGGGAGCAACACAGAGGTGAGCGCCGGAAAAGCTGCCATATAAGGAACGAGCCAAGCAAAGATAGCAGTAGTATGGCCTGATGGAAAAGAATGATCCTTAAGCGGGTTGCGGAACGTCCGTGTACCCGGAAGCGCCAGATAAGGACGTCTGCGCGGATACAGCTTCTTGGCGATCGCCACAGGCACATGACTGACAGCCAGCGAGGCCAGAGCCTGAAGTGCCGTTGTTCTCCATGGCTGGGGAAAGAAGGCCCAGATCAGCAGATTGGTGCCAATAGCGATGGTCGCTCCACCCAGATGCGTGAGATGGTAAAGCCAGAAGTTCAAAAACCGGTTATGCATCCGGCCGTTAATCCATTGAAAAAGGCGCCGCTCCCAGAGATGCAGTTTCATGAATAAATGTCTCATATCGTTGTCCCTCCGCTAGTCCGGCTATCGGTTTAGCATTGATGCGGCAATCCATTCTTAAAAAGTGAAGCCGTCTTAATCATACTTTTTTAAGAGAGCCCATTCAAGAAAAAGCTCAGCTTTGCGCGAAAATTGCCAGTTTTGACTTGGGATACCCTTACGCCTTACAATGATTCAAGCAGGCCGAACGTGTTTAAAAGGTAACAGAGAAAAAAGGGTCTCTGCATCAGGGAATCCGAACAATCCTTTAGCGCGGAACATATAAAAAACCGGAACCCTGCCAACAATAAGTGAATGCTTGTAGTCTATTTTGTAAGGGATGCAACAAAAGGGTCAGAAAGAACGTTTTACAAACCAGAGAGAAAAAGAACACCAAGAGTGTAAAAAAAGGGGGCATTAAAAAGATCATGACAGACGCACTGTTTGTTACGCTCCAAGTGATCTTGGCGGCGATTGCGATTTACCAGTTTGCGTTCTCGCTGTTCGGACTGCACAAGAAAAAAAGAAAAGAGCAGTTCAAGCCGCAAAAATCGTTTGCGGTGCTTGTTGCGGCGCACAATGAGGAAGAAGTCGTCGGCGCACTGATGGAAAACTTGAAACAGCTTAATTATCCGCCGGAGCTGTACGATGTATTCGTTATTTGTGACAACTGTACAGACGGGACGGCCCGGATTGTACGCGAGCACGGCATGAATGCCTGTGTCCGTACCAATGCCAATCTGAGAGGTAAGGGTTATGCGATTGAATGGATGCTCAAAGAACTGTGGGGCATGCAGCGTCAATACGACGCCGTTGTGATGTTCGATGCCGATAACCTGGCACACACGGAGTTCTTGATGGAAATGAACAATGACCTCTGCTCCGGGGCACGAGTAATTCAGGGTTACATCGATACGAAGAACCCGGAAGATTCATGGATTACGGCCGCATACGGGGTATCCTACTGGTATATCAACCGTCTATGGCAGCTCTCCCGTCATAACCTAGGCATGGCGAATTTCCTTGGCGGAACCGGCATGTGCTTTGAGACGAAGTTGCTGAAAGAGATGGGTTGGGGAGCAACGAGTCTGGTCGAGGATTTGGAATTCACTATGCGCAGCGCTTCGAAGGGCGTGTATCCGAAGTTTAACTATGACGCCAAGGTCTTCGATGAGAAGCCATTGACCTTCAAGGCATCCTCGAGACAACGTCTGCGCTGGATGCAAGGACACTTCACGGTAGCCCGTCGTTATTTCTTCCCGCTGCTGTGGCAGAGTATCAAGGAACGCAGCTTGACGAAGTTTGACCTCGCCCTGTATGGGGCAAATGTATACATTGTGCTGCTTACTTTCCTGATGACAGCTGTCATGTGGATCGACAATGCCTTTTTTGACGGACCGAACATCGCTAATATTTATGGGCATCTTCCATTATGGCTGGGCTTTGTGGCCATAGGCGGGAATCTGCTTACGTTCTTCTTGGCGATGATCTTAGAGAAGGTCAAGTTCAAGAAAGTATATGCGTATTTGATTCTGTTCCCGATCTACCTGATTTCCTGGTATCCGATTACGTTCTATGCGTTCTTCACGCAGAACAACAAGCAATGGAGTCACACCAAGCATACGCGTGTCGTAAGGCTTGAGGAAGTGCAAAGCAAGCAAGGATAACAGCTTACTGATGTTTTTACGTGGATTTTTGAAAAGCTGTTGACATTGATATGGATAACAGTGTATAGTATTCAAGTATGCAAAACATAGAGATTGCAAGAAGAAGCACCGGCTTCTCACCTGACTGGCATGATGCTAGCTGGTTTTGATCTCAATGCTTTATGAATGTTAATGTTCATGAACGTTGATCAAACAGGGGTGTCGGGGGTTAACCGGCATCCCTTTTTTATGAAGTTGTGCTGAAGTTTATCGTTAACAAGATCCGGAGGTGGAGAGTTATCAGTAAGGAACATATGATCAATGATGAAATTCGGGCCAAAGAGGTTCGGTTGGTAGGTGCGGAAGGTGAGCAAATCGGAATCAAACCGATCCGCGAGGCACTGCAAATGGCGATCGATCTTAATCTGGATTTAGTCAATGTAGCACCTCAGGCGAAACCGCCGGTATGCCGCATCATGGATTACGGCAAGTTCCGTTATGAGACGCAGAAGAAAGAAAAAGAAGCGCGTAAGAACCAGAAGATCGTTGATCTTAAGGAAGTCTGGTTCCGTGCCAATATTGAGGAACATGATTATCAAACCAAGTTCCGCAATGTGATCAAGTTCTTGGGTGAAGGCGATAAGGTGAAATGCTCCGTACGTTTCCGCGGACGTGAGATTACACATGCCAACATCGGTCAGAAGATCTTGGAGCGCGTTAAGAATGAAGTTGCTGAGATCTCTGTTGTTGAACGCCAGCCCAAGCTGGAAGGTCGCAGCATGATCATGATTTTGGCTCCTAAGCCTCAATAACCCCGGAGCCATTTTGCAATGCAATGTGGCGCCACATAATATTCAAGGAGGAAACACAATGCCTAAAATGAAAACACACAGCAGCCTTAAAGGCCGCTTCAAAATTACCGGAACTGGTAAAGTAACACGTTACAAAGCACACAGAAATCACTTGCTGTCCCACAAATCCAAACGTGCGAAGCGCGTATTGGGTACGAACCCTGTTATGGCCCCTGGGGATGTAAGACGTTTGAAACAACAATTGGGTAACTTGTAATATTTACTACACATTTTTGGGAGGTTTATTAATATGGCAAGAGTTAAAGGCGGATTCGTCGTTCGTCGTAAACATAAAAAAGTATTGAAGTTGGCAAAAGGTTATTTCGGTTCCAAACACCGCATTTTCAAAACAGCTAAAGAACAAGTAATGAAATCGATGGTTTACGCATACCGCGACCGTCGTCAAACTAAACGTAACTTCCGCAGACTGTGGATCGTTCGTATCAATGCAGCAGCACGTTTGAACGGTCTGTCTTACAGCAAACTTGTACACGGCTTGAAACTGGCTGGCGTAGAAGTAAACCGTAAGATGTTGGCTGACCTGGCTGTTAATGATCTTAACGCTTTCAACTCACTTGCAGTTGTAGCTAAAGAGAAAATCAACGCGTAAGTGTTGTAATATAACCGAAAAGCACCGCTATACGGGTAACCCGCAGGCGGTGCTTTTTTGTGGGATAAGAGTGCCCTTCCGAGATTTCCGGTTAAGGCTGAGCCTTGACATCAATCTTGCCTAGGGGTTTTTTTATGGCGTGAAACGCCTACTCCCAGTATTTGGTCGTGTTAAGCTGGAGAGCAAGTTTTTTGCTAATGCCTCGTCTGACTTTTCGCAGTTCGGCACGTTCTTCGGCCGATTCGCTGATCAGCTTCTCTTCATCGGTCTCAGGAATGACTGCTGGTACTGCAGCTGGCTGACCATCCTCGCCGATGGCTACAAACGTCAGGAAAGAGGTCGCTGCAACAGCACGTTCACCGGTGTAGAGATTCTCAGCGATGATTTTTACGAATACTTCGATACTGGTGCGTCCGGTCCAGGAGACGAAGGATTCGAAGCATACGGAATCGGTGGGCTCGATCGGGCGCAGGAAATCCACGGAATCGGTGGAAGCGGTGACGACGTTGATCCGGCAATGCCGCATAGCTGAGATGGAAGCTACTTCATCAATTCCGCTCATCAGCTTGCCGCCGAATAATGTTTTGTGATTATTTACATCATTTGGGAAGACTCGTCCGGTTTTGAATACACGGGATTCCCGGCAGTATTTGAAGGCGGGAGCCGCCGCTGGAATTTCTTTGTTTTCATTCATTTTCTGAAACTTCCTTTCCGGCTTTGTAAGCACTCATGATAATAGAAATTGCGATTCTGTGCAATAATATTAAAACGAAGAAAGTGAAAGCAGCTGTAGAGGTTTCGACCTATCTAACGTGTTTTGTATGCTTTTATTACATAATATGACAGGGATAGCGCTTTCTTGAGTCGAAAAGACAAATTATTATTGACCTTCGGTCATTAATAGACTGGATTTTAGCATTTTTTGCGGGTATAATTTGAGCTAATGGATGTCCAATCAGAAACACAGAGGGCGACCAATTTATTAAGGGGGATCACTATCAATGAAAAAGGTTTTCAAGCTGTCTCTCGTTATGCTGCTTGCGTTCACAGTAGTCTTGGCAGGCTGCGGGAAAGACAAAAACACCAACACTAACTCAGGTGCAAACGGTGGAGAAGCCGCTCCTAAATCCGATGTTAAAGTCGGTATGGTTACTGACGTAGGCGGAGTTAACGACAAATCCTTTAACCAATCCGCATGGGAAGCGCTGCAAGGCCTTCAGAAGGAACAAGGCGTAGAGGTTAAATACCTGCAAAGTAAATCCAATGCAGACTATCAGCCAAACTTGAACCAATTCGTTAAGGGTGGATACAACCTGACTTGGGGTATCGGTTTTGACCTTGGCGATGCTATTAAAGCAGTAGCTGACGAAAACCCTAACGCCAACCTGGCAATCATCGACAGCGTTGTAGATGCTCCTAACGTTGAGTCCGTTACTTTTGCTGAGAACGAAGGTTCCTTCTTGGTGGGTGTTGTTGCAGGTCTGACAACTAAAACTAACAAAGTAGCTTTTGTTGGCGGTATGGAAAGCCCGGTTATCAAACGTTTTGCAGCTGGTTTCAAAGCTGGCGTTCTTGAAGTAAACCCAAGCGCTGATGTGAAAATCACGTATGCAGGTGCTTTTGACAAGCCTGATACTGGTAAGTCCCTGGCAGCTACATTGTATGATTCCGGCGCGGACATTATCTTCCCTGCTGCAGGCGCAACAGGAACTGGTGTGTTCAACGAAGCTAAATCCCGTAACAAATCAGGCGGTAGTAAAGTATGGGTTATCGGTGTAGACAAAGACCAATCCCTGGAATTTGGCGATGATGTAACCCTGACTTCTATGATCAAACGTGTAGACCAAGCTGTTAAGAAAGTATCTGGTCAAGTGGTTGACGGTACCTTCAAAGGCGGCACGCATACTGTTCTTGGGTTGAAAGACGATGGCGTAGGTCTTCCTGAAACTTCGAAGGCTAACGTAACTCCGGAAATTCTGGCTAAAGTAGATGAGTACAAGCAACAAATCATCGACGGAAAGATCACAGTTCCTGCTGAGTAATATTGCCTCACTTTTTCGTGTATTACACAATAGTACAAGGGAGCAAGGCCGGTTATACAGCTGGCCTTGTTCTTTGGTTAAAGCGCTAATTTGTAAATAGGTAACCAGTGATGCCGTCCTCTATAGGGCGGTAAAACGATTTCTAAGAGAGTTTCTTACTCCGCTGTATTATATTCTGTGATGAGGGTGATTCCATGAGTGCTGCGGCTCCAGTCGTAGAGTTGAAGCAAATCACAAAACGTTTTCCTGGTATTGTCGCCAACGATTCCATCAGCCTGACGCTTAAAAAAGGGGAAATCCACGCATTGCTCGGTGAGAACGGGGCAGGAAAGTCCACTTTGATGAACATCGTATTTGGGCTGTATCAACCAGATGAAGGCAGTATTGAGATTGACGGGAAACCGGTGATGATCGATAGTCCGAATAAAGCCATTGAGCTTGGCATCGGTATGGTTCACCAACATTTCAAGCTAGTAGATCCTTTTACGGTAACTGAGAACATTGTTCTTGGCATGGAGCCGAAAAAAGGTCTTAAAATCGACTATAAATCCGCTGCGGAGCAGGTTCGGAAGCTGTCTGAGCAGTATGGACTTCAAGTCAATCCAAATGCCAAAATTCATGATATTTCTGTAGGCATGCAGCAACGGGTTGAAATCATGAAGACCCTGTACCGTGGAGCGGATATTCTCATATTTGATGAGCCAACTGCTGTGCTTACGCCGCAGGAGATTACAGAATTAATGGCTATCATGAAACGACTCGTTGCTGAGGGTAAATCCATTATTCTGATTACTCACAAGCTTAAGGAAATCATGCAGATTTCCGATCGGGTTACCATTATTCGTCGTGGAAAAGTTATTGATACCGTCAAGACTTCTGAGACTAATCCCAATGATCTGGCCGAGAAAATGGTAGGACGTGGGGTAACCTTTAAAGTGGACAAGAAGCCTCCGGAAATCGGTAAAGCCGTATTGAAGCTGGGTAATGTCAACAGCAAGAACAAGGATGGCGTGTCTATATTGAATGGACTTTCCTTTGAAGTTAAAGCGGGGGAGATTCTAGGGATTGCTGGTGTCGACGGCAATGGGCAGAGTGAATTGATTCAGGCGATTACCGGTCTACGCAAGATTGATTCCGGTTCCATAACTATGGAAGGCCAAGAGATTGCGAACCTCTCTCCGCGTAAAGTTACCGAGAAGAATGTCTCCCATATACCGGAAGACCGTCACAAACATGGCCTTGTCCTTGATTTCTCAATGAGTGAAAACATGGTATTGGAGACCTACTATCAGAAGCCATATAACCAAAATGGGTTCTTAAATTACGACATTATTAACAAGCATGCGGGAGAGCTTATCCAGCAATTTGACGTGCGGACGCCTTCTTTGGAGACCAAGGCTCGTTCCTTGTCCGGGGGGAATCAGCAAAAAGCGATTATTGCGCGGGAAATAGATAAAAATCCGACATTGCTCATCGCGGCTCAACCAACGCGCGGCCTGGATGTGGGTGCGATTGAATTTGTGCAAAAGCAGCTTATCGCTCAGCGTGATCAAGGCAAAGCTGTTCTGCTCATTTCCTTTGAGCTGGACGAAATTATGAACGTATCCGACAGAATCGCCGTTATTTATGAAGGACAGATTGTCGGCGAAGTGTACCCGCAGGATACAAATGACCAGGAACTGGGTCTGATGATGGCGGGTAGCTTGAAGCGGGGAGGGAAGACGGTTGAATAAGCTTAGAAAAATCTTTGCGACAGACAGCTACATTATTCCTCTTGTCGCGATTGTTCTTGGGTTTCTAGTTGGCGCTATTGTCATGCTAGCTGGCGGGTATGATCCGATTGCAGCATACTCTGCGCTGTTTAAACGCGTATTCGGCAGTACGTATGACATCGGGGAAGCTATCCGCGAGATGACACCGCTTATGCTGACTGGACTTGCAGTAGCTTTTGCCTTCCGTTCAGGGATGTTCAATATTGGTGCGGATGGACAAGTTCTGATTGGGATGACAGCTGCATCGGTAGTCGGCATTAAGCTGGCTGCTCTGCCATCGTTCCTGCTTGTTCCACTGGCGGTGATTGCTGCTGGTCTTTGTGGTGGTATATGGGCCGGGTTTGCCGGTTATCTAAAGGCCAAACGTGGGATTAACGAAGTTATTACGACCATTATGTTGAACTGGATCGCATTGTTCTTTGCGAATTATATCGTTAGAACATTCTTGCTAATCCCGGGTCAGAACCGTTCAGAAGATATTCCAGCTTCGCTCTCTATGACCTTCCTTAATTCTTTCTTCGACAATGCCCGTCTCCACTGGGGAACAGCCATTGCGTTAGCAGCGGCCGTCTTCTTCTATGTTTATCTGTGGAAAACAAAACAAGGATACGAAATGCGTGCGGTGGGTCTCAATCCACATGCTGCAGAGTATGCTGGGATGAATGTTGGCCGGAATGTAATTAAAGCAATGTTTATTAGTGGGGTGTTCGCGGGCTTAGCCGGAGCAGGTGAAGTCCTTGGTGTATTCCATTATCAATCCGTATTCGCGGGTTCGCCGGGCTATGGCTTCGACGGTATCGCGGTAGCGCTGCTTGGTTTGACCCATCCGTTTGGTGTCATTTTGGCAGCAATATTGTATGGTACGCTAACTTACGGTGCTGCAGGTATGAGTTTTGGCGCAGACGTGCCACCTGAGCTGATCCGTATCGTTATCGGTTCGATTATTTTCTTCATTGCCGCACAAGGGATTGTGCGCTGGGTACTCAAACCATTTTACTTCAAGCGCAAGAAAGAGAAGGTGTTATAGATGGATGTGCTGACGCTATTAGGCCAATTGCTCAATACGACGCTGGTATTTTCCACAGCGCTCATTTTCGCCTCCCTCGGCGGCATCTTCTCGGAACGCTCCGGTGTAGTTAACATTGGACTTGAAGGTTTGATGATGTTCGGTGCTTTCGCAGCAGCTGTAGGGGGATATTATGCCCAAGAAGCTGGGATGGGTGAATTAGCGCCTTGGGTAGGGGTGCTGTCAGCAATGGCAGTGGGGGTTATCGGTTCCTTAATTCATGCCGTTGCCTCAATTACGTTTAAAGCAGACCAGACGATTAGTGGTACGGTGATCAACTTCCTGGCGGCAGGCAGTACGCTTTACATGGTTAAGCTGTTGTTTGATGGCTCGGGTGAGACTCCATTACTCGATGGCTTCAGCAAGTTTGCTATTCCGGGTCTGTCCAAAATTCCGATTATCGGAGAAGGGATTTTCAATTCCTATCCGACGACTTACCTCGCCATTGTGCTCGTGATCGTTGTTTATCTGGTGCTCTTCAAGACGCCGTTCGGTCTTCGCTTGCGAGCTGTGGGTGAACATCCGAGTGCTGCGGATACGCTGGGTGTCAATGTAAATAAAATGCGGTATATTGGCGTAATGATGAGTGGTCTGCTCGCTGGTATCGGCGGCGCCACGATTACATTGACCACAACGGGGACCTTTGCCCATAATACAATTTCGGGTCAAGGCTTTATCGCTATTGCAGCGATGATCTTCGGAAAGTGGAACCCGCTGGGTGCTTTTGGTGCGGCCGTATTCTTCGGCTTCTCGCAAGCGATCCGCAACTACGTACAATTATTTGAATGGTCCAAGAACATTCCTCAGGAATTTATCTATATGATTCCTTATGTGCTGACGATTATCGTACTTGTAAGTACTGTAGGGCGTTCGTCAGCTCCTAAGGCGCTGGGGCAAGCGTACGACCCAAGTAAACGTTAGATTTGAGTAGCAGAGTTAGAATAATACAGTTAAAGCCGCATTTCCGGTATTGCCGGGGATGCGGCTTTTTTGTTCCCATTTAAGACTTTCCTCAAAGTAAAATCAGCAGAACAGGCGGATGAACAGGCAGGCAACTTATCCAGTGAATACACTGTTTTGAAGATGCAAGTATAAGGCTGATGAGAGCAGAGTCACTTTGAATGCGAGAACCATTCGACGCACGGATAGGTTTCGTACAACTTTTGAGGAGGGGTATTATGGCACAGGCGGTCACCAAAAAGCAAGTCATGAAGCTGGTTGGTAAACATATCGTAGCGGTCAAAAAAGATGGAACGAAGGTATCAGGCAAATTGGTCCGCATCTCCGGAAATCGTTTGATCTTGCAGCGCTCTAGTGGAAAAAAAGTACAAACAAAGGCGCTAATTCCGCTGGTACTGTTTGACCTACTGGCTGTAGGAACGGCTCCATACGCCTATGGAGGGTACGGCGGGGCACCTTATGGTGGCGGCGGCTACGGTTACGGCGGTTACGGGGGTTACGGTCCTGGATATGGGCAAGGTGGAGCACCTTATCCTTATGGATTTTACTAAGGTGAGATAGTATCATGGGTTTTACGATAAATGTTTCTCCATCTCGTAGATGTAGCTCTGTTTATGATAACGGGTTGCCGTGTAGCCCAGCTTACGATAGAAGGTAAGGCCGGCTGTATTGCCGGAATCGACCGATAACTTGGCCCGCTGGCACCCGCGTGATAGTGCAAATCGCTCTGCCCGATCCATGAGCAGATTCCCCCAGCGTTTGCGCCGAGCAGCGGGTGCGATGGCCAGCATGTCGATATATAGCAGATCCCCGTGCAGCATAAAGTGGACAAATCCCAGCGGATCACTTTCGTAATCGGTGCAGGCAACAAGCGTCACACCGTGCCCCATCCGGCGGGGCAAATCTTTTCGTACTTGGGAAATCACTTTTTTCGGCAGATGGGATAATGGGACGAGCTGTTTCTCGATCAGGTCGAGGATAACGGCATCGTCCTGTTTCGGTCTGCGGTAGCGGATCATATGGCGCCCCCTTTCCACGCATTGTCGTACATCATATGACAGCAGGAGGGGGAAGCGTTCCGTAAGGGCGGGAGGAAGAGAAAACTTTTTTAAAAATATGGGTATTGACTAATCCTTGTGAGGAATCATATAATGTGTCTAAACATTTTAACGAGCATACATGTATCGGCAATGATGAGGACGAAGTTTTAAGGGCTCTTTTGCTCAGAGAGTGTGAGGATTTGCTGCAACCTCCACCGAAATCCCTTATATACGAGCTCACCTCGGAGCTGTTTCCCTGAAAGGTCCATCGGTAAGAGTGATGGAATTATTAGGGGGAATCGTTTAGTCCGCGTTAGGGACTTCAGGTTACAAAGATTGGGCCCTGCCTACATCGATGGATTTTTGTATACCTGATAAGGCATATCATCGCGAGATGAATGCAAACATGGGTGGTACCACGGAAGATCAACCTTTCGTCCCTCACACGCTTAATTTGCGTGTGGGAGGCGAAAGGTTTTTTTGTTGTTAAGGAAGGCTGCCCCTAACTAAAGTTGTTGTTAAATTGACGGTCCGTCATTTTGAATACTGAACGTTAAACATCGAAGGAGGAAGACTGATGAGCGCGCAAATACCAAAACTGCGATCGACAGAAGAGTTACGTGAGAAATGGAAACAGCCGGAGGTCATTACCGGATCGGAGATTCTACTCCGCAGTCTTGTACTCGAGGGTGTAGATACCGTATTTGGATATCCGGGTGGTGCAGTACTGTACATCTACGATGCACTGCACGGCTTTAAAGATTTCAATCATATTCTTACTCGTCATGAGCAAGGCGCCATCCACGCAGCGGACGGCTATGCTAGAGCAAGCGGCAAGCCAGGCGTCTGTATCGCGACCTCCGGACCAGGGGCAACTAACCTGGTAACAGGCATCGCGACCGCGTTCATGGATTCTGTACCATTGGTTGTCATTACGGGCAACGTATTCTCCAGCCTGATTGGTACGGATGCGTTCCAAGAGGCAGACATCACTGGTATTACAATGCCAATCACGAAGCACAGCTATCTGGTGCGCGATGTTGAGGATCTGCCACGTGTGATTCACGAAGCATTCCATGTCGCAAATACAGGTCGTAAAGGTCCTGTCCTTATCGACATTCCAAAGGATGTATCGGCAGCCAAGACGCTGTTTACTCCGGTGCAGGGTGTCAACCTTCGTGGATACAATCCGCGAACTGTACCCAACAAGCTGCAGCTTGACAAGCTCGTGAAAGCTATCTCGGAAGCTGAGCGCCCGGCTATTATTGCAGGCGGCGGAGTTATCTACTCCGGAGCGCATGAAGAGATGTTGGAATTTGTCAAACGTACTGAAATTCCAATCACGACGACATTGCTAGGCCTAGGCTGTTTCCCAAGCGGAGAAGACCTGTGGATGGGAATGCCGGGAATGCACGGCACTTATACTGCCAATAACGCCATTCAGCAGTGTGATCTGCTCATTAATATCGGTGCCCGATTCGACGACCGTGTAACAGGGAAGCTGGACGGTTTCGCGCCAAAAGCCAAGATTGTACACATTGACATTGACCCGGCAGAGATTGGCAAGAACGTAACGCCTGACATTCCGATCGTAGGGGATGTGAAGACGGTTCTAGAAATGCTGAATCCAGAGGTAAGACGCGCTGATAAGGCCGATGTCTGGAGAACACAGATCGCTCAGTGGAAGCAAGATAAGCCGCTTCGATACAACGATTCTGAGACGGAATTGAAGCCGCAATGGGTTATCGAACTGATCAACGACACTACTAAAGGTGAAGCGATTGTTACGACTGACGTTGGCCAACACCAAATGTGGGCGGCACAGTACTACAAGTTCAATCATCCTCGCTCATGGATCACCTCCGGCGGTCTTGGAACGATGGGATTCGGATTCCCGTCCGCAATCGGCGCGCAAATGGCGCACCCGGAACGGCTGGTAGTATCCATTAACGGGGACGGCGGCATGCAGATGTGTTCTCAGGAACTCGCGATTTGCGCCATCAACAATATTCCGGTCAAAATTGTAGTAATCAATAATGAGGTACTCGGCATGGTCCGCCAGTGGCAGAACCTCATTTATGAGAAACGTTACAGCTATACAGATCTGGCAGGCAGCCCGAACTTCGTCAAGCTGGCTGAAGCATATGGTGTAAAGGGCCTCCGGGCAACGAACAAGGAAGAAGCAAGAGCGGCGTGGCAGGAAGCGATGGAAACACCGGGTCCAGTATTGGTAGAATTCGTTGTTCCTAAGGACGAGAATGTCTATCCAATGGTTACCCAAGGCTCAACCATCGATCAAATGCTGATGGGGGATGAATAACTGTGATGAAACATACGATTGCTGTGCTTGTGAATGACCAGCCAGGTGTGCTGCAGCGGGTGTCTGGTTTGTTCGGACGCCGGGGTTATAATATTGAGAGCATTACTGTGGGGCAGTCTGAAGAAGAAGGACTCTCCCGGATGGTTATCGTTACCTGGGGTGATGCCAGTACCTTGGAACAGATCGAGAAGCAGCTTTACAAGCTGATTGATGTCATCAAGGTTGTGGATCTCAGCTCCAAACCAATGGTGGCAAGGGAGCTTGCCTTGATTAAGGTGAAGGCAGAGCCGTCGGAACGTCCGGAAATTATGGGCGTTGTGGAGACTTTCCGGGCTGCTGTTATTGATATCGGCAGCACTAGTCTACTGGTGCAGGTCGTTGGAGACACCGAGAAAATCGACGCCATGATTGAGTTGCTCAAGCCTTACGGCATTAAAGAACTGTCGCGTACAGGAGTTACAGCCATGGTTCGCGGCAACGCCTAAAGGTTGTATTTTACGGCTTTAGCGAATTACTGCTTGGTTGCTTTAACGAGATGTGATATAACGGTATAACGAGATTACGAAAAAACGACATGCCCGCTAAAGAGCGGGGGCTTGAGGAGCAGCTTAAGGAATCCTTCAGCCAGATGCTCTTGAAGCACCCGCTCTTTACGATGGGTCCAATTTAAAGGAGGATATTGACAATGGCAGTGACAACGTACTATGAACAGGATGCAGAACTTAGCGTATTAAAAGGGAAGACAATTGCGGTAATCGGTTATGGTAGCCAAGGGCATGCCCAAGCACAAAACCTTCGTGACAGTGGTCTTCAGGTTGTCATCGGCCTGCGTGAAGGCAAATCCTTCAACACAGCTAAAAATGACGGTTTCGAAGTATTGTCCGTAGCAGAAGCAGTATCTCGTGCTGATGTAGTGCAAATTCTGATGCCGGATGAAACACAGGCGTCCGTATATAAGAATGACATCGAGCCTAACCTCAAAAAAGGTGCAGCGCTGATGTTCTCCCACGGCTTTAACGTACACTTTGGCCAAATCGTAGCACCTAAGGATGCTGACGTGCTGCTCGTGGCACCGAAATCCCCTGGACACATGGTTCGCCGCACATATGTAGAAGGCTTCGGAGTTCCTGGCTTGATCGCAATCGAGCAAGATGCAACTGGACAAGCAAAAGAAATCGGTCTGGCTTATGCGAAAGGTATCGGTTGTACTCGTGCCGGAGTAATCCAAACCTCCTTCCGTGAAGAAACCGAAACTGACTTGTTCGGTGAGCAAGCTGTCCTTTGTGGTGGTGTATCCGCACTGATCAAAGCAGGTTTCGAAACATTGACTGAAGCAGGTTATGCTCCTGAGATGGCTTACTTCGAGTGCTTGCACGAGTTGAAGCTGATCGTTGACCTTGTATATGAAGGCGGATTGGCTAGCATGCGCGATTCCATCAGTAACACAGCTGAGTACGGTGATTATGTAACTGGACCTCGTATTGTTACAGAAGACACTAAGAAAGCAATGAAAGCTGTACTTACCGATATCCAACAAGGTAAATTTGCTCGCGACTTTATCTTGGAGAACCAATCCGGTAATGCTTTCTTGACTGCAACTCGTCGCAACGAAGCTGCTCACCCAGTAGAAGTAGTTGGCGGTCAATTGCGTGAAATGATGCACTGGATCAAGAAATAAGCACATATAAATAAGATAACATTGAAATCTATATGGTAATCCCCAGATGCGGCCGTTCACCAACGAGCCGCATTTGAGGGTTTTAGCCCAATTTTCAGGAGGTGCTCGCATGCGGAAAATTTATGTGTTCGATACGACACTGCGCGATGGAGAGCAGTCGCCGGGTGTGAACCTGAACACGCTTGAAAAAGTGGAGATCGCCCATCAGCTTGAAAAGCTTGGGATTGACCGCATGGAAGCGGGTTTTCCAGCTGCCTCGCCAGGGGATCTGGCGGCAGTTAACGCGGTGGCCAGAGCCGTTAAGAATGCGACGGTGATCGGGTTGTCCCGTTCAAGAGAAGCGGATATTGACGCGGTCAAAGAAGCCTTGCAAGGAGCGCAAGATCCTTGCATTCACATTTTCCTCGCTACTTCACCAATTCACCGGAAGCATAAGCTGCGGATGGATAAGGCTCAGGTGCTGGAAACAGCCCAGTCAGCGATCCGTTATGCTAAGAAACATTTTTCCAAGCTGGAGTTCTCTCTTGAGGATGCTGGCCGTACTGAATATGATTTTCTGGCAGAAGTGGTTGGCATGGCGGTACGTGAAGGAGCGAATGTGGTCAATATCCCGGATACAGTGGGCTATTTGAACCCTTCGGAATACGGAGCGATTTTCAAGTATCTGAAAGAGAATGTGCCTGACATCGAGCGGGTGCAGCTCAGCGCGCATTGCCATAACGACCTTGGCATGGCTACAGCCAATACCCTTGCGGCGATTCAAAATGGTGCAGACCAGATTGAGGGGACGATCAATGGTATCGGTGAACGCGCCGGAAATACTGCTATCGAAGAGGTAGCACTTGCTCTGGAGACACGGAGCAAATTCTTCGGAGCGAAGACTTCTCTTGTGCTGTCAGAGATTTCCCGTACCAGTCGTTTGGTCAGCAAATTGACCGGTATGGTCGTTCCAGGCAACAAAGCGATTGTAGGTGCGAACGCGTTCGCCCATGAATCGGGTATTCACCAGGATGGCATGCTGAAAGAAAAGACAACTTACGAGATCATGACACCGGAGACCATCGGTTTGAAGGAAAGCAAGCTTGTGCTCGGTAAGCACTCCGGCCGCCATGCTTTCCGTGATAAGCTGAGTGATCTCGGCTATGATCTACCGGATGAAGAGCTGAACACTGCATTTGCCAAGTTCAAGGATCTGGCGGATAAGAAGAAGGAAGTGTCCGACGAGGACATTTTGGCACTGATTGAAGAGAAGCTTGTCAAAACGCCTGAAGTGTTCCGCTTGCAGACGATTTATGTCACTTATGGCAATGAAGCCACACCTACGGCCAAGGTCGTGATCAACGGTCCTGAGGAGCAGCCGATTACTGCTTCTGCTGAAGGTAACGGTTCGGTAGATGCCATCTACAATGCCATCGATTCGGCTACAGGCGAGGAAGTCACCTTGAGTGATTATTCCATTAAATCTGTCAGCCGGGGTAAAGATGCCCAAGGTGAGGTCCATGTGGTATTGACACAGGGCATTGTTGCTGCACAGGGTAGAGGTCTCAGTACCGATATTCTGGAAGCTAGCGCCCGGGCTTATCTGGATGCGCTTAACAAGCTAATCGAGAAGCGTAAGACCTATACATTGCGTGATCACGCTACGCTGTAAAATTGCATACAATGTACATGCATTGGAATGCTTGATGAAGCCGTTTTGACTGTAGACATTTGTCTATGGTCAGGACGGCTTTTTTTGTATGCCATCAATTATAACGTAGAAGAATGCTATTCCTCCAAGCCGGTTGAGTGCGCTTTCTTATTGTTCAATCTTTTGTTCAGAAAATGTTCATTTCCCAATGCTACAGTTTAGGTTGGGTCACAGCAAAGCAACTGAAGAAACAATGATAACCAATAAAGACAGGAGGTTGCAAGTAATAGGAGGGGCGTGAGTCCTTCTGAAAGAGGTCGACACAGAAAATTACCATGAACAGAGAAAAAAGAAACGGAGGTGTGCTGGAGGAATGATGAAGAAGAGAGCAGCGCTTTTTCTTGTAATTATTATGCTTTTTACGCAATGGACCTCCGGGTTCGGGCTATTATCTCAAGCCAGTGCTGCACAGATTGATGCGGATAGTAATATCATCACTAGTGTTACAATGGCTGTTTATGACAAGTCCGGCAATACGGTAACAGAGGCTGTCTATGAGCAAGGCTCGAAGGTACAACTGGATTACCAGTGGGAGCTTCCAAATGGCCATTCATACAAGAATGGCGATAAGTTTACTTTTAAACTTCCTAATGAGTTCAAGCTCTTTAATGACATAGGACCTCTCCCGCTTATTATTGATGGGGAGGAAGTAGGCTCCTTTGTAGTAAATGAGGCAACCCACAACGTCGTTATGACCTTCAATGATTATATTGAAACTCATTTTGATGTTCGTGGAACGATACAGGTTAAGACGGAGTTTGACAAGCAAACGATTACGGGGAGCACAGAGCAGCGGATTACCTTCCCGATTAATGGTGGATCTTTCATCGTCACTGTGAACTTTAAGCCAACGAACACTTCTCCGATCGAGAAAAGAGGAACACCTGCTGGATATAACGCCAAGAATATCAGTTGGGAAATTGATGTGAACAAAAATCTCAACAGCGTGATCCATGCACAGGTAAGTGATCCAATCCCTGCTGGCTTGGCCGCTCCGAATGCGGCTGACATTAAAGTCTACAAACTTGATGTCAATCTGGACGGTACAACGGTTAAAGGGGCTTTGGTCGACAGCAGCCAATACACAGCAAATGTTGCAAATGGTGTACTTGGTGTGCAATTTACCAATTCTCCACTTACCAAGGCTTACCGTATTGAGTATAAGACCGATATTACTGACAGGGACAAGGGGTCTTTTACCAATACAGCATCCTTTAAGGGAGATAACCAAACACCAATCACGGCATCTGCGACGGTAGACGTAAAATACGGGGACCCTCTGAAAAAATCCTCTACTGGCTATAACACAGGCACGCAGACCATCGATTGGGAAATTAAATACAATTACAATGAGAAAAACATTTCTCAGACTAATGCAGTAATAAAGGATTTGTTCGATGATACGCATAAGCTGGTACCCAACTCTATTAATGTCTATCCAATTACCTTGGATTTGGCGGGGAATGAAACTAAGGGCACTTTGATTCCAGCTACCGAATATTCGGTGGATCCTGCAAGTGCAACAGACAAAGAAGGTTTCACCCTAAGCTTCAACCATGCGGTTACTCAAGCCTACAAGATTGAGTATAAGACCGTCGCTAAAGACCGTGTTGATGCTGGAGGAAAAGTCGAAAACACGGTAACTTCTGATGTTTACACAGAGGATGCAAGCCGTGATACACGTCAGGTTATCATTGAGAAAAATGTAGGCACAATCAACTACAGCGATAAAACTGTAGAATGGTCTATAAAAATCAATGGTGACTCTTACACCATGCACGATGTCATCGTTAAGGATACTTTCACGCATGGCGGCCTGAAATTTATTCCGGGATCGTTGGTCGTTAAGAATGGCAGCGACGCTATTGTAGCGCCAACAGTATACACTTTGGTATACGGAGATCCGGTTGTGGTGAATGCCGGATTTGATGTGAAGTTCAATGGACCAATATCTGGGCCACACACCATCACTTATAAGACTTCTTTCAACAATGATTGGCTGGATTACAACTGGTTGGATCCGAATAAGTCAGCAAAGTTTGAGAACAAGGGCCGTATTGAATGGAAGGAAAACGCTAGTTCTACTGATGTCTTAAATAAAGAAGTTACGGCCACATTCGATCCACGTCCAGAAACGAAGAACAATGGATTCAAGTATGGTGAGTATAATGCGGTGACCAAGGAAATCACCTGGACTATCGGGGTGAACTACAACAGCAAGACGCTTGCGAACGCCGAGGTCGTGGATAACCTTCCTCTTGGGGACGGGCAATCTCTGGTTCCTGAGTCTGTAAAAGTATTGAACATGAAGATCGCGGACAATGGAGATCCAAGTAAAGACACCAGTGTAGACAGTAGCAAATACGTTGTAACTGAAGGCAATCCGCTGAAGGTGAAATTCAAACAATCGATCAATTCGCCTTACTACATCGTGTTTAAGACCACGCTCAACAAGCAACTGGTTGAGACCACTTTTAACAACACTGCCAAACTTCTAGATGGAACTAAGGAGGAATCCAAGGACCTGACTGCCTCCCTTACTGTTCCAAGTAGTGGGGAGTATGTAGAGAAAAGTGGTCAGCAGGCTGGGGGCAAAATTAACTGGACAATTAATATCAACCGCAACCAGTCTTTTATCAAGGGAGCTAAGGTTACGGATGATCCAAGCGCAAACCAAATTCTGGTTGAGGATTCTTTCAATCTCTACAAAACAACAGTAGCTGCTGATGGCGTTGTAACCAAGGATGTTAAAGCAGTCAAGGGTACGGATTATTCACTGAGTTTTACGACCAATGATAATACAGGAAAGCAGCAGTTTGTTTTAAGCTTTCTAAAAGATATCGAAAAGGCGTATATCCTTGAATATCAATCCCTTATCGTCGCGAATGACAAAGATACTGTGAGCAATGCAGTTTATTTCGAAGGTGAAAATGTAAAGGTAGTCACCAAAAACACCTCCAAGGACATTATTGTTGGAGTCTCCAGCGGTTCCGGTACAGGGGATGGAACAAGAAAGACGCTGACAGTGAAAAAGGTGGATGAAGCCGATTCTGGAGTTGTACTTAGCGGAGCGACATTTAATCTGTACCGCATAACTGGTACAGATCGTGCACTCGTCAAGACATTGACTACAGGCAATGACGGCATTGCAGAATTTAAAAATCTGTGGCAGGGCAAATACGTGCTTGTTGAATCGGCAGCGCCAACGGGATATCTGCTGGATTCAAAGGAGCGCGAAGTTACCCTTAGTTCTTCGACAACGATTGAGGTCAAGAATAAAAAGCCAACGCCTTCTGCAACACCAACGCCGACACCGACGGTAACACCGTCGCCA